>JAXFOY010000005.1:0-87379 GCA_034180045.1 Eubacterium sp.
ACCTTGCCGGACATGAGAACAGCAAGACAACTATGGACATCTATGCAAGAGTAAAGTATAATAAACCAGAACAGCTATTCGATGTAGTAAATTCTGCATTTCATCAAGCTGTCCCCTCGTAAAAGTGGCCTGTTTTTTGGGTTAAGGAATAGGACAACCGAGGGGCCGAGGCTCAAAAAAGCCCGGAATATCAAGGAAAATCATCGCTCAGACGATTGAAATACGGACTTAAGAAAGCTAGAAGAGCTTCTCAGTTCAGTAAGCGTTAATTTAAGAAGAATCTTAAAGAGACTAAATCAAACCCGCAAGATGTATCTTGCGGGTTTTTCTGTACTCCGAAAACAAAAAACAGCGAGCAGGATGCTCGCTGTCATATAAATCGTTTTCCTCAGGTGACATGAGTCAAATAAGTATATTCTGTCAATTTGCGTAAATCAAGGCTATAGTTATTAACTATATTAAACTATAAAACTATAGTATTATACTAAGGCTTGTTTTGATGTTATCATCTATCTATCGAAAACGGGTGGAAACATTCCATAGATATGAAGAATCCGACAAATAGTTAAGAAGGAGGCAATTATGAAAAAGATAAAAGTGTTAGTTTTAGTAGGAGTGCTTGCATTCTCAGCTGTTTTACTTACAGCTTGCGGAGGCAAGGATGATAAGGGCGTGACCATCGCTATACCGAATGATACAACAAATGAGGCAAGAGCTCTTTTGCTCCTCGAATCAAAGGGCTATATAAAGCTAAAGGACGGTGCGGGTATCACAGCCACAATAAAAGACATAGAAGATAATAATGGAATTACATTTAAGGAAGTTGAAGCTGCGCAGATTCCGAATACGCTTAAAGATGTCGATTTTGGTGTTATAAATTCAAACTATGCGATTGATGCCGGTCTTAACCCTGTAAAAGATTCACTTTTGATAGAGGGTAACGGTGCTAAATACGCTAATATTGTCGCGGTAAAAGAAGGTGAAGAAAACAGCGATAAAACCAAAGCCCTTGTCGCTGCGCTGAAGAGTAAAAAAGTAGCGGACTATATCAGTAAGCAATATGGGGGAGGAGTAGTAAGCGTTGTTGAAAATGCAGGAGACGGGTTTGATGAAAGCGTAGATTATGATGCTTTGAAAGGAACAAAGATAACGGTTGCGGCATCTCCTACACCTCATGCGGATATACTAAAGCTTGCTAAGGAAATCCTTGAGGAAAAAGGCATTACTTTGGAGATTAAGGAATTTACAGATTATGTGCAGCCTAATAAGGTGGTTGACAGTGGAGAAATAGATGCAAACTACTTCCAGCATCTTCCTTACCTGGATGACTTCAATGAGCAAAACGGAACAAAGGTTGTTTCGGTGGCGTCCATACATAACGAACCTATGGGGCTTTACGCAGGGAATTCAAAATCGCTTGATTCATTGAAGAAATTAAAATAAGGACAAAGATACTTTTAGGCATGAATTCGGCTTAAATTGTTAAATATGAAGCGTAGGTAGCATGGGGACGAAATGATTGAAATAAAAAACTTATCAAAGAGCTTTGAAACCAAAGACGGAAATGTAGACGCGCTTAAGAATATCGCCATCAATATAAATGATGGCGATATTTACGGCATTATAGGAATGAGCGGTGCCGGCAAAAGTACGCTCGTAAGGTGTATAAATCTGCTGGAGCGCCCGACCGAGGGAGAAATTCTGATAGATAATCAGGATATAACAAAATTAAACGAAAAAGAGCTTAGAAAAATTAGACAAAACATCACAATGATTTTCCAGAGCTTTAATCTTTTGATGCAGAAAAATTGCCTGCAAAATATTTGTTTTCCGTTATATTTATCCGGAATGAAGAAAAGTGAGGCAAAGAAGCGTGGTAAACAGCTGCTTGAACTTGTGGGACTTTCCGACAAAGAAAAAACATATCCGGCGCAGTTATCCGGCGGTCAGAAACAGAGAATTGCCATTGCAAGAGCTTTGGCGACAGAACCTAAGGTATTACTTTGCGATGAAGCCACCAGTGCGCTTGACCCCAAGACGACAAATCAAATCTTGGACTTAATCGCAGAAATAAATAAAAAACTTGGAATCACCGTGATAATAATCACACATCAAATGTCGGTAGTGGAGAAGATTTGCAATAAAGTATCCATAATTGACAGAGGGTGTGTAGTAGAAAGCGGAAGTGTAAAAGAAATTTTTGCATCCCCGAAATCAGATGCGGGTAAACGCCTTGTATTTCCTGATAAGGCGGAGCAGGGCTTGGTCACATATAGGGATGGAAGGGCAGTTATCTCCGTATCTTTTAATGATTCTGAAACCACAGAATCACCGCTTATTGCAGAACTTGCAATGTCTCTTGGAATTCCGGCAAGCATTCTGTTTGCATCTGCTCGTACAGTAGGAGGTAAAGCATATGGAAAAATGCTCCTGGGCATAGAAAACCGCGGTGATAATGTTGAAAAAGCGTTAAGCTTTCTAAACGAAAAAGACGGAGTCATAGCGGAAGTTGAAGATGTGGATAAACTGAGAAAAGAGGTGGACGACTAATGGAAAAAATATTCGGAGCAGATGTTTTACAGGAAGCATTTGATATTATAAAAACTGAAATTCCTCTTGCTATTTGGGAAACATTTTATGTAACTGTGCTTGCGACAGCTATCGCTATTGCTATCGGCTTACCTCTCGGGGTAGTACTGGTAACGGGAGAAAAGGACGGGATTAGACCTATCCCGAAGACTGTATATGGGCTTATCAATGTGATGATAAACTTATTGAGATCGGTGCCGTTTCTGATTCTGATGATACTTGTATTTCCTTTAACAAGGCTGATTGTAGGTACGGTTGTGGGAACTGTGGCATCTGTCGTACCGCTTGTAATTGCTTCATTTCCTTTTGTGGCAAGACTTGTAGAAGGCAGTATGCGGGAACTGAATCAAAATACGGTAGAAACAGCTGTAAGCATGGGAGCTTCGCCGTTTCAGGTTGTTACAAAGGTGATGATTCCTGAAAGCGTACCATCTCTAATTTCAAATTTCACTATAGCTATAACCACAATCCTCGGATATTCCGCAATGAGCGGAATTTTAGGCGGTGGAGGGCTTGGAAAGATTGCGATAAACTATGGATATTATAGGTATAAATACTTGGTAATGATTATAGCCGTTGTTTTGCTCGTGATTTTAGTTCAACTTTTTCAAGGGATAGGAAGCAGATTATCAGCAAAATGCAATAAACGCTTATGACTTTTCTCATCTCGCAAAAAAAATAAATTTATTCCGCATATTGTGTTACAATATTATCTGTATTAAATCTAAAGGAGATTGCCTGATGAGCTTCGATTTTACATTTATAGAGATAATGGATATGATAGGTACCGTTGCTTTTGCACTTTCAGGTGCCGCAGTTGCTGCACGAAAAGGTATGGATATCTTCGGTATAAACATTCTGGCATTGGTGACGGCTACAGGTGGTGGAATTATACGGGATGTTATCGTCGGAATGACCCCTCCGCTTTCATTTCAGAATCCTATTTATCTGGTAGCATCATTAGTTACGGCAAATATCGCCTTCATATTGATGCACTGGAGACGAGGTAAGACACAGGATTATTTTGCTATAATGCCTGAGAGAGCATTGTTTTGGTTTGATACGGTTGGTCTTGCCGCGTTTACTGTAGACGGTGCAATGGTAGGTTTTAACTCCGATAATATGACTCATCTGTTTTTGCTGGTGTTTCTCGGGGTTGTCACAGGCGTAGGCGGCGGCGTTCTAAGAGATATGATGGCGTGCGAAATGCCATATGTCTTTGTAAAACATGTTTATGCGCTTGCATCCGTTTTAGGTGGGCTTTTGACGGGAATTCTTTTGATTACAGACTTTACCGATAGGAATACCGCTATGGCTGTAGGTTTTATAGTTACTATTTTGATAAGAGTTCTGGCGGCTCATTTTAGATGGAATTTACCTCGTGTAGCAGAAAGGAATTAATATGGCAAAGATTTCTATGAAGCCGGGTACTATGCTTAATCCCGTGCCGGCGGTTATGGTAAGTTGCTCGGATGGGGAGCGTGACAATATTTTGACCATAGCGTGGACGGGAATTATCAATTCCGACCCGCCGCTTACATATGTTTCCATAAGAAAGTCGAGGTATTCGCACGAACTCATCTCCAAGTCAGGATGCTTTGTTATAAATATCGTGACGGAAGATTTGGCGCGAGCGGCTGATTATTGCGGGGTTAGGAGCGGCAGTAAAGAAGATAAGTTTTCAAAGTGCAATTTAACAAAGATGTCTGCCGAAAAAGTTACAGCTCCTATGATTGCGGAATCACCGGTAAACCTTGAGTGCGAGCTGATAGAGGTGAAGACATATCCGACACATGACATGTTCGTAGCGGAGATTGTAAGGGTTCATGCAGACGAAAAGCTATTTGATGAAGACGGCAGAATTCGTCTTGATAAGGCGGAATTGGTCGCATACAATCATGGAGAATATTTCGGGCTTAAGAAAAAAGCTTTGGGGAGATTCGGATTTTCCGTGATGAAAAAGAATACGAAGAAGCGAATTAACCGAGAAGCAAAGAGAAAAAGGCAGAAGAAAAAATAAGGACTTACAGGTGCATAAAATTTTATGCACCTGTCTTTTAGGATTTTATGTACAAGTACAATGTTATAAAAAGTGATAGAAAAAGTTTTTGTATAGAAATAAGCGCCACAGGCGAGATAAAAGTCAGAGTCCCGTATAAGGCGACAAAAGAACAAATAGAGCATCTGATTTCGGAAAAGGAAGCATGGATTTTACGAACGCTGAAAAAGATTGATAAAAGAAGAAAAGAGAGTGTTTTGACTGACGGTGCCGCAGATAGAATTAGCGAAGCTGAAGCTGCGGAACTTAGAAATCGTGCCGCGAACTTAATCGAGCCGAAAGTCGAATACTGGGCTGAGATTATAGGTGTTGAATATAAGCGAATAACAATCAGAGGGCAGAAGACCCGCTGGGGGAGCTGCTCGTCAAAAGCAAATCTGAACTTTAACTATCTACTCGCGCTGTGTCCTGAGAGCGTTGTTGACTACGTCATCATTCACGAACTCTGCCATTTAATCCATATGAATCACTCCAAGAACTTTTGGGACCTTGTGGGCAGATATTGCCCCGATTTCAATATCTGCCGGGCTTGGTTGCGCAAAAACGGAGGCGGCTTGATTGAAAAACTTCCGTTATAAGCAGCCTATAAACTGTTATCCGCAGAAGCTCTAATCAGTGCATGGAACACGAGATTTTGTTCTTCTCTGCCTGCTCTCAGAGTTTCAGGGTGCCACTGCAAACCGCAGCAGAACTTTTTCTCCGGAATATAGATTGCTTCTATAATTTTTTCGTCTTTTGCGTATGCCATGACTTCTACGCCTTTTGCCAATCTGTTCAAGACTTGGTGATGGAAGGAGTTGACTTCCAATTCCTTTTTACCGTTAAACCAATCCGCAATGGGCGTGCCGGGTATAATGTCAATACTATGTGAAGCAATGTAATTCGGCTGCGTTTGGTCATGGTTTATTTCGCTCGGAAACTGACTTGGCTGATCTTGCCAAACAGAGCCGCCGAGCAGTATATTCATCAGTTGCATACCTCTGCAAATTCCAAGTATAGGCAAGTCTTTTTCGTAGGCATATTTGAAGTAAAGCGATTCGGTTATATCGCGTATAGGCGCAGTGCTTCCAAGCTTTAATACCGGTTTTTCACCGTACAAAGCGGGATCGCTATCAGGACCGCCGGTAAATATAATGCCGTCAAGTTTATGGATGAGTGCTTTTACAGCATCCTCATCATCAGTGAAAGGGAGCATGACCGGAATGCCTCCGGCATCTAAAACACCTTCCAAATATCCCGGTATAATCCACCAGCTTTTGAGATTGTAGTCATATAAGGGTGTGATTCCTATAAGAGGCTTTTTCATTTTGATCTCCTTATTGCGCTACCGCGGCTCTAAACATTGCTAATAACAGTAGATTCCGTTTTAACTATTACGCTGGTGTTCGGCTCGATTGAGTGAGTTACAAAGGCGTTACCACCGATAACGCTTCCTTTGCCTATTACGGTTTTTCCGCCAAGTACCGTGGCGCCTGCGTACAGTGTTACATTATCCTCTATTGTAGGATGGCGTTTGACACCGTGCAGGAGTTGACCGTCTTTTGTTGAAAGCGCACCTATTGTTACGCCTTGATAAATCTTTACATTATCTCCGATTATCGCAGTTTCACCGATAACAATGCCTGTCGCATGATCTATAAAAAAGTATTTTCCTATAGTTGCTCCGGGATGGATATCGACACCCGTTTCACTATGAGCGTATTCGGACATAATTCTAGGTATATATGGAATATTCATCAAAAATAACTCATGTGCAATGCGGTGTGCAGTAATGGCATGAAGCCCGGGGTATGCAATTACAATTTCTATACGATCTGTAGCGGCAGGGTCCCCGTCAAAGGCTGCATCTATATCCGTGTTCAAATACTCTCGTATTTTCGGAATTTTGGAGAGAAAATCGAGACAAAGTTCTTGTGCGCACTCCTTGCGCTCCTGCTTATCAAGCCCTTTGAAGCGCTTATCGTTCACAAGAACTATCTCAAGCTGCTTACGAAGATTGTACATTACATCTTCTATGAGAACGGCAACTCTGTTTTTTGCCGTATGAGTTCGATAAACTTCATCTCGGTAATATCCGGGATATACTATCATCATCAACTTTTTTAATATGTCTATGACCACGTCCTGGTCAGGTTGTCCGAAAAATTCCATACGGTCTATTTCTCGGTTATTGTCATAGTCTGCTAAAATTTCACAAACGATGCAATCTACTTTGTTTTCGGGTTTTTTATGCTTGCAATCCATAGTGCGATGCCTTTCTGTTATGTAATTACAAAAACTAATGAATAGATATATATTTTTTGAATGAGTAATGCACGGCTTTTATCAATGAATCCGGCTTTCAAAAATGCTGCGGAAAGGTTGATTTTATGCCATATTTATTGATTTTGATATATTAAATCTTAACATAATTAAATGCAGGGTTCAAGAAATTGTGTAAAGGCTTTTTGAAGATTAGAGAATTTCATTAAGAATAATATTCACACTATTCAAAAATGCGTTGAATTATAGTTTTTATTTTGATATAATCAAATCAATTTAATCTAACAGGGAGGTACACCAATGAAGGGCTATACAAGCGAAACTATTAGAAATGTTGCATTGCTGGGACATGGAGGATGCGGTAAAACTACATTCTTGGAATCGGCCTTGTATGAAACCGGCGTTATTAAGAAGCTGGGTAAGGTCGAAGACGGAAATACTGTATCTGACTATGACAAGATGGAGATAGAAAAAGGATATTCTATTAATACATCTGTAGTTCCAATAGAATGGAAAGGCAGTAAAATTAATTTTATCGATACACCCGGATACTTTGATTTTATCGGAGAAGTAAACGCGGCTCTTCGTGCCGCAGAGGCTGCGGTTATAATGGTGGATGCAGGCTCAGGTATACAGGTTGGAACCGAAGCTGCGTGGAAAGCGTGCGAAAGATACAGCATGCCAAGATTCATCACAATAACAAAGCGTGACAAGGATGAATTTGATTTTTATAAAACCTTTGATGAGCTGAAAGAAAAATTCGGAAACAAGCTGGTGCCTCTATCATGGCCGCTTTCAGCTGAAATTGATGACGAACTGAAAGAAGCTATTGCAGAGTCGGATGATGCTTTGATGGAAAAGTATTTTGACGGTGAGGAATTTACGGATGAGGAGATAAAAAAAGGAATGGTAAAGGGGATTTCCGAAGGAAACATCGTACCTGTCTGCTCGTCTGCATTCCAGCTGGGGCATGGTGTTGAAGGTCTTCTTGATTTGCTTTTGGAATATGTTCCTACGCCTTTACAGCATGGTCCGTATAAAGGATTTAATGACTCAAACGAACCTGTAGAAAGACTTTCTCTGACGGATGCGCCTATGTCAGCCTTTGTATTTAAGACGATTGTTGACCCGTTTGTAGGAAAAATATCTGTTATGAAGGTGGTCACAGGGAAGATGAATTCCGGAACCGAGGTTTATAATGAACGCATAGGTAAAACGGAAAGACTGGGCAAGTTATTTTTCCTAAGAGGTAAGGAGCAGTTGGAACTGAACTATGCCGAGGCGGGTGATATTGTCGCTGTTGCCAAACTACAGAATACTCAGTCAGGCGACACTCTCTGTGATAAGACCGATATCATAAGATATTTACCTCTTGATTTTCCATCGCCGACTTTTTATATTGCTATTGAAGCTGCGGACAAGAACGACGAAGAAAAGATGGGCATCGGACTAGCAAAGCTAAGAGAAGAAGATCCTTCATTCGTAATCGAAAGAAACACGGAAACTCACCAGACTTTGCTCGGGGGACAGGGAGATATTCAGCTCGGAATCATTCAGGCAAAATTAAAGGACAGGTTTGGAGTCACTGTAAAGACCGTTCCTCAGAAAATAGCTTATAGAGAAACGATAAAAGGAACATCTGATGTTCAGGGTAAACACAAGAAGCAGTCCGGCGGTGCGGGGCAGTACGGGGATGTTCACATCAGGTTCTCGCCTTCCGATAAGGAATTTGAATTCTCCGAAGAACTTTTCGGCGGTTCTATCCCGAAAAACTATGTTCCGGCGGTAGAAAAGGGCTTGATTGAAAGCTTGGAGAAAGGTCCTCTTGCCGGTTGTAAGGTGGTAAATATCAAGGCTGTGCTATATGACGGTTCGTACCACGATGTTGACTCTAACGAAGTATCGTTCAAAATCGCAGCGTCGCTGGCATTCAAGAAGGGTATAGTAGAGGCGAAACCGTGCTTGCTGGAGCCTATAATGCATGTTGAAATTACAGTTCCCGATGATTATATGGGAGATGTAATCGGAGATATGAATAAGCGAAGAGGTAAAATTTTGGGAATGGAACCGTTGCAGGATGGAGGGCAGAAAGTAGTTGCAGAGGCTCCTCAGGCAGAACTGTTCGACTACGCCTTGGGACTGCGCTCAATGACACAAGGCCGGGGAGTGTTCGAGATGAAATTCGAACGTTATGAAGAACTTCCTAGAAATCTTGCCGAGAAGATTATCGCTGAGCATGCGGCGTCTGAGACGAAGTAAGAACTATAAGATTACATAAACAAAACTTAATATAACTAAATGAACCCCCGAAGCGGAAACCGTCTTAGGATTGAAATTACCGGAATTTGACCGGCAATTCGGCAGTACAAGCGGTATCGGGGGTTTTGCATTTTTATAGTATGTGTTGACACTGTAAGGGGAAAACGATATACTTAAAATAAGAACAAATGTTTGGAGAATGGATATGGCAAAGAAGGCAAAATCAGTTTATGTGTGTCAAGAATGTGGATATGAAACGCCCAAATGGTTAGGGCAGTGTATTTGTGGCGCGTGGAACTCGTTTGTTGAGGAGACTGTAGTGGATATCAAGTCCGGTGACATACGAAGGAGAGGTGCGGCTGTCAGCTCCGGTGAAAAGATGAGCAAGGCTTCACCGCTCAAGGCTATAGGCAGCGGGGAACACAAGAGAATGGACACGGGCATAGGTGAACTGAACCGAGTTCTTGGCGGCGGCATTGTTAAGGGCTCACTTACTTTGATTTCAGGAGAACCGGGGATAGGCAAATCAACAATAATTATACAGGCGGCAAATTATATCGCCAAAACCAACGGAAGGGTTCTTTACGTATCAGGTGAAGAATCAGAAGAACAGATTAAGATGCGTGCAGACAGAGTCTGCGGAGATATAGATAATAACCTGTTTATACTTGCCGAGACGAATATGGAGAATATAATGACCGTTTGCGAGAGTCTAAAACCTGAGTTTGTAATCATTGATTCAATTCAGACAATGTATACGGTAGAGCTTGATTCTGCTCCGGGGAGTGTTTCGCAGGTAAGAACTTGCGGTAATCTACTTATGAAAATAGGTAAAAGCTGGAATATACCTGTATTTATCGTTGCTCATGTGACCAAAAACGGTGAACTCGCCGGTCCCAAAATTGTAGAACATCTCGTGGATTGTGTACTACATTTCACGGGAGAACGAGACCATGAACTCAGAGTTTTGCGTGCATTTAAGAATAGATTTGGAACTACGAGTGAAATCGGCGCTTTCAGCATGGAGGAATCCGGGCTAAAGGAGATTCACGATATTTCGGCAAGCTTTCTGGACAGCAAAGGGCTGAAGCCTGAGGGTTCTGTAGTTTCTGCTATATATGAAGGAAGCAGACCTGTGTTTATGGAGATTCAGGCTCTGACTGTCGCAACCAATGTGGGCTTTGCAAGAAGGACCGCTATAGGCATTGATAACCAGAGATTGTCCATGCTTCTTGCCGTACTTGAGCGAAAAGTAAGAGTAAGCACTATAAATCAAGATGTATATGTTAACGTTGTAGGAGGGCTCAAACCTGACAGCACGTCCGTTGATCTCGGTGTGGCTCTAGCCATATACTCATCCATAAAAAGCCTGAAATGCAATTTTAGAATCGTTGCAATAGGAGAAATAGGGCTGACAGGAGAGCTCAGATCGGTGTCGAGTGCAGAGAAAATCGCTGTAGAAGCGGCGAGAATGGGATACGAAAAAGTTATTTTGCCAAAGAAGAATGCCGACAAGATAAAATCCGAAATAGACGGATGCAAGATTATCGCGGTGAATAATATCTACGAAGCAATCGATGCGTTCGTGGAATAATATGCAGCAAAGGCTTAAACTTAACATGATAGGGAAATAACTTCCTTTCTCAGATACTACACCGGATGGCGATAATTAAATTATGCGGATGAGGGAATCTATAGAGAGAATCTATAGATGCATGTTGCTATCTGAAAAAGTAAAAAAAGTTGTTGACAACGACACTTAAATTGCGTACAATTAAAATGTAAATAAAATAATTGAATGCAATTGATAAAGATGAACAAAGATAAAGAAATATGGGAGGAAGATACTATGAGTTTTTATAATTATTCAGTGCAGAATAGAGCCGGTGAAGAAGTTTCTATGAAGAACTTTGAAGGCAAAGTTGTTTTAGTGGTAAATACAGCGACAGGATGCGGGTTTACACCTCACTATGAGCTGCTACAGAAAATGTATGACAAATATACGGAAAAGGGTCTCGTAATTCTGGATATTCCATGTAATCAGTTCTATGGACAGGCTCCCGGCAGTGATGACGAAATTCATGAGTTCTGCACACTAAATTACAATACTAAATTTGACCAGATGAAGAAATCGGATGTTAACGGAGAAAATGAACTCCCGCTATATACATTCCTTAAGAATAAAAAAGGTTTCGACGGATTCGGACATGGAGAACTGGCAGATAAGATGGATGAACTTTTGTCGGGAATTGATGCCGACTACAAAAATAACTCAGACATAAAGTGGAACTTCACAAAGTTTGTTATTGACAGAGAAGGTAAGGTGGTAGCTAGATTTGAGCCTACGGCAGACTTTGGCGAAATTGAAAAATGCGTAAATTCGCTTCTATAAAACTTGGATAAATACCAAAAAATATAAGATTTAACCGGATTAAACCGCAGGAAATGCTCCTGTGGTTTTTTCATATGTTGTGAAATCACGAAAAAGGTAAAAAAGAATGTTAAAGAATATCAACGAAATGAATTTGAAATAGATAAAAGAAAATTGCGCCAAATTGACATTAAATATTAGCTTTGATATACTGATATACAAGATAAGCGGAGCTTTCGAGATTTATAACACCGGAGTTTTGAGCTGTTTACTATATTTGTCATCGTAAGCCGCAACCGGCATTGTAGCAGGTTGTGGCTTTTTTACAAAGAAAACGGAGCCTTATATGAAAATGACTTTTGTTACTGTATCCTCACCGGCAGCAAAGTATCTTTCAAATGCAGCGAGAAAAATAGCAGAGGATAAATTATTTGAACTGGAACTTACAATCTACAATGGAAGGTGTAAGGTGAGCACTGAAAATGCGGAAAAAATTAAGCGCGATATAGCAGCCTCCGACATCACATTTTTGGATCTCATGGGTTCGCCTCCGCAAGTTGTTGATATTGCTTATAGTGCTTGCAAGGAGAGCAAGGGTGACATAATTCCTTACGGTGCTTCCGCCAGAGAATTTCTAAGACTTGGAAAGTTCACTTCTGAAACCATGGGCAGCGGTAACAAAAAGGCACCCAGCATGGAAGCGATGAAAAAAATGCAGGCAGTGGCAGAAGGAATGGGGAAGATACTACCGGGTAAAATGCGAGACATGAGAAATTATTCACTTCTTATGAAATATTTTCAGAATGCAACGCCGGATAATATATATAATATGCTGCTGCTTTTACTTAGAGAGTATGGAGGTTATAAATGGATAAAAGAGCCGCAATTACCCGTTTTGCCGCCGCCTATAGCGCTTTATTCGCTTCCGGATATGAGGGCGTTTTATAATGTAAAAGAATATGAAACCATATGCGCTTTCAAAAAAAGCTTGCCGAATGTGCTGCTTATTTTTTCTTCTTACGCCTATCCGACGGATACGGCTTCTTGTGTTTATGAAATGCAGAAAACACTGTCAAAAGTATGCAATGTATATGCAGTCGGAACCTCAGGGTCATTCAAGGAATACGAGAAAGAATTAAGACGTATTTGCATGGATACTTCAGGGAAGATAAAACTTATATTAAACTGTACGCCGTTTAGACTTGCGGCAGGCCCTATGGGCGGAGACGCTGAGGCGGGAATAAAATTTCTAAAAGATATGGATGTTCCGTATTTACATCCCTTCTTTTTGACACGTCGCACGGAAAAGGACTGGAAAAGTTCGCCGGCAGGCTGTTCTTCGGCAGAAACTATGATTTCGATGATGCTTCCCGAACTTGACGGCTCGCTTGATACTATACCGGTAGGTGCTATGTCAGAGGCAATGATTGATGAGGATTTTCAGATTGAAACACATGAACTTGTTGCCATAGAGGAACGAATGATTCGTCTTGCAAGTAGAGTGAAAAAATATATAGCACTCGCCGGCAAGGCAAATAAGGACAAAAAAATAGCAATAATCGGCTATAATTACCCACCCGGTGAAGCCAATATATTTGGAGGCGCCTTCCTTGACACCTTTGAGTCCATAGCCAACATCCTTGATAGTCTATCAAATGAAGGCTACCATGTGAACAAAATGAACTCGGCCAGACTTATGGAAGTATTCACCGCCGGAAGAGCTGTAAACCTTGGAAAATACGAAACTAACTGGGAGGATGCCATCTATTTCGATGCGGCAAAATATGAAGCTCCTGAGGAACTTACAGAAGTATTCGGAAAGAAGCCCGGTAATATTATGACTGAAGGAAACAAATTTTTTATTCCGGGTGTAATCAGCGGTAATGTTTTTATCGGGCTGCAACCGCCGAAAACAGTTGATGAAACAGAGGACAGCACATATCATGATAAGACTTTACCTCCGCATCATCAGTATGTAGCATTTTACCGGTGGTTGCGCGATGAATTTCATGCTGATGCCGTTGTTCATGTCGGTACACACGGAACAATCGAATTCCTTAAGGGTAAGGAAAGCGGTATGAGCAGCAGTTGCTATCCTGATATGCTGATTTCAGACCTTCCTCACATATATATTTACTATGCGGGAAACCCCGCAGAAGGCGTTATAGCGAAGAGAAGAACGGCAGCAAACCTTGTTAGCTACCAGCCGCCGGTATTTGAAGAAAGCGAACTTTATGGCGAATATCTGGAACTTTCGGCTTTGCTTGACAGCTACAGGCAGGCGGAAAAACTTTCACCTGAAAGTGCTGAGGACGCTCTGCGGATTTTGATTGAAAAGTCAAGAAAAATGGAGATGGCAGATAATCCCGATGAAATAGAGTCGGAGCTTTATCGCATGCAACACAGCTTGATTCCTAAAGGATTACATATATTCGGTACAGACTATACCGACGAAGAGTTGAATCGATATGTAGGTTCGTTGAGCAAACGAATGCTGGAAGAAGAGGTAGATGAACGACAAATCGTAAAAACAACGGAAAGGATTTTTCGGGCTGTTAGAAAAAATAACGAAATGAAAGGGCTTATTGATGCGCTTGCATCAAAATACAATATGGCAAAGCTAGGAGGCGATATTTATAGAAGCCCGGAAGTATTGCCATCGGGATTTAACCTCTATCAATTTGATCCTCGTATGGTACCGTCTAAGGCGGCTATGGAAAGAGGGCGTAAAATAGCCGAAAATACCATAGAAAGTTATTTTGAAAAACATGGAGAGTATCCGAGTTCTACCGCAGTAGTACTTTGGGGGCTGGAAACTTCAAGGACTCAGGGAGAAACGCTGGGACAGATTCTCGGATATTTGGGAGTGAGATACTCAGAAGAAAACCATATATGGGAAAAGAGATTTGAACTTGTGCCTCTTGAGGAATTGGGCAGACCGCGAATTGATGTGACTATTAATATATGTGGATTCTTTAGAGATATGTTTCCTAATTTGATTGAAAATATAGATGATTTATTGCATAAACTTTATGAAACAGGGGAAGCTTCGGAAAATAACTATTTCGTTGCGAATTCACAAAAGCGTTTAGATAAACTTTTAAGTCTCGGATATGAAGAAGGTGAGGCGAAAAATCTGGCAGTTTCGCGTATGTTCGGACCTGCCGAGGGTGAATACGGAACCGGTCTTACTAAAATCATCAATACGAAAAATTGGCAGGATGAAAGTGAACTGGGCCTTTCTTTTACCAAAAATCTAAGGTATATATACGGCAGGGATGTACATGGCAAAAAGGTGGACGGGCTTTATGAAGATAATCTTAAATGTGTTGAAATAATTTCTCAGTTGAGGAGCAGCAACGAATATGAAATAACAGATTTAGACCACTATTATGAGTTCTTCGGCGGTTTAGCAAAATCGGTTGAAATGACTAAAGGTAGGAAAGTGAGCATGCTTATAACCGATACGACGGGAATCAAACCGCATACGGAGTCAGTTGAAAAATCAGTGGCAAGAGGCATTAGGACGAGGGTTCTTAATCCTAGATGGATTGACGGAATGCTGAAACACAAATCTCATGGAGCACAAAAAATAGCCGACAGATTTGAAAATATTATGGGCCTTGCTGCGACGACAGGCTCTGTGGACACATGGATATATGATGCTTTGGACAAAAATTATGTGGAAGATGAGGAGCTTAGAAGACGTATGGCGGAAAATAATCCTCATGCGTATATGAGAATTCTTGAGCAGATGATGGAGTATAAAGAGCGCGGATATTGGGACGCAAGCGTAGAGCAAATACAAAGAATTAAAGAGATATATATGGAAATGGAAGACGAGCTGGAGGGTGTGTTAAAATGAGTTTGAACAAGGATGCTGAGCGCAGACTGTATCCATTTTGTGCGATTGTAGGGCAAGATGATATGAAACGTGCTTTGATTTTGAATATTATAAATCCAAAGATTGGCGGCGTTTTAATCAGAGGGGAAAAGGGGACTGCAAAATCCACGGCTGTAAGGGCGCTCGCCGAGGTTTTGGGAGAGCGAACCGAGGTGGAGAATTGCAGATTTTCCTGTGACCCGAGAGAACCCGGTTTTTGGTGCGAAGAGTGCAGAAAAGCAAATGTGCATGTCGAAAAAACGGGCAGAATGAGAGTTGTAAATCTTCCGGTCAGCGCTACAGAAGACAGGGTTGTGGGAACTTTGGATATCGAGCATGCATTGAAGCATGGTGAAAAGCGATTTGAGCCGGGGATTTTAGCCTCGGCAAACAGAAACATTCTTTATGTTGACGAAGTGAACCTGCTCGACGATCATATTGTAGATGTGCTTCTTGATGCTGCGGCGATGGGGATCAATTCAATTGAGCGCGAAGGCATATCCTTTTCACATCCGGCAAGGTTTGTACTCGTAGGCACTATGAATCCGGAAGAAGGTGATTTGAGACCGCAGCTTATAGATCGCTTCGGTCTTGTCGTGGATGTATTAGGCGAAAAGGATGTTGAAAGCAGAATGGAGGTAGTCAGAAGGCGCTTGGATTTTGAGGCAGATCCCGATGTATTTATGCAAAAATATGAAAGAGAACAAAATGCGCTAAAAGAAAAAATAAATTGTGCAAGGGCGTTATTGCCTCAAGTAAGGTATTCTGATAAAAGTCTCGAAATAGCTGCCAAAATCGCTGTCGAGCTTGAAGTTAACGGACATAGGGCGGACATAACTTTGATAAAAACCGCTGTGACAAATGCTGCCTATGAAGGAAGGATATGCGTAAATAAAGAAGATATAATAACAGCTGCAAAGCTTGCACTTCCGCATAGACTCAGAAGAAGACCGTTCGAGGAGGGAGAAATCGATATGGAATTTGTAAGGGAGATGCTTTCGGGTTATGAGGCGATATAAATATTCATATCCATTTACTGCCGTAATCGGGCAGGAAGCGGAAAAAAAAGCTCTCTTAATTGCTGCCGTGAACCCACGTGTTTCGGGAGTCATTTTATCAGGGGAAAAGGGAACCGCAAAATCTACAATAGTGCGCGGACTTTCGGAACTTCTTTGCGATATACCATTTTTTGAGATGCCGCTCAACATTACGGAAGATAGGCTTGTCGGCTCAATTGATATAGAAAAAGCTATATCGACAGGCACGCTCTCACCGGATAAGGGTATCTTACAAGCTGCAAATAAGGGAATCATATATGTTGACGAGATAAACCTTTTGTCCGAACACATTGCTAATATTCTTCTGCAAACTCACGGTAACGGCGAAAACCCGGTTGAACGCGAGGGGCTTTCTTTGAAATGTAAATCAAGTTTTGTATTAATAGGCTCAATGAATCCGGAAGAAGGACCTCTGCGACCGCAGCTCCTTGATCGTTTCGGTTTATATGTAAATGTTTGCGGCGAGCGTGTCCTTGAGCAAAGGTGTGAAATTATAAGACGAAGAATTGAATATGAGAATGACCCCGTCGAATTTTGTAAAAAATGGATGTACGAAACTGAACGACTTCAACGCAGGCTTAAGACGGCAAGGGCTCTGGTTAAAACTGTGAAAATCTGTGACAGGGATATTCGATTTGCCGCAGAACTTTCAAAAGAGGGCTGCTGCAACGGGCATCGGGCGGAGATAATTCTTTGTGAAGCTTCAAAGGCGATTGCTGCGCTTGAAGGACGGGAAGCGGTTAATGCCGAAGACATGAAGGAAGCTGCCGGATATGTGCTGCCTCATAGGCTGAGACAACCGGTTTCAATTGATGAATTCGTAGAAGATATCTATAACGAAAGCGAAAATTTTAGTATAGACGAAACAGAAGAAACTCAAAAACGGCAGGATAAATACCGGACTGAGGTGCAAAACGATGTAGTTCCTCCGCGGACGGGCTTAGATGAAAAAGACCCGGGGGAAGCCGGAAGCATGTATGCGGGTTGCGACGAAAGTACCTTTCCTCAGCTTGCGGATATGCTGAAATCATCTGATGAAATACAAGAAATCGAAAAAAACGAGGAAAGCATTAAGATAAAAATCAAGCCGATAAATGAAAAAAAATATCGAGGAAGCGGAAAACGCCTCAGAGTAAAAAGTCATGCCGCAAAAGGTCGTTATGTAAGATACAGGATTCCGGGAGCAAAGACGAGGGATATTGCCTTGGACGCAACTTTAAGAGCAGCGGCATTACACCCATGTGAGCTTAATGATATGGTCGTTCAGGTAAAGCCTTGCGATATTCGTGAAAAAATAAGAGAGGAGCGCACCGGAGCAACTATTCTATTTTTGGTGGATGCCAGCGGTTCCATGGGCGCAAGAAGACGAATGGGAGCGGTCAAAGGTGCAGTTCTCTCGATGCTTACGGACGCCTACCAAAAAAGAGATACTGTAGGAATTGTGTCGTTTAGAGATGATAGAGCCGAGTTAATACTGAATTTTACGAGAAGTGTTGATCTTGCGGAAAAAGCACTCAGAGAAATAAAGACGGGAGGCAAAACGCCGCTGGCGGCGGGTCTTATCAAGGCTTTTGAACTGCTGAAAACAGATAGGATAAAAAATCCTGATGCGCTGCAATATCTGATTGTAGTTTCTGACGGCAGA
Source organism: Eubacterium sp. (assembly GCA_034180045.1). Taxonomy (GTDB): domain Bacteria; phylum Bacillota; class Clostridia; order Peptostreptococcales; family Anaerovoracaceae; genus Eubacterium_B. The sequence continues at coordinate 18,127 of JAXFOY010000005.1, forward strand.
GCTAATGCGGCAATAAATTCAAAGCTCGCTTTTATGGAGGCGGAGAAGGCGGCGCACAGAATAGCCGCCGAAAAAATAAAATGCCTTATATTGGATACCGAGAGCGGATTTATGCGCTTTGGTAAGGCGGAAGATCTGGCAAAGGCGCTTAACGGCGAATATATGAGATTAAATGAGATTTCCAAAACCGCGATAAATCGGTCGGTGAAGGAGTTTTTGGGAGTATAAGACAAACATCGCTAAATAAGCTGATTACAAAAATACCACCGAAATAATCGGTGGCAGGCAATACCTCTATTTTTGACCCGTAACCTCAAATTTTGAGGCCTCGTATATGTCGGGATGTTCTTGCTTAGCATGTTCTTTGATGATTCTGAAGCTTTCCTTACTGAGAGCATGTTCAACTTTACAAGCGTCTTCTCTAGCTGTCTTTTCGTCTACGCCGATAGAGATAAGCCAGTTTGAAATTAATACATGTCTTTCGTAAATCATCCTTGCTGTAGCGAACCCTGATTGCGTTAAAGTTATATATCCTTCGTCAGAAACTTCTATATCGTTGTTTTCACGGAGCTTCTTCATGGCTACACTGACGCTTGATTTCTTAAAATCCAGGTAATCTGCTATATCGACAGAACGAACTACGGGATGTTCCTTGCTAAGAATTAAAATGGCTTCCAGATAATTCTCAGTTGATTCATTTGATTTCATTATTTCACCCCTTATTCAATAGATAGATGTAACTAACTTTATAATTAATCATAACATAGATGTTGTTAATGTCAATACAAAACAACTTTCATCACACGGCAAATTTATAGTTGACAAGACTTTTGGGTTAGTATATACTAACCGTAGAAAAGCAAATACACATGCCGAATAGAAATCTCTTATTTCGGCAGCGCTGTTGACCACGATGCCAATGGTCGAAAGCGTTTCTCCGGTGTCTTTGCGTGATTTCTCTATATTTCATTTATTATTGCCCGCTTCATATAAGGAGCGGGCTAATAACCCCACGGAAGTTAGCCGAGACTAACTGATGTGGACGGCGATGTTTCAGGCATTACGATTTCGTGGACTATGGAATCTTAAGTGACGTGGATATAGAGCTTGAAAAGGCAATTTTATGAATTTAAGGATGTCAAATCATAGCGGCTTTTATGGGGGGAATTATGTGCGAAGAAGTCAAAAAAATGCTATCCGGACTCGATACCAATGATTTGATGACAAAGCTTGCCTTGCAGTGTTCGCCGGTTATCGCAGGCGTGAAGATGTCTAATTTGATAATAGTAAAGGCACAAATGTTTGACCGTGTAACGAAGATATTTGCAGATACGGAACTTAAATTATTTGTGTTTTGCAAATTTAACGGCAATACATATGCGCTGTTATATAGAGAAGCAGAGCTTAAAGATTGGTTGAATCAAAAGAATGTACAAGAATTGCTGGAGAAATATGGATATTTAGACAGTGATTTGCAAGATATTTTGAAGAGTGTCGGACGAAGATACCTGTCATATTGTGAAAACGAAATAGACTTTCCTCACGAGCTGGGATTGATTTTAGGATTTCCGCCGGAGGATGTGGCAGGATTTATAGAAAACGACGGAAGAAACTTTCTACTTAGCGGATATTGGAAAGTTTACGGTGATATAGAAAGAGCACGCAGTTTGTTTGCATCATTTGATAATGCAAAGGAAAGAGCAATTAGACTGATTTTCGGAAAGAGAAATCTTCTTGATCTTCTTAATTCCGGTTCAGATATAAAAACAGTAAAAATGAGCAAAATTCATATTGTACAATAGGAGGAAATTATGAAAAAGTCAATGGTTGTTTATTGGTCACAGACGGGAAATACTGAAGCTATGGCTAAGGCTATAGGTGAAGGATTGAAAAGCACATGTGAAGATTCATGTGTAAAGGCTGTATCCGAAGTTTCCGCAGATGAACTTAAGGATTTGGACGGATTTGCGCTCGGATGCCCTGCTATGGGTGATGAAGTGCTTGAAGAAACGGAGTTTGAGCCTTTTGTTGAAGAGGTTGAAAAGTTTGTCGGCGGCAAGAAAATTGTTATTTTCGGTTCATATGGCTGGGGAGACGGACAGTGGATGCGTGACTGGAAAGAAAGAATGGAAGCTGCCGGTGCGGAAATCGTTGGCGGAGAGGGCTTGATGCTAAACGATGCACCTGATGAATCAGGACTTGCTGCGTGCAGAGAACTTGGTTCAAACCTGGGTCTTGCATAGAAAACAAATAAAATTACGGTTTGCCATTTACCGGCTCCTAATTGACAAAAAGCTGCTTGATTTTCATGCAGCTTTTTTGAATTTCTAAAACAATATTTCAGTTGCCTGTGCCAAGTAATTTCTCAGCAAAACATTGCAATGTGAATTGCAACAAAACAGCATTTATAGTATAATAAAAAAGAATATCTATAGGAGGCTGGCACATGAATGCAGTAGGAAAAATAGGTAAACTGATTGTAGAGTATCAGTATGAAATAGAGATTGCACTTCTCTCTTTGCTGGCGCTGATTATTTTGATTTGGCTCATTCGGACTATAGCCAGAGCTGTAAGGCGTAAGGATGTCTTGACGGAGATTAAGACAACGGTGTCAGATATAGACAATACGGTTAAAATAATTAACCAAAAGCAGGAAGCTTTGATTGATGTGAGCTGTGCTCAAGTATCGACAGCGTGTGAAAGTGAATGTGCAAGCGAGTGTGTGGCGGATGCTGAATTGCAAAACAGAGCAAAAGCAGGCATGCAAGGATGTGAACATGTGAATAATATACATGAAGAACAGGATTTCGGTGAATCTTTCGAATTAAAAGATAAGCAATACGAGACTGCTAAGGTGCCGGAAGAAGAGTTACCTTTATGCAAAACGAGCGGTGCAGATACAGAGCCTGAAAAAAACAGTAAGCTAAATGAGGCGTTAATCAATATAAAATCAAGGACTATAGAAGATAGAATGCAGTGCGCGGAAAACAGCGAACCGAGAAAGTTCGTGAATCGGGAATGTGGGACAGATAAGTACGGCAATGTGTATACCGAAGAATTTTTAAGCAAGCAGATAAAATAGACTGCAAGGTGCAGGAGGTAATAATGTATTGCAAAAAGTGTGGAAAAAAATTAGCTGATGGGGATAGGTTCTGCGGCAACTGTGGAACAAGAACAGAGGTATCGAGCATGGGTTTTTCCGAAGAACCCGAAAAGCCGAAGAAAAATTTCGATTTCGGATCATTCAACTGGGATCTTGAGGGGTATCCGGATGCCGAAAAATCAACTACGGATGACATCGATTTTAATTGGAACTCCGTTTTAGAGGAAAAGAAGCGCAGAGAACTGGAGGAAAAGTCGTTTGTTGAGCCGGCAATGAGCGAAAACGAACTCTTTGACAAGTTGAAGAGCGAAGAAAATAATAAGTCCGCAACAGAAATATCTTTCGACTGGGAACTTGGCAATACCACGAGAGTCGATAAAACGAGCAAATATGACAGACTTGTAAACAAAGCGGATAGCGAGCGCAATATGGTCAACGGACTTTCAATTGACGAATCGGATTTGGAAGAAGTGAGCGCGCCTATAAATGACGTTGACAATATAGAAGTTGCTTTAGCTGAGGGGCTGGCAGCGGCAGCCTCACCTCGAAAGAGTATTGACAGATTCTATACATTTAATCAAAAAAATGAAGAATTCCAGGCGCTTTTAGACCAGGAATACGAGCGCTTGCGCAACAGAATAAGAGAAGACAGCGAAGCCGAGGCGATAATTGCGGATAAAGAGGAAAAGCTTGAACAAGCCAGAGCTACATGGTCAAAGGAACCTTTGGAGGATATATCTGCGGAATCCGAGACACTTGACTCCGAACGGGAAAGTGTTGTGAGCTCCGGTGAATCCGCCGAGGCATTGGACGACATAGCGGTAGGCAGCGGTGAAACTGATAAGGCGGAAGCTATAGAAGATAGTGAAGCGGAAGTAAGCGTACACAAAGATATGCCGGAAAGTGAATCCTCGGAATACGCGAAGGCGGAGGAGGCAAACGATAACGCCGAAGAACAAGGCGAAGTTGAAGCAGGTGACAGCGAAGCCGTGTCGGAATATAAAGATGAAGACGTAAACCACGAGGACTCCGTGGACGAAGCTGAATGTGAAAAACAGAATTCGGAAACGACTGATAATGATGACGATACCGATAAAACCGAAGAAAAACACAATGCAGGCTCGGAATCCGATAGCAGTACCGAGAACTGTGAAGAAGTTTCTGATAGTGGTAATGCTTCAGATGATAAGATTGCAGCAGAGGACAAAGAAGCTGAAGACTCCACGGACATAGAAGCCTCAAAACCGGAAAGAAGGAATCCCCCCAGTGAAGAGGAGACGAGGAAAGAAAAAGACGCTTCCGTTAATAATAGTGAAGAAAGCAGGCTACATTACAGCGATATCTTTGCTGACGACGATGTCAATGATGGCAATACGAAAAGTGATTCTAAGAAGGGCAGATGGAAACTGATTTTGCTGGATGTAATCATATTTATTCTGGCGGTCAGCGTGGTGGTATCAGGTATACTCGTGTTCGCGAAAGATTCTGCTGCCGGCAAAAAGCTGACACAGGGAATTAACTGGGTAACGGAAAAATTTACCGGAGATAAAAGCAGTACGCAGTCAAAGTCAAATACGCAGACAAGCGATGCTAAGAGTATGGACGAAATCATCGCAGCGGTAAAGAAAAAATATGTGAACATAGGAAGTGTTAAATTTGACGAATCGTTAAAATTTGAGAGTTCAAAGGACTATGGCGTGGAAGGGCTTGCAGAAGCAAAGAACTTTGAGGATAAGACCTTCAAAGGCAATTCTACGCTTAGAGAAGAACTTGTTAACACGGCATGTGCCTATTACTCCGGAATGGCTGATAAGATTAACAGCGGATCAGATGATGTTCTTTCTCTTGTAGACGAAAAATCCGAACTTTACGGACATATTAAGGCTATTGCAAAGGGAGATGAGAATCAATCGGTAAAGGAAGTTAAGATTGGGGAGATAAAAGGCTCAAATGGGAAATTTTTTGTATTACTTGAGGTTTCCGAGAGCAAGACAAGTGAATCAAAAATAAATACCGGTCAAAAGATAATTACACTGGTAACTGAGGGCGACAGCATTAAAATTACTGCGGTTGCAGATGTGAAATAGGGCGATTTCTAAGTATAAATTGTATAGGAGCAGGCACTTGAAAATACCGAAGATAAATAGAGCGCAAGGCGTGAACCAAAATAGAAAACAAAAGGAATTCAGCAAAAAAAAGGCGATAGTTATTCTTATTGCGGTGAGTTTAGTTGCAATATTTTTCAGTTTGACTAACTTTATCACCGATTGGCTTTGGTTTGATGAACTAGGATATGTCAGCGTTTTTCTAAAAAAAATCACAACTCAGCTAAAATTTGGGGTGCCTCTGTTCTTGGCACTCAGCTTGCTGATGTATATATATTTGATGGGACTTCGAAAGGGATACTTCAAAAAAATAGTATCTCATGAGGAAACCAACCAAAAGAGGCTTAAAGCTATCACTGCATTTATAGCCTTTGTTTTCTCGGGAATAGTGAGTTCTTATGTCATAGGCGGGCTGTGGTTTGAGTTCCTGAAGTTTATTAACAGTACCAGCTTTGGGAAAAAGGACCCTATATTTGGCCTCGACATATCTTTTTACATTTTTAAGTTTGAGTTTTTAGACGGGCTTAATGCGATGCTTTTAGGCATTGTCATCTTATTTGTAGTTGCGACTTTGATATATTACGGAGTTTTGCTTGTTATGCATAGCCCTGATGCTCTTGAGGAAGACGAGGCGGAACCGATAGAAGACGGCAAATATTCAGGCGCCGAATTCGACGGTACGGGTACTGATGCTCAATATCAAAATCCTTTCGGTGAAAATACTCCGGCAGGGAAAATGTTTGCAAGCATCTTTGCGCAAAAATCAAAGAAGAAAAAAGTTAAGCCGGACCGCAGAGTTTCACAGTCCAACATGAATCAGCTTCTGCATATTGCTTCAGTTAAGCTGAGCATTTTAGGTGTAATTTTTTATGTCATGCTTGCTTTTCATTTTGTCCTAAAGCAATTTGATTTGTTGCACACTCACACGGGTGCTGTTTACGGAGCGGGGTATACCGATATTAATATAACTCTGTGGGTATACAGAGCACTGATTTTTATGTCATTAGTAGGAGCTGTTACGATAGCTTTCTTTATCTCAAAGAAGAAGATAAAGCAACTATTAGTAATTCCTATGGCTATGATAGCGATAGGCGCTGCCGGTACAGGTATAGCTGTTTTGGTTCAAAATACCATAGTTGCACCGGATGAAATCAACAAAGAATCTAAATATATTGCGAGAAACATTGAGTTTACTCAGTCCGCATATGCGACAGACAAAGTGGATATCAGAGATTTTGCCTCAGATAATAAACTGGACGCGAAGTCGATAGCAAATAACGAGGAAACAGTTGGAAACATAAGAATCAACGATTACGAGCCTGTAGAGAAGTTCTATAACCAGACGCAGAGTATCAGACAGTATTACAAATTCAACGATACTGATGTGGACAGGTACTATGTGAACGGGGAATACACGCAGACTTATCTTTCAGTGCGAGAAATAGACGAAGAAAAGATAAATGATACATGGTTGAATCGTCATATCAAATATACTCACGGATATGGCCTGGCCGTTTCGAGGGTAGACAAGATTACCGCAAGCGGGCAGCCTGATGTAATTGTAAAAAACATTCCGCCTAAGAGCCTTGCGGAAGAAATAAAAATAGACAGACCTGAGATATATTTCGGAGAGCTGTCAAAAGAATACATAGTGGTCAATACAAATGAAGACGAGTTTGATTATCCGGACGGACAGTCAAACAAATATACCAGATATGAGGGCACTGCCGGAATTAAGCTTTCGCCTCTAAACAGGCTGATGTTTGCGATTAAGGAAGGCAGCTTCAAACTCCTTGTTTCATCGAATATAAACAGCAATTCAAGGATTATCGTAAACAGGAATATAGCTGATCGAGTAAAGACTATAATGCCGTATTTGAGTTATGAAGACGATCCTTATGCGGTAACTGTAAACGGTAAGATTTATTGGATGATAGATGCCTATACAACAAGCTATTTATATCCTTATTCAGAGCCATATAGCGGTAAAATAGGTGATACCAACTATATCAGGAATTCTATTAAAGTAGTTGTGGATGCATATAATGGGGATGTAAGTTACTATGTCATCGATAAGGAAGATCCTATTGCAATGACCTATAAGAAGATATTCCCTGCCTTATTCAAGGATATTAGCAAGATGCCAAAAGAGCTCGAAAAACATATCAGGTATCCGCATGCACTGTTCCAAATTCAGGCGGATGTTTATGGGCGCTATCATATGAACGATGTGAAGGTCTTCTATCAAAACGAAGATATTTGGGAAGTTTCTCACGAAATATACGGAACAAAGGAAAGAAAAACTGAGCCGAACTATCTAGTGACGAAGATTCCGGGAGAGAAAGAGGCTGAATTTGTAAGTATGCTTCCTTATTCTCCTAAGTCAAAACAAAATATGACAGGTCTTTTGATGACCAGAAACGATGGAGAAAACTACGGAAAGCTTATGCTGTATAGGTTCCCGAAAAATAGGACAATATATGGGCCGATGCAAATAGAAGCACAGATAGATCAGAACACGAAAATTTCACAGGACTTCTCGCTATGGAGTCAGGCAGGCTCGACATATAGCAGAGGAAATCTGTTTGTCGTTCCTATTGAAGATTCGCTTCTATATATAGAGCCTATTTATCTTGAGGCGTCTAATACAGCTATTCCTGAGGTTAAACGAGTAATAGTGGCATACGAAGACAAAATTGCGTATGAGGCTACTTTGGAAGAGGCGCTTGCAAGCCTGTTCGGCGGTGATGAAAATACATCGCCTAAAAACGATGCCGCTGCTGATGACAAAGGTGATAATCTGACAAGAAACGACTATATAGAAAAGGCTGCAAAAGCGTACAAAGATGCACAGGCAGCACTAAAAGACGGTAACTGGAAAGCTTACGGAGAGAAGATGGATGAGCTGGAAAAAGCTTTAGAAAATCTACAGAAGAGCCCTGACGCTGAAAGTACGAGTAAAGAAAGCAAAGCAAACAGTAATCACTAGACGAATATGAGTAGGAATCGGGAGGAATTTTATGCTGGGATTTGATATAGATAGAATGCTCTTTACAATCCCAAAGGGCGAACACTCAAGCGATAAAATAAAAAAAATTCTTGAAGCTCACCCTGAGGTACAATTCGTATCACTTGTAGGTATTGATATAGGCGGTCACGATACAGATGAGAAAATCCCTGTAGAGCTGTTCATCGAAGACATGGATAAGCTTCTGCAACGCGGTGTCCAGACGGACGGATCATCGGTAGCGCTTCCGCGCATTGCAGTCTTGAATGATGCTAAGGTGGATATAATCCCGGATTTAGACTGCAACTGGTATGTTGACTACAATTTCAGAAATGTAGACAGAAACCTTGAATTGCCCATAGGTACACTGAGAATTCCATCATACTTAGTGCATAACGAGAATTTTGAATGCGGCTCGAGAGTTATGCTTAGAGATTCGTTGAAATATTTTAAGTCGGAGTTAAAAAAAGCGCTTACGGAGCATCCTTATGTTTTCAAATATATAGATGGGGCAGATAGTATAGAAGACATTGATGAATTTTTAATAACAAGCGCTACGGAACTTGAGTTTTGGGTAAAAACTCCGGACGATAAAGGTGACAGGGAACAACTTTTTACGGCGCAGGTACTAAAGGAACAATACTGGAAGAGAACCTACGGCGAGGTTAGAACTGCACTTGAGGATACGTTGAAAATTCTTGACAAATACGGATTTGGCGTAGAAATGGGACATAAAGAAGTCGGCGGTGTCAAAGCTCAGATGGGAAATACAGGGCACTACGACCATGTTATGGAACAGTTGGAGATAGACTGGAAATTTACAAGTGCAATGCAAGCCGCAGACAATGAGAACCACGTAAAATATATAGTTAGAGATATATTTACTATGCACGGGCTTGATGTCACATTTATGGCAAAACCCTTTGACGGCGTAGCAGGAAGCGGTGAGCATACTCATCTTGGTCTTGCGGCAAGGCTTAAGAACGGTAAAATGATAAGCATGTTTGCACCAAAGGACATGAAAGGCGATTTCCTCAACCCGATAGGCTATGGTGCACTGATGGGACTTCTCAAAAACTATGAAGTTGTGAATCCTTTTATAAGTTCAAGCATAGACTCGCTAAATAGGCTAAAACCGGGATATGAAGCTCCGGTTTGTATTGTTACATCTCTGGGAAGAACGCCTCTTGAGCCGTCGAGAAACCGAACCGTACTGGCAGGGCTGATTAGAGATTTGGACAATCCTTTGGCAACCAGATTTGAGCTGAGAGCGCCAAATCCGAAAAGTAACACATATTTAGTAATTGCAGCAAGCCAGATGGCGATGATAGACGGTATTAAGCATGTTCTTAAATGCGAAAAAATTCCTCGGGAACTTGAAAAATCAATTTCCAAGCCATATGGTAAGGAAGATTTTTACTTAGAAAAAAATAGAGAGTATAGAAGCGAGAAAGAAGTTTTCGAAGACTATACGGAAGAGGAGAGAGCCAAACTTTTCGGCAATGCGCCGGCAACGGTATGGGAAAATATATGTGCCTTTGACAATTATCCCGAAAAACTGCAAATTTTCAAGCAGGGAGATGTGATGAGAGACAAGGTTCTAGAATCTTATCGCGAGCAGGTGATTTCTCAGTGGAAGACGGAACTTCACGATAGAGTTATACCGGAAAATATGGCTATTATAAGAAGCTGTAAGAAAGCGCATACCGACGATGACTTTTCGGATTTTGACATAAAAAATTGGATAGAAATCGATAAGATAAGGCATGAGCTGGCAAAGGACACAATAACCGAGAAGTCAATTCTTACGAGAGCTAAAGAGGCACTGGATTCGGGGAATTACAGTGTGGCATCGGAAATGCAGAAACTCATACAGAAAAAGGTCGCAACTTTGGTTACACTGTATGCCAGATATAGAAAGAATATTTTATAGAGGTGATATAAATGCTGGACATTAAGAAAATTAGAGAAGACTACGAGGGCATTAAGGAACGGGTAGAGTTCAGGGGCAAAGGTGATTTTGGAATCGACAAAGTAAGAGAACTGGACGAAAAGCGCAGAGCGCTTCTTGCCGATGTTGAAGCGAAAAAAAGCCGCCAGAACGCAGTCTCAAGAGAAATTCCTAAACTAAAAAAAGCCGGCGAAGACACCGGTGAAATAATGGCGGAAATGAAAGTTCTTTCAGATGAAATTAAAATGCTTGACGGTGAACTTTCCGCTATTGAGGCTGAATTGAAGAATGCCTTGCTGAACATACCTAATACGCCTTGCAAAGATGTACAGTTTGGTGAAGATGACTCGGACAATATCGAAATCAGAAAATTTATGGAGCCTAAGAACTTTGCCTTTGAGCCGAAGGCGCACTGGGATATAGGTGAAGAACTTGATATTTTGGATTTTGCACGTGCAGGCAAAATTAGCGGAACGAGATTTACAGTTTATAAGGGGCTTGGAGCAAGACTGGAAAGGGCATGCATACAGTTTATGCTTGACCTTCACACCATGGAGCAGCCGTACATCGAAATACTGCCGCCTTTTATGGTGAACAGAGATGCAATGACGGGAACCGGTCAACTTCCGAAATTTGAAGAGGATATGTTCTACATTCCGCAAAAGGACTTCTTTTTGATTCCTACTGCGGAGGTTCCGGTAACAAACCTAAGAGCAAATGAAATCATGGATGAAAGCGAGCTTCCTGTGAATTATACAGCTTACACTCCATGTTTCAGAGCGGAAGCGGGATCGGCAGGTAGAGACACACGAGGGCTTATCCGTCAACACCAATTCAATAAAGTAGAGTTGGTAAAATTTGTCGATCCGAAAAGTTCATACGATGAACTTGAGAAACTGACAGCCGATGCGGAGGAAGTATTGAAACGACTGGGTATACCTTATCGCGTTGTCAGATTGAGTTCGGGAGACCTGGGATTTTCCTCGGCAATGACTTACGATATTGAGGTTTGGATGCCAAGCTACGGAAGATATGTAGAAATTTCTTCATGCAGTAATTTTGAGGATTTTCAGGCGAGACGCGCAAACATCAGATTCAGGCGAGGTAAAGAAAAACCGGAATTTGTTCACACACTGAACGGCTCAGGTCTTGCGGTAGGACGAACCGTCGCTGCAATTCTGGAAAATTTCCAGCAAGAGGACGGCAGTGTAGTTATACCTGAAGTGTTGAGAAAATACATGGGCGTTGATAAAATTGAAAAATAGCTATTTGTCTAAAGGTCCGGTAAATCCGGACTTTTAGTCTTTGAAGATGAGGACAGCGATGACTCCAGTTAGATTTATCAAAAATATATTCGGTAAAATTTTTAATAGGCTTACAATCCTGGCAATTTTGATTCTGTTTCAATTTGCGTGGATTGCAGTGCTTATTTTGCGACTCGGAACATATTCGCCGTATTTTACACTATTTTTCAACATGATTGCTCTTATAGCGGCATTGTTTGTGGTGTATAGAGACGAAACTTCGGCTTACAAAATGGGCTGGGTCATGTTGATTTGCCTTTTACCTATTCTCGGCAGCACAATGTATGTTTTCTTTGGTAACAAAAGACCGTCGCAAAGAATTAAGAAAAAAATCGAGCCTGTAAGAGAAAAGCATAGGATGGATTTACTTCAGGAATGCGAGCTTTTAGAGGTTCAGAGCAGCAGGCTCCAGCATACGATAGATTATATAGCAAAATGCGGACCGTATCCGGCATGGACGGGAACAAAGACTAAATACTACGACTTGGGGGATAAGGCATTCATCGATATGCTTGACGACCTGAAAAATGCGAAACACTATATTTTTATGGAGTATTTTATAATCGATACGGGTTATATGTGGGATAGGATTTTTGATATTTTGCAGCAGAAAATCGCAGAAGGCGTAGAAGTAAGACTTATATATGACGACATCGGCAGCATTGAAAAAGTGCCGCTTAACTTTGCGACAAAGCTGGAAAAGGCGGGCATAAAAGTGTATGTGTTCAACCCTTTGCGTCCGATTATGTCCTTTGTTTATAACAACCGTGATCATAGGAAAATGATGGTCATAGACGGGTATATTGCATACTCGGGCGGATTTAACATTGCTGATGAATATATAAACAAGGTCGAGTATTTCGGGCATTGGAAAGATACGGGGATAAGGCTTGAGGGAAAGGCTGTTTGGAATTTTACCGTTATGTTTCTGAATATGTGGAACTCGTTTGTGCCTACAGAGGAGGACTACAGTTCTTTCAGACCGCAAGTCCATCATTCTCAAGTATTTGACAGTGACGGCATTGTTCAACCGTTTTCAGATACACCTTTAGATAATGAAAATCTCGGGGAAAATATTTACTTGGAAATTCTCAATCAGGCGGAGGATTACGTATATATATACACGCCGTACTTGATTTTAGATAATGAAATGCTGTCTGCGATGCAGCTTGCCGCAAAGAGGGGTGTGGACGTCAGACTTATAACCCCGGGGATTCCGGACAAAAAATTGGTATTCAGACTCACACGCTCATATTACCTGCCGCTCATTAGAGCCGGAGTAAAAATATATGAGTACAAGGCAGGCTTTATTCATGCAAAGAGCTTTTTGGCAGACGATAAATTAGCTGTCGTAGGAACGATTAACCTCGACTACAGAAGCCTATATCTTCATTTTGAATGTGGAACTCTAATGGTCGGTTGCAGCGCAATAAGAGGTCTAAAGGAAGACTATATGAGAACTTTGGACAGGTCGGCTCTAATAGATGAAGATGACTGTAAAACCGGTTTTTTTGGATTGCTGATAGACGGAGTTTTACGAGCGATGAGCCCGCTTATGTAGAAGCCGCAGCTTAGATGAGATGAGACAGCACAAAGGGAGAATTTTGTTAAAACTATGCTTTATACGGACAAATCGAAATCGCTCATGGATTTTATGACGGAACACAAGGCGCTTGAAAGAGTGTCTTTTCACATGCCGGGGCACAAGGGAAAAGATTTTTTTGAAGCAAACGGTTACGGTGAACAGATTGAAAATCTGGTAAACGGAGATATAACGGAAATTCACGGAGCGGATAATCTATTTATGCCGGAAGGCGTCTTGAGAAATCTGATGAATCGTTATAAGACGATATATGGCGTTAAGGAAGCATTTTTGCTTGTGGGCGGCAGCAGCGCAGGCATCATTGCCACTATATTGAGCCTGATATCTAAAAATGAAACTCTTATAATGGCATCAAATTGTCACAAGTCGGTTTATAATGCCGTTTTACTAAGCGGCGGAAGGGCCTCGTTTGTTACGCCTGAAGTTATTTCAGGCTTTGGAATCGCAGGAGAAGTTAAAGCCGAGAGCGTTAAGCGGGCAATGGATGCAAATCCTCATGCAAAGGCTGTTTTAATAACGAGTCCGAATTATTACGGTGTTTGCAGCGATATAAAAGCGATTGCCGAAACCGTACATTCTCAAGGAAAGATTTTGATAGTCGATGAGGCGCACGGCGCACATCTAAAGCTTATGGACTGCTTAGGTCAAAATTGTTCGGGAATTCATTTGGCGGCTGAATCAGCAGGTGCGGATGTAGTGATTACAAGCACTCATAAGACGATGGCTTCGTTTACACAGACGGCACTGGCTCTGGTTTGCAGTGATAGAGTATCGGCAGATTCAATAGCTGACAAGTTACAGATGATAGAGAGCAGCAGTCCGTCATACATTTTGATGAAATCACTTGAAATAAACGCCGAACTTATGGAGAAAAAATCCGAGCAACTCATCAAAAACTGGTCGGATGACATAGAATATGTTTACGGCGAACTCAAAAAAATTAAGGGTCTGGATTTTTTTGATTACGGCTTGCACGATAGGACAAAGCTGGTAATGAGCTTTAGCAGACTCGGAGTGAGCGGGTATAAACTTGATGAACTTTTGCGTGACAGAGGTATTTTTGTCGAACTTGCAGATATGAAGTCGGTAGTGGCTATGTCAGGAATCGGCAATAGACGATGTGACTATGAGGCGCTTATTTCAGCGCTTTCTGAGATTTCCGGCAAAATGCTCAAATCACAGGACAGCAAGATGACTTGCAATAACGATGCTGCTGATATGTTCCTATCCTGCGTTTATGAACCCGGCGGGAATATAGCGGGCATATCGAGCAAAGAATTATATAGCCATAAAGAAATCACGGATATTCCACGCGAGGTGAGACGCATAGCGCTTGCCGAGTCGGCGAACAAAGTATCGTCAAGAGCCTTAATTCCATATCCGCCGGGAATACCTGTCATCGTTCCGGGCGAATGCATCAGCGAGCTAAAAGTCAAATATCTGTCTGAACTTAGAGAAAAAGGAGTCACCGTGATAGGTGTAGATGAAAGCGGCACAATTATGTGCGGAGACTAAAGGATTTTGAACTTCAAAATAAACAATATATTGATTATTTTGAAGTTGACTGTACCATATATTGGGTTTATAATGAATAAGCGGACCGGATGGAGGGGTACTCATGAATCTTAAGAATATGTATATTTCAGTCGCCGGAGTCAAAAGGCATACGACGGTAAACGGCCCGGGAGTGCGATATGTGGTATTTATGCAAGGTTGTGAACACCGTTGTCCGGGATGTCATAACCCGGAAACACACGATATTCGTGGAGGAACCGAGTTTTTAGTCAGTGATTTGATAAAGGATATTTTAGAAACCAAGTATATCGACGGAATTACGCTTTCGGGCGGAGACCCTTTGATGCAGGCAGCGCAGAGCAGAGAGATTGCCAGAGTTGCCAAATCTGAAGGCATGAATGTATGGCTTTATACAGGCTTTACTTTTGAAGAAATAATAGAAGGTAAGGCGGGAGATGCCGCGCGTGAGGCACTTGATTTCATAGATGTTTTAGTCGATGGCAAATTTGTTGCGGAATTAAAAAGTGACGAGGCTATCTGGCGTGGAAGCAGCAATCAGAGGCTTGTCGATGTACCGAAGAGTTTGTCATCCGGAAGGCTTGTAGAATTCAATGGACAATTCGAACTTTAGAAAGCCGGGATATCCAAATTTATTACTTTGAGGATTTTAATCAGGAGTTAAGCGGAGGAATGGGAATGAACAATGTAATCAGAAGAGATGGCACGGCAGTTGCTTTTGATCCGACCAAAATTGAAAATGCGGTTGCAAAGGCCTTTATGGCAACGGATGAACTTGATGCGAGAGATATTTCGTCGGTTTCAAGGGCGATTTGTTTGATTGTAACAACTACGCTTAACGGTCGTAAGCTCGACGCGGCTACAGTAGAAGAGATTCAGGATGAGGTGGAATCCGCTTTGATGAATTGCGGCTACGCAAAGACTGCGAAAGCATATATTCTATACAGACGCCAGCACGCAAATGCGCGTAAGACCAAGGATACTCTGCTTGACTATAAGAAACTCATAGACGGATACATTGGAACGGAGAAGGACTGGCGTGTAAAGGAAAACTCTACAGTTACTCTCAGCGTCGGCGGTTTGATTTTGTCGAACTCCGGTGCGGTTACGGCAAATTATTGGCTTTCTGAGGTTTATGATGAGGAGATAGCAGATGCTCACAGAGACTGCTTCATGCATATTCATGATCTTTCCATGTTGACAGGATATTGCGCGGGTTGGAGCCTCAAGCAATTGATACAGGAAGGTCTTGGCGGAGTTCCGGACAGAATTACATCCTCGCCGGCAAAGCATCTAAGCACGCTTTGCAATCAGATGGTAAACTTTTTGGGAATAATGCAGAATGAATGGGCAGGCGCTCAAGCCTTTTCGTCATTTGATACATATTTGGCACCTTTCGTAAAGGTTGACAATCTAAGCTACAAGGCTGTAAAACAATCGATACAGTCATTTATCTACGGAGTAAATACTCCATCGAGATGGGGAACACAGGCACCGTTTACAAATGTAACTTTGGACTGGACTGTTCCAAATGATATGGTGAATATGCCGGCAATCGTAGGTGGCAAGGAAATGGACTTTACCTATGGAGATTGTAAGGCAGAAATGGATATGGTAAATAAAGCGTTCATCGAGATTATGATTGAAGGTGATGCTAACGGCAGAGGCTTCCAATATCCTATCCCTACATATTCAATAACAAAGGACTTTGATTGGAGCGAAACCGAAAATAACAAGCTTTTGTTTGAGATGACAGCAAAATATGGTACTCCGTACTTCTCAAATTATATCAACTCCGATATGAGCCCTTCAGATGTGAGGTCAATGTGCTGTAGGCTTCGTCTGGACCTAAGAGAACTTCGCAAGAAAGGCGGCGGCTTCTTCGGTTCCGGAGAAAGTACAGGTTCTATAGGCGTTGTAACTCTCAATATTCCCAGACTTGCATATTTAGCAGGCAGTGAAGAAGAATTTTATTCCATGCTTGATAAATATATGGATATTGCGGCTCGTTCTCTTGATACAAAGCGTAAAGTTATAAACCGACTTCTGGAGGAAGGACTTTATCCGTATACAAAGCGATATCTGGGAGCTTTCAACAATCACTTTTCAACAATCGGGCTTGTCGGCATGAATGAGACGATTCTAAATGCCAAGTGGCTGAGGAGCGATATAACAAAACCTGACGGTCGCAAGTTTGCAATAGAAGTTCTAAATCATATGCGCAGCAGACTGTCGGATTATCAGGAAAAATATGGAGACCTTTTCAATCTGGAAGCAACTCCGGCAGAATCTACAACATTCAGATTTGCAAAGCACGACACGGAGGAATTTGCCGACATAATTACAGCTGCGAAACCGGGACAAGCTCCATATTATACAAACAGCACGCATCTTCCTGTAAATTACACAGAGGATATATTTGATGCACTGGAGATGGAAGATGATATGCAGACCCTTTACACTTCCGGAACCGTATTCCACGGATTTTTGGGAGAGAGAATGCCGGATTGGAAGGCTGCCGCAAACCTTGTAAAGAAAATCGCTTACAACTTTAAGCTGCCATATTATACGCTTTCACCTACATATTCAATATGTGAAGAGCACGGTTACATAGCGGGAGAACATTTTACATGCCCTCACTGCGGCGGTGCAACAGAAGTTTATTCCAGAATCACGGGATACTACAGACCTGTACGCAACTGGAATGACGGAAAGTCAAGCGAGTTTGAAAATCGTAAAACCTATGAGCCGGAAGAACTTTTCTCAATAAACAGAACAAGCCTTCTTGATGAATTTGGTAAGAAATCGCACGGAACAGGCGCACCGCTTATAAAAAATGGAAACGAGAGGGTCTTGGATGTACAACTTGACTCAACTTCGACAAGTGATGGCGATTTATTACCGATTGCAGAAAAACATATTCTGGTAACGACTAAGACTTGCCCTAATTGCAACGCTGCAAAGTCATATTTGAGCAAAGCCGGTATAGAATATGAAGTAGTTCTTGCGGACGAAGCTGAGGGTGCGCAAATTGCGGAGATGTACAACATATCGGCAGCACCTACACTTATCGTACAAAGCGGTGAAGAGTCTGAGCTGTACACTAATGTAAGTAATATCAGAGCCTATATAGGGAAACTGAACTAATCGATTGACAAAACAAAATATAAAATATATTTAATAAAAGTGCTGTCCGCCGGTCGGATGGCACTTTTTGCAATATACGGGGCTAAAAAAATGAGATGGAATTGTTATTCCATCTCACAAGGAAATCTTTCAAAACTGAAATTTGCCGTTTGCACAGCAGCCTTAAATAATTTCTGTAATTTAATTAAAATGTGCTCATGACAAGCAGCCTGAAGCTGTCTAACAACTTTATTCCATAGTACATAATTATCAGACCGCATATAATATTTATCCAGCGAAGCACAGTATCGTTGATTTTAGTGCGGATTAGAGAAACGACGGTTGTCATGCCGAACCACCATATAAAAGACGCCAAGGCCACACCGAAGATGAATATCCAGCCTTTCCCGCCGGGAAGCGATGCGTGAAAAGCACCGAGCAAAAGTGAACCGTCTATAATGGCTTGCGGATTAAACCAGGTTACAATACAGGCTGTCCATATAACTCTGATAAAAGGCATGCTCACATCCTTTGTTTCCGACATCGTGTCCTTTGAACGGAATATGCTGAATCCTATCCAAAGAACCACAAGTGCACCTATTCCGAGTATAAGGAGTTCTATCCAAATTGATAGCTTAATCAGAGCTCCTATGCCGAAGAAACAAGCAATGGAGAGGGTAACATCAAAGAAAAATATTATGAAAGCGGTTGCCAAAATCCTGCTTCTCTTTTGTGTCAAAGCTGTGTTAATGGCAAAGATGTTTTGGGCACCAATCGGCATAACATAGGCGAAACCGAGCGTAAGACCCTTAAAAAGAATATCCATAGAATAAATTCTCCTTAATATATGATATTTGCAAATAATGAAACGAAGATGGTTTGGGAAAAAAGGACAAGTCATTATACATTATATGATTTAATTGCATACTTATCAAAATTCATCTGTTTTTTGAACCAAAACCGAATCGTTAAAAAAAGAACAATCACTACGAAAATGATAATCTAAAAATACTTGCTCTTTTTTTGTTACTTAATATAATTATAATCGAAAAAGGTTAAAGTTCAATAACGCAGTTTTTTATTACTTAGTAAGGAGAGGATGATTGTGATAGAAACAGACTATACCTGCCCGTGTCTTGAAAGGTGTCCGCTCAATAAATCCATGGATGTGATAGGCGGAAAGTGGAAAATGCAGATTATATGCACACTTAACAGCAGCGGTCCGCTTAGATACAACCATATGAGAAGGAAGATGGACGGAGTCTCAAATACGGTGTTGGCAAAGGCGTTGAAAGAGCTTACGGAAGCAGGTCTTGTCAAAAGACGTGAGTACATGGAGGTGCCGATTCGTGTAGAATACGAAATTACGGAAGCATGTGACGAACTGATTCCAATACTTGAGGCGCTGGGAGACTGGTGCGAAAAACATTTGCTCAGGAGCGAAGCGGATACGAGCCGGAGTAACTGAGTTCGCAATAGCGAACACAAAAAGCGAACCGATTATGAATCGAGACCATAATTGGAGATATTGAAAAAAATCGTTAAATTTTTGATGATTTTTTGGTGTGTATTGCGTTATAATATATCCGTATGATTATGATATTTTTTTAGAAAGGAAGGTTTCAGATATGAGTTCAAGTGCAAAGCATTTGCGTAGTATCGACGCAGGTCACTATAAGAACACTGCACAATGTGCAACTGAAGCGGCTCCTATCCCTGATATCGTTAAAATACCAATGTCACAGCATATTGGTAAGCCATGTCAGCCATTGGTTGCAAAGGGCGATACGGTAAAGGTAGGTCAGCCTATTGGTGATGTCGATGCTTTCATAAGTGCACCTATCCATTCCAGTGTTTCAGGTACTGTTAAAGGTATAGAAACACAGCGTAATGCAATGGGTGGATATGATACCCTTGTTGTTATCGAAACAGACAAGAAACAGGAATTATGGGAGGAACTGAAGGTTCCGGAAGTTCACAATCTAGCTGAATTTGTTGAAGCGGTAAGAGCTAGTGGACTAGTTGGTATGGGAGGAGCATCCTTTCCTACACATGTAAAATACAATCCGAAAAATATTGACGAGGTTGATACTTTGATTGTAAACGGAGCAGAGTGTGAACCGTTTATCACATCTGACCACCGTTGCATGCTGGAAGATACACAGGATATCATCGATGGTATGAGACTCATCATGGATCATGTGGGACTTAAGGAAGCATATATAGGAATTGAGGCTAATAAACCGGATGCAATTGAGAAGTTTGACAGACTGTTCAAAGAACAGGGCATTACAGACATGCATACGTTTAAGCTTCTTTCAAGATATCCAAAGGGAGCGGAGAGAGTACTTGTATATGAAATTACAGGTAAGCCGATGAAGGCAGGAGTCCTACCCGCAGATTTAGGAATTATCCTTTCTAATGTTTCATCTGTAGCCTTTGTAGGTCAGTACTTCCGCACAGGAATTCCTCTAACGATGAAAAGACTTACAGTTGACGGAGATGCAATAACGAATCCGAAGAATATCGTGACTCCAATCGGAACACAGATTAAGGATGTGGTAGCATTTTGCGGAGGTTACAAGACAGAACCGAAGAAGATTATCATGGGCGGACCTATGATGGGTAGAGCTATTCCCTCAGATTCATTCGGAATAATCAAAAATAACAACGCAATTTTGGCATTCTCATCAACAAAGACAAATATCCCGGAAGAAACACCTTGTATCAACTGCGGTAGATGTCATATGGGATGTCCTATAAATCTATTGCCGACAGGATTTGCAGATGCATACCTTGCCGGAGATGCACAAAGGCTGTCTGATCTTCAGATTATGCAGTGCATGGAGTGCGGTAGCTGCTCATTCGTATGTCCAGCGAGAAGACCGCTGGCCTTTTATAACAAGCTAGGTAAAGCACTTGTAAGGGAGGCTGGAATCAAGTAATGGAAAAGCAATATTATGAAAATCTTACAGTATCATCCGCACCACATATAGTGACTGCGTTGGATACACAAAAGACAATGCTTTATGTACTTATCGCATTAATACCTTCACTGGGCGTTAGTACATATGTATTCGGACCTAGAGTTCTTCTCTTGACAGCTGTCTGTATTGTAGCGAGCGTAATCTTCGAAATGGGTTACCAGAAGCTGCTCAAGAGACCTGAAACATGGAAGGACCTAAGTGCTGTAGTTACAGGTACGCTTATTGCATTCAATGTACCGTCAAACTTCCCAATTTGGATGGCTGTGCTTGGATGCTTTACAGCAATCGTAATTACAAAACAGCTATATGGCGGATTGGGACGCAATTTTGCAAACCCTGCCATCGTAGCACGTATATTTTTAATTTTGTCATTCACAGCAAAAATGACAACATGGCCTGTTCCTAACGGCGTAGACGGAAAGACGGGAGCTACACCGCTGGGTATTTTAAGTGAAACACCTGTTGGACAAATCTCCAAGGCGGATCTTCCGTCAAATATGGATCTCTTCCTTGGTACAGTAGGCGGCTCACTTGGCGAAGTAAGCGCACTTGCACTTCTAATCGGCGGAATCTTCCTTGTGTGGAAGAAGATTATTTCCCCTGCAACTCCGCTTGCTTTTATCGGAACAGTGTTCGTAATTGCATTCATATACTACTCAGTTGCCGGTGGCGATGTAAGCGCTCTTAACATGGCAATCTTCCATGTATGTGCGGGTGGTGTTATGCTTGGTGCTATTTTTATGGCAACTGACTATGTAACTTCTCCAATCATGCCTTTAGGTAAGATAATAATGGGTATAGGATGCGGTTTCTTTACAATGGTAATAAGACTGTGGGCAGGATATCCCGAAGGTGTTTCGTTCTCAATTCTGCTGATGAACATTTGCACACCGCTCATCGATATGCTTTGCATAAAATTAGCTTATGGAGGTGGCAAGAAAAATGAAAAATAATGACACTTTCAAAAAATATATATTTCCGGTTATCGTACTTGTTGTAATCTGCTTTGTAATTTCAGCAGCTCTGGCAGCGACATATGCAGTAGCGGATCCTATCATCCAAAAGAATACAAAAGCTGAAGCAGATAAAGCTCGTAAGCAGCTACTTGCTGATGCTGACGGATTCAAGCAGGTCGAAGGCAACTTAATGGCAACAAAGGACGGTAAGGTAAAGGTTATCGAAGCATATGAGGCAACTAACGGTGCCGGTATGGTTTTCACAGTTGGAACTAAGTCATTTGGCGGTATACTCGTAGAGATGATAGGTATCAACAAAGACGGAGAGATTACCGGAGTGGTAATTTCAGATCATAAGGATACACCGGGTGTAGGTACAAAGGCATTTGACGAAAAACACCTAAATCAGTATAAGGGTGTTAATGAGCTTACGGATATATCGGCTAAGAAGGATGCTAAGATCAATCATATAACCGGTGCTTCTGTTTCATCGAATGCTGTACATTACGGAGTATATGTGGCTCTCCAACAATTTAAAGAAATCGGAGGTGCTAAGTAATGGAAGAAAAGAAATCAAGACTGCAAATTTTAACTAAAGGTCTGATAAAAGAAAACCCTGTACTTGTTCTTTTGTTAGGCTGCTGTTCAGCGCTTGCAACAAGTTCAACGGCTATCAACGGATTAGGAATGGGTGTGGCATTTACAGTCGTAATGATCCTTTCGAACATTGTTATTTCAGCATTGCGTAAGGTAATTCCCGACAATGTTAGAATACCTTGCTACATCGTAGTAATCGCAGGCTTTGTAACTGTAGTTCAAATGATGCTTCAGGCATATGTTCCCAGCATCTACAAATCGCTTGGACTATTCATTCCTCTGATCGTAGTAAACTGTATTATTCTTGGTCGTGCCGAGATGTTCGCTAATAAGAACGGAATCCTTGATTCGGCTCTTGACGGAATCGGCATGGGTCTTGGATACTCGGGTGCGCTTGTAATCATGGGTATGATAAGAGAATTTTGTGGAAACGGAACACTTTTCGACTTCCCTATTCTTGCAGGCAAAATCGAAGGAATCGGTATATTTAATTTAGCACCGGGTGGATTCTTTACTTATGCAATTCTCGTTGCAGCGGTAAACTACCTGATGCGTGACAAAGAACGTAAGATAAGAGACTTTGGTGAAGAGGATATCAACATCCTTGGAGCAAAGCCTGAAAAGACAGAAGAGAAAGGAGCATAGACATGGCTGCGGTAACAATTATAATGAGCATGATACTGGCTAACAACTATGTACTTGCTCAATTCCTCGGAATTTGTCCATTCTTAGGAGTATCTAAGAAATTGGATTCAGCGGTAGGTATGGGCGGCGCTGTAGTATTCGTAATGGTACTTGCAACAGCAGTTACATGGCCTATTCAGCAGATTCTAAATAAATTTGAAATCGGTTACCTACAGACAGTAGTATTCATTCTGGTAATCGCTGCTCTCGTACAGTTAATCGAAATGATGCTAAAAAAATACATGCCTGCACTATATAGCTCACTAGGTGTATTCCTACCGCTAATTACAACAAACTGTGCAGTGCTGGGTGTGTGTATCGCTAATATTGATGCGGAATATGGTTTTGGGCTTTCATTGGCAAACGCTTTCGGCGCTGCCGTTGGATTTACTCTAGCCCTAATCCTATTTGCCGGAATCAGAAGCACAAAGCTTGTAAACGAAGAAGGAGTTCCAAAGCCATTCAGAGGTGTTCCACTAACACTTATTTCTGCGGCAATCCTTTCGCTAAGCTTCATGGGCTTCAGCGGCATGTTCTCGTAAGGAAGGAGGCGAAGTAAAATGGGAATAGCTATTTTAGTAGTAGTCGCAGTAGGTATCGTATGTGCAATCATGCTATCTATTGCCTCAAAAGTTTTCTTTGTTCCTGTAGACGAAACTGCGGCCGCACTTAGAGAGGCACTTCCGGGCGCAAACTGCGGCGGATGCGGGTTTGCAGGTTGTGACGACTATGCGAATTCTATGGCGCAAGATCGCAGCTTATCATGTAACAAATGTCCTGTAGGCGGACCTGCTGTTGCGGCAAAGCTTGCAGAGATACTGGGCGTGGAAGCAGGTAGCGAAGAAAGAAAGGTTGCTGTTGTTATGTGTAACGGCAACAAAGATGTATCAAAATCACTTCTTGAGTATCAGGGACCAAAGAGCTGTAAAGCCGCTAAGCAACTGTTTGGCGGATTGAAAGAATGTCAGTTCGGTTGCCTTGGTCTAGGTGACTGCGAAGCTGCATGTAACTACGATTCAATTCGTGTTATCAACGGTGTAGCAAAGGTTGACAGAGACGCTTGTGTTGCCTGCGGGGCATGTGCGAAAGCTTGTCCACAGGCGCTGATTCGTATTTCACCTGTTAAGAACATGGTGATTTGTCACTGCCACAGCACGGAAAAAGGCGGAGTTACCCGCAAGGCTTGTGAAGTTGGCTGTATAGGATGTAAAAAATGCGAAGGAGTATGTAAATTTGACGCTGTTCATGTAAATGACAACCTTGCATATATAGATCCTGACAAATGCAAAAACTGCGGAATGTGTGCAAAGGTTTGCCCTACCGGTGCAATTCAGAACCTGCGCTTAAGAAAAAAGAAACCCGCAGCAACGACTGAGGCGAAAGCCGCAGAGCCGGTAGCAGCTCAAGCATAAACAAAATAAACAACTTATATCCGACCTCGATTTTTCGAGGTCGGTTTTTTGTATGATAAACTCGGACATTATATATATCCAAAAAGAACAAAGTTAGGCTTAGGATGGATTAATTAAATTTTATCGTAAAATATTTATGAATAGAATATGAAACTTAGATGAAGTGACATGTATAGTGTTGTTTTCTGATAATATAACTGATATAATACTAATTTAGTGAAAATATAATCTTTGATAGAAACATAGGAGAAATAATGACAAAAAATAAATTACTTAAAATCAGTACAGCAACGCTTTCTTTATCGCTTGCGTTCGTAGCAGCGTTTTCTTCTTTCAATTTGAGGACGGCGTCAGCAGCGGAGTTTTTGCCGATAGGGACAGAAACTTTCCCGGATGAAGGATTTAGAAACTATGTAAAACAGGAGTTTGATAAAGACAAAGATAGCAGGTTAACGCAGGAAGAAATAAAGGCGGCAAAATCGATAGATGCATATGTGATTTCATCGCCAATTAACGATTTGAAAGGGATTGAATATTTTACAGAGCTTGAAACTTATAGCAATAACAACGAAGAATCGAAAGTACAGAGCCTTGACTTTTCAAATCTAAAAAAGCTGAATAAGGTAGAGGCAAAAAGCGGAAGCATAAAAAGCGTTAATTTAAGCGGCTGTGAAAATCTGCTTGAGCTTGACTTGGATAATAATAAGGATTTGGATAAAGTGGAGTTGACAGGCTGTAAAAACCTGAAAAAAATAAGCATGATTAATTCAGGCGTAGACACTTTGAATCTAGCTGATGCGAGCATGCTTGAGGATGTGGAATTATCCGGCAGTCCTAAGCTTACAGGAGTGAATTTCGGAGTGCATTCAAACCTAAAAAAACTGAATCTGAAAGACGCACCTGTAGGAAACATAAGCGTAAAAAATATGCCTGCGCTCGAAGTTTTGAATATGAGCAACACAAGGGCAGATAAAATTGATATTTCAGGCAATCCTAAATTGGATAGCCTCGATTTGAGCTATAACAATATCGCAGAGCTTGACATTTCAAAAAACCCGCTTTTACGATTTTTAATCGCATCAGAAAATAAACTTAATAAATTTACATCAAAAGAAAATAGTAATTTGAATTTGATGGACTTGTCGGAAAATGAATTGACCGGAGTAGATATAAGCAAATTTCCTAACCTCGAGTTTCTGGGAGCAGGACAAAATCGCATCGTATCGGTAGACGCTTCCCAAAATCAGAAGCTTAAGCGTTGGGAGTTTTGGACTGATAAAGTGACCGCTAAAGTTGACACGGAAGGTGTACTTGATATGAAATCGGTAGACGCTCAGTTTGATATGTCAAAAGTTTCAAACTGGGCTAATGCGGAGAGAATTGCGGGAACAACTAAAATCAAAGTAAATAAAGATGCCAAGGATATATCGTTTAGCTATAAGTCAAATATACAGGGGCTCGATGATGCAAGAAATAAACTCAATATAAAGAGAAGCGAAGATGAGCAGGAGGCTTATACAAAGAGAATTGCAGGAGCGAATCGATATGAGACCTCTCTTAAAGTAGCTGATGAGCTCAAGGAAACTTACAGGTTAGAAAAATTTGACACCGTAATAGTTACAAACGGAGACAATTATGCAGATGCACTTTCAGGAGCATATTTGGCAAAGCTCAAAAAAGCGCCGCTGCTGCTCGTAAATGAACACAATATATCTGAAACGACCGAATACATCAAAAAGAATTTAGAACCCGGTAAAAAAGTTTATCTTTTAGGCGGAACCGCGGTTGTGCCGGAGACTATAAGAACAAGTCTTGAAGGAAACTTTGAAATAAAGCGACTCGCAGGCGCAGACAGGTTTGAGACAAATATTTCAATACTAAGAGAGGCCGGAGTAGATAAGGAAGATTTGCTTATTTGTTCAGGATACGGCTTTGCAGATAGCCTTGCGGCATCAGCGTCAGGGAAACCTATCTTACTGGTAGGGGAAAGCCTTAGTGATGAGCAGATTGGATATCTCAGCAGCATCAAGACAAGAGATTATATCGTTATAGGCGGTAAAATTTCTGTGAAAGAGACTGTTGAAAGAAAACTCAAGGAGCTAGGAAAAACTGAAAGAGTATTCGGCGCAAATCGATACGAAACTTCAGTTGAAATTGCAAATAAATTCTTCAAAAAGCCGAAGCTTGTCGTTTCGGCATATGGCGATAACTTCCCGGACGGTTTATGTGGTGGCGTTTTGGCAGAAGCTCTTGGAGCTCCGCTACTACTTGTAAATGATTTAAGCACCGAAGATGCCGGCAAGTATACTAAAGATAACAATATAAAGAGACAAATTATCCTTGGAGGTAAAGCCAACATATCAGATCTGGCAGCCGGAAAAATCCTTAATAAATAAAAATAAATCATCCACACGTTCAACATGGAGATGGTCATCTATTACAAAACAGCGCAGCGAATATTCGCTGCGCTGTTTTATATGCTTTTCGTTTGTGTCTTTAGCCATATTCTTACGTCTTCATCAAGCATAGGAGAAAGTATTTCATAAACTTTCTTATTATAACTGTTTAGATATTTACGTTCACTGTCACTTAGCATTTCCGGGATTATAGCCTCCGGCTCGTAAGGACATAAAGTCAGCATTTCAAAGCAAAGCAACTCGTCGTCATTTTCACATTTCTTACAAAGAATTTCGTTTTCGATTCGTATTCCGAATTCGTTTTCTATGTATACTCCGGGTTCATCGCTTGTAATCATACCGGGCTTAAGTTCATAGCTGTTTGGTTTCTTACTTATGCTTTGAGGTCCTTCATGTACAGACAGAACATGTCCGACTCCGTGACCGGTTCCGTGATTGTAATCAAGTCCGATTTCGTTAAGAGGACCTCGTGCCAAAGAGTCCAAAGAGGAACCCGTTGTGCCTTCTGAAAAACGAGCCATAGCAAGGTCGAGATGCCCGCGCAGCACCGCTGTGTAATATCTTTTCATCTTGTCTGAGAGAGGACCCAAGGCAATGGTTCTCGTTATATCGGTTGTGCCGTTTAGGTATTGTCCACCTGAATCGACCAGTATGAAGCCCTCTGCCTCAAGCGTAGCATTGCTCTCAGGGGTTGCGGAATAGTGTACTATAGCGCCGTTTGCCATATAGCCTGCGATAGTATCAAAGCTGAGATCCAAAAAGCCTTCCTGTTTTTTTCTTTGAGATTCTAAGTAGTCGGAAATCGACATCTCGCTCAGCTCTTCTGTCCCTATCGTTTTCTTAAGCCAATAGATGAAGTTGACCATGGCAAGACCGTCGCCTATATGGGCTTTTTTTGTTGCTGCGATTTCAATTTCATTTTTTACGGCTTTAAGCAAACTTACCGGTGAGATTGAATCTATCACCTTACAACTTGGCGGCAGGCTTTTAACTAAAGAATATGAAGCGGTATCAAAGTCAACCAGGACACCGGCAGTAATAGGTATCTTTTTTATATCATCAAATATGCTGAGATAGTCTTTTACAGTAACCCCGTTTTGTTGCAAATACTCATCGCTCTCATCGCGGAACTTATACACGGTAACAGAATCAGGTGATATCAAAGTAAAGGAAAAGAACACCGGAGTTCGCTTGACATCGCTGCCGCGCAGGTTATATAGCCAGGCGTTTTCCTCAAGACCGGTAATCAAATGGTAATCCGCAGCTTTCTCAAACATTGCGTCTCTAACTTTTGCTATTTTTTTTCCAAAATCCATTCCGCTTGATTCTTTGGATAAACGCCAAACCGGATTTCCCGAAAGACTTGGTCTGCCTTCCCAAATTTGACTTGGTAGGTCTAAATCAAATTGTGTATCAGCACCGCATTTGTCGGCTACAGCTTTATAAGTTTGACCTTGACGGCATGACAACATACGACCGTCAAGAGCGAGAACATCTCCCTTTTTTAGATTTTGAAGCAAGAAAGCATCTATCTCGGGAACGCCGGCTTCACCGGATTTCATAAGTGTTATGCCGCTGTTTTCCAGCTGTTTAGCTGCTTGAAGGAAGTATCTGCCGTCAGTCCAAAGATAAGCGGAATCTTGATTTACTACGAGTGTTCCGGCAGAACCGGTGAAACCCGAAATATACTCCCTGCTCTTAAAATATTCGTTTATATACTCAGAACCGTGAAAATCGTTAGTAGGTACGATATATGTGCTTATATTCTGTTTTTGCATTAGCTTTTGCAGTAATTCCAACTCTTTTCTCATATTTTCTCCTATAATTTTACAAATAACCATGTTGAATACGCAGATAACTTATAAATAAAACACCGGGTGGAGTGTAATTGTTTTAGTAAGGCTTTTTGTCTATTCTGAGTGCTCTTTGTACATAGTAAGCCAAAATGCCGATGATTATTCCGCTGATTATTCCTGAAAACATTAATACCGGTAAGTACATAAACATTCTCAGGTCGGAAACTATAACTGATGCGACAAGGATTTGTCCGATATTGTGCGCTACTCCTCCTGCCATGCTCACTCCTACCATGCTGAATAAATCAGCCTTTTTTAGAATCCACATGACGGAGAGGCTGAGAATTCCACCTGATAAGGCGTAAAGCGCACCGAAGATTCCGTTGAACAACAAACCGCTGACAATAATTCTTATTACATTGATGGACATCGCATGTTTGAAGTCAAATCGGTATAAGGCGATGAGCACTGCCAGATTTGCAATTCCGAGCTTTATACCGGGGATTGCTACCGGCACGGGTATGACGGCCTCAACATAAGAGAAGATTAAGGCAAGCGCGGCAAGCAGTGAAGCCATGGCTATACGCTGTGTCTTGGATTGGTTAAAGGAGGCTGATTTATTGTGAGATAACATCGTATTCACCTGCCTTTCCTTCAATAACCACTACAAGTTTATTAGGCAAGCAGACCAAGCTCTGGTGAGTGCCTGAAATCGCACCCTGTTTAACACATACCTGATTTTTGCAACTTGATTCGCTGACTTGCACCTTTCCGTTTTTTATGGTAACCTTATTCATGTGTCCGTTCTTTTCGACTGTAATTGTCCGGTCGACTTTGAGGTCGTATTTTCCGTATATCTCACCGTTGACTTTGACTATAACCTTATCTCCGGATTCGTTTCCGACAAAGGCGAAATATGACAGAGCGCAACCGATGATAACGAGACAAACAAATAGTATAATATCAGCTTTTTTTATAATTTGGAACAATGGAGTTCTCCTTAGATAATATGGTAACACGAAATAAATCGATTAAGTTCATACTTACAGTTTTTTTGGTACTTTGTATCATTATATCACAGACAGCTTGCAGCAAAAAGTCAAATCCTACTCAGAACATAGATCCTGTCCAAAAGGGAGGTTTTTATCTGGATACGGTTTGTAATATTACGATATACCAAATGGATAAAATGTCAGAAAGCAGTGCAAATGAGGTAATCGACGGGGCATTTAAGCTATGCGAAAAATACGAGAATTTGCTGAGCAAGACCAGAGAGTCAAGCGATGTGTATAAGGTGAATCATGCAGGCGGCAAGGCTGTAGAGTGTGACGATGAAACCGTTCTTATAATACGCAAAGCGATTGAATATGCGAAACTTTCCGAAGGTAAATTCGATGTGACTATCGGGCAGGCTACAGACCTTTGGAATTTTCAACCTGAGGGCGGAGAAGGGAAGATTCCGGAACAGAGTGCCCTAAATGAAGCGCTTAAGCACGTTGACTACAGACAAATACAGATAGACGGAAAAATGATAAGTCTAAGTGATCCAAAAGGAGAAATTGATCTTGGAGGTATTGCCAAAGGATATATAGCAGATAAAGTCAGCGAGTATCTAAAGAAAAAAGGTGTTAAAGGTGCGGTAGTTGACCTTGGAGGAAATATCTCAGTTATAGGATACAAAGCGGATGAAACCGAGTTTAGAATAGGTATTCGCAATCCGTTTGGAGAAGCGGGAAGTATTATCGGAGCTATAAATGCTCATGATAAAAGCTTGGTTACATCGGGTACATATGAGCGTTCGTTCAAATTTGACGGAAAACTGTATCACCATATCCTGGATGTAAAAACCGGGTATCCGGTAGAAACAGACTTGGCTTCGGTAACTATAATAGGTGCAGGTAATGCCGGCATAGATTGTGATTCGCTTGCTACAACATGTTTGGTTTTGGGCGAAGAAAAAGCAAAAGCCCTCATCGAATCACTGGACGGGTTTGAAGCCATTTTTGTGCAAAATGACGGTACAATCACAACGAGCAAAGATCTAAAGGGCTTTGAAGCTACAAAATAATAATCCGAAAATACTCAGGATGTTCGGGACTTTGGGCTTAAGAAGCAGTCCATCGCACAGCGAGTTTGTGTATCATTTCATCAAGTAAATTCATAGGTATCTGATTGTAATAAAAAATCAGCTGCCTATTTTTTTCACTTAAATTTTGGTTTTTGCTTAAGGCAGCAACATTAAGCCTGAGAGATTCCGCTTCAGAGCACAGAGTTTCAGGCGATTTGTCGGATTTGACATTTAAGATAATATTGATGCCGGATCTTGTATCTTTGGCGAATATAAAATCCTTTCCGTACTTTGCAAATGCTGCCAATGCAATTTGGAGCTTTTGGGCGTAAAGGCTTCTAAGGCGCCTTATATTTGTATAGTAATATCCATCTTCCATGAACAGAGCAAGGCTAAGCTGCTCCGTCTTTGAACATGTTTGTGTATAGTTTGCCTTGATACTTTGGTATATATCCGCCATCTTAGGCGGTAGAATCATGTAACTTATTTTTATTGCAGGGAAAAGTGTAGACGAAAAAGAGCCTAAGTACACCACGCAGTTATTTTTGTCAAGCCCCTGTAAGGCGGGTATAGGTTTGCCGAAGTAGCGAAGCTCACTGTCGTAGTCGTCCTCCAAAATTATACTGCTGTTTTTCTGTGCCCAGGAGAGAAGACGATACCTGCTGGAAATTGACATAACTGAGCCTGTAGGGAACTGATTGGCAGGGCTTACATATACGGCGGAAGCTATGTTTACAGGGAGCATATCCACGTTTATTCCGTCATTTATGACAGGTATTTTGCTGATTCCGAAACCGTTGTCCTGGAAAATCTTTTGAATCGGCATATATCCGGGATCTTCTGTGCAAATAAAGCCTATGTTCATGCGCCTAAGAATGTGACAGAGATGATTTGTCAGCTGCTGCGTGCCGGCACCGATGACAACCTGTGACGGATTTGACAAAACCCCTCTTGATGAGTACACATACCTTGAAATTTCATAGCGCAAAGCCTCTTCACCCTGCACATCACTTTCAAACAATAGAAGCTGCGGATATTCGTTAAAGACCCTGGATGTACATTTTTTCCATTTTTGGAAATCAAATGCGGAAAGGTCATAGAGATATTTTGAGTTGTCAAATGTGTATTCGGATAAATCAAAGATGTTCGGTTCATGTATCTCATTTGCCTCTACAAAACTTTCAATCCTGGAGACATAAAAGCCTGACTGAGGTTTGCTGGTGATATAGCCTTCAGTTAAAAGTTGATTGTATGCCTGTTCAGATGTCGTAACTGAAATTCCGCTATTATCGGCAAGCTTTCTCAGAGAGGGGAGTTTTTCGCCCGCATGAAGGTTTCCGTTGAGTATTTCGGATTTGATATGTCTATATAATTGAATGTATAGTGGAATATTATCACTTTTTCTTTTACGTGCTACAAAAGGTTTCATCGCGCCCCCAACTAAACTGTATACTAAAATATTTGACTAATTGTAACTTTATTAAGATACACTATGGTGATATTATATACTCTGCAATATAAAAGTCAATCCCGTAAGGATTAAGCTCGCGTACTTGTTGCAAGAACAGCTCTTTTGTTGTAGGATAATAATGTTGAATTATGTTTATTTTTCAATTTAATGTATATAGATACTAAATAGGCGGCAATGTAGAATAGCTGTCGGGACGGAATTATGGGAAATATAATAAAGATAGATAATTTGTTTTTTGAATATCCACAGGATGAGGGAGATACTCCCAAGCAAGCGATAAAAGGTCTTAGCCTTGAGATTGAAGAAGGCTCATTTACTGCGATTATAGGTCAAAACGGCTCGGGAAAGTCAACGCTTGCCAAAAATCTTAACGGACTGCTTTTGCCCAGCGAAGGCGCAGTTTACGTTGCCGGAATGGATACAAGAGATAGTGAACTTATATGGGATATAAGGCAGACTGCCGGAATGGTTTTTCAAAATCCGGATAATCAGCTCGTATCTGCCATAGTTGAAGACGACGTTGCCTTCGGTCCCGAAAATATCGGCATAGACCCTGTGGAAATCAGAGCTAGAGTCGACAGAGCGCTCGAGGCGGTAAAGATGGGAAAATACAAGCGTAAGGCGCCGCATCTGCTTTCGGGCGGTCAAAAACAGCGAATTGCTATAGCCGGTGTAGTAGCTATAAAACCCAGATGCATAATTTTTGATGAGCCGACGGCAATGCTTGATCCGCGAGGCCGCAAAGACATCATGGAAATCATCAAAACTTTGCACGATGAGGGGATAACTGTTATTCTCATCACACATTTTATGGATGAAGCTGTAAGGGCGGATAGAGTGGTAATAATGGATAAGGGCGAAGTTTTGGTTGACGGAAGCCCTGAATATGTTTTTTCTCAGGATAAGCTGATAAAGTCAGCGAGGCTTGACGTGCCTATGGCGGCAGAGATTGCCATATATCTAAGAGAAAACGGAATAGATGTGCCACCGGATGTCGTTACCGCAGAAAGGCTAAAAGAATTCATATGTCAATACAAGTAAAAAATTTAACACATATATATAGCAAAGGTATGCCTGATGAACAGCTTGCACTTGACAATGTCAGCTTTGAGATAGCAGACGGAGAGAAAATAGCTGTAATAGGACACACAGGCTCGGGAAAGTCAACCTTGATGCAGCACCTAAACGGTATAATAAAACCGAGCTCGGGACAGATAATCGTAGGAGATACGGATATTACAAATCCCAACACGGTAATGCGTGATGTGAGGCGTAAAGTAGGCTTGGTGTTTCAATATCCGGAATACCAACTATTTGAAGAAAGTGTAATTCAAGACGTTGCCTTTGGTCCCAAAAACCTCGGATTATCCGGTGAAGAAATAGATATTAGAGTGAGAGAGGCTATTGAACTTGTAGGTCTTGACTATGATGAAATAGGAAAGCGTTCACCTTTTGAGCTTTCAGGCGGTCAGAAAAGGCGTGTAGCTATCGCAGGTGTAATTGCGATGAGACCGGAAATTTTGATTTTGGATGAGCCGACGGCAGGGCTTGACCCGGGGGCTCATAAGGAGATTCTTAATATGATTGAGAAAATCCACGAAGCACAAAAAAATATAATAATATTTGTGAGTCATAATATGACGGATGTAGCTGCGATTGCTGACCGCATTATAGTTATGGACGAAGGCAAAATTTTGATGATGGGAACACCAAAAGAAGTATTTTCTCAACATGAACGTCTCAAAGCTTCAGACCTTGATGTGCCGCCTGTTACGGAACTTATGAATCAAATCGCGGCAGAAGGGGTTAATATCCCTAAGGATATTTTGAGTATTGAGGATGCAAAGCGGGTACTTCTTGCGCATTTATTGACTGACAGTCATAATGTCAAGAATGCAGAAGGAGTAATAAATGATTAGAGATATAACGCTGGGGCAATATTATTCATCCGATTCTGTACTGCACAGACTGGATCCTCGAACTAAAATAATAGCTACACTTCTGTTTATAATAGAGCTTTTTCTCGTTAAGAATTTTGTCGGTTTTGCGATTTGCGGAGCGGCGCTCGCTTTCAGTATAATTGTTTCGAAGGTGCCGTTATCGTTTATTCTGAGGGGACTTAAGCCGATATTTATGATTTTGGCGTTCACTTTCTTTCTTAATATTTTCATGATAGACGGACATGAAATCTTTAGATGGAAGTTTATCAAAATAACTACAGAAGGCATTTACCTTGCGGTATTTATGAGCTTGCGGTTGATTTTGCTGATTATAAGTTCTTCTATTTTGACGCTGACAACAAAGCCGATTGCGCTTACCGACGGTCTTGAAAAATTGATGCATCCGTTTACAAAGCTGGGGCTTCCGTCGCATGAAATTGCGATGATGATGTCCATAGCGCTTAGGTTTATTCCGCTTTTACTGGATGAGACGGACAAAATTATGAAGGCGCAGCAGGCAAGAGGTGCCGACTTTGAGAGCGGGAATATACTGAAACGCGCCAAGTCTATGATTCCGATTCTGGTGCCGCTGTTCGTAAGTGCTTTTCGAATAGCTCAGGATTTGGCAATGGCA
This sequence comes from Eubacterium sp., assembly GCA_034180045.1. GTDB lineage: Bacteria > Bacillota > Clostridia > Peptostreptococcales > Anaerovoracaceae > Eubacterium_B. The sequence goes on from JAXFOY010000005.1 coordinate 52,821, forward strand.
ATGGAAGCAAGATGTTATAGGGGCGGTTCGGGTAGAACAAGGATGAACGAAATTAAATTTGATAAACTTGACTTTATGGCGATTGCAATTTGTATGATCTTTTTGGCGGTTGTCATTGCAGCGAGATATTTTATTTAGGTTAGATTGATGAGACAGAGAAAAATCAAGGATATTGATGAAAAGCTACAGGAATTTGAAAATATTATAGTGCCGAATTCACAGGGGCGTGCGGGCTGCTGGAGAGAATCTTTTATTCTTGACAGAAGTGATGCCGGACAGGTTGATGAAATTTTGAGTAAGTCACTATTCTTGGAGATAGGCTCAGGAAAAGGCAGATTCATCACAAGCTGTGCAGCACAGGATAAGGACGGTCTTTTTCTTGCAGCTGAAGGCTTATCAAGCGTTATAATTCGAGGCATGGTAAAGGCAAGAGAAGAAGAACTTTCCAACATTAGATTTATAACATCGTATATTAACGATATGGATAGGGACTTTTCGGAGAATGAGCTTGACGGGATTTTTTTGAACTTCAGCGATCCTTGGCCTAAGGCAAGACATGCAAAGCGAAGACTGACACATAAAGACAGGCTCGTTCAGTATTTGAGAGCAATTAAAACCGGCGGATTTATAAGATTCAAAACAGATAATGACGATTTATTTGACTTTACCTTGGAGCAAATTGAGGAGTGCAGGGAGTCTGCCGCGTTTGATGTGACAGGGCTTACCCGGGATTTGCACAGCAGCCGGTTTCATGAGATGAGCCCGATGACCGAATACGAAATTAAGTTTTCCTCTCAGGGAAAGAATATCAATTTTGTTTGCTTACGCAAAAGATAGGTGTATAATATATATTAGTTGCGGGCGTAGTTTAATGGTAAAACGCGAGCTTCCCAAGCTTGAATCGAGGGTTCGATTCCCTTCGCCCGCTCCATGTTTTCAAATATCAATATAAGCGTGTAATTCCGAGATTACACGTAATTCTAAGATTCTATATAATGATAAAATATTTCCGAATTATCTACTGAGAAACACATAGCGTACTGTTTTTCCGTAAATAATCATTAACCAAGTCTTCAATACCTTCAACCGTTCTTAATTGCGTTCTGTCGATTCTTGTCGGTTGGATGATTATTCCGCAATCTTCCAGTCTCGAAAATAATTCAATAAACGCTAAAGAATCAAGTAATCCGCTTTCTATCAAATCTATATTTTCTTCATAGACCCCTTCGTCCTCGCATATCTCATATAATAATTTCGGTATGTCAATTACGGTATCTGTCATAATTTATATAAGCCCTTTCTCTTCTATTTCATATCAAGTTGTCTTCTCGGATTTGCTCTTTCGGTATTAGTGCATAATCGTACATGACCTCAGAGTGATTGTCCAGTATGAGCTCTCTACGCAATTCTTCGTTTGATAATCTGTCAATTACAATTCTATATACTTGAGAATTTCTGAAATATTTGTCCCCTTCTCTTTTGAAATGGTGATTTTCCTCAATTAATTTATAGCGATAGGGATATTCTCGTTCACTTCTTAACTCGCCGCAGAGTTCTCCATTTTCGCACCAAACAAGAATTTGTACATCTTGATTCGTATTATTTTTGAATCTGTAATCAACATTGTTATAAGAAACGGATGTACCTGTTCCAAACGGGACTCTTCTTCTTTCGTCGGGGAATAAAGCATCGGAGTGATGATGCAATTCGGTTACATCTAACGGGCTGTTCAAAACCAACCAATGAATCATGTTTGCCATTTGACATAGACCTCCGCCATAACCCGATGTCATGCCGTTTCTGCCTATCATCAGTCCTTCTTTATATCCGTATTTTTTGCCTATCGGGCCGACTGTGCTCCAGTAGGAAAAGCTCTCCCCCGGACGGATAATTAAACCGTTGATTTTATTACAGGCTATCATAATATTTGTTACTTTATTTTCTTGTAATTTCAAATCTACCCCGTGCAGCCTCCTAATTAAAATAGAACTATGGCTTTTTACTATATGGGGCAATTCCTTATCAGAGAATGTTTTGGCGATTTTTTCTTTACTGACAGCGTTTTTGATATGCCTTACAATAATTTCTTTTTTTACGGAAATCTTATAAGTTGTCGGGCTTATATCACAAAAAAGCTTTCTTCCCATAGTTGTACTGTTTCTCCTGGCTCTAAGAATTATGAACTTTGTGATTATTATAACATAATTACTATTAAATGTATAGGCGTTTAATACTTTTCAGAATCAAAATGAAAAGCATAAAATTTTGGATAAAATTATCACGAAATTTGAATTGAATTTTTTCTGCTTTTATGATATTACTATGTTAGCGATTCGTTGTTCATCAACGTTTACTTTTAACAGTTTGCAATGTACTTTACAGTAATCAAATCGGATAGAGGACGATAAGTATGAGTCTTTTCGGAAAGAATATTAATAAATACATAGAAAAATACAGAAACGAAGAAAATATCACGCTTATTGATGTGAGAGAACCGGATGAGTTTTCGGTAGGAAGAATCCCCGGGAGCATCAATTTGCCGCTAAGTAATCTGGCTAGCGTGGAGTCAGCACTTACAGATAAGACCGCCAAGATTTATGTATACTGTAGAAGCGGAAGCCGCAGCGGTATGGCGGCAAAAGCCATGAAGGACATGGGTTATGAGAATGTGACAAACATAGGCGGAATACTTCGCTACAGGGGAGAAATAGACAGACGGTAAACTGAGTTATCCGGCAGATATTTTTTCGCCGCAGATTGATAGATGAAGATATAGAGTTTTAGAAAATGAGTTAAAACCAAGTTAGGTTTTGCATATAGACAGATTTTTGAGGGGGAATGGCATATGAATATTCGTCTCAATTATAAACAAAAAGGGAAGGGAAAACCGTTGATACTCTTGCACGGGAACGGTGAGAACAACGGCTACTTTACAGCCCAAATCGAACATTTTGCAAGGAAGTATAGAGTGATTGCGGTTGATACCCGCGGACACGGCAAGTCGCCGCGTGGAAACGCGCCTTTTACAATTAGGCAGTTTGCTGACGATTTAGCGGACTTTATGAGGCAACACGCTATATCAAAGGCTAACATACTGGGATTTTCCGATGGCGGAAATACAGCACTTTGTTTTGCGATGAAATATCCGGAGCTTGTAGATAAGCTGATTGTAGATGGGGCAAACCTCTATCCTGAAGGACTTAAGGGAATTGCACTGGTTCCTATAAGGATATGGCACAGTATAGTTGATTTATTTTCGAGTTTTAGCAGAAAAGTGCGTATTCATTCAGAAAAGCTGAGACTTGTTACCGGAGAGCCGTTTATAAAGGAGTCCGAACTTGGACATATCAAAGCTAAAACTTTGGTTCTGGGCGGTACGCGTGATTTAATAAAAACCGAGCATACCAAGTTGATAAGCCGCTGCATACCTAAAGCTAAACTCTGTCTGATACCGGGTGATCATTTTATTGCAGCAAAAAGACCTCGAATTTTCAATAAAGCTGTTCTGGATTTTCTTGAAGAGGACTAAAGCTTAATAAAAATAAAACCGCACTTGCTGCGAAGCTTACCTGTCATTAACACGATTTGAAGATGACGGATATTCATTGCACTCGTGCGGTTATTTATTTAATATAATTATTTATGCAAGAATAATCTTGAAATATACAATAACGATGATACCTAAAGCTATACGATACCAGCCAAATACTTTGAAGTCATGTTTCTTAACATAGGACATAAGCATTTTAATACAAGCAAGAGATACAGCAAATGCAACAAGTATACCGATTACTAAAATTAAAAACTCATGTGAGCTGAAGTGCAATCCGAATTTAAGAAGCTTGAGCAGGCTGGCGCCGAACATAACAGGAATCGCTAAGAAAAATGTGAACTCTGCCGCTATGGTGCGCTCTATTCCTATTATCAGTCCACCTATAATCGTAGACCCGGAGCGTGATGTCCCGGGGAGCACTGCGGCGATAAGCTGAAAGGCTCCTATAATCAGGGCATCTTTGTACGAAATATCCCTAAGGCTTGTGATTCTAGGCTTTTTGTCTTTGTTCCTGGATTCGATATATATAAATGCCACTCCGACCAAAACCAGCATTATTGCAACAGTCATAGAGTTATACAAGTGCTTGTCTATCCAGTCGTCAAGCAAAATGCCCACGACCGCGGCAGGAAGGCAGGCAACGATTATTTTTACCCAAAGTTGCATTACATCATATCTAATGAACGGTTTTGACTTGACCTTCGTATTGAATGGCCAAATTTTATTCCAAAAGTAGACGACAACTGCCAAAATCGCACCAAGCTGAACAACTACCAGGAAAAAATTCCAAAAATTCTCGGAAACCCTCATAGGGATTATGGATTTTAGAAGAATCAGGTGACCTGTACTGCTTATAGGCAGCCACTCGCTTATGCCTTCTACAATTCCATAAAGTATAGCCTTTATTACTTCTATCAAAATTACCTCCATGCTTATATCCAAAATATTTTTCATATAGAAATTGCAAATTCATATAAAATTATAGACGAAAACTGCATCTCATTCAAGTTTTGCTTTTTCCGAGCTGTGCCGTAATCTATTTGTCATGGGCATATAAAGCAGATTTATAAGATTAAACAATTTTATCAACAAAAATTTATTTTTTATAACAAAAAAGCTTGACTTCCTATGTAAGTGAGTGTTATGATATAAATAATTACTTTTGAAAGGAGCAATTAAAATGACAATATGCCGTGATATGACTGAACTTAACTTGAAGGACAAGCATTTTTCTTGCTGTCATCAAGAGTACTACTATTATTATATGAATTAGAGAGTCCTAAAGATATTTAGCGGCTCTGTTTGCATTGTGTAAGGAGCCTCTAATAATCAATTTCGGATTTTGGTGAGCTTCTGACGATGCAAATAATCGTAAGAAGTTTTTTATTGCCTGAAGATGAGAAAGATTAAAGGAGAATTATATGTTTGACTTGAAACAGCACAGATCACCGGGACTCATAGAGTCGCTGGTAATAATAGCAATTATTTTACTACTGCTTGGATTCCCTATTATAGCGATTCCGGGTATGACACCGCATATTCCGGTGCTAGTAAGCATCATATTCTTACTGGTTTATGGGCTTTGCCATAAGATAAAGTTTTCAGATATGCAGGAGAGTATGATTCAGTCCGTTAGCACCAGTATGGGTGCGGTTTACCTGTTTTTCTTCATAGGTATATTAATATCGGTATTGATGATGTCGGGAGCTATTCCGACTTTGATGTACTTCGGATTGAATATCGTATCAGCTAAAACATTTTATCTGTCAGCTTTCTGTATTACCGCTATTATAGGAATTTCAATAGGAAGCAGTCTGACTACCGTGGCTACACTGGGCGTTGCGCTCATGGGGCTAGCAAATGTTTTTGATTTGAATCCGGCGATAACGGCAGGTGCTATAGTTTCGGGTGCATTCTTCGGAGATAAGATGTCACCTTTATCGGACACTACAGGCATTGCAGCGAGTATAGTGGGAATTGATCTGTTCGAACACATAAGGAATATGATGTTTACTACCGTTCCTGCTTTCGTAATATCTGCGGTTTTCTTTGCTGCGGTATCGCCGTGGAAAGCAGTGGGAGATACATCGGAAATTGAGACTTTTAGAGAGGCTCTTTTATCCACTGATTTAGTTCACTCATACGCACTGATACCTTTTGTTGCATTGATTGTTTTTTCGATTTTCAAAGTGCCGGCAATAATTACAATCATCTGTGTAAGCGGATTGAGTCTTGTGATTTCAGAAATCCATACGAGCTATGGTCTAACGGAAATCGGAAACATCCTATTTGCAGGCTTCAGCAAGGAAGGAATTCCGGAAAATATCGCCTCTTTAATAAATCGCGGGGGCATTAACAGCATGTTTTTCACGATAACTATAGTAATTCTTGCTCTCAGCTTGGGCGGGCTTCTTTTCGGGCTGGGCATAATTCCAAGCATCCTGCAAAGCATAGCACACTTGCTCAATTCGAGGTTTAAGGCGACCATATGTGTTGCTGTTACAGCACTGGGAGTGAACTTTGTAGTGGGTGAACAATACCTGAGCATCCTGCTTGCGGGAAAGACTTTTAAGCCTATATATGACAAACTGGGTCTGCACCCGAAAAATCTTTCGCGTGCGCTTGAGGACTCGGGAACGGTAATTAATCCTTTGGTTCCATGGGGAGTATGCGGCGTGTTTATCTCGAATATGCTTGGAGTTTCAACCGTTCAATACTCAGTGTTCGCAGTCTTTTGCTACAGCTGTATAGTACTCACCGTTCTTTCGGGATTCTTTGGAAAGAAAGCAGGGCAAGAGGCATAAATTTTGATAAATAGAAACAAAAGTCCCTTTAGGAGAAGTTCCTTTTGGGACTTTTTTGATAGAGTATGAGATAATTGGTGTATGTATACATTGTTGTATTTACAAGAATAACAAATAGGCTTAGAATATAAATGCAGCAAATATAAAAACTGGATAATCGGAGGATATGTGTAATAATGAAATTTGTTTCGTGGAATGTTAACGGTCTTAGAGCTGTTTTGCAAAAAGGTTTTGAAGATATTGTTAAGGAGTTTGACGCTGATTTTTTCTGCATTCAGGAAACCAAAATGCAGGAGGGACAGGCAAGTGTTGATTTGCCGGGGTATTATCAATATTTTTCATATGCTGAGAAAAAGGGTTATTCAGGGACGGCAATCTTTGCTAAACACGAACCTGTCAGCGTAAAATACAACTTTGAAGGGCATGATGATGAAGGGAGAGCGGTGCTTCTCGAATACGAAAAATTTTATTTGCTTAATGTATATGTGCCGAATGCACAGCCTGAGCTTAAGCGCCTTGAGTATAGAATGAAATGGGAGGATGACTTGCGTTCGATGGTAAGTGAGCTGTCAAAGCAAAAACATGTGGTAATCTGCGGCGACCTGAATGTTGCGCATGAAGAAATCGACCTGAAAAATCCTAAAACAAATAGAAAGAATCCGGGATTTTCCGATGAGGAACGCGGTAAGATGACAGAACTTTTGAATGCCGGATTTATCGACACTTTCCGCTATCTTTATCCGGAAAAGGAAGGGGCATACAGCTGGTGGTCATATAGAGGCAATGCGAGAAAGAATAACACGGGCTGGAGAATAGACTATTTTGTTGTCGACGAGGCAATAAAGGATGGAATAAAAGCTGCGAAAATACATAGTGAAATCTTGGGCAGTGACCACTGTCCTGTAAGTCTTGAGCTTGAAATCTAAGGATATAATATGATAAAAAAAGAAACTAAAATTTCGGAATCTGTGTTTTGCGGTCTTATTTTGGCGCTTTCAGGCGGAGCGATGGACGCATATTCATATCTTTTCAGAGACGAGGTTTTTGCAAATGCACAGACAGGTAATATGCTCCTGCTAGGTGTGAATATAGCAAACTGTGATTTTTCCAATGCACTTAGATATTTCGGACTGGTCATTGCCTTTGTGGGAGGTATAGTATTGTCAGACCTGGCAAGGTATAGGTTTAACAAAATGTCGAACCTGCACTGGAAACAAATATCTTTGGCATTTGAAATTTTGATTCTGATTTTTGTCGCGTTTGTACCCGTAAGCCGAAACCAGCTTGCAAACGCCATGACTTCATTTGCCTGCGGGATTCAGGTGCAAAGCTTTCGTTCAATTAGAGGAAACAGCATTGCTACAACTATGTGCATAGGTAATTTGCGAAGCGCCACGCAGTATATGGACAAATATATACACTTTGGAGATAAGGGAAATATCAGAAAGTCAGCTTTATATTTCGGTGTTATATTTGCCTTTGTCTTTGGTGCCGTAATTGAGGGATTTTTGATAAAATATTTCAAACAAGCCGCAATAATTTTTTCGCCGGTGCTTTTAGCGATAGCACTGATTTTGATGTTTATCTATAAAAATGAAGAAGATGAGGAGCGATTCACAGATTAATAAGATGTTTACAAGGTAATAAAAGCTTAAAATGGAAATCTACCGGAGGTTCAGTCATGAAAAATGAAAAAATTTCTATATTTGGGTACAAATCTGAAAAGAGCATAAAGAAATATAATAGACTTCTAATGATACCATATTTATTAATTACTTTTTTTATATTGTTTTTGATAATGCGCCCTATTGTTATTGATGTGTTAAAACTTAAAACTTTACCATTTAACAACCCGTGGTTATTTATTATATTTTATCCTATGCTGATTGGAATTTGTCATTTTATAGCAATTATTGTTCATGAGTTAGGGCATGTTTTTTTCGGAATTCTTGCGGGGAAAAGCTTTTATAGCATTACTTTTTTAATCTGTAAAATTGAGTATACTAAAGAATTGAAAAAATTTCGATTTCATTTTGACTGTAGAGAATTACACAGAGACGGATTTTTTACTTTTGGCAGTGTGGTTATGGCACCTAAAAATGTCAAATATGATTCTTTTAAGGAAATTTTTTACTATTTAGGGGGCATTATTTTTAACCTGCTTGCTTGGATTTTACTGTTCATTTTTCACGGTAATTCTCTATTAAGTTTAATGATGTTACATTTAGGTTTATTAGCATTAATTCCTTACAGATATAGTTCGGCAACCGGAGGTGCTGATGGTTATCTGGCTATTTCAACTTTATTTTCAGATGAATTAAGAGAAATATATAAAATACAACATGAAGCTCTAAAATATTTAGAATTAGATGTAAAGCTTACATCAGATGAAATTTTTAAAATCAGCGAATACTTAATTGACTCTCAATACCTTAATAATAAATGTTTGGCATATTTTCTGTTAGCGAATTATTATATAGATAATAAAGATTATGCAAAAGCAACAGAGTATATTAACAAAATGAAAGATATGAAAGAAGCGTTTTGGTATATTGAAGATGAAATTAAAGGACTTGAAGATAAAATCTTAGGCAAAAATCATCAATTATCGGGAAATTGAATTTCAAATGTAAATCAAATTTCATTTTATGAATATCATTATATAAAAGATTAAAGAACGGATATTGTAAAGGCAACTACTACAAAGATAGTGGTTGCCTTTAATCTCATTGAAGAAATATTTGAAAATTTTGTTGACGAAAACCGACCGGAAAAATTGTATGTTTATTTTACAAAAAGCTCGGCGATTTCCATATCTTTGTCAAAAATTATAGTAAACAGAGCACGTCCGTTTTCAAAATCGCATTTTAGATTGCAAGTATAGTAGATGGTGCCGGAAGTATAAGTTTTTTTGGACACACTACCTCCTCTAAACTCGACGAATTCCCCAAGATATTCAAGGATTGGGTCGAATATGGCATGGAAGCGTTCAATACTTGTCTTGCCGCTCATAGTCGGGCTGAAAGCTTTATAGCAAGTATCCAGTTCTCTGCGGTTAAGTCTTCGCACAAAGTTCTTTGCTCTCATAGATACTTCCGTTCTTTCAGTTGCAGTAAGACCGTCTGCCTGCTTATTCAAAATGTATAATCCGGCAAGTAGTGTCAAAGCAGCCGGAATAACAAGAAATCTTTTGTCTTTCATATTTATCACCTACTTCTAAATCTATTATATCTACTGATAAGAGATTTATCAAGTAAGATAGAAAATCAAATACGGATTAAAGCTAATCAGCGTGAATTTATTTTATTTGTTTGGGGAATTTTATCTAAAAGATTGACGGACTATGGGGAAACTGATATTAATAACTTAGGGATGAGAATGCTGTTAAAGGAATAATAAGGAGAGAAAATGGCAGAAAGAGAAATAACATTTGAAATCGTAAAAGCTATAGGTGTACTTAGCCGTAATGATAGAGGCTGGTCAAAGGAACTGAATTTAGTTTCATGGAATGGACAAGCGCCTAAGTATGATATTAGAGATTGGGATCAAGAACACGAAAGAATGAGTCGAGGAATTACTCTTACAAAAAGCGAAATGCAAAATATGATGGAGCTATACCAAAAAGAAACGGATACAATCCGGGAATAGCCGAAGATATACATTCAAACCGATATATATATATATACGGGACTTAACATAAAAAATATCTTGCTGATAATAAATGAGTATGCTATGATAAACGTGTTAGTTGACACTAACTAAAGTTGTGCAAGTCTAATTACAGACGAGCGATATAGATTTTATTATATAAGGAGAGTTTGTTATGTTAGGAATACGTAAGAAGCATTTGGCGATGTTTCTTTCATGCGCGATGCTAATCGGTGCAAGTACACAGGGAGCATATGCCGTAACAGGGAAACAGATTGCCGAGGATAAGCATTATGAAGGCAGCACTGAGGTTGTAAGCCCAAAGGGATTAGGTTGGGATGGCTACAGCCTGAATGTAAGCTTTGATGTGAACAAAGGCAAGTTTGCAAATATTGATATTAAAAGTTCCAATATGGCATCATACAATAGCGCTTTTATGGAAACGGCAAAAGCTAAAATCAAGCTTTTGGAGAATAAGCCTGCAACGGTAGAATCTGTGAATGCGGTCGATGCAAAGACAAATGCCACATATACTACAGAAGCAGGCAAAAAGGCCATTTTGGAGCAACTTTCAAAAGCTGCTGAAGCAAAGAAAGAACCGGAAAATACAGGTGGTGAAAATGAGAAGAGTACACTTTACGGTAAGGTTAATCTTTCTTATGCCGACTATTATTATGGAGAACTTCTGAATCTAAGTAAAACATCTGATGTGATGGAAGCTGATACAGTTGATAAGGCGGCATCGCTAAAAGCGGAGGGAATGTATGATGCGGTAAGCAGCTCGACAAAGAGCAAATACAAAGTGATGTTTCCGACTACATTCAATAGTGTAAACCTGGATGGAAGCGGCAAGATATTAGGAGTAAAAGATGTTGATGTCGCAATCGATAAGAAGCTATATGACAGCGTGAAAAATGAAATCGCAAGCGGAAAGACATCAAAGAATCCTTTGTTTGAAATCGTTAAAAACCTTAAATTAAACGAAGGGAATGCACCACCTAAGGAATACAAAATCATAAACGGTGACGGTACTTTGACGGCGACAAAGGGAAGTAATTCCGCTATTTTGGATAAGGCTAAAGCCGATATTTCAACCTCTAACAGGTACGGCAACTACGGTATTAAAATCGAAAGCGATAAGCTTCCTGAGGCGAAGGATGTTGACGGTGTCATAATAAAGACATCAGACGGCAAGTTATATGCTATGAAACATTTGGAGAACATTTGGGTGCGTACAAGTGAAATATCATTTGCAGTAAAGCCGAATTTCAAGGAGCCTCATGGAAACATTGTAAACTATAAGGCTTACAGTGATATGGAAGGTAAGACGATTACGGAAATAAAATATCTTGTACGTGGAAAAGATGATGTTATTATAAAGACTTCGTTGCTATGCAAGCGCATACTTGCGGCGGATAAAAATATTACGATAAAAGATGATGTATTTACGGATGGAGTATCTGTGACGCCAAAGTTAAATGTGCCTGCCGATTCCAAATATAAGCTTAAATCAATCTCAAAGGGAAGAAAGCCTTTGGCGGAGGGCAAAGATTACACAGTATCAAAATATAAAATCACTTTTAAGAAGACGGCAAATACAGGTATAGGGGGATATGTCGCCGTGTATGAAGATGCGGTCTACTCCGATATAAATGTCAGCTTCAACCTAACATCGGGACATAAAGCCGGAGATGTAAAAATAACAGATAATAAACTTATTTTACCGGATGACATAGATAAAGAAGCTTATTATGCAAGTATCAGCAAGGTTATGGTGGACGGTAAGGCTTTAAGAGGTCAAAATCCTGCAAAGCTGATATTCGGAGATAATATGACAGCCAACTTCGCAGCGGAAATATCGCATCACGGAAACAAGATGCCTATCTTTACAAAAGGTGAAAATGCCGAGTATGAAATAGAACTTGTTTCTGCGGGATATCCGAGTGTAAAAGGAACTCTATTAAACAAGAAAAGCGGTGGAGATAAACCGGTAAATCCTGAAGGCGAAAAGCCGGTTAATCCGGGCAATGAGGGAAATGTAAAAAAAGCAACAGTAAAAATCGAAGCGATAACAAAAGCTCTAAAAGGATTCAAGGCTGGCGACTACGAAGCATATGATATTTACTTTGTAGATTCGCAGGGAGCTAAAGTAAAAACAAAAGGTATGCAGCGCGTAAGTGTAACACTTAAGAATTTGGTGCCTGAGAATTTGCAGATTTTCCATGAAAAAGCAGATGGAAGCCTCGAATCTATTCCGGTTATTTCGATTAAGGGAAAGACGGTTACATTCGAAAACGACGATTTTTCTATTTACTATTTTGTAAACAATAAATCAAAGATAAAGAACCTTAGTCCTAATACCTTTGATAACGGAGGCATTGCGCTATTTGCAATAATAGGCATTGGTGCAACAGCTATAGTGACAATACTATATAGGAAAAAGAAGACAAATAAATAAATCAAAATAAAATAGAGCCTTGCCATATGTGACAAAGTTTCAAAAGGATAAGATGCCTATCTTAAAGTATCGACTGTATTTGAAATCGGTTCACTTCGGCAGGTTCTTTTTTAGTGCGCAACAAAGTTTAGCAATATGTGTTGTTTTGAGCTGCGTTGTGGTAAAATAATAGCTGAAAGATAGGATTAAGTCTTATCATATACTTGGCAACAGGAGGACATATGAAGATAAATTTGATCACAATGCCCAAGGGCGATGTGGAGATAAGAGATATTAGACAGGGAATATCTATAGAAAATCTCTGCTATGAGATAAAAAGTCTGCCGTACCAGATACTCGCGGCTAAGGTAAACAACCGCCTGGTTGATCTGAACTATACAATAGACGAACCCTCCACGATTGAGCTGCTCGATATGAGAACTCAGGCTGCCAATATGATATACCAAGCAAGTGTATCTTTGATATATGTTAAGGCTGCCTGCGATATACTTGGAAAATCAGCCACGGTAAGCATTAGAAATTCTCTAAACAAGGGTTTATACACTCAGATAAAATTCGGCGGAGAACTCACGCAGGAGATTGTCAAAAAAATAGAGCAAAGAATGACGGAAATCGTCGAAGCTGATTTGGCATTTAAGAAGGAAATTATAACTAGAGAAAAGGCGATTGAATACCTGAGGGGGGATGGGCGCACGGAGCGTGCCCGTCTTATAGAAAGTGCACCGCAGATTACGCAGGTTTTCTTCTATGAACTTGACGGTTACCGCGATTTTTTCTATTCACTAATGGTTCCGTCATCGGGATATATCAAAAATTTTGAACTTCGCAAGTATCGTAACGGTGTCTTGCTTAGATTTCCGCATCCGTCAAATCCGGCAGAAATACCTGAATATATAGATGAAACTAAACTATATCAAGCATTTGCCGAGCAAACGAGCTGGGAGCGTCTTCTTGGAGTCAGCTATGTTGCAGACCTTAATGAAAAGATTGAGGCAGATGAGTTTAAGTCACTTGTGCAGCTTTCAGAGGCACTACATGAAAAAAAGATTGCCCAGATTGCGGATATGATTAATCAACAACAAAAGAGAATAATTCTAATTGCAGGACCCTCATCTTCAGGAAAGACCACTTTTGCACAAAGGTTGTGCATACAGCTTCAAGTGAATGGGTTGAAGCCTCTATACTTAGGGACGGATGACTACTTTGTAAACCGAGAAGATACACCGCTTGACGAGTATGGGGAGAAGGATTACGAAAACCTCAATGCACTGGATATAGAGCTTTTTAACAAAAACATGAACGATTTGCTCAGTGGGAAGACGGTCGACTTGCCAAGCTTTGATTTTATGAGCGGCAAAAAGATATTCGGAAAGAGGTTTGTGTCAATTGAAGCGAACCAACCTATCGTAATTGAGGGAATACATGGACTAAATGAAAGCCTAACAAAATTTATTCCTAAAGAGGAAAAATTCAAGATATATATTAGCCCTCTTGCTCAGATAAATGTGGATGTCCACAATAGAGTGCCGACAACATCGGAGAGAATGCTGAGAAGAATAGTGAGAGACAATCTGTTTAGAGGTCATTCCGCAAAGTCAACAATTGCTACATGGCCAAAAGTAAGAGCGGGAGAGGACAAAAATATTTTTCCTTACAGCAGTGAGGCGGATGTATTATTCAATTCATACCATGTTTATGAGATTTCTGTTTTGCGAAAATACGCCCAACCTTTACTGGAAGCGATAACTCAAGAAGATGAAGAATATGCGGAGGCACAAAGGCTATTGCAATTTATGCAGTTTTTCCGTATTATAGAAAACGATGAAATTATCGTTAACAATTCTATTATTAGAGAGTTTATAGGCGGAAGTGTATTTGTTAGTTAAAAACGATTGTCATATTTAGTTCACGGAGGACACACTATGGATTTTTCGGTCTTATTAGGCCTTATGGGCGGTCTTGCCTTATTCCTTTACGGTATGCAGATGACCAGTACGGGTCTTGAGGCGGCAGCCGGTGACAGAATGAAAAACATTCTGGAAAGACTTACTTCCAATCGATTCATGGGAATCTTAGTAGGCGTGGGAATCACGGCTATCATTCAGAGCTCATCAGCAACAACGGTAATGGTAGTGGGCTTTGTTAACTCGGGTCTTATGAAGATAACCCAAGCTGTTTGGATTATAATGGGCGCCAACATAGGTACGACTATAACAGGACAGCTGATTGCGCTTGATGTAGGTGAAATTGCACCGCTATTTGCTATGATAGGTGTAGCTCTTTTGGTTTTTTTCAAAAGAGAAAAGCTGCATAACTATGGATACATAATAGCCGGACTCGGCTTTCTGTTCTTAGGGATGGAACTCATGAGCGAGGCTATGGAACCGCTCAGAGACGTGCCTGCATTTAGAGAGATGTTGACTTCGTTCAGTAATCCTCTGTTCGGAGTTCTCTTCGGCTTAGTATTTACCGGAATAATTCAATCATCAGCAGCATCGGTAGGTATTTTGCAAATTCTGACAACAAGTGGAGCCTTGAGTTTCCACAGTGCGGTGTTTGTGTTGTTCGGCGGAAACATAGGAACCTGCGTAACCGCGTTTTTGGCTTCAATAGGTACAAACCGTAACGCAAAGAGAGCCATGCTCATACATTTGATGTTCAATGTTATCGGAGCCGTGATGTTCTCGATTATATGTATAGTTTTCCCTCTAACGGACTGGATAGAATCTTGGACGCCGACAAAACCTGCTGCGCAGATTGCTAACATGCATACCTTTTTCAATCTGGTGACGACGGCACTTCTTTTGCCGTTCGGCAGCTATCTCGCATTTCTGTCCAAGAAAATTCTCCCTGAGGTTGAAACCGAGGTTAAGGATGTCTTCAGGCTGGAATTTTTACAACCGTCAATGAAGCACGAGGAACATTTTTCAATCGGTACTTCTGCAATTATTATGACCGGTATAAGAAATGAGCTGCTTCGCATGGCACAGATGGTAAAAGAAAATGTGATGGACAGCTTTGATGTCATTATAAACGGAAACTCGGATATGCTTGAGATGATATCGAAAAAAGAGGATTACATAGACTTTCTTAATAAAGAGATTTCAAGATATATCTCAAATATAATGATTTTCGAAACAAATGTTAAGGACAGCAGGCTGATTAACGCTTACTTTAGAATCTGCACCAATCTTGAGCGAGTAGCAGACCACGCTATGAATATCGGTGAATATTCGTTAAGGCTCGAGCAAAATCATGTTAAGTTTACACCTGAAGCATATGAAGAACTGAAAAAAATGAAGCACTATAGTTTGCTAGGTATGGACACCATTCGCGACTTGGATAGAATGGATGCCGATGCAATCACTAAGACGGCGGCTATAGAACAGAAAATCGATGATTTAACAAAGGATTATAGAGCAAATCACTTGAGGCGTATGCATAAGGGCTCTTGCAGCGAGGATACCGCGGTTCTTTACACAGAGCTTTTGATTGACTTTGAGAGAATCGGAGATCACCTTTTGAATATTGCGGAGGCTCTTGGAGTTGCGGATAAGGTTGACTGATATGTTTAACAAAATAAAAAAAATATTTACCAAGAAGAATCTCGTAGGGCTTGAAATTACTGTAGTGGGTGCTGTAGTTGTGTATGTGATTATCCTGTCGGGGATGATTAAAGTCAACAGCTTGCTCACAGGGCTTGTTCTTGTCGGCGCAGGTGTAGCAATGATTTTTGCTGAACCCGCAGTTCCGAAATATACGCGAGATAGCGGTAAAAATGAACAAATTGCCGCATCCGGATCCAAATCTATAATAAGGAGTTTGGGAATTTTGCTGGTGCAACAGCTGTGCATAGCAGGGATAGTTATCATGCTTATATTAGGGCAGATTTATGATAATCGCACAGACTACTTCGGCTGGGTTTTAATTGTATTTGCAGCTTTGCTTTTGGCAAGTACTATTTCCGCAAGACTCATTTCAAAATACGGAAAAGCGCCGAAAGCGTAGGTAAAATAGATAATTAATCGAGGATATAAAAAGTGGTATAGAATCTTTCGACTCCATACCACTTTTAATATTGCCTTGTTTTGTTATTTTGTTGTCTATTTGTTTTGTCACGTTATTTTTCGCGACTTGGAATTACCATTATTGCTAAAAGGGCAACAACAGCAGCCATTAGTCCTACAATATAAAGCATGATGATCTCGCTCCTTTCTGATGTTTATTACTTAATATTCGTACTAAATATCTGTATATTTATATTATCATACTTAAATGTCGAACACAATTAAATTAGAGGTCAAAAAGGATGACAATAATTTGGGATGTTGATGAAGAAATGTACTGATGTATTAGAAAACCATATTAAACAGGTAAAATAAATTAGAATTTATAATGATGTGGATGAAAGAATGTTAAATTGAAGTGATTGGAGCCGAAAACACACCTGACAGTAGGTGGTTTTGCAAGGAATTTTGTTGGCTATCCGGTTAAAATATGTGTGCTTGACATGTGGTTAAAATATGCTACTATATAAATAACTTAATATTTTCTTCGGGGCAGGGTGAAATTCCCTACCGGCGGTCAGAGTCCGCGAGCGCAAGCTGATCCGGTGAAATTCCGGAACCGACAGTACAGTCTGGATGGTAGAAGAACGCATATCATATTTATTTTGATAAATTTGCCCTACATTTTTTGTAGGGCTTTTTTTAAGGATATGTTGTTTATGTCATTTGTGTCATTCAAAAGCTCCCGGAAGGGAGCTTTTATTTTTGATTTCGCATGGAGGTGAGTAAAATAGATAGGAAGCTTGAACATAGAGTTGAAGCCGAAAAATATATGAGAAGGGCTTTGGAACTTGCGGAGCGGGGGAGGGGCTGCACAGGTAAAAACCCCATGGTGGGTGCAGTGATAACAAAAAACGGTAAAATCATTTCAGAAGGATGGCACGAAAGATATGGGGAGGCACATGCGGAAGATAATGCCATCAGTAAAGCTGATATAAATCTTGAGGGGGCAACTATGTATGTCAATCTTGAACCTTGTTCACATTTCGGCAAGAGACCTCCGTGTTGTGAGCTTATAAAAAAGCATAAATTTAAGAAAGTGTATGTGGGAAGCTTGGATCCGAATCCTCTTGTTGCCGGAGCCGGTATAGAGAAGCTGAGAGCTGCGGGAATAGAGGTTGACACCGGAATCTTAAAAGAGGAGTGTGATAGATTGAATGAAGTCTTTTTTTATCATATCACGCATAAGAAACCTTTTGTGCTTATGAAATACGCTATGACCATGGATGGTAAGATAGCTTGTGTTACAGGTGATTCTAAGTGGATAAGCAGCGAAGCAAGCCGCAGGAGAGTTCATCAGCTAAGAGCAAATTTTGATGCGGTAATGGTGGGCATAGGCACCGTAAAAACGGATAATCCGAGCCTAAATGTGAGAATGGTTTCGGGAAGAGATCCTGTCAGAATAATAGTAGATTCAAAACTTAGCATAGATGAATCTGCATATGTATTACATCTTAAGTCGAATGCAAAAACGATAATCGCAACAACGGAGTTTTGTGATACCGACAAAAAAAGAAAGCTCAAAGCGCTTGAGGGAGTGGAAGTTTTGGAGACAAAAAAAGACGGCGAGCATGTAGACCTTGAGGATTTGCTCGAGAAACTTTATCAATGTGACATAACTTCAATACTTCTTGAGGGCGGAGGCGAACTGAACTATTCTATGTTGTCAAAGGGGCTAATAAACAAGGTGAACTGTTTCGTTTCTCCGAAAATAGTGGGCGGAAGAAATTCGAAAACCCCTGTTGCCGGTCTTGGAATCGAACTGATGGAAAATGCGGTTAAACTCGATATTACGGATGTTGAGAAAATTGGAGATGATGTTTTGATGGAGGCTAAAATTGTTTACAGGAATTGTTGAGGAAATAGGGCGAGTAAAATCTATTTTACGAAAGAACGGCTCATACGAAATAACGATAGAGTGTGAAAAGGTGCTTGCAGGAACAAAACTCGGTGATTCAATTGCCACAAACGGCATATGCCTTACGGCTACGGAAATAGGAAGCAATTTCTTCAAGGCGGATGTAATGCCGGAGAGCGTGCGAAATACAAGTATTTCGGAGATAAAGGCGAAAGACACGGTGAATCTTGAGAGGGCGATGCCGGTCGGTGGTAGATTTGACGGACATATAGTGCAGGGACATATAGACGGAGTAGGTAAAATAGCAAATATAATTGAGTCAGGCGGAAATGTGGAATATCTGATTGAGGCGGATTCGGAAATCATATCGCAGGTTGTATATAAGGGGTCAATAGCTCTTGACGGAATTTCTTTAACCGTCTCGGGCGTTGAAGAGAAGACATTTAAGGTCTCTATAATTCATACAACGATTAGAGAAACCGCACTATCGTCAAAATGTAAAGGTAGTTTAGTCAACATAGAAACCGATATTGTCGGCAGATATATAAGAAAATTTTTGGAGCCTTTGAGTCCATCGTTAAATACAGGTTCAAATAAGGAAGAAAGCAAAATAAGTCTGGATTTTTTAGCAGAAAACGGGTTCTGATTATTAGGAAAATGGATTAAGTAAATTTATAAGAAAGGATTTTAATATGAAGGTGAATACGGTAGAAGAGATAATCGCAGCCCTGCAAAACGGAGAGGTCGTCATTATAAGCGATGATCCGGACAGGGAAAATGAGGGAGATTTTATATGCGCAGCGGAGTTTGCAACCGCAGAAAATGTAAATTTGATGGCAAGCATCGGAAGAGGACTTATTTGTATGCCGATGAGCAAAGAATATGGAGACAAGCTTGGTCTTGAGCAAATGGTTGAAGAAAATACCGACAACCACACAACTGCATTTACCGTTTCGATAGATTATAAGGACACGACGACGGGCATCTCCGCGATAGAAAGATCTTTGACGGCGATGAAGTGCGTGGAGGCGGATGCAAAGCCTGAGGACTTTAGAAGACCGGGGCATATGTTCCCTTTAATCTCAAGAACGGGAGGTGTTTTAGTAAGGCGAGGGCATACCGAAGCTACGGTCGATTTAATGAAACTTGCAGGGCTTAAGCCTGTGGGACTTTGCTGTGAGATTATGCACGAAAGCGGAAGAATGATGCGGGGAAACGAACTTTATGAGCTTGCTCAAAACTTGAATCTCAAAATAGGCACGGTGGATGACATAGAAAAGTATATAAAAATGAATATCAAGCATGTTCATAGGGATGTTGTAGTAAAGATGCCGACAAAGCACGGGGAATTTATGGCACACAGCTATATAGATGAAAGCTCAGGTGAGCACCATGTAGCTTTGGTAAAGGGGGACATAGGTGACGGCAAGAACATTCTTTGTCGTGTTCACAGCGAATGCCTGACGGGAGATGCTTTCGGTTCAGCAAGGTGCGACTGCGGCGACCAATTACAAAGTGCCATGAGGCAGATAAACGAAGAGGGGAGAGGTATTCTTCTATATATGCGTCAAGAGGGTAGAGGGATAGGTCTTGTAAACAAACTTCGCGCCTATGAACTTCAAGACGGGGGGCTAGATACTTGTGAAGCGAACCTTGCACTGGGATTTCCGGAAGATTTGAGAGATTATTCAACCGGAGCCCAGATTTTACAGGATTTAGGAGCAAAGAGCCTGAGGCTTCTCACGAACAATCCGGATAAAATATACAGTCTAAAGGAATATGGAATGGAAATTGTCGAAAGGGTTCCGATTGAAATCAAATCGGGCAAGGCGGATGAATTCTATTTGAGAACAAAAGCTCAAAAGATGAATCATATGTTGAAAGAGTTTAATTAAGCCTGTGGTATTTAGGCGGTTTAGGAGGAAAAAATGAAATTATTCAGTGCCAACCTTGTAAGTGAATCTAAGAAATATGTAATTGTTTGCAGCCGTTTTAACGAGTTTATAGTATCAAAATTACTCGATGGAGCCATAGATGCCCTGCAAAGACATGGGGCAAGTGAGGACGAGATTTGTGTAGCTTGGGTGCCGGGAGCATTTGAGATACCGCTTATGGCAATGAAATGTGCTCAGAAGCCGGAAGTTGATGCAGTAATCTGTCTGGGTGCGGTAATCAGAGGCAATACAACGCACTATGAGCTTGTATCAAATGAGGTCGCAAAGGGAATTGCACAGATAGGGCTGAAGACCGGTAAGCCTGTAACATTTGGTGTTATAACTACAGAAAACATTGAGCAAGCGATAGAAAGAGCCGGCTCAAAGGCGGGAAACAAGGGGGCGGAAGCCGCTTTGACTGCAATTGAGATGGTGAATTTAACGGCAGATTTAGATGAGTTTACATTATAACTTAAGGCTTAGATAGCAAAATAAAATCAGTTAACAAAGCTGCACAATAAATATAAATGTGTAAAGAAAAGGTCCTGCACCCGGCAGGACCTTTAATATTTGTATTATAAAAGAGAGAGTTTGTTATTCTTATAGTTCTTTTTTCCAAAGTCCGTGAAGGTTGCAGTATTCGTAAGCAGCAACTGCCTTTTCGCCTTCAGCAAGAGCAAATACTGCTTCAGGTGCTCCTGTGTGATTAAGATCCTTACGAGCCACTCCATTCTCAGTTTCCAGATAGATGAATGCGATGTGATGTTCCTCTGTCATCGGATGTTCAACGCTTCCAACCTTAACCTTAACAAGATTTCCTTCAACCGTTACCTCAGGTACGTGCTTTTCCTGAGCTGCATCTGTTGTATTAGCCTTTAATTCTTTCATTGGTTCGCCGCAGCATACAGGCACTACCTGAGCATCGTTTACAACTTCAACTATGTTTCCGCAATGATTGCACTTATAAATCTTTAGCATTGTTATTCCTCCTAAATGTTAGAGCCTAAGGCTCGTTCTCTATATTATAATTATATTATACCCCAAAATTTAATTTCAAACAATATAATTTTGAAAAATAAATTTTTTATTAGCTTGACAAGCACTAAATGGGGTGATATTATAATGATAATCGTTATCAGTTATACAATAGAAGGTAGGTAAATTTTGAAATATTCAAGACAGAGGAGCATTATTCTCGACATAGTCAAGAATAGCTATGATCATCCTACCGCCGAAACTGTTTACAAATTGGCACGCAGGGAATTACCCACAATAGGTATAGCGACTGTATATCGCAATCTCAATCAACTTGTTGATGCAGGGGAGATAAACAGAATTACCTTACCCGGTAAGATAGACCGTTTTGATGGACATCTTGATGAGCACTATCATGCGATATGTCCAATTTGCGGAGAACTTGCAGATTTACGGGGTGCGGATGACCAAAAGATAGCGAAGCTCATGGAAGACATGAGTGAGGCATTTGGACTTGATGCCTCAGACGAAATTAAATTTCGTTCAATTATATTAGAATGTATGTGTGCGAATTGTAAGGCGCAAACGGAGAAATGCGACTTGATAAAAACACACAGCAGTTAAGGGTAAAAATGTAAATGAAAATGGAGGGAATCATGAAAGATTTGAAAGGAACAAAGACATTAGAAAATTTGATGACAGCTTTTGCAGGTGAATCACAGGCTAGAAACAAGTACACATACTATGCTTCAAAGGCAAAGAAGGAAGGATATGTGCAGATTAGCAATATTTTTGAAGAAACTGCCGCTAATGAAAAAGAACATGCTGAACTTTGGTTCAAGCTCGCTCACGGAATCGGCACAACAGAAGAAAATTTGATTGATGCTGCTGAGGGTGAAAACTACGAGTGGACAGACATGTATAAGCAGATGGCAGAAACAGCTAGAGAAGAAGGATTCCCTGAAATTGCCGCTCAGATGGAAGGTGTAGCTGCTATCGAAAAAGAACACGAAGAAAGATATAGAACACTTGCTGCAAATATCAGAGATGGCAAAATCTTCGAAAGAGAAGAGAAAGTTCTATGGCAGTGCAGCAACTGCGGACATCAGGTTGTAAGCACAAAAGCTCCACAGCTTTGCCCTGTATGTAAGCACTCACAGGCTTATTTCCAGATTAAGTCGGAAAACTATTAATAAGCGACTGTGCATTAAAGAGATTTCTTTAGTTGAAAGTAAAAAAGACCGGCATAATGCAGACTGCATTATGCCGGTTTTTACTATTTCTTTTGTTTTATAATATCCAGTTCAAACCAGAAGGTGCTGCCCTTACCAAGTTTGCTGTTTACGCCGTAATTGGCTTTGTGCAAATTGAGAATTTCTCTGACTATGGAAAGTCCAAGACCGCTACCGTCGGTTTGTCTGACATGATGGGTGCTGGACTTATAATACCTCTCCCAAACATGGCTTATTTCATCTGACGCTATACCTTGACCATGATCTATAATTTCACATCTAACTTTTGTTCTCATAACACGTCTTACATTTATGATTATTTCTTTATCCTCTCCGCAATATTTAACTGCGTTATTTATAAGGTTTGAGAGTACTTGCTTGATTTTTGCCTCATCAGCCTTAACCATAAACGACTCGGTATTGTTGTAAATGAATTTATATCCTTCGTTTTCAGAGAGAATTTCGTAAGATGTTAGCAAAGCGGATACCGTTTCGGCAATATTAAATTCATTCTGTTCAAGAACTATCTTCCTCTGCTGCATACGGGACATATTCAGCATATCATTTACCAGTATATTAAGCCTGTCCGCCTCTTCAATTATCACGCCTAAGTGCAAATCTCTTTTTAGCGGATTGTCTCCGGACAGATCCCTAATCATCTCTGCATAAGACTTTATCATCGTAAGCGGGGTCTTCAAATCGTGACTTACATTGGCAATTAAGTCTTTTTGATACATATCAGTTTTTTCGAGTTCGCGAGAAGCATGGCTCAGAGTATCTGCCAGATTGTTGATTTCTGAATACGAGCTGCGTCGAAATTGCACTCCGTAGTGACCTTTTCCCATCTCTTCAGCCGACTTAGTTATATTTTTTATAGGTCTGCTTATCATGCTCGTCATATATAGTGATATAGATAGTGCAAGGAACATGGCAATAAACGTTATATACACAAGCTGAGTGTGAAGTATGGAAATGGTGGATTTCACGGGTGATAGGGGTGAAAACAGATAGAGAATATAGCTGTTTGCCATATTCTGTTCCGGTGAAATACCATCTTCCGCCTTATACAGATAGGTTGCGTATGCAAGAAGCTGGTTGTTCTGAAACGGTAAAATTACCGAAACGCTGGGGAATGTACTCATTTCGAGCCTTTGTCGCAGGCTCGTTGCCTGAAGACTGTATAGATATTGTTGTTTGTAACCGTTGTATTCAGGGAGAATTACAACCCTTCCGTCGCCCGTTTCAACCCTCACATATGTATCGCTTTCCGAACTTAGCTCGCTAATTTTGTTACTGAGAGCTTCTTTGCCGTTTATATTGAATTCATCTATCAAATCCTGTGCAGCCTGTTTAGTTTCGTGAAGCTTCATATCTTCATAGAAAGAATCCAAAAAATAAATCTGCAAAAGCCAAATCAGTCCTATCAAAATAGCTGCGAACAAAATGAAATAGCACCATAGCTTAAATCCGATAGTTTTGAAATCAAATTTAATCTTCGTATTCAAATTTATATCCAACTCCTCTTAGGGTCACGATGAAATCTCGATAAGAACCAAGATTGTTGCGCAAGTTCTTTATATGAGTATCTATAGTTCTGTCATCTCCGAAGAAATCATACCCCCAAATATCTGAAAGCAGTTTGTCTCGAGACAGTGCAATATTTTTGTTCTTTATCAAATAGAAAAGAAGGTCGTATTCTTTTGGTGTAAGTTCGACTCTCTTGCCGTCAACAGTTACAGTACGAGCTGCGATATTGATTTCTAAACCGTCAAATTTAAGTACGGTAGTTTTGCTCTTAGTTGTCGCATTTCTTCTTTCTAAAACTACGTTAACCCTTGCCATAAGCTCTTTAGGGCTGAAAGGTTTAACCACATAATCGTCGATTCCAAGTTCAAAACCGAACAGCTTGTCGTACTCTTCACCTCTTGCGGAAAGCATGATAATCGGCACATCTACAATCTTCTTTATCTCTTTGCAAGCTGTAAAGCCGTCGAGTTTAGGCATCATTATATCCAAGATAACCAAATCGTATTTATTTAGTTTGCAAAGCCCGACCGCACTCATGCCGTCTTCGGCTTCCGTAACTTCGTATCCGTTAAATTCGGCGTATTCGCGAATTACCTCTCTTATTTTCGGTTCGTCATCAACCACAAGTAATTTATACATAATTTTGATTCCTCCTATTTTCAAATATAATAACTTGAACAAGTGAAGTTTTCGTGTGATTAGTATTATAATTTTATCATAATTATAACAAATACAAAAGCAAACTTCAGACTGTCTACACTATTTCAATATGCGATATTCACCCCGATTTTCCCTTTGCCAGTATTGACGGAAGAGGGCGTGAGAATTATACTATAACATGTATACCCATAATTATTTTGCGTAAAAATGGTGCGAAATAATTAACGACTTACTTATCTTATAAAAAAGACGCAAAGAAAGGAGGGACAGCATGTTCAAAAAATTATTGAGGGCAGCATTGGCAATCGTCGGTGCGATAATTGGATACGGCATAGCGGCAGGTACCAAATATATGCTTATAGAAACCGATGTATCATACGAAAAATACTTTAGCAGCAACTTCCAATATGTTGTAGCGGCAATTATTTCTTTATTATTCGCAATTATGTTTTATAGATTAGCGCCGCTCGTTTCAAAACAAGGAAGCAAGTTTGCGGGAAAGATAGAAGATGATCTTCAAGGAGTTTCCGGAAACGATATACTTTCGGGAGTAATTGGCTTAATCTTCGGTCTCATTATAGCTTTTTTACTGACGCAGATATTTGCCGGAGTAACCAATCGTTACGTATATGTTGTTATAACCATGATTACATATTTGGTCTTGGGTTTCCTCGGAGTTGTAATTGCAAACAAAAAGGGTAAAGAAATATTATCACAAATGTTTGCAGCGCGAAGGAACAATGATGGCGGTTTAGATTCCAATCCGGCACAGCTTACAAGATTTTCCGTTGGAGGAAAAGGCAAAAAGCAAAGCAATATCATTCCTAAAATCCTCGATACAAGCGTAATTATAGATGGGAGAATCGCCGAAATTATTAAGACCGGATTTTTGGAGGGTCCCATTGTCATACCTGAGTTTGTTCTAGTAGAGTTGAGGCATATTGCCGATTCTTCGGATTCTCTGAAGAGGACAAGAGGTCGCAGAGGATTGGACATTTTGAACAAGATACAAAGCGATTACGGCATAGATATTTACAACACGGAAAGCGAGAAATCCCTGAAGGAAATTCCGGAGGTTGATGTTAAACTTCTGAAGCTGGCGCAGATTATGAACGGAAAAGTTGTAACCAACGACTTTAACCTCAACAAAGTGGCGACGATTAACGGGGTAGATGTTCTAAATATCAACGAACTTGCGAACACTCTTAAGCCTGTAGTTATACCGGGTGAAAAAATGACGGTTACAGCAGTTAAACAGGGGAAGGATTTACAGCAGTCTATCGCATATCTTGATGACGGCACAATGGTCGTACTTGAGGACGGAAGGAATTATATAGGTAAGACAAAGGAAATTACGGTTACAAGCGTTCTTCAGACTTCGGCGGGAAGGATGATTTTCGGAAGAGTAAAGGTTTAGATTATGTATCACGGCAAAAAAGTACATGCTGTTATAGTAGCCGCAGGTCGAGGCAGCCGCATGCGTGCTCGCTTGCCTAAGCAGTTTCTATATATAGGAGGCAAGACCATACTCGAAAAGACAGTGGATAAATTCAGGAGAAATAATTTTGTCGATAATATAGTGGTGGTCACGATAGAAGACTATATTGAACATACGGAAAAACTCTTGGATAAATATTCTAAGAACCTGAGTGTAATCCCAGGCGGCTCCGAGAGACGGGATTCGGTTTCAAACGCTCTTGCAGAGCTGCAAAGAAAGGGTATATGTCCTAACGATATAATTTTGATTCACGACGGGGTGCGCCCTTATGTTAGTCAAAGGCTAATAGATGAAGTTATCAAAGAAGCTTCAAAATCCGGGACTGCCATACCGTGCATCAGGCCAAAGGACACCATAAGAGATATTGAACGGGGAACCCTCAATAGAGAGAATCTATACTGCGTTCAGACTCCACAAGGATTTTTGGCGGATATTTTAATAAGCTCATACAAAAGTGCATCATGTGAGGGCGTTTGCTTTACTGATGATGCCGGAGTTGTTGAGAAAAACGGATATAAGATTACTTTGGTGGATGGTGAAGAATTTAATATAAAGATTACAACACCGGAGGATGTAATATTGGAAACGAGAATTGGAAAAGGCTTCGATGTACATAGACTTGTTAAAGACAGGGATTTAATCCTCGGAGGAGTTAAGCTTCCGTTCGAAAAGGGGCTTCTCGGGCATTCTGATGCCGATGTTCTTCTCCACGCTTTGACAGATGCAATTCTGGGAGCGGCAGCAATGGGAGACATAGGAAGACTGTTTCCGGATACGGATGCCGCATATGAAGGAATTTCGAGTCTTACCTTGCTGCAACGGACATGGAATGCGGTAAAATATAGGGGATACAGTTTTGTTAACGCAGATATTACAGTTATTTGCGAAAAACCGAAACTTGCACCGTATGTAGATAAAATGAGAGAAAATATCTGTTCCGTACTTAATGTCAGCAGAGAAAGAATTAATATAAAAGCTACTACAACCGAAAGACTCGGTTTTACCGGAAATGGCGAGGGAATTGCCGCAGAAGCTGTTTGTATACTTTCATGCAGCACAGGTTAACATAAGAAATCGCCGCCAATGCGCCGATGATAGTGACTTTAATATTAAATATTCAGTGCTTGGTAAACCTACAAGCAACGAAAAATGATTAAGGACTAAAGACAAAATAGATTAAAAAGAAAGAATGGAGAATTTATTCCGATGAGATTATCTAAAATGTATGTTAAAACTCTGAGGGAACTTCCTGCTGAAGCGGAAATTCCAAGTCATATTTTACTGCTTCGTACAGGAATGATACGAAAACTAGCATCAGGGATTTACGGATTTATGCCGCTGGGGTGGAGAGCACTTCACAAGATAGAGAATATAATCCGCGACGAAATGGATAAGTCCGGAGCACAGGAAATTTTGATGTCGGCTATTCAGCCGGCTGAGCTTTGGGAAGAATCGGGGCGCTGGAGCGCATACGGTCCGGAACTGTGGAGGATAAAAGACAGAAACGGCAGAGAATTTTGTCTTGGACCTACTCATGAGGAAATTTTTACTGATATTGTAAGGGACGGAGTTTCGTCATACAGACAGCTTCCACTAAACTTATATCAGATTCAGCATAAATACAGAGATGAGGCAAGACCTCGTTTCGGACTGATGAGAAGCAGAGAGTTCATAATGAAAGACGCATACTCATTTGATAAAGATGAGGCGGGTCTTGATGAGAGTTATAATCAAATGTACGATGCATATACACGTATATTCAATCGATGTGGACTTGTCTTTAGACCGGTAGAGGCGGACAGCGGAGCTATAGGAGGAAACGCTTCTCATGAATTTACGGCACTTTCAGATGTCGGAGAAAGCGATATTGTCTACTGCGAAAGCTGCTCTATGGCGGCAAATGTAGAAAAGGCCGCTTGTCGTGATGACAAGCCGTCTGCGGAAAGCGAGCCGATGCTCGAAATGAAAGAAGTGCATACTCCGGGTACAAAAACTATAGAAGAGGTTGCGAACTTCCTAAATCTTGACAAATCTAAAACAATAAAGGCATTGTTGTTTGACAAATATGATGAAGAAGGTGCCAAGAACGGATATGTAGCTGCGTTTGTCAGAGGTGACAGAGAGTTAAATATAATTAAGCTTGTCAATGCTCTAAATGTTCCCGAGCATGCAATAAGTTTTGCGGACGAAGCTGAGATGGGAGCCGTAACGGGTGCAGTCGGGGGCTTTACGGGTCCTTGCGGACTTCATGACTGTACAGTTGTAGTGGACAGTGAACTTGTAGGTCTTAAAAATCTATGTGCGGGAGCCTGTAAGGAAGACCACCATTTGATTAACGTAAATTACGGCAGAGACTATAAGGCTGATATAATAGCGGATTTGAAGATTCTCAAAGAAGGTGAGCCTTGCCCGATTTGCGGGGCACCGGTTAAACACACGAGAGGAATAGAGGTCGGACAGGTATTTAAGTTGGGCACCAAGTACTCAAAGGCTATGAATGCTATGTACAAGGATGAAAACCAAAAGGATAATCCGCTCGTAATGGGCTGTTATGGAATCGGTGTGAGTCGTACGCTTTCAGCGATAATAGAGCAACATCACGATGATGACGGGATTATTTGGCCTATTTCGGTTGCACCGTATCATGCGATAGTTACTTTGGTAAAGCCAAAGGACGAGGAGCAGTCAAAAGTAGCAGAGGAGATTTACCAAAGTCTGTGCAACGCCGGTGTGGAAACCGTAATCGATGACAGGGATGAAAGACCCGGGGTCAAATTTAAGGACGCGGACTTGATAGGATTTCCGATTAGGATTACAGTCGGTAAGCGAGCAGGCGAGGGTATCGTGGAATATAAACTTCGCCGAGATAGCGAAAAACAGGAAATAAGTGTGGCGGAAGCCATAAAGAATGCGATTGAGCTGGTAGAGAAGGAGAAATAAGAATGAAGACGGTAACTATAGAGATGGAAAACGGCAAGGTGATGAAAGGTGAACTGTATGAGGATATAGCGCCGATTACGGTTGAAAATTTTGAGAAACTTGCAAACAGCGGATTTTATAACGGCTTGACCTTTCATAGAGTCATTCCGGGATTTATGATTCAGGGAGGATGTCCTAACGGAAACGGAACGGGCGGTCCGGGATATACCATCAAGGGAGAGTTTTCTATGAACGGCGTGAAAAATGACCTCAAGCATACGCTTGGCGTTCTGTCAATGGCAAGAACAATGGTGCCTGATTCGGCAGGTTCACAGTTTTTTATAATGGTTGAGACCTCACCTCATCTTGACGGTCAATATGCAGGATTCGGAAAAATTACGGAAGGTATTGAAACTGCCCTTGAAATAGCAAAAGTAAGACGCGATTTTCAGGATAAACCGCTTGAGCCGGTAGTAATCAAGAGCATTACAGTTGCCTAAAACCGATCGATAGATTCAATTTGTTTGTAGGATTTGAATAGAAAGCATAGATAAGGCTGTTGCAAATGCAAACAGGAAAAAGGATTAGACATGAAAATATATAATACACTTACAAGGCGTAAAGAAGAATTTGAACCGATTCGCAAAGGTGAGGCGGCAATATATGTTTGCGGACCTACCGTATATAACTATATTCATATAGGAAACGCCAGACCCATAGTCGTATTTGATACATTGCGCAGATACCTGGAATATAGAGGTTACAAGGTGAAATATGCACAAAATTTCACCGATGTTGACGACAAAATAATAAACAGAGCCAGAGAAGAGGGCGTCAGTGCTAAGGAAATTTCTGAACGCTACATCAAAGAGTATTTTGATGATGCCGACGCGCTGAATGTGAGAAGAGCCGATATACATCCTAAGGTTTCAGAACACATAAATGAAATAGAAAGCTTTGTTGACACCTTGGTCGAAAAAGACTTTGCATATGAAGCGGACGGAGATGTATATTTTTCCACCCGAAAGTTCCCGGGATACGGAAAGCTTTCCAGACAGAATATAGAGGATTTGGAGTCGGGCGCAAGGATTGCAGTCGGCGAAGTCAAAAAAGATCCTCTTGATTTTGCTCTTTGGAAGGCAAGAAAGACAGATGACGAGATTGCGTGGGAGTCGCCATGGGGAATGGGAAGACCGGGCTGGCATATTGAATGTTCAACAATGGCAAAGAAACATCTAGGCAAGACCATAGATATACATGGAGGCGGTGAAGACCTTCAATTCCCGCATCATGAGAACGAAATTGCGCAGTCGGAGTGCTGTAACGGAGTGCCGTTTGCCAATTACTGGATGCATAACGGTTTCATAAATATTGACGGCTCCAAAATGTCGAAGTCGGCGGGGAACTTCTTCACGGTGAGAGATATTCGCAAAAAGTATACGGGTGAGGAAATCCGCTTTTTGCTTCTCTCAGGTCAATATAGAGGGCCTATTGAGTTTAGCGAAGAGATGATGGTGCAGACAAGATCCGGCTTTAACAGAATTAAAAACTGCCTGAACGATATAGAGTTTATGATTGAAAACGGAAGTGAAACTGAACTGGCAGATGAGGAAGCGAAGTCAATTGCAAGTTTTGACAGATTCAGACAGGAATTTATCAAGGCGATGGACGATGACCTTAATACAGCGGATGCGATAAGTGCGATTTTCGGCTTGGTCACAGAGATTAATACAGTGCTTCGCGGCGGAAGCAGTAAGGTTTATGCAAAGTCCGCCCTGAAAATTTTCAATGAACTTACAGATGTTCTGGGAATAATACAGAAGCAGGTCAGCGATATTGAAGCAGATGTTGAAGCTTTGGTCGAAGAAAGACAGCAGGCAAGAAAAAATAAGGATTTCGCCAGAGCCGACGAGATTCGTGACGAGCTTAAAGCTAGAGGATATATACTGAAAGATACTCCGCAAGGTGTGCAAATTATAAAGGAATAGCTTATATGAATCCGAGGCAGATTAATGTGACTGCACTCGCTTTTGTTGGCGATGCGGTATATGAACTATATGTAAGAAACTTGGTAGCCGACGGTTTTAGCCAAGGAGGAAACGCCGAATTGATGCATAAGCATGCAATTAAATTTGTAAGAGCGGAAAGCCAGGCTAAAGCGGTAAAAGCTTTGATGAAAGATTTTCTTACGGAAGACGAAATCGCCATAGTGAAGCGTGCGAGAAATCACAAGACGCCGAATAGGAGCAGGAGTGCAGGTGCGGTTGAGTATAGGCTGGCGACGGCATTTGAGGCACTGGTCGGATTTTTGTACACCCAAGGAGAAAGCTTGCGAATGAATGAAGTTATGTCAAAGGCGGTAGAGATAATAGCAGCAGAATAGGAGACGAGATATGAGTAAGGCAGATAAATTATTCAAGAATATGTGTACGGAAATACTGGAAAAAGGATTTTCTACGGAGGGTGAAACTGTAAGAGCGCGCTGGGAAGACGGTAGTGCAGCTTACACTATTAAACGCTTCGGGGTTGTTAATAGATACGATTTATCAGAGGAATTTCCGGCGCTCACACTTAGGAAGACGGCGATTAAAACGGCTGTAGATGAAGTCCTTTGGATTTGGCAGAGAAAGTCAAATAATATAAAGGATTTGAAGGGGCATATCTGGGATGAATGGGCTGATGAGAGCGGTTCCATTGGAAAGGCATATGGATACCAAATGGCTCAAAAATATAAGTTTGCGCAGGGTGTTATGGATCAAGTGGACAATGTTATCTGGCAGCTGAAAAACACTCCGCAATCAAGACGAATAATGACAAATATCTACAATTTCAGTGATTTAAGCGAAATGCACCTGGAGCCTTGCGCATACAGCATGACATTCAATGTTACAGGCGATAAGCTCAATGCTGTTTTGAATCAGCGTTCACAGGACATTTTGGCGGCAAATAACTGGAATGTATGCCAATATTCTATTCTTTTGATGATGCTGGCGCAGGTTTGCGGATACAAGCCGGGGGAACTTGTTCATGTAATTGCGGATGCGCATATCTACGACAAACACGTAGATGCAATCAAAGAGCTGATTTCCCGTGAAGAGTTTCCGGCACCAAAAGTGAGACTGAATCCGCAAGTAAAGGATTTTTATGACTTCACTGTAGATGATGTGATAATTGAAGACTATCAAAGCGGACCACAGATAAAAAACATACCGATAGCGGTGTAGGAGAGATATGAATTTAATAATAGCAGTAGATAAAGACTGGGGAATAGGAAAGGATGACGGACTTCTCTGCCATCTGCCGGGCGATCTTGAATATTTTAAGAAAATGACTCTTGATAAGACTGTTGTCATGGGCAGAGTTACATTGGAAAGTTTGCCGGGGTCAAAGGGGTTGCCTAAGAGAAGAAATGTTGTTTTGACTCACGACAAGAATTTTAGGGCGGATAATGCGGAAGTTGTCAATTCATATACGGCACTGGACGAGTTGATTTCAGATATTCCTGCGGGTGATGTATTTGTTATCGGAGGCGAACAAATTTATAAAGCGCTGCTGCCGAAGTGTGAAATTTGTTATGTGACAAAGATAGATGAGAACTTTGATGCGGACAGATTTTTCGTAAATCTTGACGAAAATGATGACTTCAGATGTGAAGCTGTAGGGGATAAAAGGGAAGAAAACGGTATAGGATATCGTTTCTATAAATACACGAGGATAAGATGAGCAAGGGCGATTTGATAATAGGACGAAACCCGGTCATAGAGGCGTTGAAAAGCGGCAGAAGCATTTCCAAACTTCTAATTCAGAAGGGTGCGTCGGGTTCAATCGGAAAAATTTATGATTTAGCAAAGCAAAGTGCCGTAAAGATAGAGACTGTAGAAAAATCTGAGCTGGACAAGTTATGCATGAGCAAGGCCCATCAAGGGGTAGCGGCTTTTGCAGCGGCACATTCGTTTGCAAGCATGGAAGATATATATGCAAAGGCGGAGGCGAGTGGAAATTCGCCGCTGATAGTCATACTTGATGAAATAGAAGACCCTCACAATCTCGGCGCGATAATGAGAACCGCTGAATGTGCAGGCGTCAGCGGGATAATAGTGTCAAAACGAAGAAGCTGCGGACTTACAGATACTGTAGCTAAAACTTCTGCGGGCGCAATAGAGTATATGCCATGTGTACAGGTAACCAACATCGCAAGAACTATAGAAGAGCTAAAAAAAGACGGTTTTTGGATTGCCGCCTGTGACATGGACGGAAAACTATACACTGAAACGGATTTAAGAGGAAAGCTTGCCATTGTAATCGGCAACGAAGGCAAAGGCGTTAGCCGCTTAGTAAGGGAGAAGTGCGATTTTGCAGTCTCTATTCCTCTGCTTGGGAATATCAACTCTCTCAATGCATCAAATGCCGCGGCGGTTGTAATTTACGAGGCGGTTCGCCAGAGAAAGGGCGGCGTATAATGTCTGAAAGCGAAATGAACATACTGTCTGACGAGGACGTTGTGAAAATGGCGCAGGAGGGAAGTTGTTTTGCGTATGAATTTTTGATAAACAAATATCGCCGGACTGCAAAGATAAGAGCCAGGAGATACTATATTAACGGTGCGGATAACGAAGATGTGATTCAAGAAGGAATGATAGGAATTTTTAAGGCTATCAGGGATTTTAAGCCGAATTGCGGAGCTAAGTTTTCAACCTTTTTACATCATTGTGTCGACAGGCAGATTAAGACGGCGATAAAAGGCGCAAATAGGCAAAAACACAGAATATTGAACGAATCGATTTCTATTTTTGAAAGCGGCTCGGAATTTAGCGGGAAAAATGCAGCGCAAGATGAGTCGAAAATAGATTTTTCAAACTCCATGCTGAGTGACAAATGCGAAAACCCGGAAACAATGACATTGATAAAAGAAACCGTAAATGATATTCAGTCCGGTGACGGCAAGATTTTGAGCAAGCTCGAAAAAGAAGTTTGGACAATGATGAGGCAAGGGATGAACTACAGAGAGATAGCTACCTGCCTTGGCAGGTCACCGAAAGCTATTGACAATGCCATGCAAAGACTTAAGAAAAAAATAAGAATAAGCTTGCTCGATTATTGACAATGTGAAACAAAAATAGTACGATAAGAACAATGCTTGACTTTATCTAAATTCAATGGCAGTCAGGTAGTATACGCTGCTGTAGCTCAGTAGGTAGAGCACTTCATTGGTAATGAAGAGGTTCGGCAGTTCAAATCTGCTCAGCAGCTCCAAATAAAATTTGTTGTTATGAATAAGGAGAGGGAATAATGGCAAAACAGAAATTCGAAAGAACCAAACCGCATATTAATATCGGTACAATCGGACACGTAGACCACGGAAAAACAACACTTACAGCAGCGATAACAACAACGCTGCACCAGAGATACGGACTGGGCGAAAAAGT
>JAXFOY010000023.1:0-67007 GCA_034180045.1 Eubacterium sp.
GCAGAAAGCGAGGTTTATATGGATTTTTTCAACAGCGCAGTTGACGTATTGCAGACTTTGGTAATCGCGCTTGGCGCAGGACTTGGCATTTGGGGCGGCATTAACCTCATGGAGGGGTACGGCAACGATAACCCCGGCGCAAAGGCTCAAATCATGAAGTACAATGATCGTAATTGCAGATGTTTTTTCCGTGTATCGCGACAGAATATTGAGATACGACAACTGGTTTTTCAAGTCCAGAGCAGATATAGGCTCATCTGCAAGTATAACTTTCGGCTGCTTGACCAGAGCTTGTGCGAGAAAGACCATTTGCCTCTGACCGCCGGACAAGGTGGAGAGTTTTCTGTCACACAGATTGCTAAGACCGAGTTCCTCTATAATTTTATAGGTTTTATCGAGTTGCTCACTATTTACGCGCCAATACAATTCGTCATAAAGCCCTAAAAGAACTACATCAAAAACCGTCATATTATGAGCTGACTCCGAGTCCTGTGGAATATAGGAAAAATCATCGGTTCTAAAACTTCTTCCTCCAAACAGAACCTCGCCTTTTGCTGATTCAAGACCAATCAGGCTTTTTAGAAACATACTTTTACCCGATCCGTTTACCCCGATAATTCCATTCAAAATTCCCGGCTGAAAGGCGCACGATATGTCCTTCAATATCTGTGTATTGCTTTTATACAAGTTAATTCTAATAGCTTCTAAATTCATTTTTCCCCCTTGCCGCGATTATCATCATAAAAGGTACTCCAACTATATTCATTATTATGCCTATTGGAAGAATGGCTCCGGGAAGAATTATCTTTGATACGATAGAAGCAAGGAGCAGCAACAACCCTCCTAGAACGGCTGAACCCGGTGCGACAAAACGCGAATCATCACCCAATAAAAATCTGGCAAAATGCGGTGCTAACAAACCTATGAATCCTATTGTTCCTACATATGATATTGCAACTGCTGTCAATACCGAACTTGATAAAAAAATAAAGCTCCTGAATTTCTCTGTGTTTAATCCCATACTTCTAGCTCTTTCATCTGAAAGACAAAGCAAATTTAATCCCCAGGACTTTCTATATGTGATAGTAAAGATAAGCAGAAAACATATTGTTGTAATAATTACTCCTATCCACGACGCCTTTGATATTGACCCAAATATCCAGTGAACTATCTTCTGTACCTGCTTCTCGTCCGCTATATACTGAGCCATGGATTGCAGTGCCAGGAAAAAGAAATTTAATGCTACGCCAAACAAAATCATAAGATGCGCATTCATCTTTCTTTTTTTCAAAACTACAATCATCGAAAATGTACATAACAAAGAAAACATTATTGCCGAAATTTGAATGTTATACGATAAAAATACATATGGAAAATTTGTAATTATGCTAAAAGATGCCCCGAATGACGCTGCCGACGAAATACCTAAGGTGAACGGGCTGGCAATCGGGTTCTGCAATATAACTTGCATGTAGTAACCGCTGAGACCAAGAGACATACCCACAACTAAGCAAGTCAATGACCGCGGCAATCTCATCTTAAGCATTATTAATTGCTCGATATTACTTGAACCGTTAAACAACAGCGAACGAAAGTAATCTATGAGGCTTAAATCATAGCTTCCTAAAGTTAAATCAATCAGTATGAGTAAAGCTGTGATAAATAACATGGCAGTGATGATTATGATTTTTTTTCGTACTTTTTTTTGATAATAAGTGTTAATGCAGACCGCCTCCCGAAATAAAAAAGACCCTAAAAGGGTCTTAAAAACAACAAAAATAATAGCAAAACCACTAAGACCCACGTAGTGTGCTAATTCATGTACTTGGCAGGTCTCCTGGCTTAGATTCACAGTATTTCTGGCCTTCCCGTTAAGTGGCTCTATCAAAAATAACTCATCATTACAGTGGCGGGACCGCAAAAGATTCTCACTTTTTTCCCTATTCTCCCTTTCGGGCACCTAAATACATTTTTATACTATCATCTGCCATTTTTATTGTCAATAATTCGTTATACGCATATTTTAATTCCTGTTTTTATAGCAAATTTTGCAAGATGTGTCCGGAACATTAAGTTGCACAAAGAAATTATATCTTGTATCATTTATTTATCACTTTTAATCGAAAATCCGTACGGTCTGCATAAAGGAGAAGCAAATGAGTAATTCAACATTGAATATGGTAGCTCAGGCAGCTGACATTTCAATTATTTTAATAATTTTATCCCTGGCGCTTGTAGGATATTTCAAAGGTTTTGCAAGCTCTGTTTTTAGTTTCCTGCGCTGGTTCTTTTGTTCAGTCTGCGCAATCATATTTGCTGTTCCCGCAAAGAATCTGATAATCAAGTATACGGCTTTAGATGCGCACTTCGCAAAAAATATAAAAGAGGCAATGGATTCCGCCCTTGCCTCAAATGATTTTATTATTACCTTGCCGCGTCAAATCAGGCTTGTCTGGGATGATATACGAAACGCAACCATCTCAGAAGTGTCAAAGTCCGTTTCTTCCACACTCATAGCAGTGTTGTCTTTTGTTATACTCTTTATCGCACTT
The DNA here is from genome assembly GCA_034180045.1 of Eubacterium sp. Taxonomy (GTDB): domain Bacteria; phylum Bacillota; class Clostridia; order Peptostreptococcales; family Anaerovoracaceae; genus Eubacterium_B. Next base: position 2,553 of record JAXFOY010000023.1, read on the forward strand.
TCTGTTATAAGCCGCATTTTGCTCCATAGCATAGAGAATAAGAAGCACGGTGTTTTAGGTTTTTCAAACAGGTTATGCGGAATGGGCTTCGGCGCTCTGAAAGGAGTTATCTTGGTCAGCGTTTTGATGTTGCTTGCGTTTCCTTGTCTAAGACTTATAAGCCCGGATAATGCACATCTAATCGTCAAAGAGATAAGGCACGGAGTCATATCGGGATATTTTTACGACTCCAATCCGATAAGCGAATGCCTTGATTTATTGAGTCGGAATTTCTAGTTTTTAACTATTTTTTATGCTTATTGCGTATCGTTTACCCTACCTTCCCGTATCTGAATATGCACTTGTGATACCGAAGTATTCCTCAAGGGTTATCCAGTTTCCGTCATTGTAGAGCGTTTTTGCCAAATCGGCGCCTACATATCTTATGTGCCAAGGTTCAAAATTATATCCCGTAAAAGATTCTTTACCTTTAGGGTATCTGATTATATAACCATGTTTAGCGCAGTTCTCAGCTAGCCACTTGCCCTCCTTCGTATCTGCAAACGACTCACTCGTCGAGTTCAAATCGACCGCGTAACCCGTCTGATTCTCTGAATGACCCGCTTTTGCAGATAAAGTATCCGCCGCTTCCTTCCCACGAGCGGCAACATATGAATTATATAGATTATTTTCCGTAGCATATGAACGGTATCCGCTTATTATATTAAAATGCACACCCTTGTCAGAAGCTTCTGCAATAAGCTGCTCCAATGCCGTGTATGCGTCTTGATGTATTCCGCCTATTCCATACGATGGCGGTAGAGAAAATGTCTTATTCACTATGATTAGCCCGTTTATCTTCGTAACTCCGTCTATACGCTCTCCTTTGAATCCCTTACCCGTTATAAACGAAACATTTCCCTCGGTTTTTGCAAGGTCAATTACATTTATATTTACTGTTTTTTCCGCCTTATTCCCGCTATTATCGCTTGCAATCAGCGCTACGCTGTAACTTCCCGCCTTATCAGAGTCATAATCTCCCTTAAGCTTAACTTCAACCTTGCCGGAATTGTCGCTTACTTGAGCCATCTCTTCAAGCTTGCTCTTCGCCCCGAGCAAAACATTTATATTTTCATCAATTTGAATTTCCGGAGCCTTGGTATCGACAACTTCTATATCAAAATCAAAGTTCCTTTCCTTGCCATTTATGACAAGTATGAGTTGGTAGTTCTTTTTTCCAAGCTTTGTAGTATCAACCCGAACATCTTCCTTAAGTTTCCCGTCTTCAATACTGTCGATAAAATCAGAGACCTTAGCTTCACTGTTTATCTCTGCCTTAAGATTGTCCTTGAGCTTAACCTTGCTCGCCGTTCCGAACAAATTAAAATAAACGAAAAGTATAACTAAAAAAGCCGCACAGGCTGAAATAGCCGTAATAATTATTTCCTTTATATACTGACTGCGTTTTTTCCTTGCAAAGAGATATTTATTCTTTCGTGGCATATAACTCTCCTTTGGGCATTAGATTTATGTTCTCCCTGTCTATATAAACATTTTTTTCACATAAATTTACAAATTAATAATACCATAAAACTAGATAGAATCAAAGTTTTTGCTTTTCAGAACAAAACAAGAGAACCGCGATTGCGGCTCTCTTGTTTCACAGGATTTCTATTCAATTAATTATAAATTAATTGCACAAATTATAGTTTTACCAATTCGCCTTCATCTGCCAGCTTCTGCTCGTCTGAAGTCATCTTCTTAATTGTAATACCTACGAATGCGAACAAGAATGTGATTATCGGCATAGCCAAGTTGAATATTGCCCATGGGAAATATACAGCTGTGCTTTGGATACCTAAAGTTTTCTTAATGTATATAGCGCATGTGTTCCATGGAACAAGTGGTGATGTTACTGTACCTGCTGACTCTAACGCATTTGACAGAGCTACCGGATGCATTCCTGCTTTACGATATGCCGGAGCATACATTCTTCCCGGAACAAGAATTGAGATATACTGTTCAGGCATTGTTACATTAGATGCTACGCATGTAAGCTCTGTAACTCCGATAAGTGCAGGACCGCTCTTTACATACTTTGTAATTGAATTGATAATTACATCTAACTGTCCTGTAGCTTCCATGATTCCGCCAAACATCATAGCAATCATAGTCATCAGAATTGATTCCGACATGCCTATGAGACCACCCTTTGTCAACAGCTTATCAAGAGCTTCGATACCGGTTTCCAAATTGAATCCGTTCATTGCGCTGTTGAATATGTCACCGAGTGTTACTCCTGTATGAACAATCTCTCCATCACTGTATATAGGCAGGTTGCCCTGGAAGATAGGAGCCATTATAGCTCCTATAAGCACACCCAAGGTGATACCAGGGATAGCCGGTACCTTAAGTGCGATTGCAAGTATAACTACTACCGGTGGAAGCAGCAGAACAGGATTGATGTTGAAGTTATCTTCAATACCTTTCATCAATACATCAAGCTGTGATGTATCTGCGTTGCCGTTGTTAGCATGCATAAATCCATATACTCCAAAGAAAATGAGTGAGATTACATACGCTGTAACCGTAGCCTTAAGCATGAATTTAACATGTGAGAATACATCTGTACCTGCCATAGCCGGAGCCAAGTTTGTTGTGTCTGATAGAGGTGACAACTTATCTCCAAAGTACGCACCGGACAAAATAGCACCGGCTGTAGGTCCGATTGGAACTCCCAGACCTGTAGCAATACCTATAAGTGCCAGACCCATCGTACCCATAGTTCCCCATGATGTACCTGTCGCAAGTGATGTAACCGAACAAATAAGAACAGTAGCAACCAAGAAAATCGATGGTGATAATAGCTTAAGTCCGTAATAAATCATTGTTGGGATTGTGCCTGAAAGAATCCATGTTCCTACAAGCATACCAACTATCATAAGAATTAAAATAGCTTGCATTGCACGTGAGATACCGGTAATCATCATTCCCTCTACCGCATCCCATTTGTGACCAAGCCTTAATGCCATAAGTGCTGCGAATATAACGCCGATAAACATTGGGATGTGTGGGCTGACTTCGAATACGATAATTCCCACTGACATAATAACAACCAAACCGAGAAAAGTAATAATAGCCTCGACTAACTTCGGAGCTCTAGGCTCTTTAGTCTTTACATTGTCTTCCATCGTTGTAATTCCTTTCTTTTCATTCGTCTTTCCTAATTGATAGAAATCTGTAACACCTACTATTATGAACCTTAATTTACATTATTACAAGTATTAATTTAATCAAATTTTTTGCGCATTTTTTGTTGAAAATAACAAAAAAATTGCATTTTTTTCATTAGTATTTCTAATTATTTAGAGTTTTTACGCCATAAATTCTAATGATACGGTATATCAACAAAATTAATATAAAAAGAAGCCCTATTTCACATAAGGCTTCCGTCTTATTTCATCGCATTTTCTGTAAGTAAATTATGTTAGTATTTTACCTTGTGTAAGTTTTTTCTACATATTTACTTGTCATCGTTTTGAGTAAACCGCCGTAACTCAAAGTGAATTCAATTATATCGCCGACTCTGTATTCACCATTTGCCTTTGTTACATCAACGATGATATGATCTGAACTCCCACCCATTATCTCAAGTCTTGAGTCGACAGGCTCCATACTGTCAAGATCGGTATCCTGCTTTCCTATAGCTATTATGGCTCTGTCCATAATCCCTCTGTCTTCGTAATAAGGTTTTTGTCCAAATGCATCAACTCCAACCTCACCGATAGGCAAAGACGGCTTTTTCTTCAGTTCGACTATTTCCGCCTTGAGAACAAAGGCATCGCCGTCCGTTCCCGGAAGATTTGTGCTATACGCAGTATCATTTCCAAGAAGCAAGGATTCACCCAGTCTAAGATTATTTATTCCCTCAGGAAGTTCGCCCTTATCAATCAAATAAATTGAGCTGGAGTTACCGCCTGAAATCATATCAAACTTAATATGGAACTTCTCTTCTATCTCTCTCGCAATCGAAACTAAGCCTGAAAGGTTTTCAAACTTTGGAATTATTGCACCATAACACGTCAAGTTGACCCCTACACCATATAAATTAATATTTTTCAACGCCAGGATTCTTTCCACCGTATCAAAAATCAATTCTTTATTTTCAAAGAAAATGCCTTCTCTAAGGTCTCCCATGTCAATCATCAAAAGAATATCCTGAATCTTACCGAGCTTGGCTGCCTCAGCATCGAGAAGCTTAATAGTTTCAATCTCCGAAATCATACAGAGATCCACATACTTCGCCACTTCTGAAATTTCACTTTGCATAGGGATTCTCAAAAGCACTGTCTTTTTACCTTTTTCGTGAACTAAATCCGCATATCCGGCTATATTTGCTATACGTGAGTCAGCAACAAAGTCAACCGACGGATCATCAACTATCATCTTCACTACTTCTGCGTCTGCACAAACGCACTTTGTCACAACTGTAAGGCTACAATTACCTTTTACTTTAGTTATATTAGAAACTGCATCAAGATTTTTCTTGAGCTTCTTCAAGTTAATGTCAACCTGTGGATACATGGTATTCTCCTCTTATTTATTTTCCGTCCATTTTCCCTTTACGCCTTGATTGTCGCTATCGCTCGTAGGGTCATCGTTCTTATACGCAGACATATCATACCCCAGTTTTTCCATCTGTCTGATATGTTCTTTACGTTCTTCTTCTATATGCTCTTTCTCTTCAACTGCAATTTCGGCTTCCTTGAGCGCCATGGCTGCCGATGCGAACTTTTCGTCCTTTTTCTCAGGGAATTTGAAATCAAGACTCTTTTCCAAAAGCCTGATTGCCGCTTCGCGATAACGCTTTGACAGCACACCTAAAGATGCCATTATATAGTCGTTGTCCACAAGAATCTTTGCGTGTTCGCTAGGGAACAAAAGCATTCCGCTTTCGTTGAACGGAGCGATTTTTTTCATTATTTCCACCCTGCTAGGCAATCTCGTCAAAGCACCTCCGGTACCGATTATATATTTAACCTGTGTCAAATCCTTACCTTCTGCAAGCGTACTTCTTCCGCTAGGTCCATAGATATACCTCAAATAACCCGCATGTCTTTCTGTAGCTTTTAGAACCGCCTCGGTCGTGAGTCTCTCAACAAACTTAATCTCATTTTCGTTCTTTGGAATCGCAACATAGCTTTCTAGAACTTCATCAAAATCCACTCCCATAGCTTTGCATTCTGCTCTGAGTTTTTCTTCACCAATAGATTCAATCACCTTAAGTCTATTCACATAAACCCCGAGGTCACCCTCTACAGTTCTCTTCGCCTTTGGTTCCGGAGAAATCATAAGACGAGCGATTTTATCCGACTCTACTGCTACAGAATGAAGGTCAGTCGTTGCACCTCCCACATCCAATACGATGAGGTCACCGATGCAGTCATAAAGAACTTTAGTACATTCCATAACCGCACCCGGAGTCGGAATTATAGGTCCGTTGACCATATCTCTTACATGCTCCATTCCCGGTGCATTGGTAATATGTTCTTCAAAAGCATCCTGAATAACCTTACGGCAAGGTTCCACATTAAGTGCATCTATTTTTGGATATACATTGTCTACGATATAGAGTCTTTGTCCGCTCTCCTCATCAAAGATGAGCTTCATTTCTTCCTGATTTTCGACATTTCCGGCATAAATTATCGGAGTTTTCAATCCCATGCTGCGAATTAATTCCGCATTATAAATAGCCGTGTCCCTCTCTCCGAAATCAACGCCGCCTGCTATCAAAATCAGGTTTGGATTAATTTCTCTTATCTTAGCTATATCCGTTCTTCTCAAACGACCTGCTGTTACATTATGAATAATTCCGCCGGCGCCGAGCGCAGCTTCCTTTGCTGCCTTAGCAGTCATATCGTAAACAAGACCGTGAACTGTCATTTTTAGTCCGCCCGCAGCTGAAGATGTGGCAAGCATTTCGCCATATTCCAGCTTATCTATACCTTTATTTCGGCAGAGATCGTCGATGGCGCCTTGCAGACCTACCCTAACATCTCCTTCTAAAACAGAAGTCGGTGCCTGACCTTGTCCCCAAAACACCGGATTGTCAGTGTCTAAGTCTGTAAAAGCATTTACAACTGTGGTGGTTGAGCCAATTTCTGCTACCAATACATCTACTTTCATATTCTTCCTTTCTGCCGTTAGACAAAAGGACGGGCAAAAGCCCGCCCTTTTAATGAATAGAAATCCTATTTAGCTAACTTTTCGTTGGCTTTTTCTCCCGGAGCAAGTTCGCCCCTCTTTCTCATTGCTTCTTCTGCAAGGAATGTAGCAACGTCGATACCATGTGAGTCTCTTCCGAAGCCTTCATCGATACCTGTTTTTCTCGCATCCTCAGGGATTACCTGTGTTCCGCCGGCACAGATGATAACGTTATCTCTTATGCCCTTTTCGATTGCCAGTTCGTTGATTCTCTTCATGTTTTTATAATGGATATTGTCATGTGAAATGATTGTTGAAGCAAGAATTGCTGTAGCATTAAGCTCAATAGCAGCATCAACAAGCTTTTCAACAGGAACTGAAGTTCCGAGGTAGTTAACCTTGATACCCCATTTTTCAATACCGCCGTGTTTAATGTTGATGATTTCTCTCAGTCCTACTGAGTGCTCATCTTCACCTACTGTTCCGCAAACTACTACCATTGGGTGTTCTTTGAACTCCTCGTATAGGATTGCGTCAGGTAAGTGATGTGGTTCAGGTGGAATCTCAAGACCTGTAGGGTCAACATCAAAGTTAACCTTACCCTTCATTTCGATTCTCGTACCTTCTGCTTCCTGCATTACTTCCTTACTTGTAACTTCAGGACTCTCAAGACCAAGCTTGCGGCCTATTTCCAGTGCTACTGCTTCTGCGGTTCTTGTGTTTGCAGGAATCATCATTGACATAAGTACAACGCCGTCTCCGCACCATTCCATTTCAGGTTTGATTGCTTCTCCGTCGAGGTATTTTTCAACCTTTTCGAGTCTGCGATGTACTGTATCTTCTTCATCAAGCTCGTCGATGAAGACAATTTTGCTTCTATCTTCGAATGTGCATCCGCCGATAAGTGCTGATGGGTTCTCAGGATCTCCGCCATACTGCTCAACATTGTTATATCCGTAGTGAGCGGTTACAGGAGCCATGTAGTCTTCTTCTCTTTCAAAGATAAATCCGTAGCCTACACCGCCCTCAATCTGTCTTGCAATACCGTCACCGTTTCTTGCAGGATATTTAGCCGAGTCTACGAAGAAACCTTCCTGTACAGCCTGGAAGTATCCGCCTACTTCGATTATTTCTTCCATAAATAGAAGAGCTCTTTCCTTAATATCTCTAGCCATTTCGCCTAGAGGGCCATCCATCTTAAGTTCAACTAATTCCATAAGGCCGTCCATACCGATAAGAGCCTGCTTTGCATTGTCGCAAGCTTCCATATTATAGATATGCCATGGAACGTTTCTTCCTTCGTCAGGAGTAATTGTTGACTGGATGTCAGCACGAGTAAGCTTTGAGATGAACATGTTAAGTACATGTGTTACTGTAGCTTCTCTTACCGATGAGCAGATATACTTTGTATTCTGCTGAGCTCTCATCTTATATCTGTCGCAGATGTCTCTAAGAGCTACTGCATAAGGTAGGTCAAGATACATACATGGAGCCGGTGTTGCTGTTGGCGGTACAGTTGAAAGTGAGATATTGCTTGGCTTGATACCAACCTTCTCTGAGAATAGAGAGTTGATTGAATGCTGTACGATAAGTTCAGGCATTACCTTCCAAGCTTCTCTTGCTGTTGCGTTAGCGTTGTGAGCACCGTCTATCTGAAGAATATCAGCCCAAGCCATAATCTTCTTTGATTCACACGCGTCTACGAATGATCTAACACAGTTGATATCTCTGTAAAGTACATTGTACTGCGGATCCTGGTGAGCACCGTTGATGCCTTCTTCAGCGAACATTACCGCTACGTCCGGACCTGCTACACCTGATACGTATGAATGGTAGTTGATTGGACGACCTACTTCATCTTCTATCAAATCCAGAGCTTTTCTCTGAGCCCTAACCTGTTTTCTTGTTACAGGAATACCGCCGATACCCTGTGGTGTACCTTCCATAAGACCGTCAATATGTGACTGTCCCATGTGTCTGATTACCATGATATGGTCAGCGCCATGCCATGCAGCCATTCTCATTCTTCTGATATCGTCTTCAAATCTACCTGAAGCAATCTCTGTTGTGATAACAGGAAGCGGCTGTGGATCTATATCTCCGAAGAATTTAGCAGGTGGAAGTCCAACGCTGTTCTTAAGCGGCTTTGTACAATCCTTATATACAAATGGTCCCATCTCCAGGTTAGGAACCGGTTCACGCCAGTGCCAACCTCTTCTTCTTGGCTCATACTTATCAAGATCTTTGATAATTTCTCTTACATCTAGCTTTTCATTATGCTTTAGAATCATATCCGACATTTTTATTTGCCTCCCTTCTTAAAGAGAGCAACTGCATCTGACCAATACTCGCCATTTGCTAGTGCTGTTCCTGCTTCAGGGATTGAAATATTTTTTTCCTTTGAAATCTTATATACAACATGGCCTGCGCCGTGTCCCATAAGACCATTGTCCATGCATCCCTGAACAATTTTCTGTGTTTCTAAGGATGAAATGCCCATTCTTAGAAGTACAGCTCTTTCAACGGAAGGAGTTGTATTTTTTCTGCCAAGTTCCAAGAGCGGGTTAACAACCTGCTCTGTCAGCTGCCAGAATCTTTCATAAAGCTCTTCGTCAGAAAGATTTGCTATATGCTTTCTTCTTTCTTGAAAATCGTCTTCTCTTATCATTCTTTTTCTCCTTAAATTATAGACCCAGTGTTTTCTTTACAAATGAAATATCTGTCTTTGTTTCATCTGCTAGGAACTGTAGATCTTCTTCTGTAGGATTTGTTACTCCGTGCTTCTTGCATGACTTTCTTATCAGTGACTGTCTGAAGTGGTTAATATCCGCATCCTGTAATCTCAAGAAGCTTGGATCCTTAGGAAGTACAAGGTTTACACCCGGCTTATCTTCCGCATCAGGATCGCCGAATTTGATTTCGATGCCGTTTTCTCTCGCGAACGCCATCTGTGGCTGGATATGCTTACCTGCGCCTGTGTATTCAGTTTCACTTACTACTATTACTGCATCTTCAGGAAGTTCCTGTGCAAGAGCAAAAGCAGCAGCTACAGCTGTATTTCCGGCAGGTCCTCTTTCGATACCTTCAAGCTGAGCAAGTGCTTCTGTAATGTACATTACTGCACCCTGCTTAACTGTAACGTATCTGTCCATATAACGAAGAGGTCTTGCCGCACTTCTTGGAACATCCGAGTGGTCAGGATCTGTTGCATAAGGCACACCGAATCCTGTATGACCTGTTGTGCATGATTTCTTGTTGAATGCATCATCTGACGCCATTGATAGACCTGAAAGATCGATTGATGCTGATACAAGCTTTGTATCTACAGCGCCGGCTTTCATTAGACCACGAGCTGTTCCTGTCATCATTCCGCCGCCTGCGTTTGTGCAAACAACTACTTCAGGGTCTTTGCCAATGCGTTCACGGCACTGTGTAGCGATTTCGTAACCAAGAGTTTCAACACCGGCAATACCGAACGGTGAATATAGTGAAGCGTTGAAGTATCCTGTATCTTCTAAAATTGAAAGGAATGAGTAGAATAGTTCAGGTCCAACTGTAAGCTGAACTACTTCTGCGCCATAAGCTTCGCACTTTCTTGCTTTTTCTACGATTTCAGGCTGTCCAACTCCGTGTGAGTCGTAACATTCCTGAACTATAATGCACTTTAAGCCCTGCATTGCAGCCTGTGATGCAACTGCCGCACCGTAGTTACCTGATGTTGCAGCGATAACACCTTTATATCCAAGTTTTTTAGCATGAGCAACTGCGCAAGCAGCTCTTCTAGCCTTGAAGCTTCCTGAAGCGTTTGCAGCTTCATCCTTAGCGAAAATTCTGGCACCGTATCCCGGCTTGGCATATTTTCTTGAAAGAGCTGATAGATTGCGAAGTTCGATAAGAGGTGTATTACCTACTGCGAATTCACCCTGAATCTTAGCGATTTCATCCAGTGTGTATCCTGTTGACTTCATTAGCGCTTCATAATCGAATGCAACTGAACCTGATTCAAAATCATTATAGTCAAGTCCCAGAGCCTTTTTCATGATCTCATTTGATCTTCCCATCACGGAATCATAATCTTTTGCTAAAGCCATTATTTGTCACCTCCCATGATTTCTCTAAGCTGTCTATCGATTTCGATAATTTCCGGAACGAATTTTCCGTAGCTATGTGTATAGTAAGGACCTTCTTCGATAAGTTCACCCTCTACAATACGGCCAACCGCTGTTTCAACCTGAACTATATCTCCAATTTCTGCGTCATTGAGCAAAGTTCCCTTTGTCCACATTTCTAAATCACATTTCTGGGTATCCGCAGGAATTTTTCCTGTTCTCTCTGCTGCCTTTAGGACAATAGAATGAATTCTTACCCATTCGCCTTTTTTTGCCATTTTGCTACTCCTTTATTGATTAGACGCGGAAATATTTATCCGCGCCTATAATAAAACAACATTGTAATTGACTATTTTACGATTTTCTTGTCAGGGTTGATTCTTTCTCTAACATCTCCCATGATTGCACGTGGAACCGGAAGAGTAATCATTGTGTGTAGACCTGCGTCTGCATTGATAACCTGAGGAATCATGTTTACGCACATAGCGATTGTTCCCAGACCGCCTTCAACTTCAGGGCTGTTTACCATGTTTACATTTGGTGTACCCTTGATAATTACATAGTCACCTGTCTGTACTCCAACCTGTTCAGGCTCAATCTGCTGTGGATGCTCCATGCGAACTTCCATACCGTTTGAAAGTGTAGCATCTGCTGTCATAGCAACACCTGCGCAAGATCCCTTAGCTGCAAATCCGTAAGGTGATTTTCTGTCAACATCTGTTGTGATAGGTTCCATGTCCTGAGCAAACTTGTCAACACCTAGACCAAGACCTTCAGCAATCATTCCAACTGATTCAGCGAATCCAACGTGTCCTGACATTGTGCCGTTAGCTTTTCTTGTCTCGAATTCTTCTACGCTGATACCGATTCCCTGTTCTTCCATTACTGTCTTTCCGAAAGGTGATAGGGAGTTAACTCTCTTTGATAGGATGTGTTCTACATCTGTCATGCAGCCTGTCATAACAAGAACCAAAAGATCCATGATATGTCCAGGGTTGATGCCTGTTCCTAGAACTGAAACACCGTTAGCCTTAGCGATTTCGTCAAGCTGCTTAGCAAGTTCAGGCTCCTGAGCTGCCGGATATGCCATTTCTTCAGCAGATGTAATAACATTAATCTTCTGCTCCAAGATGAATTTCATCTTGTCGAAAGCAGTCTTTGTGAATGAGTCTGTGCAAAGAAGAACGATATCAGCTGCACCCGGTTTGATTAAGTCCTTAGGGTCTGAAATCAAAACATCGGCTCTGTCGCCTCTCTCTGTCTTGATGTAGTCAAACATTGACTTACCAATCTTAGCGCCTCTTCCTGCTACGCCGACGATATCAAAGCCCTTCTTTGATAGAATCATGTCAGCCATTCCGCCGCCCATTGCGCCGAGACCCCAGATAATTACTTTTACATTTTCCATAATAACTTTCACTCCTTTTCTTTCTATAAAACTTCACCAAATTAATTTGGCATTCAGGAATTTGCGATTTTTCGCATACCCCATTAATAACTGCAATAGTCGTGCCAACAAATTTTATGTATACAGGATTCTTATTTTGTATATTAATTTATATTATACCTACATATCGCTCATATCGCTTATTTTTATGCATAAAATTAAATACTTTTTCATATTAACAGTTTTCATACATTTTGACACATTTTTAATGCAATATTTTGGGCATTTTAAGTGCAAATATATTTGCACTTATTCTTTCAGCCCATATTTTTTCATCTTATGCTGCAAAGTTTGACGCTTTATCATCAAAGCATCTGCGGTTTTCGATATATTTCCGCCTTTATCAAGCAAGGTTTCTCTGATTATTTCTTTTTCCAGGCTGTCCATATACTCTGTTAGAGGACCGCGCCTTTGCCATCTTGCGATGTCATCACCTATGACTTCCGCACGCATTGGCATTTGCAACAGCTTACCGGTCAACTCGCTTTCTTCATCTGCCATAGAAACCGCCTGTACTATTATGTTTTCCAGCTCTCTGACATTTCCGGGGTAGTCGTAGCTGTTCAGCTTTTCTATTGCTTTTTTTTCTATATTTGTCAAATTCTTTTCGAATTGCTTATTATATCTCTTTAGGAAAAGTTCTACCAACAAAGGTATATCGCTCATTCTTTCGCGAAGAGGCGGAATGCTTATCCCTACAACATTTAATCTGTAATAAAGATCTCGCCTTAACTTTCCTTCTTCGATGAGTTTCTGCGGCGATTCGTTCACTGTAGCAATAATCCTTGTGTCTATCGGAATATCTCTGGTTCCGCCGACACGCCTTATGTATCTTTCCTGCAAGACACGAAGAAGCTTTCCCTGTAATTCGAAAGGCATTGAGTTTATCTCATCAAGAAGCAACGTGCCGCCACTCGCTTGTTCAAATAAACCCGCTCTGTCCGTAGCTCCCGTAAAACCGCCCTTTGTCGTGCCGAAAAGAATACCTTCAAGCAATGATTCGGGAAGCGCAGCACAGTTTTGCGCCAAAAATGGCTTATTTTTGCGTTTGCTCGCGTAATGAATGCTCTGGGCGAACAGCTCCTTACCGGTTCCTGTTTCACCGTATATAAAAACCGTCGCATCATTTTGGGCCGCTTTTTTTGCACGCTCTATTACCTCTATAAATTTAGGTGACTCTCCTGCCAAGTCATCAAAGCTGTACTTTTTTATGCTTGGAACCGCAGGTTTGTTTACCATATCTTTTTCCTGGAGTTCCAAAATAGTATTGCTCAGTGATTGAAGAGTAGTGATATCCTTTGCAACCTCTATAGCTGCAACCGTCTTATTCCCCAGCTTAACAGGAATTGTGCTGTTTACCGTGGTTACATTTCTACCATATAAATTCTTATATGACTGCCTCTTGTTCTTTGTGGAAAGACCTTTTTTCAACGCCTGAAACATTGTGCTGTCAGCCTGCTTTACCCCCGGAAAAGCCTTGTGATACTCCTTTCCGATAACATCGTCTACATTTATTTGCTCAATGCTTGCCATCGCTCTGTTGTAGAAAATTCCGACACCGCTCTCGTTTACTATATATACGCCTTCGTCCATAATGTCGAGGAGACGCTCCAAAATTAGCTTGTAGTCCTTGTTCTCCATCTAAATTCTCCTTTGTAAGCTATATAATACCACAAAAAAATAGCAAGTGCAAATATTTTTGCACCGCTATTTAAGTCCTTTAGCTACAGCTGATTGTGCTATCACTGATGTCCGCACCGCTTATGATTATTGTGTTAAATGGTTTCGCCTGCTTGCATGCGGTGAAAACTCGTTTTCTTTATTCCGATTTTATAAATTCTCGCTTGATTTTTTCAGGCAAATATCGTATATTGTTAATTGACGATATGACTTATGCAAGGTTATCAGAACACGCTGAGGTTGGCGTGTTTCTGAGCTTTTTGCAGACTTGAATATTTTAAGAAATGGAGAAATCGAATGAGAATTAGACGCGAAAACGACATGGCCGATGCCGACATAGAATTTATTGCCAATATCTCGGATGCCTTCGCACACCCTGTGAGGCTTCAGCTTTTTAGATATATAATGCAGGTTAATAAGGAGTTCAAGAGCATATGTAACAAAGATCTTGTTGCCGAATTCGGGTACGCTCAGGCGACGATTTCTCAGCACATGAAGAAGCTCATTGATGCAGGCCTTGTAGAGACAAAGAAAGTTGATAAGTTCAAATATTACTATGCAAGCCTCGGCGTACTTATGAAATACACTAAGCTGACAAAGGAATTTTCTGTTGTTTAAGCATCGTTTGCGAATAAAGCTTGGGCTGTAAGAAATGAAACAGCCGGTGTTTAGCTCCCTATGGATTGGGAATGCTAATCTCCGGCTGTCTTTTATTTGTGGTATTTTTCGCCACGTGCAATTTTGAAGCTGCGGTAGATTTGTTCGAGGAGAATAGTTCTCATCATCTGATGCGGAAAGGTCATGTCTGAGAATGAAAGCTTCATATTTGCGCGGGTGCTTACGGCTTTATCAAGCCCTAAGCTTCCGCCTATTACAAAGGCGATGTCGCTCTTTCCCTCCAGAGATAGAGCTTCTATTTTTTCGGCGAGCTGCTCAGATGTCATTTTCTTTCCATTTATCTCGAGAGTTATAACATACATGTTCGGACTTATTTTCGAAAGAATCTCCTCGCCTTCGTGCACCCTGACTATGCGCTCTGCCGCCTCTCCATCTCCGCTCTGCTTACTTTCTTTTAACTCTATTATCCGCGGGTTACAGTAGCCCTTCAGCCTCTTCATGTACTCCGCCACAGCATCGCGCCAGTAAGCTTCCTTGAGTTTTCCAACGCATATAACATATATATTCATATTTTTATCATCTCTCCTATCGTGTCTCGCTCCAACACGAACATTCTAAAATCGCGATTATCGGCATATCCCGCTTCCATCAGTTTGTTTTTTATCGTCAGATATGCCTGTCTTGGCGTGTTGTTTTCCCTGCTGAGATGCGATAGCGCTATCTGCGGGATACCCTCCTTTGTTCGTTCCTCTAAAGCCCGGATAATTATATCCGCGGCGGCTTCATTTGACAGATGTCCTTCATCACCTAGAATTCTCATCTTCAGCGAGTACGGATAGCCGCCCATGAGCAGTATGTTGCGCTCGTGGTTTGCCTCAAGGACATAGAGATCGGAGTTTACCAGGTAGTCAAAGGCATCCTCGGTTATGCACCCGGTATCGGTTACAATTGTTATACGCCTGCCCTCGTGCATCAAAGAGAACCCGATTGGTTCTGCCGCATCATGCGAAAGTGAGAAAGGAGAAACCTCAATGTCCCCTATTGAAATTGCAGAAAAAGTATCTACGGTAAAGGTTTTCTCGGGTGAAATCTTGTCTGAAATCGCATCCAACGTCCCCTGTGAGGCGTACACCAAAGCATTTTCAGCCTTTTTGCTGACCATCCTCACGCTCTTTATATGATCTGTGTGTTCGTGCGTAATCAAAATGCCGTCGAGGTCGCCAGGTTCAAGACCGCATTTTGACAGCCCCTCGAAGACCTTCTTGCCTGTGATTCCCGTATCGATAAGTAAATAAGTAGTTTCAGAGCTCACCAGATAACAATTCCCCGAGCTTCCACTCGCAAATGAACAAAATTTGAATGCCATTATATTTCCTTTAATTTTTTAGTACGAACTTGAATTCATAAATAGATTATACCACAAAATTCCCCGTTTACATTTCATTGAAAAGATATTTGAGCTGGGGTATAATTTTAATATGAGTATTTTGAGAATATATACGGACGGAGCATGTTCTGGAAACCAGAATGAAACGAATATAGGCGGTTGGGGCAGCATCCTTGAGTTTGGCAACAGTCAGAAAGAACTTCATGGAGGCGAGCTTAACACCACAAACAACCGCATGGAGCTCACCGCGGTCATCGAGGCGCTTAAGATTCTCAAGCGTGACGGTCTCATAATCGAGATTTTTACCGACAGTTCTTATGTTGCATCCTGCTTTAGAGACAAGTGGTATGTAAACTGGCGCAAGAACGGATGGATGACTTCCGGCAAGAAGCCTGTGGAAAATCGCGAACTTTGGGAGGAGCTTATAAGCCTTGTGGAGAAGAACAAGGTCAATTTTTTCCGTGTCAAAGGACATGTCAACCTTTCCTCTCCTAACACCAATATAGCCGAGCACTACAAGAAGTTCAAACAGTGGAACGGCAGCCACTTTAGTATGGACGATTTCATCTATATAACAGAGAAGAATAATAGAGCAGACGCCCTCGCCAATATAGGCATGGACGAGCTGCGATAGAATCGAGAAAACGAGTATGTAATTGCAAGTAGCTCTTATGAAACCGTTCTATTTGTTTTTTAGATTATTTTCCAATTTGCGACATTATTCATAATCTCAAAGAGCCCCTACATACCGACTCGTGCCGATGTGTAGGGGCTTTTAATATAGGGGTATTTGAAAGCTTATTCGCCTATGGATGAAGTTTTATATACAAACGTTACATTAGACTTTGTACCATCCGTCTTTCCCGCAAAATTGTCGTATGATATTGCCATATCTGACATCGCATTTAGCCTTACGGAAAGCTCTCCAAATTTGCCGTTGAACAACTCAACAACCTTCTGCACTCCATCCTTGTTGAATCTATTCATGCCTTCAGACAGCGTCTTCGCTCCATCGTTTAATTGCGATATACCGTCTATAAGCTTATCTCCGCCTACCATCAAAGCCTTTACTCCCGCTTCTAAGGTTGCAGCTCCGGCCTTGAGCTGTCCGCTCTTTTCTGCGAGCTGAGATGCGCCGCTGTTTATCTTCTTTGACCCCTTTGCTGCCTTATCCACACCCTCTGTGTACTGCTTTAATCCAAAGTAGAATTGATTACACTTGTCAAGCTGAGCCTTAAGTGCTGTCAAGCTGTTCGCTCCGGTCTTTGCCTTTGCTACGGCTTCCTGTATGCCCTGAAGCACTGCCGCCGAATTCATGGTTTGCTCAATCTGATTATTGATTTCCTGACTTACCTTTGACTGAATAGTGCTCTTAACCTGCTCCGAGTTCATCTGCACTGCTACCGCATCGTCGATTTGCTTTGCTTCAAGTGCTGAAATTACGCCTGAAGCGACAGCATTTTTATATGACTCCACGCTCAAGGATATTCCCGATGCACTGAGTACGTTTTGAAGCACTTGCTCCTTGACCTTTTCCGTAACTATGGCTGCTATTTGGGCTTCGTTTTGGTAGACTTGAGCCTCAACAGCCCGGCGTGCCTTCTGCGTTGCCATGGCCCTGACATTGCCCTCATCCATATTCTTTATGATGTCCGTCAAAACGCTGCTGTAATTTTCCTTTGTCATGGGCACCGCTCCAAGACCTCTGGTGCTGAGCTCTATATTTGCCTGTGCGATTAATGAATCGAATATCTGAGCGGCTCCGTTGTTAAGCTGCTCACTCTTTTCGCTCAGAGCCTCAAGCCCCTCGTTTAGCGCGCTTGTTCCCGTGTATAACTCCGCTACACCGTCTGCAAACTGCTTAGCTCCGTTGTTTAAGCTAACAGCCCCCATGTATAGCTTTATAGTTCCATTTTTAATCTCGCCCGTCTTCTCAAGAAGTGTACTAAGCCCCTCGTATAGCCTGCTGCTTCCTTCTGCAAGCTTATTTGCCGAGTCTGCAAATTCGTTCAGCTGTGCCTTGATTCCATCAAGGCTCGATAGCTTTTCCTTTGAAACATTTGCGAAAAGTTCATCAGACACTACAGTTATGGACGTCTCTATGGAGAAATTCTTTACATCGGCCGTCACCTCAAATGTATCGGGAATATTCAAACTGTTTGCCGAATCACCGAGATTTTCCTTCATTCCGGGAAGCGCAAAACCCATAACTATATTTCTCTTGCCGTCGTTTATTACTCTACCGTTTGTCACCTCGACATTTGAGAATGTCTTATCGTCCAGCACAATACCTGTAACAGCTGAAAAAGGAACATACATTATTACATTTTGACCGTCGATATTTACAGTTCTCGCCTCGTTATTTTTATATGAATACTTGATTGTGACCCTTCCGCTCTTTCCTGCGAGCTCCTTTGCGCTCACATTCTTGCCTCCTAGAGTATAGCTTACGGAGATATCCACAGGCAGCTTCTTATCCGCCTCTCCCTGATAGTAGACATCCTTACCCTCTGCATTCCAAACTTTCATATTATTCTTATCGATTACATATTTAGTATCATCCTTGACATTTTTGATGTTTTTCAGCTCGCTGCTATCCTCAAGTTTACCAGCTTTTTCGGTGTTTTTAAGCCACTCGCTGACAATTATCTTCTCAGGGCTGCCGTCACTGCCTGATATTACATAGACGGTTTCATCCTTTTCTCCCTTGCTCACCTTACCCATTATTTGAGATGAACTCTGCGCCTTTCCCTTCTCTGTGCCGCCTTGCTTTTGATCTGCATATGCGTATCCGCTGAATGTAACGCTGCTGCACACGAGCGCCAGGGACAGTGCCGAGGCAACAATTTTTCTGTTAATCACCTTATCCTTTTTCATTTCTATACCTCCTCTGCAAACCTGTTTTTACCTATCTGTCTCATGCTTCCGGTTGTCTTGCAAATCACCTTATCAAATACATGAAGCATCGCCGGCAATATGAATATTACTGCAAGCACACTTATGATTGCGCCTCTGGACATCAAAGTGCACAGCGACTTTATCATATCTATATTCGAGTACATAGCAACTCCGAAAGTCGCCGCAAAGAATCCGAGACCGCTGACGATTATCGACGGTATCGATGTCGCCAAAGCGATATTTATCGCAGAATCCGTATCTTTCCCACCGAGTCTTTCCGCCTTATATCTGGTAGTCATCAAAATAGCATAGTCCACCGTCGAGCCCAGCTGTATCGTACTTATGCAGATTGGCGCTATAAACGGCAGCGACACATCCATGTAATGCGATAACCCAAGATTTATGAATATAGCAAACTCTATTACTGCAACAAGTATTACAGGTATCGAAGCACTCTTGAATACAAAGAGTATAATCAGGAATACCAGAAATATCGAAACCGTATTTACTATATCAAAGTCTCTGCTTGTCGTCTTTATCAAGTCATGGGTCGCAGGAGCTTCACCTATCAAAAGACCGTCCTTGTCATACTCCTTGATAATCTTCTTAGCGTCGGCTACCTGCTTATTTACCGGATCCGACGCCACTTCATACTCCGATGTAATCATTATGAGCTGATATTTGCCGGATTTTAGTTTGCTGCTTAGCTCCTTTGGAATAAATTCGTCAGGAATCGTTCCGCCTACCAAGCTGTCAAGTCCCATTGCAACCTTGATTCCCTTTAGATTACTTATTCTGTCCGTCATCCCGGTGACATCCTTGTTGCTAAGCTTTGAGTTAACCAAAGCCATGTACGTGCTTCCAAGCTCAAAGTGTTCCTTTTGTTTTTCATTCGCAATCACGCTTGGGAGATTCTTAGGAAGAGAATCGCCTATATTGTAATAGACCTCTTTGTTAGCCTGGTTGTATGCAAATATTGCCGGAATCAATACGATGAGGAAAATACCAATCTGAATAAACGGCTTTGCTGTTACCTTTTTTGCAAATGCGCTCATATCGGGTATCAAACTTCTATGTCTGGTCTTCTCTATGAATTTATCAAATGTGAGTATCATAGCCGGCAATATGGTCACACAGCTTATAACTCCGAAGATTACACCCTTTGCCATAACGATGCCCAAATCCATACCAAGCTTATATGTCATAAAGCAAAGTGCGACGAAGCCTGCAACCGTAGTAATCGAGCTTCCGATAACCGCGCTCAAGGTCTTGTTTACCGCCTCTGCCATCGCTTCATAATCGTCTCCTGTTATTTCCCTCTCCTCTTCATATTTGTGCCAGAGGAATATCGAATAGTCCATTGTAACCGCAAGCTGAAGCACCGACGAAAGCGCCTTTGTTATATATGAGATATCACCCATGAATATGTTCGAGCCCAGATTCCACATTATCGCCATACCTATGCCGGCAAGGAAGATAAAAGGAATCAGCCACGAATCCAGGAACACCATCATCACTATAGTTGCAAGAAGTACTGCAAGCCCAACATATATAGGTTCCTCTTTTTCGCACAAGTCCTTGAGATCTGTCACCAGTGCCGACATTCCCGTCAAAAAGCACTCCTTTGCGGCAACATTCCTTATGTCTTTTATCGTCGTCATCGTATCTTCTGCGGATGTTGAACTGTCAAAGAAGATGACCATCAAAGTCGCATCACCGCTGTTGAAGGCTCTGTAATACTTCTTTGGCAGAAGCTCCATCGGAATCTTTCCATTTGAAAGGCTGTCATACCAAATGACGGAATCGACATGTTCAATCTTCTCTATCTTTGTTTTGAGCCGAATTATATCCTTTTGCTCCATGCCCTCGACGACCATGGTTGAGACTGCACCTTTACCAAATTTGTCTAACAAAATATCCTGTCCCTTGACCGTGTCCATATCCTTTGGCAGATAGTGGAGCATGTCGTAGTTTATCCCGGTGCCTATCATTCCGAAAAATGACGGAATCAACAGCAAAATGCCGATAATCAGTATTAGTTTATTGTGTTTTACCGTTGCCTTTCCAAACCTTTTCATAATTTATCACCCCTACATTTTATCTATCCTCAAGGATAATATATCTAAATTTGCCTAATAAAAATGGACAATAAAAAATCAATGCCCAAAATTTAGGCATTGACCTGTTTTTGTCTAATATATTATCTTGTTTTTGCGTTTTTTAGCGCATTTTTTACGCTGTCATACATTAAAACGCGAATCCTTCGTATAAATGATTCCGGCTCATCTTTCATTCCGCGCTGTAACCACTCGAGGACTATTCCAACGGCGGCGTGTTTGTAGAATATGATGATGAGGTCCTTGTCTTCATTGCTGACATCTATCCCGACAGCCTGCTGATTGACGTACCTTGCAACACTTTGAGTAGATACATTGTATAAGTAGCGCTCAAGCATATCCCTGCTTATCGAGTTATATACATTGAATATAAGCCTTTTATTTTCGAGTGCAAAACGCGAAGCATCTATGAATATACGCTCCCAGTCGTCATCATCCTCAGGAATCTGCTCAGCAATAGCCTCTGTTTCAGTTTCAAAAATATCCGCTAACAGCTCATATATATCCTTATAGTGATAATAAAATGTGTTGCGGTTAACCCCGCAATCCTCTACCAAATCCTTAACCCTGATTTTTTCGAGCGGCCTTTCGTTCAGGGCACGTATCATCGCCTCCCTGAGAGCCTTCTTTGTTAAGTTTGACATAATCTACCTCTATCAAAATTATCGACCTTACTCGCCGTGCGAAACGCTGCCGTCACCGCTGAGTGAAATTTTCTCACCGCCGGTTGCTTTGTTTTGACCAAACACCGATTTGAAAAAATCCTTATTTCTTGCCAAAATTTCTCTAACTTCTCTATAACTATGCCCTGAAAAAGAATGTTGATCCGCACTTACTCCGATTGCTTGCATTCCCATTTTTTCGGCAATGTAAAGCGCTCTGTACTCGTGATACTTTTGAGTAACTACAATGAGTTTTTTTACATCAAATATCTCTTTTGCTCTCACCATCGATTCTGAAGTTGAAAAGCCTGCATGGTCACAGAAAATATCGCTTTTCGGAATACCGCTTTCAATGCAGTAGTTTAGCATAACATGAATTTCATTATGCTCCATTCTCCCGTTATCACCTGTAAGCAATATTTTTGCCGCTGCCCCCTTTTTATATAGAGCTATACCTGCATCAAGGCGATCTTTTAGAATCGGAGACGGCGTATTCCTGTTAATAATTCCGGCTCCCAAAATCATAATGCAGTCCGCCTCTTCACCTTTAAGTTCTGCTAATACGGTGTCTGAGATTTCATTTTTCGGGGTATCTATGGAGTAGTGCAAATTTGCACCGCCCGTGTGTCTTACATAGAAATTAATTGAAATAGCGATAAGTATTATCAGTATCAAAGTTATAGCTATGTGTTTGAAGGTTCTTTTTATTATCTTCATCAAATTTGACCTCATCATTTTGCAAAATTCTAATATATATGGTATCATTCATATATATTTCGCGAATTGTTTATTTTCTTGGGAGTAAAGCATGAAAAAATTTACAGTTTCAACATCAACACCATATGACATCCTTATAGGCCGTGACCTCATATACAATATAGGCGAACTTTTGAAGCCGGTTTTCTCACCAAGACGAGTTTGTATTATCACAGACAGCACAGTCAACGGACTATATTCGCAGGTAGTTATGACATCTCTCATAGAGTCAGGATACCAAACATCTAAAGTGCTTTTTCCATCAGGGGAACACTCTAAGAATCTGACCACATATTCCAATATACTTGAAGCCCTTGCTGACGAGGGCTTAACCCGCAGTGACTTAATTCTAGCCTTAGGAGGTGGCGTTGTATGCGACCTTGCAGGCTTTGCCGCGGGTACATATATGCGCGGTATCAACTATATAGTGGTTCCGACGACGCTCCAGGCATCTATAGATACTGCCATCGGCGGCAAAACCGGAATTAACCTTCTCGGAGGCAAAAATTTGGCAGGAGTTTTTTGGCAGCCTTCACTTGTAGTGTGTGACAGCAAGATTTATGAAACTCTTCCAAACGAATGTCTCCTTGACGGAATAGCTGAAGCTATCAAAAACGCGGTAATCGCAGAAACCGGGCTTCTAAACCATTTGCGAGAGCGCAATTATGAATATGTAATCGAAAGATGTATTTCTATCAAAAAGTCCCTTGTTGAAGCAGACGAAAGAGAGACAAGCCTCAGACAGCTGCTGAACTTTGGACACACAATCGGACACGGAATAGAAAAACTGACTTCATACACGGTAACTCATGGGCAAGCTGTGGCAAAAGGAATGATTGCTGAAGCAAAGGGTTCATATGCATTGGGGCTGACCCCCAACGATATTAGCGGCGAATTGACTGAAATTCTACAAGAATTCGGATTCGACACCTCTTTGGACTACGATGCCAAAGAAATTTACAAGCTTGCGCTGAAAGACAAAAAAATCAGGGATGGTCAAATCAATATGATAGTTCCCGACTCAGTTGGCAAATGTGCGCTGAGAAAACTTTCTCTTCCTGAACTTGATGAGCTTATTGCTCTTGGGCTTAGTCAAAAATAGATATCTTATATATCCGATAAATTTAAGGGGCTTTATAGCCCCTTTTGTTTTATTCCGTCGTGCTGATTATTTCTTTATTTGATTTATCTATCTGGCTAACCTTCATATCTTTAGCTTTTTCAATCTCAACCTCTTCCTGTAAACCTAAAAGAGTCGGACCTAAATATATGGTTGACAGCGGTGCCCCATTCATCGTCACCTTGCTGTATTCCGTAAAGTTCTCGCCTTTTATGTAAAACCTACCGCCTATGCTTACAATTTTATCTATCTTAACGCGCTTCACACCCATTTTCATCTTGGTAGGAGCGACTGCTTTCTCATTGCCGCCATATATATACCGGTTTCCGTAAAGCATATCATAACCCAGTAAGTTTAATCCCTTTATGAAATCATCACTGCTATGATCCATATTTTGTTGATACCTGAAAATAGTCCCTTCATGTAAGCCAATCCTGTCACAGACATCTGCTGTAAGTTCATATGCATGCAAATCCTTGTCCTGCTTTTCCATTTTGAAGTTTGACCAAATAACGTAAGGTGTTTCATACAAGTCCTTGTCGTACGAATCCGCAGTAATATCCAGTGCCGGAATATGGTCGCCGTACATTACTAATATAGTAGGTTCATCCAACTTTGATAATTCATCAGTCAAATGCTTAACAAATTGATCCATCTCATAAAGCTGGTTAACATAATATTCATATTTCCATTTTAGGTCCTGAGACGGCGCCTCTGTAACCTCGACTTTAGGCTGCTTCACAAGCTGTTCCGTAGGGTATTTGCCATGCCCCTGGACGGATATGGTATATATGTAATCCCTTGACTTAGTCGACTTGAGAGCATCCATTATCTGCCCCGTCAAAATCTTATCCTTTGCCCAATTCTTCGGTGTTTTAGGCACATCGCTCATATACTCAAGAGAAGTAAACGTGTCATATCCTATATTCTTGAAAACTTCATTTCTGTTATAAAATAAAGCTCTGTGATTATGAATGGCATGTGTTGAAAATCCGATGTTTTTTAGGTCTAAAGCTATACTTTCAGCCGGTGTACCTCTCAAAACGGATTTGAACGGATATTCACCCGGTCCGAAGAATTTTACAGACAGGCCGGTCATAACCTCAAATTCCGTGTTCGCTGTTCCTGCACCGCAAGCCGGAACAGTCAGGTATCCTGACGATTGAGAATTCATCAGACTTCTAAAATTAGGAATCGCATCCGTTGACAATTTGATTTTATTAAATAGAGTAGGATCCGTAAACGACTCTAATTGCAAGAACAAAACATTAGGATACTTCTCGTCATTGTCTTTTGTTTTGAGAGATTCCAACCCTACATTTTCAATGTTCGCCTTGGCAAGAAGTTCCCGTATGGACTCCTCACTATATTCTGAAGGCTTTTGAATTCCCGTATTCAGCCATGTGTTAATAAAGCAGTACGGCACCCCGTAGTCTTGATATGCATACGCAAGATTTCCAAAGAATGTAGCAAGAACATTTGCCTTTATCAATCCCCATGTTGCCCCGAATGTAACCGCTATGGTCAAAGCGACTATGGCAATGCTGCTCCTGAACTTTCCCGACATATTTTTTTTAGGCAATTTAATCCATAAAATAACAACTGCAATTACTAAGAAGATTAACAGCCCGGCAATAATCGATAACTGAACCTTATTGAAATAATTGGTTAAAATTGTCGCTGCATCTGTTATAGAAGATAAATCCTTGACTGTAAACGGCGTCATTCTCTCCAGCAAGATTACACCGTTCGCAAGACCGATCGCCAGCCAGACCGCAGAGATTAAAACCATAAAGAAATATCTCCTCTTGAAAAGGCATGAGATTGATAGGGTTGCCGCAATTACCAAGCCGTTATACAAGAAAACTATCGGACTGTTTACCAAAAATCCCAGACCACCAAAATATTTTCGAGCCAGCGTTTCAATTATTAAATTAATAGTAAAGCCCCAAATTAAGCAAAAAATAATTCCATTTTGGATTATTTTATTGCCTGCTGTTTTTAGCTTATTCATTCTTGTTCTCCATAAATACTGCAAGTTCATCTGATATTGCAGAAAATTCTTCTATTGAAAGAGTTTCTGCACGCCTTGTCTGATTAATACCAAGGTTTTCCAATGCAAGTCTTATTTCGTCCTTACTAAAACCCGCACCCGTCAGTGAATTTGAAATCGTTTTTCTCCTTTGAGCAAATCCTGCCTTTATACATCTGAACATAAGCTTTTCGTCTTTAGGATGCACAGGTTTTTCGTCCCTTATGCTCAGCTTCAGGACAGCTGAATCGACTTTTGGAATCGGGCTGAATACCTCTTTGGGCACCTCTGCGACTTGCTCAACCTCACAGTAATACTGTACTGCTAAGGAAATTGCACCAAAAGTTCTGCTTCCCGGACTTGCCATAATTCTCTCAGCAACTTCCTTTTGCATCATAATTGTTATCGATTCGATATTAATCTTATTCTCCAGAAGATACATTATGATGGGAGTTGTTATATAGTATGGCAGATTACCTATAAGTTTTACGTGTCCAAAATTTGAAGAATCTATGATTTGATTTAGATTCGTTTTAAGGACATCTTGATTTATAACTTCTATATTTTCGTAGCCTCTCAGTGTAAAGTCAAGTACCGGAAGTAAATTTTTATCTATTTCTATTGCACAAACCTTACCCGCATACTTTGCGGCTTCCACTGTCAAAACTCCTATTCCGGGTCCAATCTCTATTATAAGGTCTTCATCTGTAATATCAGTTGCATCAATTATACTGTCAATTACCGCTTTGTCCGTTAGAAAATTCTGTCCCAGACTTTTTGCATTATGAAAACCGAATCTTTTTCTTATATCATTTATCGTTTTTAACGAATATAACTCCATATTTTCCGTTAGTCTCCCAATTCCTCATTAAGCTTGGCAATCGCATCTTCAAAATCTTCACGGCTAATCCCCATAAAATTTAGTTTTTTCAAAAGTTGTTTACTGTTGCAATATCCAAGCCCCAGTTCATTGCCAAGAGCCGTTCTCCTGTTCCTTGCATTTTCGTCTCCTACAAGACGATTTTTTTCTAAATCCGCCGTGCCAAATTCCGCCCTTCCATCCGAGAGCGTGCATCTCGCTCTTTTAAGCGCTGCAACAATATCTTCCGGAGCTGCGTTTTCAATTCCGATATCATCCTTTTTCTTCGCCTTTTCGGCAGTCAAAAAAGCTTGCTTTGCCTCAGGGTATCTTGCAATTATTCTCTCTCTTATGAGCCTTCCGGCATAGTCCGGATCCGTCATAATTATTAAACCCTTTGTTTTGTAGGCAACATCAAGCTTTTCCCATGTAGATGAAGAAATTCCGTAGCCGTGAGTTTCAATTGTGACAGCCTTGACGGCATTGTTGATTGCTGCCGTATCATCCCTGCCTTCGACTACAATAACCTCGTTTATCACAAGTTTACCAGCATTCATTTCTTTTCCTCACCCGCATTATCTTTTCCGGCCTGTTTTTCATCATCAAGGACATACAAAACCTCACCCGGCTTTATCATTTTAAGCTGTTTTCTTGCCTGTTCTTCAATATAATCCAGCTCATTGACATTTTTTAGTTCCGCGGTCAAATCATCTCTATGACTTTCCAAAACTTTCTGTGTCTCTTGAAGTCGGCTCTTCTCGAGATGAAGCTGTATAATTTTCTTAATAGAAAACCCGCAACCTATCAAAAGTGAAACAACTATCAAAGATAGAATGAATCTTCCAATATTTAATTTTTTCTTCTTTTTTCTCGTTGATTTTGCCATTCTTCAGCCTCAATCATTCTTTGTTCTATGCAAGAACATCTCTCTCCCGTATCCTTAATCCCCGTATCGTCGCAAAGATTGCACTTATATTTTATATCCGTATAATCCATGTCGTAATTATTTTCTGTCAAAATAATGGCACGCTCCTGCCAGAGCATATCCATATCATCGCTTAGACTCTTTGCCTGTCCGTTATCTCCGCCTGTAAGCATCATTCTTGACAGCTCCATACTTATATTTCTGATGGTTTCGTCAAGTTCCTTAACTTCAGGCAGTTTCAAATATATTTCATCACGCCTTTTATCAGCGTCGCTTTCGGCTCTTTCTCTTAAATAATCATAATATTTATTTAGCACTGCCTGACTTACCGGTTTGCGTTCATTTACATCTCTATTTGCATCGCCGGCTTCTTTTTGCCAATTTTCCAAAATAGAGTTCACATATTTCAGATTTGGATTTGATATTCCGGATGTTTTACTGCATGCCTCAAGCACCTTATCCATCTTGAATCCCATCTCATCGAACCAAGCGTCCATGAGCCTTTGCTCTTCCTCAGACGGATTACGGCTGAACCCGAGCGCTTTCATCACGCGTCTGTATCTAACATATTTTTGATCTGTATTTTCCAAATGAGCAGAAACATCATCACTTGTTCTAATTCCTTTTCTGCTCCACTCTTCTATGACCTTCTCAATATACTTGAAACTCGTCTTGCTCTTCCCCGCACAGTATGCCACGGCTCTCTCCACAACCTCTGGAGTCGCCTTAATATCGCTTATCCACGATATAACCGTCTGCATATCGCTACTCGATAAGGTACGCCCCAACCTTTTCTCTATTTTTGGCATAAGTTCAACGATAACATCATTTCCGAATATATTTGTAGGTTCTACACCTTGCGAGTCCGGGAGGTCGTCATTTTCGCCGCTTCCGTATAATTGTTCTTTCAAATCTACAAATTCGATTGCAAACTCGAGTTTTGTATCATCGAGAAAATACCTTTTTACAGCCCCCATGTTATCCCAGTACTCCCAGGCTTCCAATATTTTTTGTATAGAAATGCCGAGTTGCTTTGACATCTCTTCATCATCGAGAGTGTATCCAAGCTCTGCGTAAAGTCTGGCATACAAATATACCTTAACAAAATCACCCGGCGCCATAGCAAGAAATTCGTTTATGAAGATATTTTCGATGGATATATCCCCCAAATACATATCTCGCTTTTTTGATTTTATATATTTCATGGATTTCTCCTATATCAATCTAGCAATTACAGGCATCATCAAATACCTTAGTTTTATGCGGAGTTCCTTTAGACCATATCACTGAACTTGGTGTATTTTTTTACCCATGTCAAATCCCGGGTTGCCGTTTCACCATTTCTATGTTTTGCAATATGAACTTCGCATACATTTGGTTTTTCACTGTTCTCCTCGTTATAGTAGTCATCTCTATATAAGAAGATAACCATGTCCGCATCTTGCTCAATAGAACCTGATTCTCTCAGGTCTGAAAGCATAGGTCTGTGATCACTTCTAAGTTCAGGTGCACGAGAAAGCTGTGACAAAACAAGAACAGGGCAGTCCATTTCCCTGGCTAAAAGCTTCAGGTATCTTGAAAGCTTACTTATTTCCTGTTGTCTGCTTTCCGATTTGCCTTCTGCGTTCATAAGCTGTAAATAGTCTATAACTACCAAATCCAAACCATATTCAGCCTTCATCCTGCGACATTTATTCTTCATTTCCATCATGCTGATACCCGGAGTATCATCAATAGTAATATTTGTCTTTGAAAGAATATCGGTAGCTATGTTGATTTTCTGCCAGTCATTTCGCTCAATCTTACCCTTTCTGATGTTAGACAATTCTATATTGCTCTCCATTGAAAGGAGCCTTTGCCCAAGTTGATCGCTTGACATCTCAAGATTGAATATTATAATCCCTTTCGAACCTCGTTTAGCTGCATTTAGAGCCACGTTGAGCGCAAATGAACTTTTTCCCATAGCAGGTCTTGCCGCAAGAATAATAAGGTCTGAACGTTGAAGACCGCCCGTTATTTTATCAAGTTCCTTAAACCCTGTCGGAACTCCGGTTATATTTCCTTCCGCTTTGATAGCCCTATCTATCATTTCCAGATTTTCAATCATTACATCCTTGATGTGTGCGTAATCATTTTTCTGGCGTTTTTGGGCAATTTCAAAAATGCTTTGCTCGGCATGGTCAAGAATATACTCGGCATCCTGACTCTCCTCAAAGCTCTTTTCTCTAATATCGTCCGCGGCTATTATCAGTCTTCTAAGCTGCGCCTTTTCCGCTACAATCTTTGCATATCCTACCGCATTCATCGCAGACGGAACTATTGACGGAAGGGAAGCAACATATGCCCTGCCCCCGGCAATTTCCAAACTTCCTCGCTTTTTCAATTCGTCACACACAGTTACAATATCAACCGATGTGTTTGTTCTTGCCAAATCAAAAATTACGTTGTAGATTTCCTTGTGTGCCGCATCGTAGAAGTCATCCGCTTTCACTGCTTCCAACACATCAAAAAGTGCGTCCTTATTGAGCATAGCCGCTCCTAGAGTGGACTGCTCCGCTTCTTTATTATGTGGAGGTATCTTTTCTCCCATTTTTTCCCAGCTCCTAGTCTACAAGCTCTACTTTGAGCACACCTTTAATTTCCTGATAAAGCTTTATTACCACTTCATAACTTCCCAGTTGCTTAAGCGGACCGGCAAGCTCTATTTTCTTTTTCTCAACATTCATTCCAAGCTGACTGTTCATTGCGTCTGCTATGTCCTTTGATGTAATCGATCCGAAAAGCTTTCCGCCTTCACCGGACTTTGCTTTAATCACAACTTTCTTTGACTTGAGTTCTTCAGCCTGCTTAACAGCTCTTTCTTTATTTTCTTTTTCTTTTTGAAGCTGCAAAGCCTTTTGTTTCTCCAAACTTCTGATATTTCCCTCTGTTGCTTCTATTGCAAGTCCTTTTCTTAGAAGCATATTTCTGGCAAAACCGTCATTTACCTTCACCACTTCTCCGGCTTTTCCTGTACCTTTAACATCCTGTTTAAGAATTACTATCATTTTTTTCTCCTTTTTCCAGTAGGGACATCACAGTCTGAATAACCGCATCCGGTGCATCCGTCACCTGTGCTCCCGCCGTGTTCAAATGCCCGCCGCCGCCTATCTTCTCAAGCAGCACCTGCACATTTATATCTCCTAGTGATCTTGCACTGATGCAAGTCACACCTCTTTCGTTTATTCCTGCAACAAAACTTGCTTTAATGCCTTTTATGTTAAGAAGTTCGTCCGCAACTTGTGAGTTTATGACCTGGGCATCTTGGTTATGTCCTTCACAAATAGATGTCGCAATACCGCCATCATGGAATTTTGCGTCCGCAATAGCCTTTGCCCTTACTCTAAAAGTTCCCGCATCTATCTGAAAAAATCTCTTTACTTCAGTCGTGTCCGCTCCTGCCCGTCTTAGCCAAGCCGCAGCCTCAAAAGTTCTCACACCTGTCTTTACCGCAAATCTATTTGTATCAACAGTCATGCCTGCAAGCAGTGCCTCCGCTTCCAGCTTAACCAGAGATTTCCTTACGGTCACATATTGAAGCATCTCTGTTACCAGTTCAGCTGTGGATGAAGCATAAGTTTCTATATATGACAGCGTCGCTCCGGTTATAAAGTCTTCAGCCCTGCGATGATGGTCAATTACCACTACCCGTTCTGTTTTATCAAGAAGCTCCGGAGCCTCTAAATAGCTAGGTCTTTGTGTGTCAACTACAACTAAAAGAGTGTCGCTCTTAATTAGAGAATTTGCTTTTTCCGTTGAAATTAAATTGTAATTTTGAGTACTTCTAACCTGATTGTAAACAGCTTGCATTGAATCGTTTACTTCATCTATGACAATATGAGCTTCTGTTCCGCTGTTTATGCATATCCGATATATGCCAAGAGCCGATCCGAACGCATCCATATCCGCATTTTGGTGTCCCATAATCAGGACTCTATCGGACTGTTCAATCAATTTTCTGAGCGCATGCGCTATTATTCTTGATTTCCCTTTGCTTCCTTTTTCTATCGATTGGGTTTTACCGCCAAAATAACTGATTTCGGTTTGATCTTTTACAACCGCTTGGTCTCCCCCGCGTCCTAAAGCAAGGTCTAAAGCTGCCGCTGCATATTCGGATGTTTCGAGTATATTTGAACCGTTAATACCTATTCCCATACTGAGCGTCAAAGGAAAGTCGGCTCCCGTTTCTATCTTTCTTACATCGTCCAATATAGAGAACTTGTTTTTTAATAGTTCATCCACATGGCTGTTCTGAAAATATACATTATATAACGTGTCTTTTATCTTATCTAGTGAAGCCGACATATCCGCCGCCCATTTTCTTATGATGCGGTCGACTTGACTCGTAACGGACATCCCTGTTTCAGGTGTCACCGAATCTGTAAATTGATCGTAATTATCCACGCTTATGCGACACACGCAAACCTTTTCGGATTCATATTTTTCCTTAAGATCCTCATACTTTGTCACATCCTTAAAGAATACAATTACATCATCGCCGTATTCACTCTTTTCACCATCTACAACAACTCTAAACTTACGACCGTTTCTTTCCAGCAAAACCTTATTGTTGTCTTCAGTTAGAAGTGATTTTATCTTTATACCTGTTAGGGCAAAAAAATCCGCATCTTCTATTCCTTTATACAAAAAAACCTGGTCGATAAATCTATTTGCACTGATTATTTTGCCTGCACTGCTCACTATACACATCGGTATAGGAATATTTGCCGAAATTATTCGTTTAGCTACTTTTTCGGTCATTTCTTTCCTCTCCACAATTAGGAATTACTATTGCCTACCCTGAGAATTTCTATCAGCCTGTTTAACTCCTCGACACTATAATAGTGTAACTGTATAGAACCTCCCTTTCCTTTTGCCTCTATGTTAACTTTGGTTCCATAGATATCTTTAAGTTCATTTTCTACGCTTAGTATTTCCCTTGATTTCACGCGTTTTAGCGGTTTGTTTCGCTTTTGTTTTTCCTTCCCCGCCAAGTTTTCGGTTTCTCTAACAGACAGACCCTCGGAAATAACGCGCCTGCATAGTTCCTCTTGTTTCTTTTGCCCGGTCGCTGACAATATAGCTCTTGCATGACCTGCTGAAATATTTCCGTTTGCAACCTCTTTTCTCACGGTTTCGGGTAAATTCAAGAGTCTTAACGCATTTGTTATATAAGGTCTTGATTTGCTGACACTTTTCGAAACTTTGTCCTGTGTAAATCCATACACCTTAATCATTTTCTCAAGCCCTTCAGCTTCTTCTATCGGGTTCAAATCCTCTCGCTGCATATTTTCAATTATAGCAACAAGCATATTTTCTTCTTCTGTGAACTCTCTAATAAGGCACGGAACTTTTTTCAGTTCAGCTTCTCTGGCTGCTCTCCAGCGCCTCTCCCCTGCAACAAGTTCATACCCAACCTCAGCTTTAGTAACAACCAAAGGCTGAATAATTCCATGTTCTTCAATAGATTTTGCAAGCTCTGAAATTTTTTCCGGGTCAAATTCTTTTCTCGGCTGGCTGTGATTCGGCTTTATGTCGTTTATGCTTATGTATTTTATGCTGTCTCCGAACTCATCAGATTTTTTTTCATCTAATTGCCCGTTTACTGTGACTTCGCGATCAGCAAAAAGTGCATCCAAGCCTCTTCCTAACCCCCGATTCTTAATCTTGCTTGTCATCATTCTTCCTCCCTTTCGAGGAATTCCTCTGCAAATTCTCTGTAAGCTTCCGCTCCCTTTGATTTAGGATCATATTCTGTAATTGCCATACCGTAGCTAGGCGCTTCTGCAAGTCTTATATTCCTCGGAATTACCGTGGAGTAAACTTTAGGACCGAAATATTTTTTTACTTCCTGAACAACTTGAACCGACAGATTTGTACGCCCGTCAAACATGCTAAGAATAACGCCTTCTATTTCTAAGTCCGTATTGAGATTTTTTCTTACTATATCTATAGTACTTACAAGTTGGCTAACACCCTCCAATGCATAAAATTCGCATTGAATAGGGATAAGTACGCTTTGGACGGCAGTAAGCGAGTTAATTGTTAAAAGTCCAAGAGAAGGCGGACAATCAATAAATATATAATCATACTTTCTTCTTACCTTATCTATGGCTTTTCTGAGTCTTTGTTCTCTGCCTTCAAGTTGTACTAATTCGATTTCAGCACCTGCTAAGTCAACGCTTGCGGGAATTATATCCAGTCCCTTTATGTTAGTGTGCAGAATGGCTTTTTCCGTATCAAAATCCTCACCGATTAATAAATCATAAACTGTATAATCAAGGCTTTTTTTCTTTATTCCTATACCGCTTGTCGTATTCCCTTGAGGGTCAATATCCAGTATTAAAACCTTCTTATCTAAAAGAGCCAAACATGCTCCAAGATTAATATTTGTAGTTGTTTTACCTACTCCACCCTTTTGATTAAATATTGCTATTGCTTTTCCCAATTTTTTATCCTCCATAATCGAAAATGGACCTTTTTTAATTATATACCACTTCACACAAACTTTCCACTTTTTTATGTACAAAAGGAATGTTTCACGTGAAACATTCCTTTTATTTATTGTTTATAGTGGTTGTTTTGACGGTGTTCCGGCTTTTCTCGGATATTTTTTCGGTGTATTTTTTATTTTCTCTATCTTAACAAGACAGTGAGTGTTATTATTGCCGCCGACATGAAAAGTTTCTATATTCCCTCCACCTAAAATATGTATCGCTTTGCTTGCCGTCTTAATTTCGTCTTCTATATTTCCGCTTTTATACGCGATAAACGTTCCGCCTAATTTTACTGTAGGCAGGCAGTATTCACATAAGGTGGAAAGATTCGCAACTGCTCTTGATACACAACAATCATATTGTTCCCTGTGTTCCGCATTCTGTCCTATGTCCTCTGCCCTGCCATGCAGTACCTCAACATTTTTTATAGACAAATCTCCCGCAAGCTCTTTTATTATTTTCAGACGCTTGTTTAATGAGTCTGCCAAAACGAAATTTGATTCCGGATAAATTATAGCAAGAGGTATACCGGGAAAACCGCCTCCTGTTCCAATATCGATAACCTTACTTCCTGATTTTATGACACCCAGCTGCGAAATTTGAAGAGAGTCTATGTAATGTTTTTCTATGAATTCATCTTCACCCAATATTGCCGTGAGATTAACCTTCGTATTCCAGCTTAAAATTCCCTTCATATACAAATCAAAACATTCAAGTGTTTTGTCATCATGAGGCAATCCAAGCTCTATCAATTCCTGCCTAAGATTTAGATTTTTCAAGACGCCTCTCCCTTTCTAAAAATATTTGAAGAACATTTATATCTGCGGGTGATACCCCCGAGATTCTGGATGCTTGCCCCATTGATACGGGCTTAATTTTATCAAGTTTTTGAGCCGCTTCTATTCTCAGACCTTCAATTTTAGAGTAATCAATATTCAAAGGAATAGGCTTTTTTTCCAGTTTCTTAAATTTTTCAACTTGGTCTATCTGTTTTTTTATGTACCCTTGATATTTTATTTCTACTGATATTTGCGCCTTTGCATGAGGTGAAAGCTCCGGTCTTTCCTTGTCTATTTCTAACAAATTTTCATAATTCACTTCCGGTCGCTTAAGTAAATCAGCAAGGCTCATTCGTCCCTCAACCGGCGAACTGTTAATTTTTTCCAGAAAAATATTTACTTCTCCTGCGCTTACAAATGTTGACTTTAATCTTTCTATTTCATTATTTACTTCTTCTTTTTTTCTTTGAAGTCTTCTATATCTGTCTTCGGATGCCAGTCCTATCTCAAAACTCTTCTCTGTTAATCTGTCGTCTGCGTTGTCTTGCCTCAGAAGCAACCTATATTCCGCTCTGCTGGTCATAATTCTGTAAGGTTCATTTGTACCTTTAGTTATCAAATCGTCGATTAAAACGCCAATATAAGCCTCATTTCTTCCGAGTACAAACGGTTTTTTACCATTTATTGCCAAATGCGCATTAATTCCTGCCATCAATCCTTGAGCGGCAGCTTCTTCATATCCGGAACTGCCATTGAGCTGCCCTGCACAAAATAAATTCTTTATTACCCTGCTCTCTAAATTAAGCTTAAGCTCAAGAGGATCTATACAATCATATTCTATAGCATATGCAGGTCTTGTAATAACAATATCGTTCAATCCGTCTATACTTTGATAAAAATCTCTTTGCACATCTTCAGGCAAGCTTGAACTCATACCTTGAATATACATTTCCTCTGTATCGAGACCTTCAGGCTCTATAAACAGCTGGTGTCTTTCTTTATCGGCAAACCTGTTTATTTTATCTTCTATCGACGGACAATATCTGGGACCTATTCCTTCAATCTGACCGCCAAACAAAGCCGACCTATGGAAATTATCTCTTATTATCTTATGCGTCTTCGCATTTGTATATGTCAGCCAGCACGAAACTTGTTCTTTTTCCAATTTGTCATTAAGAAATGAAAACGGAACAATTTGCTCATCGCCTTTTTGCTCAAGCATCAAAGAGTAATTAAAACTTGAGGCAAGAGCTCTCGCAGGAGTCCCTGTCTTAAAACGCCTTAATGCTATGCCGTATTTCTTCAGTTTGCCCGAAAGCTCAATGGCAGGCGCAAGTCCATTAGGGCCGCTTGAATAAACACTGTCGCCAATAAATATCTTCCCGCAAAGAAAAGTACCTGTAGCCATTATTACCGCTTTTGACTTATATACTGCGTTATTCTTTGTAATTACCCCGCAAACTTGTCCGTCATCTATTATCAAATCTACGATTTCATCTTGTTTCATATATAGATTTTCTTGTTTTTCTATAGTTTTTTTCATTTCCAGATGATATTTATATTTATCTGCCTGCGCTCTGAGGGAATGCACAGCCGGACCTTTTGCGGTATTCAGCATTCGGCTTTGAATAAAAGTTTTATCTATATTAACTCCCATTTCTCCACCGAGAGCATCTATTTCTCTGACAAGATGACCCTTTCCGGTTCCTCCAATAGAGGGATTACAAGGCATCATCGCTATAGCTTCAAGATTTATTGAAAACATAATTGTCTTACTGCCCATTCTGGCTGAAGCAAGCGCCGCTTCACAACCGGCATGACCGGCTCCTATAACAATTACATCATACTCTCCCATTAAATATTGACTCATTTAGTTCTCCGTATTTACTTTACGATAATTAGATTAAAAATTATTTGCCCAAGCAGAAACGGCTAAAAACTTCATTTATAACATCATCCTGAACAGAATCACCCGTTATAAAACCAAGTCTTTCATATGCATTTCTGATATCTACTTCCAAAAACTCTAAAGGAATGTTATTTTCTATTGCACAAATAGAATCAACTATGGAATCTCTCGATTCTTCCAACATTCTTTTATGTCTTGCATTTATAACTATATTGCTGTTTTCATTCCTAAAAACACATTTGTTTTCATTTTCACCGAACTTTCCGAGTAGTAAATTTCCCCCGCCCCTGGTGAAAATTATATTTTCTATTTCTTCAATTGATTTTTTATCATTCATTGAAGTAACTATATATTTTATTCCGTCAGCAAAATTTTCCATTTCCCTACTTGAAATTTTTTTCTCTTTATCTGCTTTGTTAAATAAAATTACGGTTTTAGATTTATCCATTTTCTCTATGATATTATAATCTTCCTCAGTAATTCCTAAAGATGTATCTATCATAAATATAATCAAATCTGCCGACTCTAAAGAATTAATTGTTTTATCTATACCTATCTTTTCGATTATATCTTCCGTTTCTCTTATACCGGCTGTATCTATTAAATTAACAGGTATCCCCTTAATATTTATAAGCTCCTCTATTGTATCTCTCGTTGTTCCCGGAATATCTGTAACTATAGCTCGAGATTCCCTAAGAATTGCGTTCATCAAAGAGGATTTCCCTACATTTGGTTTTCCTATTATAGCAACATTTAATCCTTCTTTGAGTATTCTTCCCGTATCTGAGCTATTTATTAAATACACAATTTCATTTTTGATATTCTCTAAATCCGACTTGAGTTTTTTGTATACTATTTCTTCTATATCTTCATCCGGATAATCTATGTTAACAGCTACATCCACAAGAACATCCGTTAATGCCTTCCTAATTCGGTTTATCTCATCGGAAAATTTCCCTCTGAGTTGCTGCATAGCAAGATCAAAGGAGTAATTAGTTTTTGAGTTTATAATATCTATTACCGCTTCTGCTTGAGACAAATCAAGTCTCCCATTCAAAAAAGCTCTTTTGGTAAACTCGCCAGGTTCAGCTAATTCAGCTCCGTTTCTAAGAACAAGCGAAAGTGTATTAGACAAAGGAACAGCTCCTCCGTGACAATCTATTTCTACAATATCTTCCGCCGTGTATGTCTTTGGGGCAGGAAAATAGACAGCTAGAACTTCGTCAACTATATGGTTTTTTTCATCCATAATATGACCATATATAAGCTGTCTGTGATTATTTCCGGGATTTAGCCTTTTATCAGCAGGAACAAAAACCTTCGATAAAATATCTAAAGCTTTAATCCCGCTAATCCTTATAATTCCTATTCCACCTTCACCCGGCGGTGTTGCTATTGCAGCTATTGTATTTTCCATAAAATAAATCCTCTGATTACAAAAGGCTGCCGCTACGCGACAGCCTAATCTACTATTTTAGTTCGATATGAACCCTTCTATAAGGATCCTGTCCTTCACTTTTGGTTGTGACGCGTGGATCTTTCTGTAGTGTTGCATGTATAATTTTTCTCTCGTAAGGATTCATTGGTTCAAGCTTAAACGGTCTGCGAGTTCTCGCTACCTTATCGGCTAATCTTCTAGCTAATTTTTCCAATGATTTTTCCCTCTTTGCGCGATAGTTTTCGGCATCTACTACCACACGAACATATTCACCATTATCCTTATTTACAACAAGGCTGGTTAAATATTGAATTGCATCAAGAGTTGCACCTCTTTTACCTATGACAGTACCTGAATCTTTTCCCTCTAAAAAGAAGAATAAATCAGTATCATCGGTTTTTCCAACTACATTCAGTTCAATTCCCATTTCGCTTATTAATCCCTTTAGGAATACAAGCGCCACATTTTCATCATCCAAATCTTTTAGAGATGACATATCAAATTCAGGAAGAACTGATTCTGATGCATTTTTATTTTCATCATCTCTCTTTTCGTTCTTCTGATTTTTTTTCTTTCTCTTTTTCTGAGATGTCGCCTTTTGTTTTTGCTCAGACATAATCTCAGAAACGGGTTCTTTACCTACCTTTGCTTCTTCAATAGTTGTTTCTTGATTTTTTACGTCAAATTCCCGCTTTTCTTTATCGTTAGTAGCTTCCGGTTCATTTTCCATTACTGTTACTCTAACTAAAGCAAGTTTTGATCCTATTCCAAAAAATCCTCTTGAAGGTTGCTCGAGTACTTCAATTTCTACCTCGTCTCTACCGACACCAAGTTCTTGTAATGCCAGTTCAACTGCGGTATCTATATCGGTTCCCCATTTTTCCGAAACTTTCATATATAGATTCCTCCAATGAGTGTACGCGAATACTTAATTATTTTTTCTTTTTTTTATTTTTTTCTTTATTTTTTAGTTCTTTTTTTAATTTATTAAATCTTATGTTAAAGAAAATTTGTGTAAAATTACTTATAAACCAGTATATTGCAAGACCTGCCGGATATGCTCTTCCCAGCCAAACTATCATAATTGGGAAAAGATATTTCATCATTCCCATTCCCATATTCGCTCCCTGTTGTCCCAACTGATTTTGCTGTGACATAGAGAATGAGAAGAATGTTGCGATACCCGAAAGTATCGGTAGAATCCACGGGTCAGGCTGACATAAATCCTTAATCCAAAGGAAGGATTCGTGTACTGCAAATACCATGTTTTCATCATTAATGTAGTTTAGAGGATATCTGAGCAGAACAAAAAGACCGGAGATTACAATTAACTGAACAAGCATAGGAAGACAACCCGCGCCGGGGTTGAAACCTGATTCCTTGTATAATTCAGCAATCTTCTGATTCATTATTTCTTTATTATCAGCATACTTTCTTTGAATTTCCTTAACCTTTGGCTGAATATCAGCCATTCCAGAGGTAGAAAGAATCTGTTTCTTATATAGAGGATACATTGCTACTCTTATCAAAACAGATAAAAGTACGATTGAAAGCCAGTAATGACCTGTAACGCTATAAAAGAAAGAGAGTAGTACACTGAACGGTTTGGCTAAAAAGTTTAATAAAGAAGCCATATACTAAATTCCTCCGTTATTTCAAAGGGTCATATCCACCGGGGTTTCCGGGTCGACACTTCAAAATTCGCTTAATACCTAAGTAGCCACCCTTGATAGGGCCATACTTTTGTAGTGCCTGTATGCAATAAGTTGAACACGTAGGATAGAATCTGCATGTCTTAGGAAATAATGGAGATATAAAAATTTGGTAGAATCTTATCATTTTTATCATCAAAAATGATATTACTTTTCCTATAAATTTAAGCATTTTTTTTTATTATCGCTCTTTTCAAAGCAGAATAAATTGATTTTTCTACATCAAGTTCTTTTTTATCATTAATGCTATTTCTGGCAATAAAAATCAAATCATAACCGACACCTATTTTATCGTAAATATTTCTATAAGCTTCCTTCATAAGGCGCCTTGCACGGTTTCTTTTAACGCTATTACCAACTTTTTTGCTTGCTAAAAATGCAGTTCTGTTATAGCTTAGGTGATTTTTTTTCCAGAATAATACTATGTATTTATCTCCTACCGACTTACCTTTATTATATATATTGTTAAAATCGGATTTTTTTCTTATTACATTAGGTCTTAACATACTAAAAAATAATTACTAAGCAGAAAGTCTTTTTCTTCCCTTAGCTCTTCTTCTCTTAAGAACATTTCTACCATTCTTTGTAGCCATTCTCTTTCTAAAGCCATGTTCTTTCATTCTCTGCCTATTCTTAGGCTGAAATGTCTGTTTCATTAGTTTTACCTCCTCTTTGTAAACTTAAATTACATTTTCTAAATTTCAAAAATGCATACTAATTAATTTTATATTGATATACAAACTATGTCAATACAAGATTTAAGCATGTTGCTACAATTTCTCTTAGTTGTCAACACATATGTTACACTTTGAGAAAAATTCTGATACAACTTGAGTTGCTATTTATGTTTCTCGTTTCATCAATATTTTCTTTTTTATTAATTAGCTAGTTTTCTGTTTTATCTGCTCTATCTGTTTCAGCTTCCAGCAGGTATTTATAATATATCTACAATAGATAAAAGAGCTAATAAATAATATGTATTACAAGCACAAGGAGACCAAGGACAAAAGCTTTTGGAACTAGGAAAGGAATAAGTACATATCTTTAATAGTTGAACCAAGATTCCTTGATTTAAAAGGAATTAATGGTGAAGAAGTATCTTGTGAAAAGTATTTAGTTAGAATGATTGACGAAAATGGCAATATAGGAAAAGAAGTAGAACAATTACTTGCAGATTATAGCAGTGGTAAAATTGACACAATATATCAAGAGGACGATACTGAAAGTGAGCGTAATAGCTTTAATCCAATAGAAAGGGCAATGGAAAGAGCTACTAGAGAGATTAAAAATAAAGAAAGTGGTCGTAGCATATCAAAAGATGTTGATATGGAGATGGAAATATAAAACAAACTGGCTATTTAGCTAGTTTGTTTTATGAATACATTATATCAATTATTTTGTTTTAACGATTCCTATTATACCCGCAATAAGCATAATTACACTTATAGAAAATACAATGTTTAATGGGAATTCATATAGATAATATATGCAGTCTGCAGTCGCCTGCTTATATGCAATAAATTGTATTTTTTCAAAAATAAAGGTGCATAGTAACGACACCACAAGAAAATGAATCCCCATTGCTGTCATAATTATATATATAATATTTTTTTTCATATCATTACCAATTAAATATTACGCCATGAGTAATCCCAATTTATCCAAACTCGAACATAACAGGTTTTAGTGTTTCCTGTTGGTACTGATGAACCATGATCAACATAATATTGTTTTTCTACAACTTTATATACTGCAAAACATGGTCTATAGATAATTTGATGGTGTTGCCCAGCAGGAATGTAATGAGAGTAGCTAACGGAGTGAGAGTCGGCTTTATTTATACTTACGCCTAGTGCTACACTGATTGTTGCAATGCTCGTGAAAGAACCACTGATAGTGTTAGTCACGGTTATGCCTGATGATGTTGAATCGGTTAGCGTTATTGTGCCCTCTCCATATCCTGATGGACCATATTTCCAAGAGCCATACTCATTCGACAATCTGCTCTTTTGAACAATATTCCAAACGTAATAACCATCAATTCGTGTCATCTGAGGAATTTCAATACGTGGAATATCTTTATTTAAAGGTGGCATTTCGGTGGTGTCTGCAAATGCAGATATAGACGATAATAGGGTTAAAATGAATATTACTGATAAGATTCTTAATTTCTTCATTTTAATTAATTCTCACTTTCTTTATTTTCGTTCTTAAACTAAATATATACTATAAATAAAGAAACATTGGAATCACCCCTTTCTATTAACTAATATATTAAATAAAGAATAAATTAGAATTATCAAAAAAACAAGTCTTTTATTTTTTTGATAATTCTGTTAGTATAATTAGAATGGTATAGATGTATTGATAATATAACGCCCATAAGGAGGGTATGGCAAGCATGGACACAAGGAGCTTCTGAATTACACGATAATATACAATATGAAAGTTTATTTCAAGGTTTATAATATATGTGGATAAGTATGTATAAAGTTATCCTCAACATGTGGATAAGTCTAAGTATAACTCTAAAATAAACACCTTTTATATTAAAAACCTTGTGGATAACTTTTTATAATATATCCTTTTTATATAATTAAAATATATAATTAAAAAGCGAAATTACCTTGTTTTAATTAACGTTTTTCTATACAATATATTTACTATATTTTTAAGGAGGAATTTAATATTGAACAAAGAAGAAAT
This sequence comes from Eubacterium sp., assembly GCA_034180045.1. Classification (GTDB taxonomy): domain Bacteria; phylum Bacillota; class Clostridia; order Peptostreptococcales; family Anaerovoracaceae; genus Eubacterium_B. The sequence continues at coordinate 44,426 of JAXFOY010000023.1, forward strand.
TTTAGAAAAAGTCCTTCTTGATATTAAAAATAACGTTACCCAAGCTACATATGATTCTTTTATTTCAAAAGTAAATATACATAATATATTAGATAACCCAAACCTCATTGAATTATCAACAGATAAAGAGTTTACTTGTAATATTCTAAACAAAAGATATAAGCACTTTTTTGAAGAAAGTTTCAAGTCAATAATCAAAAAAAATTATAGGGTTGTAATTAAAACATCATATGATTACGAGGAAAAAACAAAAATAATAGATGAAAGTAAAAAATCTACTGCTTTTAATTTGAATTTTTATTCGAATAAAGAGAAAATTTTCAACCCTAAATTTACATTTGATAATTTTGTCGTTGGAGAAAGTAATAAATTTGCATATTCTGCATGTATGTCAGTAGCTAAAACACCATCAAATGCATATAACCCATTATTTATATATGGAAAGTCAGGACTTGGAAAAACTCATTTGATGAATGCAATAGGCATATATCTTCTTGAAAATAATGAGAATATGCGAATCTTATATGTTTCATCAGAAACGTTTACAAACGACTTCATCAAAGCTCTTCAAGAAGGAAAAGCCTTTGAATTCAAAGCTAAATACAGAAAAGCTGATGTTCTTTTAGTTGACGATATTCAATTTTTAGAAGGGAAAGAAGGAATACAAGAAGAATTTTTCCATACTTTTAACGCTCTTCACGAAGATAATAAACAAATAATTCTTTCCGGAGATAGACCCCCAAATAAACTTGTAAAATTAGACGAAAGGTTAAGATCTCGCTTCGGTTGGAATATTATTGCTGAAATAGCTCCGCCAGATTATGAAACGCGAATAGCAATACTTCGAAAAAAAGCTGAAATTCTAAATGTTGAAGTTGATAGTGATGTTGAACAGGTAATAAGTATTATTTCAGAAAAAATCAAAGATAATATAAGAGAACTAGAAGGCGCTTTTACCAGAATTCACGCTTTTTCGCAAATGTATAAAGTAAATATAGATATGACTCTTGCTAAACGTTATCTTAAAGATATTATTTCAATAGGCGGAAGTGTTACACCTGAAAAAATAAAATCTACTATTTCTAAACATTATAAAATAAAAATATCAGATTTAGAATCAGACAGCAGAAAAAGTACTTTTGCTTATCCTAGACAGATTGCCATGTATCTATGTAGAACATCTACTGATTATTCACTTCCAAGAATAGGTAAAATATTTGGAGGTAAACACTATTCTACAGTTAAGCATGCCTGCGATAAAATAGAAGACGAACTAAAACATAATAAAGAACTTAAAGAAGAGATAAGCAAAATAAAAGAGGAATTAGATATGATATAATTTATCCTAAATATAAAAAGAGTTATCCTCAGGTTTATACTCCTATAAATTAGGATAAAAAATATTATAAAATCAATGTATATATCATTTTTCCACTGTTTCCACAACCCTTATTACTAATATTAATAACTTAATTTATTAATAAAATTGCTATTTGCGGAGGTTATTTATGAAATTCACTTGTAATCAATCAGATTTAACAAAAACTCTTAATATAGTATCAAAAGCTATAAGCACAAGAACTACTATACCGACATTAAAAGGCATAAATATAGAAATAAAAGGTAACAATGCTATATTTACAGCTTCTGATATGGATATAACAATAGAAAACTGTATTGATGTTACAAACACTGAAGATGGTTCTATAGTAGTTCCTGCTAAGCTTTTTGGAGATATAGTAAGAAAGTTACCTAATAATGATATAGAATTTACTTGTGAAGATGAAAAAATAACTATAAAATGCCTAAACTCTGAGTTTTCGTTAATAGGAATGTCATCAGATGATTTCCCTAATATAAAAAATACAGAAGAAGAATGTAAAGAACTTATATTTGATAAAAATAAATTTGCAGATATGGTCAGAAAAACATCATTTGCTGCGAGTATAGACCAAACAAAGGGAGTAATTACAGGTATTCTTGTTGAAATTTGTAATAACAATCTAAAAATGGTTGCTATTGACGGTTATAGAATGGCAATTGCTTTAGAAGATATGGTTAATATTGAAGACTATAAAATTATAATATCTGCAAAAATAATGAATGAAATAAGTAAGATTATTTCTGAAACTTCCTTAAAGTCAGAATCAGAAAACATAAAAATACTTGTAGATAATAAGAGTGCTGTTTTAATAGTTGACAATATTAAAGTGATAATGCGTCTTATAGCCGGTGAATTTATAAAATATCAAGATATTATTCCTAAAACTTCTGCCATAAATGTAAAAGTAAGAAAAGCAGATTTGATGGAATGTGTTGAAAGAGCTTCATTATTATCAAAAGAAGGTAAGAATAACCTTATAAAAATGGCTGTTAGAGATAGTGTTATAACCATTACTTCTCGCTCTGAAGAAGGTAATGTAAAAGAAGATTTACTTGCAGAAAAGACAGGTGATGATTTAGATATAGGTTTTAATGCTAAGTATATAATTGATATACTAAAAGTTATAAACGATGAAGAAATAATAATGAAATTTAATACGAGTATTTCTCCTTGCCTTATTGTTCCTACGGAGGGAGAAAGTTATGAATATCTGGTTTTACCTGTAAGATTAACAAATATGTAAAATGTATATAGAAAACATAGAAATAAGTAATTTTAGAAACTATGATAAATTAGAAGTTGAATTTAATAAAAATGTTAACCTTATTCTTGGAAAAAACGCTCAAGGAAAGACAAATCTGTTAGAAGCAATTTATTTAACAGCTATAGGTCGTTCTTTTCGTACGTCAAAAGATATTGAACTTGTAAAATTTGATAGAGAAGTATCGAAGATAAAAGTAAAAGCTAAAAAGGAATTAAATGACACAAGTGTTGAAATATCATTAAAAAGAAAGGGTAATAATTCTGTAGAAAAATATATAAAAAAAGATAAAAAAAATATATCAAAGACTTCTCAGCTTATAAAAAATATATTAATAGTTATTTTTTCACCGGAAGATCTAAAGATAGTGAAAGATGAGCCTGAAAAAAGAAGAAAATTTATAGACAGAGAATTAAGCCAAATTTCTCCCAAGTACTATAATTGCTTATCAAATTATAAAAAGGCTCTTTTACAAAGAAACACATATCTGAAAGAAGATAATATAGAATTATCTATTTTAGAAATATGGGATAAACAGTTGGCAAAATATGGAGCGGAGGTAATCTATCTTAGAAGAGAATTTATAAGCAAAATAAGTAAATATAGTTCAAAAATACATTCAGGAATAAGTGGAAATACTGAAGTTTTAAGATTAAATTATGAATCAAATATTGAAATAAAAGAAAATATAACAGAACAAGAAGAGTATATTTATGAGCTCTTAAAAAAATCTTTCAAAATAGATTCAAAAAATAGAAATACATCAATAGGACCGCATAGGGATGACGTATCTTTTATAGTTAATGATATAGATATGAGAAACTACGGTTCGCAAGGTCAGCAAAGAACTTGTGCTTTGTCCTTAAAGCTTGCAGAACTTAATTTAATAAAAGAAGAAACTGAAGAAGATGCTATATTATTACTCGATGATGTAATGAGTGAACTTGATGCAAATAGGCAAGAATTTCTCATAGATACAATGAGAAAAAATCAGTTATTTATTACAACAACGGAAATAGACAGCAATATAAAAGAAAAATTTGAAGATTTAAGTGTTTTTTATGTAGAAAAAGGAAAAATCTTATAAACACATATATTAAAATTATATATATAATATATAGTTAAAATATCGCCTTAGGGCGATTTTTTATTACATAGGAATTATTTTTTATTTAATAAGGTAAAAACTTGTTAAATTGTTTGTTTTAATATATAATATATGAGATTGTTTTATAAAAAATGAAAGGAAAGCGAGGTAGTAATGAATAAAGAAGAAAAAGTTAATAATCAATACGACGCCGCGCAAATTCAGGTACTGGAAGGATTAGAAGCTGTTAGAAAAAGACCCGGTATGTACATAGGAAGTACAGGTGTAAGAGGACTTCATCATCTTGTATATGAAGTTGTTGATAACAGTGTTGATGAAGCGTTAGCAGGATATTGTAAACATATAAAGATAAATATAAATAAAGACGGTTCTTTGACAGTAGAGGATGATGGTAGAGGTATGCCTGTAGATAACCATCCAAAGCTTGGAATTCCGGCTGTCGAAGTTATTCATACAGTTTTACACGCAGGTGGTAAATTTGGAGGCGGAGGATATAAGGTATCAGGCGGTCTTCATGGTGTAGGTGCCTCTGTTGTTAATGCTCTTTCAACAGATATGATAGTTGAAATCAAAAGAAATGGAAACATATATCGTCAGGAATATAAGAGAGGAAAAACTGTAACACCGCTGGAAATTATAGGTGAATCCAAATCAACAGGATCAAAAACCACATTTTGGCCTGACGGAGAGATATTTGAAACTATAGAATTTGATTATGATACTCTTCAGCACAGGCTTAGAGAGATGGCTTTCCTAAATAAGGGAATAAAAATTTCTATAGGGGATGATAGAGTAAGTCCTAAAAAGAAAGATGTTTTTTTCTATGAAGGCGGCCTAAAAGAGTATGTAAAATACATAAATCAAAATAAGGAAGTTCTTCACAAGGATGTAATATATTTCGAGGTAGAAAATAAAAACAGTATGGAAGTTGAGGTTGCTTTACAGTATACCGACAGATACAACGAATTTTTACTTTCTTACGCAAATAATATAAATACTACAGATGGCGGAACTCATATGGCGGGTTTGAAATCTGCTTTAACGCGCGCTATCAATGATTATGCAAAAAAATCAAAGATACTCAAGGATAGTGACCCTGCTTTAACAGGAGAAGATATACGTGAAGGTATAACCGCGATAGTTTCTGTTAAACTGGCACAACCTCAGTTTGAAGGTCAAACTAAAGCAAAACTTGGAAATAGTGAAGTTAGAGGATTTGTAGATACTGCAACAAATGATAATCTGACTGCATATTTAGAAGAGCATCCTCAAGAAGCAAAGATAATAATAGAAAAATGTATAAGAGCATCAAGGGCTAGAGAAGCAGCCAGAAAAGCAAGAGATTTAACCAGAAGAAAAAATGCTTTAGACAGTACATCACTTCCTGGAAAATTAGCTGACTGCTCGGAAAAAGATCCTGCTTTATCGGAAATATTCCTTGTCGAAGGTGATTCTGCGGGCGGTTCGGCAAAACAGGGAAGAGATCGCTCAAGACAAGCAGTATTGCCGTTAAGAGGTAAAATTCTTAATGTAGAAAAGGCAAGACCTGAAAAAATTCTCAGCTCTGAAGAAATAAAGAATATGATAACTGCTTTCGGCTGCGGTATAGGAAACGATTTTGATGCAAGCAAGCTTCGTTATCATAAGATAATAATTATGACGGATGCCGATGTAGACGGTGCGCATATAAGAACACTTCTTTTAACCTTCTTCTTCCGTCATATGACACCTTTAATAGAGGGAGGATATGTATATGCGGCAAAGCCGCCTCTATTTATGACAAAACAAGGTAAAGATGTTTATTATACATATTCGGAACCGGAACAGGAGAAACTTTTAGCCGAAATTTCGAATAAGAAAAACAAGATTGATATACAGAGATATAAAGGTCTTGGAGAGATGGACTTCCATCAGCTTTGGGAAACAACTATGGATTTTAATAATCGTACTTTGATACAGATTACAATGGATGACGCTTCTCAAGCGGATGAAATATTTACTATTTTGATGGGAGATAAAGTTCCGCCTCGTAAGAAGTTTATAGAAGAAAATGCAAAATATGCAGAAATAGATATTTAGAAGGGAGGGAAAGTTAATGGCAGGTCTTTTAGAAGATACAAGACTGGAACAACACGAGATTTACTCGGAAATGAAAAAGTCATATATTGACTATGCGATGAGCGTTATCGTAGGCAGAGCCCTTCCCGATGTGAGAGACGGTCTAAAACCGGTTCATAGAAGAATTTTATACGGTATGGGACACCTTGGTGTAACTCCGGATAAGGCACACAAAAAATCTGCTCGTATAGTCGGAGAAGTAATGGGTAAGTATCACCCACATGGTGATAGTTCAATTTATGATGCCATGGTTAGACTCGCTCAGGATTTCTCAACCAGATATATGCTTGTTGACGGTCATGGAAATTTTGGTTCTGTAGACGGTGACTCAGCTGCGGCAATGCGTTATACGGAAGCCAGAATGACTCCGTTTGCCCTTGAAATGCTAAGGGATATAGATAAAGAAACCGTTGATTTTAGAGATAACTTTGATGGCGAGGAAAAAGAGCCTGTAGTATTACCGAGCAGATTCCCTAATCTTTTGGTAAACGGCTCAAATGGTATAGCAGTAGGTATGGCAACTTCTATACCTCCTCATAACTTAACAGAAGTAATAGATGCTACTATAAGGGTGATAGACGAACCCGAATGCGATATAGAGGACTTAATAAAGATTGTAAAAGGTCCTGATTTTCCAACAGGTGCCCAGATATTAGGCAAAGTTGGAATGAAAGAAGCATATAGAACCGGAACAGGTAAAGTTAAGGTTAGATCATGCTGTGAAATAGAAGAAAGTGATCGCGGAAAATCTCAGATTGTGATAACAGAGATTCCTTATATGGTTAATAAGGCAAGGCTTATCGAGAAGATGGCTGATCTTGTCAAAGAAAAGAGAGTTGAAGGAGTATTGGCAATCCGCGATGAATCAAACCGCGAAGGAATAAGAATAGTTATAGAGTTAAAAAGGGATGCTAATCCTCAAATAACATTAAACAGATTCTACAAACATACTCAGCTACAAGACAGCTTTAGCATGATAATGCTTGCGCTTGTAGACGGAAAACCGGAGGTACTAAATCTCAAAAGGTTCCTTGAAGAGTATATTAAATTTCAAAAAGAAGTTGTTACAAGAAGAACTCAATTCGATTTATCAAAGGCGGAAGCTAGAGCCCATATTTTGGAAGGCTTGAGAATAGCTCTCGACAACATAGATGCGGTAATCAAAACAATTCGTGAATCTTACAGCAATGCAAAAGAAAATTTGATGGAAAGATTCGGTCTATCAGAACTTCAGGCGCAGGCTATTTTAGATATGCGACTTGCAAGATTACAAGGCTTAGAGCGCGAGAAAATAGAAAATGAGTATAATGAGTTGATGAAGAAAATCGCTTATTATAAATCGCTTCTTTCAGATGAATCTCTTTTGATGGGAGTTATAAAAGACGAGCTTACTGAAATCAGAGACAAGTATGGCGATGAAAGAAGAACTAAGATTGTCAGGGATGAGGGTGAGTTTGACGAAGAGGATTTAGTTGAAGAAGAAAATGTAGCTATAACATTTACACACCTTGGATATATAAAAAGAGTTCCTGCTGATACATACAAGGCACAGAAGCGTGGAGGAAAGGGAATTACAGGAGTTACAACCCGCGAAAACGATTTTGTAAAAGATCTTGTAATGACATCTACGCATGATAATCTGATGTTCTTTACAAATACAGGAAAGGCTCATAAAATCAAAGCATATGAGATTCCGGAAGCAACCAGAACGGCAAGAGGAACTCCTGCTATTAACTTCTTAAATCTTCTACAAAGAGAAAGAATTACAGCGGTAATACCTGTTCAAGAGTTCTCTGATGATAAATATTTGATTGCTATTACCAAAAACGGCTTAATAAAAAAGACTGCGCTAAACGAGTTTGATACAAAGAGAACCACAGGATTGATAGCAATAAATCTAAAAGACGAAGACGAACTTATTGCAATTAAGCAATCTACAGGAAGTAACAACATCATCATAGTCACCAAAAAAGGAAAGTGTATATGTTTCTCAGAGACGGATGTAAGAGCTATGGGAAGAATCGCAGGCGGTGTAAGAGCTATAAAGCTTGAAAAAGATGATGAAGTTGTTTCTATGGAACTTGTTGAACCTGAGCAGCAGCTTATGGTTGTAACTGAAAACGGATTCGGAAAGCGTACTCCTGTCGAGGAATATAAGATTCAGGTTCGTGGAGGCAAAGGTCTTCTTACATACGATAAAGCTAAATTTAAGAAGACGGGTGCTTTGATAGGTGCTATGGTCGTTGGAGAAACCGATGAAATTTTGATGATTAATTCAGATGGAATAATTATTAGAATAAGAGCGAGCGAAGTTTCCGTACTTGGTCGTGCAACTCAGGGCGTAAAGATTATGAAGGTCGATGAGGGTTGCAAGATTGTTGCAATAGCAAAAGCTATACGCGATGATGAGGACGAAGAAGCAGAAAACAAAATCGAAGAAAAAGCAAATAAATTAGAAGAAGAACAAATGAGTTTGTAATATTTTTGCCAAAGACTAAGATTGTAAAATGAATTTAGAAATTAGTAAAATTTGCTAATTTCTAGGTTCATTTTTTTAACAGCAATCGCTTTCGGGACGATTTGTCAAGGATAAAAAAATTCCGCAAGTATTGCTCAGATTTTAACCATATGGCTCTTGTTATGTTATATTCACCCTAACTTATTAAGTATACTATTAAATTTTGAAAAATAACAGTCTTGTTTTTTGATAATTTTGATTTATGCTTTATTTAATAAAACTAAAAAGAGGTGATTCCAATGTTTGCTTAGAATTTATACTTTCTATGCAAATTCAGATTACACAAAACCACTTGGAAGCACATATTCATATCTATATTCAATAATGTATTAAAGGATTTAAAAATGAACAAAAAACATATAGTAAAAAAAGAGACTGGCAGTATATTTATAGCAGTTATACTTACACTCACCTTATTCTCTAACTTTGATACTCTAGACAATATAGAAATTGGGTTGAAAACGATTTTAATTGGACTATTAAGTAGTATAACTTATGAAGTAATAGAATTTCTAAGAAATTTTCTTACAAAAGAGAGATAAAAAACTGGCTATTTGGGCGGCACTCATAAAACAGCATAAGATTGTTTTCGGGAAACGGCGTAGCTTCGGCTATGCCGTTTCTCCGTTTGACAGGTCACCCAGCAAGGACGCGGGGAGTATTCCCACAAGGTCATAGGATATATCAATCTGCTGTTCCCTATGTCCGCTTGACTTGTCGGGAGCGTGAACATATACCGCCTTTACCATGTCATTCAAGACAGTGGGCATCAGCTCGTCCAAGTCTAAATACTTCCGTACCTTACCGATAAACCTGTCAATGTTTTCTGCCTGTTCTTCCTGCTGTATAATTTCTTCGTTCAGTTGCAACAGCTTTTCCCGCAATTCTTCCTGCTCCTGCTCGTAATCGTCAGAGAGCATTTGAAATCTACTGTCGGAGAGTTTCCCGTTGGTGTTATCTTCGTAAATACGCTTAAATAGCCTGTCCAATTCTTCAATGCGCCGTTCCGCTTGCGTTAGTTGCCGCCGCTTCGACGCAAGTTCTTTCTTTGCTTCAGCTTTCTGCTTTGCGCCCATAGCTTTTCTAAAACGTTCCTCATGGGTAGACACACAGGCAATCACCAGCCGCATATGAGCGAGTACACCCTGCTCCAAGACAACGGCGCGGATAAAATGTGTCGGGCAAACCTCTTTCCCTTTCAGCCTTGAAGTGGAGCAAACAAAGTGGTCTTGCCGCGCTTCAAAGTTCTTGCTTGTGCAGTAGTACAGCTTTTCTCCACAGTCGGCGCAACGTGCAATGCCGGAGAACAAATTTGTCTTTCCCGTCCTCGTCGGGCGGCGTTTATTCTTCCGCAATTCCTGCACCCGTTCCCATGTGTCAGCGTCTATGATTACTTCATGGGTATTCTCAAACACAAGTTGCTTTTCTTTGGGATTGTAACAGGTCTTTTTGCTCTTGTACGACTGCTTGTAGGTCTTGAAGTTTACCGTATGCCCTTGATACTCTGGACGCTCTAAAATGTCGGCTACGGTGTCGCCCGTCCAGTTGTACGGATTGTCCGGCGGCGTATTTCTCGTTGCTCTGCCTGTCCGCTGAAAATGGATAGTCGGCGTGATTACCCTGTCTGTTTTCAGAATACGGGCAATCTGCGACGGCCCGAAGCCCTCTAAACAGAGAGTAAATATCCGCTTGACTACTTCGGCGGCGGCTTCGTCCACAATCCAACGCTTTTTGTTGTCGGGGTCTTTCATGTAGCCGTAAGGCGGATTGGTACAAAGATGTTCGCCTGCTTCCCCTTTGGACTTCATCACAGCGCGGATTTTCTTGCTTGTATCTTTTGCATACCACTCGTTGATGATGTTCAAAAATGGGGTAAAGTCGCTGTCTGTTTGATTTGCGCTGTCAATACCGTTGTTAATGGCAATGAAGCGTACTCCCTTTTCCACAAACAGGACTTCGGTGTAAAATCCCACTTTCAGATAATCGCGCCCAAGTCGCGACATATCCTTGACAATCAGTGCGGACACTTCGCCGTTCTCAATCCGTTCTAACAGTTCGTTCCAACTCGGACGGTTGAAGTTCGTACCCGAATATCCGTCGTCCACAAAAAACAAGGTGTTTTTGAAGCCGTTTTCCTTTGCGTATTTACTTAAAATCGCCTTTTGATTTACAATGCTGTTGCTGTCGCCCTGCAACTCGTCATCTCTCGATAAGCGGCAATAGAGGGCGGTAATTTTGTTGTCAGACTGCCTTGACATAGAATGTTCCTCCTTTATCGGCGGGCAGTCTGCCAATACAGGATTGCATATTCCCATTTTAACGCTCTTTGTTTCCATTGTCATCATCTTTCTGTAAATTATCCTGGTCCATAAGCCGTAAAACCTTGCTCGGCAACGCTCTTTGCCCGTCATAACTGCCCGTAAAACGGTAGAGCGTCCTGCCGGATTTTATCACGACTTCACGCTTTGGCAATTCATAGGCAAGCGGATTTTTTACCACGATATGCCCATTTTTGATTTTTCGTTTCCGTTCCATTCCTTTCCCGTCCTTTCCTTTGAAATCGGGGTTTACAGTTTCGTAGCAAGCATAGGAATAGGAACCGGATAGCCTGTTCCGTATTTTGCCCTGCAAAACGCTTGTTGGGAAGTATCCCAAACCCTCATTTTGTAAGCCTCTTGAATTGCAGAAGCAGCCGACGCTCCAATCGCCACACTTCTTTCATGAGCCGCTTTATCTCGTCCATATCGTCGGTGTAAATGTGCGCTGTTTCATTGATACGCCTTGCAATCTGATTGACGTTTACACCGATTTTCTGAAGCTGCGCCGTATGCGCTTTGACCTCTTGCAAATCTAAAACAATAATGTACCCGTCGATAAGCATTTTTCGAGAGTAAGCAGATAGATTTATCGTCGGTATTTGCTTCATCTTTTTTTCAATCAACGCCCGTTCTTCCTCTGTTACTCGTACAATGATTTGTACATTACTTTTCCTATTCTCCATTCGCATTTCTCCTTTCACTACCTACAACACCGCAGGGGGCGATTTTGACGAAGTTTCAGAGAAGATTTTTAAAAAAGTTCTCTCACTTCTTAATACGGGGAAAATCGAAAAATGCCAAACGGAACATCGATTTTGGATAAAAAAATATTGCAACACAGAATGGCTGCAACATTGACTTTAACTTGTCATTTACTTGTCATGTTATATGCGATACAATGAAAAGCAGAGGTGATGAAAATGCAGGAAAGTAGATTGTTTCGGCTTGTATATTATCTTTTGGATAAAGGAAAATCGACTGCACCCGAACTCGCAGAAAAGTTTGAGGTGTCTGTAAGGACAATTTATCGGGATATAGATATAATCAGTAGTATGGGTATTCCTATTTATGCAACGCAAGGCAAAGGCGGCGGTATTACGTTGCTTGATAACTTTGTCTTGGATAAAATTCTATTATCAACGAGGGAAAAAGAACAGATTTTGATGGCTTTACAAGGCATGATAGCGACAGAACAAAATAACGCTGACGAACTGCTTAGAAAATTGGTGAGCCTGTTTCAATCAAAAAACACGAACTGGATTGAAGTGGATTTTTCCAATTGGGTAAAAAATAATCCGGGGCAAGATATTTTTAATCTAATCAAGAGTGCCATTTTTAGCCGCAACGTCATTTCATTTCAGTATTTTGGCAGTAATAGAGAAAGTACACAGCGGCGGGTTGAGCCGTTGAGATTGGTATTTAAGAGTAAAGATTGGTATTTGTATGGCTTCTGCCTTATGCGTAATGACTACCGTTTTTTCAAATTGACGCGGATAAAAGATATGGAAATACAACCGGATGTTTATACCCGTGAGCTTCCGTCAACATACTCGGTCGGAAAGTTAATGAATATTGAAAATACCATAGCCGTAAAATTAAAGTTTGATAAGAGAATGGCTTTTCGTGTATATGATGAATTTGCAAATGAGGTCACAGAGGATGAACAAGGCAATCTCTATGTTCAGACAAACTTACCCAGTAATGATGCGCTATACAGTTATTTGTTTTCCTTTGCTGATTATGTGGAACTCCTTGAACCGGAAATTATCCGAGGACGAGTGAAAGAAAAATTAGCTGCCATGCAGAAAAAATATGTAACCTGACATTAGGTTGCAAGTTATACGTTGTATAATTTGCTTAAAAACATGAGGTGCATATTGATGAAATACGAATGGAAAAAGCAGGAGAAAAATTTATATGGGGCAAAACCAATGCCCGCCTTGATTACTGTACCTATGCAGAGCTATATCATGATAGACGGAAAGGGAAATCCAAACGATGAGGATTTTTCAAACAGAGTAGCTGTGCTGTACGCATTGGCTTACGCCATAAAAATGGGGTATAAATCCGCCTCGACGAAAGGCGATACTACTTTAGGCATACACGATTTTGCTGTATATCCTTTAGAGGGAATATGGAAACAAGTACAAAGTGACGAACTTGTAAAGGAAGAACTGGAATACACCATTATGATACGGCAGCCGGATTTTATTACCGAGAGCATGGTATGTGCGGCATTAGAAATCGTGAAAAAGAAAAAGCCCAATCCATTGTATGAGAATATCCGCTTTGACACCATGCAGGACGGAAAATGTATTGAAATCCTGCATATCGGGGCATTTGATGATGAACCTGCCTCTTTTGAAAAAATGGCGCAGCTTGCAGTGAAAAACGGCTTGAAGCGTGACGAGAGTTATCACCGGGAAATCTATCTGAATAACGCCAACAGAGTGGAAAAAAGCAAACTCAAGACTATTTTGAGATTTTCAGTGAAGTAGTACGAAATCTACTAAACCAAATCATATTTAGTATAGTGCCGTCATAACGGTAAATAAAAAAACCGTTGTTGTGGCGGCAGGATAACTATGCGCCTAACATAATAAAGTAGCCTAACGGCGGTTTTGAAATAACAATCAAAGCCGCCGTTTTCCTTTTGAAAAATTGGATTTGCGAGGGGCGTGATAAAGTTGCCCTTTTTTAGGATATGGCGGTATCGAGGAGGTATCGTCATGTCCGTTTTATATCAACACTGTTTTCTAATCAGTAGCCTATTAAAAAAAGCCCATTTCTGCCTACGGGGTATTCCGACCATGAGTATGAACTCACAAATCATCATGTGTACTCCACTACATCATATAGCATAGCCGCCTGTTCAGTTTTACGCTGCACGGGCGGTTTTTGTTATAGCCCCCACTCCAAACGGAAAGGGGGTGAATATGATGTTATCCACAGAATACAGGGAAAGTATCGAACGCAGGTTTCACGCATTTTGCAAAGCCGTATTGCACAATGAAGCCTGTAATTATTACAGGGAAAGGAAACGCAGAACGCAGCGCGAAATATCCTTTGAATACTTGCAAGAGAATACTTCTTTTACGCCGCACAGCACAGATAAATACTTTGTCTTGCAGGATAAGCCGACTGCCTTTGAAGTCAACGGACAGACGGTTATTGTTGACAGCGAGAAGTTAGCCAAAGCCTTGTTGTGTTTGTCGGAAGGTTGGCGAGAAATTATCCTTATGCGCTATTTTCTGCAATTAAGAGATAAGCAGATTGGGGCGTTATTGGGAAAACCGCGCACAACGGTCAATTATCAGAAAAACGCAGCTTTGAAACAGTTGCGGACAGAAATGGAGAAGATGAATGAGGAAGAATAACAAATACAACCTTGTTCCCTATGAAGTGATTGAAAGAGCAATCACAGGCGATACAGCCGCGCTCCTTGCGGTGCAGGAAAGGCACAGAGCCTACATAGGCAGACTAAGCGGAGGGAACGCCAATATGAAAGAGCGATTGAACGCCAAGCTGCTTATAGCTGTTATGAAGTTTCGATTGGAGTATCAGCCGCTGCGCAAGTAGCAAAGCCAAAAACAGCCGTCAAGGATAAACTTCGCGCTTCGCGTCCTTGACGGTTGTTTCCGTCTTTGCTGTTGGGTAATCAAGAGGGCGCAAACGGATAGACCGCTTGCGCCCTCTCCAAATTATGGGGTTCGCTGTCACGCAATAGGGGTTGAAAAAACCTGTATTCATGCGGCCTTGTAAAGGCATAATGAGGATAGGTAAGGGTTTTATACTTGTACCCCTCAAAATGGTGTTCTACTGCGTAACATCATCATTGTTTATTTGTTTTCAAATAGAACTTTAAGCCGTTTTATAATCACCAAGATATTGAGTACAGCTACAATTGCTAAATAGTAAATACTTCCACTAATTATTTGCAAATACAGCGATTGCTTAAATTCTCCAATAAATAATGTAACAAATGAAATGAAAAGCAATAGCAAGCAGACGAGTGCTTCAAAAATCGTTGCATTAAACGTCTCTTTTAAAAGTTGCTTATATTTTGAATTTTTATTATCTTTATCTGCAAATGCGCACAAAATGCTAAGTGTAGAAAAAAACATAGCTATAAGAATTGATAAAATAATATTAAGATTATTCAATATTTCACTATCTACGCAACGTATATTTAAGATACCGATAGAAAATAAAACGGGAACAATAAAAATACTTACAAGTTGCAGTGGATTCCCTTTAAACACGCTAAAGTGTTCAAGGAATATTGAGCGCACATCAAGAAAATTGCTCATTTTCAAGGAAAAACTAAAAATCAAAACAACCGTTCCAACTATAAATAAAATTATAGATGCATTATTCACAAACTCCCCCTCCTGTTTAACCGATATGCAGCACCATTTCCTCTAAATATTCTGTTGCTACTTTTGTAAAATGCTCAATGAGCATTGTCAAATTAGGGTGACCGTCAGCCATTTTTATTTCATCTGGTATAGCTTCTATAATACTAAGGTTTTCAAGATTATGTAGGTTTATTTTTCGAGTACGTCCACCAATATCAACTACAACCTTTAAGTTGTCATATTCTATCTGTTCAAATTCGAACAAATTATAGCGGCCACCTGCCACATATCGAATTTTATCCATCATACGGCTCCACATTTTTTCAGTAAAGTACAAATTACCAATTTCGCGAATCTCTGAGCCATATCCTTTACGTACATTATCCGAGTTATCACTTGATTTAATATTTTTAACCATCACTAACTTTTTTATATTGTCCTGTCGTATTATTTTTTTAACAAATAAATCGGGCGAGATAGTGTTGCATTTAAGTGTGATATGAAATCCATTTGAGAAAAACTCCTGCATTAAAGTAGTAGTTATCGTTTTTACACCAAATTGGCCGACATTTTGAAAGATAAACAATCCCTTTTGGACTACTACACGCTCGCTGTCTTTTGGAAAAACAACCATTAAATAAAATGGTCTTGTGTCTATATCGGATGATTTCTTTTTATATTTGACTTTTTGAGTGTTTCCATCAATAATATCAGACGAACTACCATATACGCCCGAATAAATTCTTGTGTAGAACATGCGGAAGTCATCGTTTTCTAATATATTATCTTCATTATATTCACATCTAAACGATTGTTGTTTATTATCATCTTTTACAAGACTCTCATGGGTCTTAAAAAATTGAACGAATATTTCTGATAAATCCTGAAAGTAACATTCTGTTCCATCTTCTTTTTGTAAAGTAAGAGGCATATTTAAATTAAAGATTTTTGTATTCCCTCTTGAATTGGTTTTTCGCAAATGGAAACTGCAAGCGGTCAAACTAAGATTAAACATCAACGCCCCTCCTCATTAGGTATTTTATGAATAATAATACCACAAAAATGTTATATTGTCGAAAAAAATAGAAGTAGCACATGAAAATTCACAAACATGTACTACTTCTATGTGCGTCCCTGTATGGCAGCTACCCTATATCAAGTTTGTTATGATACTGTTTTATGAGTAGCTGCCTTTTAGCCAGTTTTTTATCTCTCTATCTCCATCATCATCTTTTGATATACTATGTTCATTTTCTTTGTTTTTCGCCTCTTTAGTAGCTTTTTCAAATGATTTCCATCGGATTAAAGCTATTATCAAAGGTTGTTCCACTTGCTCCATAATCGGTACAGTGATAGATATTTACAAAGCCGTTTCTTTTCGCATAGCCTTCAAGTAACTGCTTTTGATTGGTGATGGCATCGTTTTCTCCTTGCATTTCATGGTCTGCCCATTGCTCATCATTACGGCTTAAACGCTCGTAAAAGGCTGTTTGTCCTGTTCTTTTTTTGACATGAGAATTACCTCCTTTCCAAGTTTCCATTATTTTCTCTGTTCTTATGAGGTTAATCCTTTTGAGCTTGTATATATAAAATTTTTGATTTAGACGGTATTGGAAAATATAGCTGTACCAATTGTGATTGCGTGTAATAGGTGTTAAAATATATTTGTTATATAGGAAAAAGATAGGTGAAACTTTATGAAGAAATATAATTTGAAACTATTAGCTGCAATCCTAATTTCGTGTATCGTTTTGGCAGGTTGTAGCGGACAATCAAAAAATTCAGGAATGAGCGTTGAAGAATTAAGGAAAAAATACAGTGATTCAACCGGGTATGAATTATCAAAAAAGATTTATACAGTAGATCAAACTGAAAGTATTAAAATCAAAGTAAAAAATAATGTAATATTCGAAGAATATTTTGAGTCAAAACATGCACCGACCCCTTTTATAGTATATACTGACGACAAATTAGAGAACCCTTTGTTTGTCCCTTTTTATGAAAGCGGTGATGACGGTACAATTAATATTGATCCCAAACAGATTGTCGGCGAAAGCTTTATCTTTAAGAACAAGGAATATGCATTGTCCGGAAGCGGAAGCTGGGGAATGTATGAAACATTGTATCTTGCTCGTTATAATGATTTGCAAACCGGAAAGAAATTAGATAAACCCGTGGTTTATATTATAGATGTCAATCATGATAAGGATAAGTTAGAGGCGCCGGTAGTCACAAAGCGAGTTACAAATGATGGAAACCTTAGACTGGATTGGAAACCTGTAAAAGGGGCAAACAGGTACTGGGTAATCAAACGCGAAAAGCGTTCAGAAGGTTCTGCTTACGGCGGACTTAATTTAGCAACTCACTATCATTACTCTTTTATAGGTGAGGGTACGGAAACAAATTTTATATCAGACAAACAAAGCAATGAGTTTTTAAGGCGAAAAATCTATTCGGCAGATGATCTTTTGGATTCTCAAAAAGCCTCCAATGCATTTATTGTGGAACAAATAAATAAAGAACCTGTGGACTATGATATTTTCGTAATAGCGCAAAATGACAGGGATAAATTATCTCCCCCGTCAAACATGATTAGCGCCGATGAATTTACAGGATCTATGCCATATCGCATCGCTTTCAATACATTGATGAAGAATACGAATAATCGTGGATTTATTCTGAATGACCTTAAAGATATACCGACTACAGTTCCGGTTGTGATGATGGATGGTTCAATCAGAAATTTTGCAATTCGATATGATTTGGAAAACGACAAGTTTTTATTTAGCAAGAATAGTAATAAAAATATTTATAGCCTTCCGATATCGATAAAGAATACTACTTTTACCGATACGATTAAGGTATATGGCGCTTCCGAAGATTATGAAAACATAGTCGAAGCAAAAAGCAAAGAAATTGAAGCATTGAGTAAAACCGGAGTAAGTACTTTGCTGGTAGATGCTGAATATAAAGCTGAATTGAAGCTTGATAAATCAACTGTTGTGAATACAGTTGCCGCTGTAGATTACAATTATGTCGCTCATTCGCCTTTGGAAGAGTATATCGTTACCAATATACTTGCCGGTAATTTTAATTTGGATATGGCTGCATTTCCTGAAGTAAAAAATAAAATCGTACTATCGGAAGCATTTAGAAATGTTGTAGAAAATAATCCTATTATTACAAATTTGCCCGGATATTATTATTCGGATTCGGAAAAGCTTTTGCAGTTGTCGGTTTCGGATACTGAATTTAAGAAACAGAAAGAGATAGCAGATAAAGTCGATCAAATTATTAAGTCCGTTATAAAAGATGGTATGAGTGATGAAGAAAAATCAAAAGCGATAAACAACTATCTGACGGAACATACAGAATATGATTACGACGCGTTGTCAGCTCTTAAAAACTATGAAGCGGCAGAGCAAAATAAGGCTTTAACCGATGCACAAATCGATAAAGAAAAAAATAAATTCTTAAAGTATGATGAGTCTTTCAAAGCTGTTGGAGTGATGATGAACGGCAAGGGAGTATGTGCAGGATATGCTGATGCATATAGAATTTTGGCAGCTTATGCCGGACTTGATGTATTAAAAGTTCACGGTGATGTGCCTGGTGGAAGGCATGCATGGAATCTAGTTTACTTGGATGGTAAATGGCTTGTTGTAGACGCTACATGGAATGATTCCGCTAATAATCCGAACGGGTACTTACATATTTCACAGGATGATCCTGCATATGTAAGGAATCATTTTATCAGTGCCGATTCCGTAAAAGCACGTGACAACTATGTATTTGAGAAAAAATAAAGGTAAGGACACCAATAAATCAAGGTTTTTCGAACAGGCAACTAAGAAATGTAAAAAAATTATATTGCGGAAAAGAGCAGAAACGACTATATTTTGTTTTACGAGGTTGCATTAAACGAAAAAATGCTTTTTATTAATCTTTGATTTTATTTAATCTATAAGCTATAATAAACCTGTATGTTAAAGCATACAGGTTTTTATATGGAGGAAAAGATGGATAATTTGAAAATTATCATCCCCGGCAAACCTGAATATTTGACAATGATTAGACTTACAGCGAGTTCGCTTGCCTCAATGGCAGGTTTTAATCTTGAAGACACAGATGACATCAAGATGGCTGTGGCCGAAGCTTGTAAGAATGTTTCATGTCATGGAGAGCAAGGATTGAGTGATAAATACGAGCTTTCTTTTAAGGTAGACGAAGGATATTTTGAGGTAAATATAGTTGACGCGTGTGATTGCCATACGCTCAAGAAAGAAAAGCCTCTTTGCAAACATTGCCCGCAAGAAGGCGATATAGGGGTTATTGTAATCAGATCTCTAATGGACAGTGTAGAATTTGGTCGTGATGATGACAACCATAAGTACATCAATATGGTGAAAAGAAAATGATAGATCAGGAATTGTTTGAAGATTACAAGCAAAATCCGACAATCGAAAAAAGAAACGCACTGGTAGAGAAGAATCTCTATATGGTTGATATTTTGATACGAAAATATCTTAGTAAAGGTGTTGAATATGATGATTTGTATCAAATTGGCGCCTTAGCTTTGGTTTCAGCAGTAGAAAGGTTTGACCCGTCGAGAGGTTTTGAATTCAGTTCTTTTGCTACGCCTACAATATTAGGAGAAATAAAAAAATACTTCCGTGATAAGCAGTGGAGTCTTAAAGTTCCAAGACGATTAAAAGAAATCGCCGCAAAGGTGCAAAGTGCAAAAGACAAACTGAACAGCGAGCTGCAAAGAACTCCCGGTATTCCTGAAATAGCGGAATATACTGGATTTACAGAGGAACAAATCATAGAGGCACTGGATGGAGCCCAAGCTTACGGAACATATTCACTTGATAAGACTTTTGATGATGCCGGAGAAGATGGCGAAAATGCTTTTTTAGAAAAATATACAGGCTTTAATGAGCGTGGATATGATCAAATTGAAACTGCCGAAATTATAAACAAGGTTATAGACACATTTAACGAGCAGTATAAATTTATATTCCGAGAGAGATTTATCAATAATAAATCACAGTCAGAGATAGCCAAAAAGCTTGGAATATCACAAATGACGGTATCCAGAGCCGAAAAAAGCATAGTCGGTAAATTCAGGGCGGAACTGTTCAGACAGTGAACCTAAGGAGAAGAAATGATTAATAGCAATGTTAGAGTCGGATTTATAGGCTTTGGTAATATGGGCAGTGCTATCTGTGACGGTTTAATCAAAGCTGAAGCTGTAGACAATACTAAGATATTTGCTTGTGCAAATACATGGGATAAATTGGTTAAAGCAACTTCGGAGAGAGGTATAAATGCCTGTAAGAGCCCGGAGGGAGTAGTTAACAACGCCGATTTGATAATAGTTGCGGTCAAACCGTATATGGTAAGAAATATTTTAGAACCCCTAAAGTACTCTTTATCAGGCAAGCTTGTGGTTTCTATTGCAGCGGGGTGTAATTCTCAGTTTTTTAGTGAATTTTTACCCGATGAGTGCAATTATATTGCAACCATGCCGAATACACCGGTTTCTATCTGCGAAGGGGTTCTACTTTGTGAAGAAAATCATACTCTTTCTGATGAGCAATTTAGTGCTTTTATGAAGATTTTTTCGTCCATTGCCGTTGTTGAGCTCATTGAGAGCAAGGTGTTTTCGGCGGCAGGATCAATAAGTGGATGTGGACCTGCGTTTGTTGCCATGCTCATAGAAGCTTTAGGCGATGCAGGTGTAAAATATGGGTTAAAAAGAGATGTTGCATATAGGCTTGCCGCTCAGGTTGCATCAGGAACAGGAGCGCTTCACATCGCTACGGGGGCTCATCCTGCGGCTATGAAAGATGCAGTTTGTTCTCCCGGCGGAACTACCATAAGGGGAGTATCGGCACTTGAGGAAAGCGGATTTAGATCCGCACTGATTAAGGCTATAGATGAAGTAGAGGGTAAATAAATACTAAAGCAAGGGTAAATATTTTGGAATTAGTTATTTCGAGGTATTAACAAAAAATAAGCCTTTGAATATGTCGGATTTGAAAAATGCCGGAATTTCGCAGAAATAGAACACGCACTGTTGGAACTCATTGAAAATTATCGCTGTAAATTAACTTTGCAAAAACTCAGTAATAATGTTCTGTGAGAAGTCATAATCAATTCCAAAATCAAAATCTTTCACTATAGCTTCCAATGCTCTGCCTTCGTATTGAGTTACACCACGAGAATTTCGACCTGCCCAATGTCTGATAATTCTTGTGCCGGACAGGAGTTGGCGATTGAACATCGAACACAGCCGAGTTTGAATTGTTCTGTTTTCATCAACAGCAACAACATAAACTAAGTACACGCTCTTTTCTTCCGAGAGGAATGAAAGGAGTTTATCAATATTATAGCCTTTAGGATTGCTGGATAAGAACAATACTTTTGTCTTAATATCCGTTTCAGTAAGGTAATGCTCAAACTCTCGTTCATAGTCTCCAAGCTCATCAGCTGTGAAAATCTCGGGAAGAGGTTGTCTTGTATGCAAGCAATTCATTAGAGTTGCCTTCAAATTATTCTCGGCAGTAATCAAATACTCAATAATTCGTCCACGTAAATTGACATTATCAATAAACGCAGCGATTGCGATTTCTGATTCTACTGCACGAACACGGTCATTTAAGTCATCGTTCAAAAGCTTGTATTCCTCAGAACCTAAAAATGAAATTGCTCGATCAACGGATTTTCTAATACATTCAACCTGAGATTCGGTGGGCATAAATCTTTTTCCTGTGGGAGCAATATTATTTGTGGCTTCTACTAAGCGGTCAAGATTTTCCTCGAAGGTGTAGTTTTCATGAGAATTATACAGAAATTCGAAGTTCTCAGGAATATTTTCTACACATTCAAACTCTCGCATAATGTCACTTCCATTAAAACTCCCCTTGATATTATCTCGGCGTAACTCCTGCGAGGAATGACTAATCTTTTTGAGAAATGTGGAGTTTGCCAGCATTAAATAGTTGCGTGACGGTGTCACCAAGCAAATGATGAATGGAATATCATCATATCTATGAAGTGCTGATAATGCCAAAACTGTATTTCCAAAATTTCTGGAAGCTGATTTGCAGAATCTGATTGCAAACCAATCACAGTAATAAACACTCCGTTCTTTCACAAGATTAAATGCTTTCTGTACTGAATTCTGCAAACTGCTTTTATCTGTATTACCATCTCTGTCTGAAATGAAGTCGATTAATTGTTCAATAAGTTTTCTATTGTACACTGTTATACCCCTCAAAAATCAAGCAAAGTTTTCTGACTATCCGGTTCTTTTATTATCATTTGTTCTTTTGTTTTACCTTTACACCCTCTTTTAGATTTGTTCCACACTGAGTTGCATTTTGCTCAGATAAAGAGTTGCGCTCCCAAAAAACACCATTGACATATCCTTGAATTTCCGGATTGCTTTCTGCCATCTCAAGTCGTTGTTCAGCCCAGATACAGTATTGTGCTTCTATTTCAGTTCCGAT
>JAXFOY010000009.1:0-169493 GCA_034180045.1 Eubacterium sp.
GTAGAGTTACCGAATGAACCGACTTTGATGGACAAATGTTAATTATTTATGGATTTCGCCTAAAAGCAATAAAAATGAAAAGTATGTAGCACATATGAATTTTAGGAGGTAGTAATGAAAAGAAAGTTAGCTTCTTTGGCTCTGGCTGTGGTAGTTACGCTATCAGGACTTGCCGTATGGCAACCGGCGAAGGCACTTGCGGCAACAGAGAAGAACTTTATCGATGTAAATGTAAGTGTAAATGAGCCGAGTCCGGGAACGGTGCCGCAGCCTGTAGTAGTGGGAAACAACGGCTATTTTGACAGTATCAAAGAAGTTTGGCATGTAAATAACAACGGTAAATATGAGGAACTCAAAGGAGTTTTCGAAAGCGGAAAAGAATATAGACTGACTCTTTTAATGGATCTTCCACCGGAAGAAAATGACAAGTTGGACAGCATAAAAGTAACGATTAACGGTGAGCCTGTCGAAAAAATAATTTTTCCACCGGGATTTACTGTAACGAAGACATTTAAGATTCCGGCTGAGGGAAGTGAGATGGGTGAACTTCCAAAAGACCCGGAAGACGGCGGTAAGACGGACGAAAAAGAAGATTCTCCTATTTTGAAAAAGAAAAAAGAAGAAGCGATAAGCTGGATTAACGGAGCAAAATATTTATCCGATGAAAGAAAAGAAGAGTATAGAATCCGCATAGGTGCTTATATCGTAGAAGGTCTTGTAGACAGCACTCTTGAAGATGCAAAGAAGGAAAATGAAAAAAACAGCGAAAAGTCTCTGATGAACAAAAAAATTGAGGCTACAGAGGTCGTTGACAAGTCGGAATATCTTTCATCTCAAAGAAAAGAAGCGTTGAAGAAGGAGATTCAGGACGCGGCTGATCATGATGCAGTTGGTAAGATACTCGCAAAAGCCTTAGTGGAAATCGCGGAAAACAAGGATAAGGCGGAAAAAGAAAAAAGCGGCGAAGATAAAGAACCTCAAAAAGGTGAAGTCAACTTTTCAATAAAGAAAATCAGCGATAAAATTGAAAATATAAGCGAAGGTCTTGCGAAGATTATAAAAGGGCTGGATTATCAGATATATGACATCGAGGCATTTGAAGGCAAGACCAAGGTGACAAATCTAAATGAAAAGAAGGCAATAGAGCTTTCACTTGAAGGCGTGGACCTATCTAAGGTAAAGAATATTTCAGTTTACCACATAAATCCGGATAAGAGCTTTGACAAGGTAGATGATGTAAAGCTGGTAGACGGAAAATTGGTATTTAATTATGACAGATTTTCTCCATTTGTTATAGCTTTTGAAAAAGCTGAAGCAGAAAAGAGAATTACAATACCTAACACGGGAAATAAGCCTATGGCGGCGCCAAAAGCTGAGGCACCTAAACAACAGGTTACAAAGTCAAATACTCCTAATACAGGAGATTCAGCTGATAAGGCTATGTATGTGACTTTGATGTTGGTATCGGGTGGATTGCTTGCACTTGTAAGTTCAAGACGCAAAAAAGCATAGAAGCATAGATAAAATTTATGGGAGTTAGAAGCGAATTTCTAACTCCTTTTGCGTATAAAAGTATTGCTAAAGACTTTTTTGATGATATATAATATCAATTATTACCTATGGCAAAAGCTGAAGGTATTGAAGATTAGTAACGGAAGGTGTAAAATGCAGCAATATTTTAGCGATGTCTCGCTGGAGATAGGTGATGAATATATATTTGATTCAAAGCAGGCCCATCATGCCAAAAATGTTGTCAGATTGGAAAATGAAAAAGTAAGAATTGTTGCAGGCGGAATAGGCTATTTTGCAACTTGCTACAGTAAAGGCAAGGACTTTGTGGCGTGCATAGAGGAAAAAGATGAAAACATCAATGAAATAGGTGTGGAAGTTACCTTGGCTCTTGCTTTGATTCGCAAAGAGAAGTTTGAGCTTGCCTTGCAAAAAGCTGCGGAATTGGGAGTGACGAGAGTCGTTCCTTTTGTTTCATCAAGATGTGTTGCTAAACCGAAGAAGGAAAAAGAAGATAAGGTTCTAAGGCGTTATCGCGATATTTTGCTCGAGGCCAGCGAGCAGTGCAAACGCAACTATATTCCCAAAATTACAGAGCCGGTTAAATTGGAAAATATAGGAGAGTACTGTTCGGATATAAATCTGGTTCCATACGAAAATGCATTCGGCAGGTCGAACTTTATTGGTGAGGAGTTGAATTCAAAAAAATCCGTCACCGTTGTGATAGGACCGGAGGGTGGGTTCAGTGATGATGAAATCGCATTTTTGAATGATAAAGGCTTTATTACAGTAACTTTAGGTTCAAGGATACTTCGTGCCGAAACCGCTGCAATATTTGCTTGCTGCGCCGTTGTATCGGCTTTTGAAAACAAAATAGAATAAAAATTCACCGGGGGTGATTTTCAGAACTTAGGTGTTCTGCGAATCAGCCTTTTGTTTGTTATTACTATTATGGTGTAGGGAATAGACAGGATGCCCCCGGGTGTGTTAAAATATTTGGGAATAATTGAATTTACAATTGCGGTGTTATAGCTAGGTAAGATAACTGAGCACTTATAATTGAGGGAATAAATATATAATATTTAAGTAGAGAGGTAAGTATGAAAAAGGAACTTTTAGCCAAAATTGAGTCGAAGGACATAATAGTCGGCGTTGTCGGACTCGGGTATGTAGGTCTGCCGCTAGCTGTAGAAAAGGCAAAATCAGGATATAAGACAATCGGATTTGATGTTCAGGAAGAAAAGGTAAAGCTCGTAAACGAAGGACATAATTACATCGGAGATGTCGTTGACGACGACCTTAAAACATTGGTTAAAGAAAATAGACTTTCGGCTACAAGTGATTTCAGTTTTGTGAAGGATGTTGATTTTGTGGCTATTTGTGTTCCAACTCCTTTAGATGCTCATCAGCAGCCTGATATCAGCTATGTCAAATCTTCGGCTGAGCAAATAGCGAAATATATGACTAGAGGTACTATCGTAGTTCTTGAGTCTACAACATATCCGGGTACAACAGAGGAACTGCTGAAGCCGATTTTAGAAAACGGTTCAGGTATGAAATGCGGGGAGGATTTCTACCTTGGATTTTCGCCTGAGCGTGTTGATCCGGGCAATAAGCAGTTTAAGACAAAGAATACTCCTAAGGTTGTAGGAGCTATAGGGGATGATGCGACAGAAGTCATAGCTACTATGTACAGAGCTGTTTTAGAGGGGGATGTACACGAAGTTTCGTCTCCTGCTATTGCAGAGATGGAGAAAATTTTAGAAAACACTTACAGAAATATAAATATAGGTCTTGCTAATGAAATGGCTATCTTGTGCAATAAGATGGGGATTAACTATTGGGAGGTTGTAGATGCGGCAAGCAGTAAACCGTACGGCTTCCAAGCTTTTTATCCGGGACCGGGTCTGGGCGGACACTGCATACCTTTGGATCCTTACTATCTGTCATGGAAAGCCAGAGAATTTGGCTTCCATACATCAATGATAGAAAGCTCAATGATGGTTAACGATAAGATGCCTGAGTATTGTGTTGAAAGAGCAAGCAAGATATTAAACAAAGTGGGTAAGGCCTTGAGCACATCCAAGGTTTTGATTTTGGGTGTTGCATATAAGCAAGATATTGACGATTACAGAGAAAGCCCTGCTATTGATGTAATCGAGATTCTAAAACAAGGCGGTGCATCTGTAGATTTCTATGATCCGTATATCAGCCAGTACAAACATAACGGTGAAGTTTTTAAGGGAATCGAAAAAATATCACCTGATGTTGTTTCATCGTATGATTTGATCATGATTACGGCATCACATACAAATGTGGATTATAAAATGGTAAACGAAAACGCAAAAGCAATTTTTGATACAAAGAACGCCATGAAAAATATTGAAAATAGGGATAAAATCGAGGTCTTATAATAGTACTTGAAACCCTTAGAGTTTTATTCATAAACATCGAACATAGGAAAGGATTGGTAAATCTATAATGAAATACGCATTGATAGGATGTGGAAGAATAGCGATAAACCACATGAAAGCGGCGATAAACAATGAACTTGAAATTGTGGCGGTATGTGATATTTTACCTGAAAAGATGGAAGAAATTCTCGTTAAATCTGAACTTCAGTCAGATTCAGGAATTAAAAGATACACTGACTATAAGGAATTATTAAAGGAAGAAAAGCCTGAGCTTATAAGCATTGCCACCGAAAGCGGAAATCATGCGGAAATTGCACTTTTCTGCATAAAAAACGGCGTGAACCTGATAATTGAAAAGCCTATGGCTATGAGCATTGAAGATGCAAATAAGATAATTGATGCGTCGGAAAAATACAATGTAAAAGTTTCGGCATGCCATCAGAATAGATTCAATGTTGCCATTCAGGAGCTGAGAAAAGCAATAGAAAAAAACAGATTCGGAAAACTTTCCCACGGCTCTATTCATGTAAGATGGAACAGAGATCACGGATATTACGATCAGGCTTCGTGGAGAGGTACATGGGCTCAAGACGGTGGAGCTTTGATGAATCAGTGTATTCACGGAATAGACCTGCTTAGATGGATGATGGGCGATGAAATCGAAGAAATATACGGGGTGACAAGGCAGCAGTTCCACGATTATCTTGAAGCTGAAGACGTAGGTATGGCGGTGATAAAGTTTAAGAATGGCGCCATAGGAACAATAGAGGGAACTACTAATGTTTATCCGAAGAATCTGGAAGAAACTCTCTATATATTCGGCGAAAAAGGCACCGTTAAAATCGGCGGAACATCTACAAACAACATAGATGTCTGGGATTTTGCGGATGAGAGAGAAGAAGACTCGAAAAACAAGGGCTTGCAAGAAGCAACGAGCAATGTGTATGGCAACGGACATACAAGTTTGTTTGCCGACGTAATCGATGCGATAAAAAATGATAGAAAACCGTATGTAGATGCGGTGGCAGGAAGAAATGCTTTAGAAGTAGTGCTGTCTATCTATAAGAGTCAGAAGACAGGTCAGGCTGTCAAATACCCGCTCACCGATTTTGCCAGCACTGATATGAAAGGTATGTTTTAGAGTAAAGAAGCTTATGCTTCCATAGGTTTTACATTTTGACAGATTGATATACAGCGGTTTAGGTGAATGTGTATAAAGCCTGAGCCGCTTTTACTTTGATGCGAACTAATTGTATGCTTACAAAATATTTACTAATCAAGCAAAATGTGGTAAAATCAATTAGTTAAGGAGGACAAAACGAGATTTATGGAGAAACGAGAAAGACTGGTATTTTTGGACATAATAAAAATTTGTTGTGCCATCTTAATATATATGAGACATTCAATTTCAATGTTTGGATGTTCATACGGAAATCTCAAGATAGATCTTTTAATATGTGCGACAACTTCTCCGGTAATGACTTGCTTTTTCGTGGTTTCCGGATTTTCCATATATTATAATAACTGCCGCAAAAATCTTTTGGAAGCGGAAAATCTCAAAGGATTTTACATAAAAAGATTTATCACCATCTTCCCTACATATTTTTTAGTACATATACTGTCATACTTTTTTACGGATAATACAATTCAGCAAGCTATATATGCGACGCCCGCCGAGCTTTTAGGAATACAGTCAATGTTTGGCGGCTTGTTCGGAGTATTGCATAGCGGAGCAACTTGGTTTATAAGTTCTCTTTTGCTTGGATATTTTATCTATCCGCTTGTGCAGGAACTGCTTAAAATGCAGGGTAAGTACACATATATAACCGCGATGACAATATTTTTCACATTGATATATTCTGAAGTCGTAGTTACTCAGATATTTTCTGCACCTCCGGGTTATGTGAATCCCGTGCTGCGTGCAATGCAATTTGTTTTGGGTGCGGCGCTTTGCTCAGCGTTTTTTGAGTCAAAAAATAATGGGCGCAGCTCAAGCAAGGCACTGTCAGTAATAGGTGTCAATTTTGTGCTTAGCTGTGCAATACTGGCGTTTGCGCTGTATTACAATATGAGTAAGCAAGATATAATAGTACCTATATATTATTTCCTCATATCTTTGGCTATGTTGATTTCGATAAGATTTAAGCCGCAGATGTTGACGAAGAACAGACTGATTCAATATGCCAGCAGCCTGTCATACTATTTTTTCATATTGCAGGTATTTCTATGGGATTTGTCGGCAAAACTTTGCAGTTTGACGGGATGGGAGTCTAATACGGGCAAACTGGTGATTTCTTTTACGCTTTGTGTAATACTTTCAATTATATGTATGGAGTTTTTCGACAAACATGCTAAGAACATACTAAAAAAGAAGCTTGTTAAGGCTTAGATTTAATATAAAAATAAGGGCACCTATAAAATAGGTCCGGCGAGGAATATTGAGTTTATGGCAAAGAGACTATATTGCAATTTCATAAAAAGAGCTTTGGATTTGCTGATTGGAATAATAGGGATTTTGATTTTGAGTCCCGTGCTTCTTATCGTCGCGATTTTGGTCAGAATTAAGCTCGGTTCTCCTATAATTTTCAAGCAGGAAAGACCGGGTCTAAACGGCAAAGTTTTCAACTTATATAAGTTTAGAACAATGACAGATGCAAAAGACGAAAACGGTAATATGTTAGATGATGAACATAGACTTACGAGCTTCGGCAAAAAATTAAGAGCCTCAAGCTTGGATGAGCTGCCGGAACTTTACAACATAATAAACGGCGATATGTCGATAGTGGGGCCGAGACCTCTTTTGGTAAAGTATCTTCCGCTTTATAACGAGCGACAAAGACGACGTCATGATGTTAGACCGGGACTTACAGGCTTAGCTCAGGTATCAGGAAGAAATGCAATTACTTGGACGGAAAAATTCGAAAAGGATGTTGAATATGTGGATAATATTTCGTTCAAATTGGACATCGCCATATTTGTAAAAACAATATATTGCGTCCTGAAAAGAGAGGGAATAAATTCCGAGTCGGCAGCTACTATGGAGGATTTCACGGGAAATAATTAGGAGATTGCATGAAAGAAAAAATTATCTTAGTCGGTACAGGGCAGCATTTCAACGTGGTGCTGTACAATTTGAGAGAGCAGGGGAAATATGAAGTCGCTTGTGCCATAGATGCAAACGCATCTAACAGAGGTAAAACTCTTAATGGTGTATATGTAGAGGAAATCTACGAGAATTTAGAAGAACTGAAGCGAAAATACGGCACAAATAAGTTCTTCATATCCTTCGGCAGTATGAAATATCGCAGGGAAGTATATAAGCGTTTTGTCTCTATGGGATGGGAGTCAGTAAATATAATACATCCTGATGCGGTGGTTTCTCCTGAAGCTAAGCTTGGGAAAGGTATTTTGATTGAATGCGGCTGTCTTGTAACACCAAACCCGTTAATAGGTGATAATGTAGTAATAAATACGGGCTCACAGGTAAATCATGACAATATAGTGGAAAGTCATGTATATATAGCCTCAGGAGTGATTTTGTCCGGAGGAGTTACAATCAAAGAAAATACTTTGCTCGACGACGGCGTTATAGTTACCCTGGGTACAACGGTGGGTGCGGACAGCATCATCGGTGCAGGGGCTGTGGTTACGAAAAATACATCTGACAAAATGGTTGTATACGGAAATCCCGCTAAAGAAATAAGAGTAAACGATAATATTGGGAAATAAAAGTGGCGAAGATGAAAATTAAAGAACTTTTAGAATTTCTAACTGCCCGTGGAGAAAAATTCGAATTTAAGGGAAACGAAAACGAAGAAGTCTATGGATTCTCTTCCCTTAAAAATTATAAACGAGGAACCTTTACCTGGATAAAAAATTCGACATATATTCCGCAGGGGATGAATGCAGGTGAGTGCACTTTGATTATCACACAAGGTGACGAAGAACTGCCGTGCAAAAATGCAATTTATTCGCAAATGTCAAAGCGTGTTTTTTTCTCGCTTGTGGAACACTTTTCAGATGTGAACCGCACAGGAGAAGCTGATTTTGCGATAGGAAACAACACCTATATTGCACCGGGCGCATCGCTTGGCGAAAACATCAAAATAGGGCATAACTGCACCATAGACGGAGAGGTAAGCATCGGCGGAAACTGTAGCATTGGTAGCAATGTTTCTATACTGGGCAAGGTGGAAATCGGGCAAGGCACAACAATTCAGTCAGGTGTTCGCATAGGTGATGCGGACTTGTCTTATGTGCATGATGCCGAAGGGTGCCGGAAAATGGTTAAACATTACGGAGGGGTGAAAATAGGCGAGAATGTATACATAGGTGCAAACACGGCGATTTCACGAGGAACCATTGATGATACAGTTATAGGTGATGAAACCTCTATAGATGCGCTGTGTCATATCAGCCACAACTGCGTATTAGGTAAGAAAAATACGATTGTAGACGGCTCATATCTTTATGGCTCGGTTGAGACCGGAGATAACGTATATATCGCAAGCTCAATAATAATGAATCAGATGAAACTTGGCGATAATGTTACGGTAGGCATGAACAGTGTTGTCATGTCAAATATTGAATCAGGTAATACTGTCGTAGGCACGCCGGCAAAAAAATTGATAAGAAAGATTTCTAAATAGCTTCGACGATTTGAAGCGGAGAATTTAAGGAGTGGAAAATGGTTAAAATTGCTTTAGTTGGATATGGTTATTGGGGCCCAAATGTGGCAAGAAATATTTATCGTAACGGTAATTTTAGTTTTAAGTATTTATGTGACAAAAAAGCGGACCGCCTGAATATGGCAAAAGCCACATATGCAGAAGCTGTTACATATGTGGAAGACTATCAAAAAATCCTAGATGATCCCGAAGTCGATGCCGTGGCATTGGCGGTTGAAACGAGCGCTCATTTTCAGCTGGCTAAAGAAGCTTTGTTAGCAGGCAAACACGTATATGTTGAGAAACCCTTTACCGATTCAGTTGAGGAAGCTGTTATTTTGAGGGATTTGGCTGCCGAAAGAAAGCTTAAAATACATGTGGATCACATCATGGTATACCATCCTGTAATTAAAAAGATAAAAGAGATTATCGACAGCGGTGATTTGGGAGATCTGCTCTACTTTGACTGCTCAAGAATAAATCTGGGGCAGCTTAAGAACGATGTCAGTTCAATGTGGGATTTAAGCGTACACGATTTATCCATCATAGATTTCTTATCAGACGGTGCTGAACCTGTCGGAATAAGCGCCATGGGTGAAAAGATATATACAAAAAGAGAGTCTATCACTTTCCTGAACATCAAATATAAGAATTTCCTTGCAAACCTGCGTTCAAGCTGGCTGTCGCCTATCAAAGAAAGGCGCATTATAATAGCGGGAACCAAGAAGATGATAGTATATGATGATGTAGACGTTCTAAATAAGCTCATCGTATATGACAAGGGCTTTGAGATAAAAAATGCGGAGAATATGGAATATGCGGATTATGTGGTAAAGTCAAGAGTGGGTGACGGTATTATTCCTACGCTTGAGCACGGGGACGCGCTATTTAACAGTTTAGAGCATTTTAGAGATTGTATAGAAAATGACCATGAATCTATCACAGATCCAAATTCAGCAATAAGAATGCTGAAGATATTGGAAGAAGCGGATAAGCAGTTAATATAATTTGTTGAAAACTTTTGAAAATAAAAGCAAGAGAGGATATAGATATGCAGTTTATAGATTTACACAAGCAATATGAGCTTGTAGAAAAAAGAATTGATGAAAGACTAAAAAAGATATTTGAGCACAAGCATTTTATAGGTGGAGAGGATGTCCTTGAGTTGGAAGCAAGGCTTGCAGAATATGTAGGCGTTAAGCATGTCGTTGCCTGCGCAAGCGGAACCGATGCTCTGACCATCCCTATGATGGCAATTGGACTCAGCAAAAGCGATGCGGTATTTGTACCGTCTTTCACATTCTTTGCAAGCGGTGAAAGTGTAACTCTTGCAGGAGGAACTCCGGTATTCGTAGACTCATTCAAAGATACTTTCAATATGAATCCTAAGTCGCTTGAGGACGCCATAGTTAGAACCTTAGAAGAAGGAAAGCTGACCCCTAAAGGAATCATTCCTGTAGATTTGTTCGGTCTTCCTGCTAATTTTGAAGAGATAAGAAAGATTGCGGACAAGTATAAACTTTTCATTCTTGAAGATGCAGCTCAAGGCTTTGGTGGAAGCATTGAGGGAAAGAAAGCTTGCTCATTCGGCGACGTCGCAGGAACCTCATTCTTTCCTGCTAAACCTTTAGGTTGTTACGGAGACGGTGGAGCTATATTCACAAATTCAGACGAGCTTTACGAGAAGATGAAATCAATTCATGTTCACGGACAGGGTTCGGATAAGTACGATAATGTAAGAATCGGTCTTAATAGCCGTCTTGATACAATTCAGGCAGCCGTTTTAATCGAAAAGCTAAATATATTCGATGATGAGCTGGTTAAGAGAAATCATGTAGCTGACTACTATACGGAGCAGCTTAAGGATGTCGTTGAGACTCCGACGGTTCCCGAGGGATACGGTTCATCTTGGGCTCAGTACACTCTTAAGCTTAAGTCCACCCAGGAGAGAGAAAAGCTGATTAAGACACTTAATGACAATGGAATTCCTGCGATGGTTTACTATCCTATCCCAATGCATAAGTCAACTGCATATGCTTCGGAAAACGAAGGACTTGTACTAAGCGATTGCGAAAAACTCAGCAAGACGGTAATGAGTCTTCCTATGCACCCATACCTTACAGACGATGAGTTAAAGACGATTTGCGATGTCGTAAAGCGCGCATTTTAATTAAAATCGGTTATGAAAAGAAAAGTTTGGATTATAAATCACTATGCCACAGATACGATGCTCGACCATGGCGGAAGGCACTACTGGTTCGCAAAGTATTTGACCAGGGCGGGCTACGATGTGAGGATATTTTGTGCATCGACGGTGCACGATACGGATATCAATTTCGATGTAGGAGAAGAAGGTTTCTGCGATAAGGAAGTAGACGGACTCAAATATACACTCATAGAGACCTCAAACTATGTAGGCAACGGAAAGAGCCGCGTAAAGAACATGTATCAGTTTTACAGGCGCATATTCCGCGTGATAAAGCATTACGAAAAGCCGGATGTAATATTCGCATCTTCAGTTCACCCTTTGAGCTTGCTTGCGGGAATAAAACTTGCTAAGAAACTCGGTATCAAATGTATCTGTGAGGTCAGGGATTTATGGCCGGAAAGCCTTGTTGAATACGATATAATTTCGAGAAAGCATATCATCACAAAACTCATGTATCGAGGAGAAAGATGGCTCTATAAGAAGGCGGATACCCTTATATTTACGATGCCGGGAGCCGGCAAGTATATTTCGGACAGAGGCTGGGATAAGGACATATCAAAGGATAAAATTCACTTCATCAACAACGGCATAGACCTGGAAGTATATAACGAAAACAAGTTGACTAAGAGCTTTGAAGACAAGGACCTCGATGATGACAGTTTCAAGAAGGTTCTTTACACAGGTTCTCTTAGGGCGGCAAATAAGCCCGGCAACTTCATAGACATAGCAGAGCATCTATCAAAGATTGCAAGCAATATCAAAATCATAGTTTACGGTGGTGGAGATCAGCTTGAGATTCTGAGAGATACGGTTTCATCTAAGGGGTTGAATAATATAGTATTTAAGGGCAGAGTCGATAAGGAATGCATTCCTTACGTTTTGAGCAAAAGCGATTTGAACCTTATGGATGGAGATATAGGCGGTCTATCTAAATATGGAATAAGCGGAAATAAGCTCTTTGATTACCTTGCAAGCGGAAAACCGATTGTGATGGACTGCGAGGAAAACGAGTTCGGTATAATAAACAAAAATCGGATCGGAATCGCAAAGAACTCTGATGGTGCGCGAGAGATGGCAAAGCTTATTGCAGATATGCTTAACGGTGATGAGGCAAGGTATGAGATGTGGTGCAAAAATGCCGGTATGCTTGCGCAGGAATTTGATTTTAAGAGGCTTACAGACAAATTAATTGAGTTAATTGAGGAATAATAGGCGGGGAAAGATAATGCAATTTACCCATTCTTGGTACAGAAACATAATAGAATTAGCGAAGAAGCAGGGATATTCTTTCTGTGATTACTCTAACTATAATAGAAATAAGCAGGAAATAATTCTCAGACACGATGTGGATTTTTCACTGAAAAAAGCTGTGGAAATGGCTCAAATTGAAAGTGAACTAGGCATTTCATCAACTTATTTTATATTAATGTTTACCAATTTCTACAATATCGGCGGAAAGAAGGAGAGGAATTTAATAAAAGAACTCAGCGCTCTTGGACACAACGTCGGTTTGCATTTTGATGATACGGTCTACTGTTCAGAAACGGACAGGAGAAGCTTTGACTACAGCAAAGCTATTACGCAGGAGGCTAAGATTCTGTCTGATATTATAGGAAAACCGGTTAGATTCATGTCAATGCATAGACCCGATAAAGTTACCTTGGATATGAATATCAATTTGGGCAGTATAATAAATGCCTATGATAAGGTCTTCTTTAGTTATGATATAAAGTATGTATCTGACAGCAGAAGACATTGGCGCGAGGATTTGGACGAAATAATAAAAAATAAATCTTTTGATAAAATTCAAATGCTGGTTCATCCATTTTGGTACTGCGAAAAGGAAATGTCGGCAGCGGATTCCTTGAGACAGCTTATCAAAGAAAGTACGAGCGATAGATTTATGGCAATAAAGGATAATATAACCAGAGTTGAGGAATTCTTAAATGAAAATGACTATTTATAGTCTCTAAATCATTATATCTTTGTGTTCATGGAGGGAAACATGAAATTATCAGAACTAAATAAAATAGCCGGCGAAAAGGTTGAGCTGATCCGAGACGGCGAGTTTGAGTCGGTTATGCTTTCAGGATCAAGATTTAATAAAAAGTTAAAAACCGTATCATATATTCTGTCTATGGACTACTTTAATGCTGCAAAAGATGCAGGTGTTAATTGTATAATTTGTTCTAAAGAGATAGCAAAGGATATCGAAGAGGCATTTGACGGCGGCATAGCTGCCTCGGACAATCCTAAAACTGTCTTTTTTCAAGCACATGAAGCTGTATCCAAGCAGGAACAAAAGGTATATGACACAGTAATTGGGAAAAATTGCAGCATCGCCGAGTCTGCAATCATTTCACCCACTAATGTTACTATAGGAAACAACGTTACCATTGACCCGAATGTAGTGATATATGACGGGGTTGTAATAGATGATGATGTTAGAATAATGAGCGGTTCAGTCATAGGGTGTCCGGCATTTTACTATTATGGAGACAGCGAAAATAAAAAAATAGTACATAGTTCGGGAACTGTTCATATATATAAAGGTGCCTCAATTCACACAAATGTGACCATACAAAAAGGTGTGATTGGTGGAGAGACGAGAATAGGGAAGTATTCATCGATAGATAGCTGTACCATCTGTCACGATGTATATATAGGTGCAAATTCAATAGTTGCTGCCGGCTCAACCTTTGGAGGATGGGTTGAAATCGGGAAAAGTGCGTATGTAGGTTTACAGGCTTGTTTTGCACCTAAGGTATCTGTCGGAAAAGGGTGCAAAATATCAATGGGGGCTGTGGTTACAAAGGATGTACCTGATAATACTCAGGTCTCGGGAAACTTTGCAATAGAGCATAAGCTTCACATAGAACATCTCAAGTCGATTTTGAAGTAAAAGGGCAGGCGTAACTTGTTTGGAAAGAAGGGTAAATATGCTTTTAAGTAATATTATTGAAAAAATTGGCATTCCGTTTGAAATAATAGATGAGAAGCCGGTTAAATCCTTGGGCTTACTTAGCTATAACAGCGGTGATTGCGTTTGTACCTTCATTGAAAAATCGGATTTTTTGAAATCGGTACCGGATAACATATCCATGATAATAACCAAAAGAGAAGTGGCTGAATCAATTAAAGATAAGGAAGCCGGATATGGAATGATAGTCACCGAAAATCCACGCGTCATGTTTTTTATGATACATAATTTTCTTTCTAAAACTGAAGAATATAAAAGGCGGAATTTTGAAACCGTAATAGGAGAAGATTGCAGCATCAGCAAGCTTGCATATATAGCAGAAAATAATGTGGTGATAGGGAATAATGTTACCATTGAAGAATTTGTATCAATTAAAGAAAATACGGTTATAGGCGATAACTCAGTAATCAGAACATAAAGCTTGGGAAATTGAATTATGTGGTTGCCGGAGCAAATATTGGTGCGGTGGTGACAAAGTCCATAGACGATAACAGTGCAGTGAGTGGGAATTTTGCCATAAAACATGATAAATTTATTGAAAAGCTGAAGAAAAGCGATAGATAGATTGGAATCCGTCTATAATGATGTTGTAAGTGAGAATTTTAATATGAATCTGAGAATTTTATATATAACCTTCACCGATTTTGGAGAACTTTCATCAGGCTCGTCGGTCAGACCGTTTAGAATGTACAACGCTCTAGTAAACCTGGGGCATGAGGTCAAGTTATTGGAAGGTCAACAAAACAAACGAAAAATAAGAAAAGCGAAGGTAAAAACCGTAATAGATTGGCTGGACACAAATAAACCGGACTTATGTTATGTTGAACCGCCTTCAGGACCTTTCTTTAATACGATTGATATTAAACTGTTAAAAAAAGTTCATAAAATGGGTGTGCCGATAGGACTTTTTTATAGAGACTTGTATTGGAAATTTCCTAAATGGGCTTGGATTGGCACTCCTCGCTGGAAATGTGCACTTTTAACAATAATGCATAAAAGAGATTTGTCCGTGTTCAAAAAATGCTGCGATATGGTTTATTTTCCGTCTACAGAAGTGGCAAGAGTCTTTTCAAATGTAGGATTTAAGAACGTTGGGCTGCTGCCGCCGGGATGCAGCCTGCCAATGAGCGATGTAAAGCCTATGGCTAAAGAAATTTTTTATGCCGGTGGTGTAAGAGAGGCTGACGGAATAGATGACCTGCTCATCGCCCTGGATAAAATAAATAGAAGCGGCATTAATGTGAAACTGAATTTAATCACAAAAAAAGCGGAGCTTGTGCATATTAAAAACCGGGAACTTTTGGAAAAAGATTGGATAGAAGTGATGGAAGCTTCGGGTGAAGAACTGGAGCCTGTATATGCAAAATGCGACCTTGGAATTTTACCAAAGAAGCGGCATTTTTATATGGATATGGCTATATCGGTAAAGGTTCTCGAATGCATGAGTCACGGATTACCGATGATTTCTACAGATTGTCCGGCGATGGCAAGGTTCATAGATAAGAATAAAAGCGGAATTGTTTGCAAGGAAGGTGCTGAAAGTATCGAAAAAGCTATTGTTGAATACTATACAAACAAAGAACTTTATTTCGAACTTTTAGAAAATGTAAAGAAAGCAGCCTCGAATAACACCTGGGAAAAACGAATAGAACAGGTAATAGATGATTTGCTTAACTGATATTTTTCAATTTTATAGTTTATTTACCAACCAAATTACAAAATATATTGGAGGAGAGTTTGATACTGCACATGGCCAGTATTAAGTGATATACAATGAAAATAATGCATGGAATGAGAGAAATTGCAGGACAGGCATATTACTCCGTAAAAGGTTTGCGGAGTAACGGATATGACGCAAAACTGATTTTATGGGATGAGTCACCTGTACTATACCCATATGATGAGTGCTTGATGATGCACCAAGAAAAAAAATACATGTATCCGATATATGCTGTGAAAACTTTTCTTAACTTTATAAAATGTGCTTTTAAGTATGATACCTTTCATTTCCACTTTGGACATAGTCTTTTACCGTGGAACTACGACTTACCTGTCCTAAAGCTACTCAAAAAAAATATTTTTTTTGAGTTTCACGGTTCCGATGTCAGGCAGGAATCGATAGCCTGCAAGCTAAATCCATATTGGAAAGAGATTGGACTCAGCAATGAGGAGATACTTAGAAAGAGAATGATTAAGCTGGGCAAGTATGCAAAAGCCTATATTGTCCACGATGATGAACTTCTTCCTCATTTTACAGATGAACTTAAACCTTATATTGTGCCGCTGAGAATTGAGCCGGATAGGTTTGTGCCTGAATATCCTAAACCTGATAAAAAGAAGGTAACAATAGTTCATGCTCCGTCAAACAGAGGGGCTAAAGGCACAAAATATATTCATAAAGCGGTTGATAATCTAAAAAAGAAATATGATATTGAGTATATTTTGGTAGAAGATATGACACAAGAAGAGGCCTTTAATGAATATAAGAAGGCTGATATTATAGTGGACCAGATTTTGATAGGTACATATGGGGTTTTCTCTATAGAAGCTATGGCAATGGGGAAACCTGTAATCACATATATTACTGAGGAAATGGCGGAGAGGCTTCCAGAGGAACTTCCTATTGTGAGCGCTTGCCCGGAGAACATTGAAAGTGTAATTGAAAAATTAATTTTGGACGGTGATTCAAGATATAATCTTGGTGTTCAGGGAAGGCATTATGTTGAAAAATACCATGATTGCAGCAAAAATGCTAAGATTTTGGGTGATATTTATAGAGGGGTGGCAAAGAAGACCACGGGTAGAGATTCCTTTAAGGCGGTAATAGAACTTTAGTTATGAGCGATAGTAAAATTGTCAATTTTATAAAAGGAAGCGTAATATTGGTATTGGCAAATATGGTGATTAAGGCAATGAATTTCTTTTTGTTGCCGTTATACACGGAATATTTGTCACCTACAGAACTCGGTATTTCCGACTCGATAACCAACGTGACGGCTATTTTGCTGCCCATACTGATGCTCGGGATGGATGCGGCATTTAGCGCGTTTTATTATGATGAACGAACTGAAGAACATAAGCGGAAAGTTTTTAACACATCGCTGATTTCACTTATAGTTGCCGGAACCGTACCGTTTATAATAGCTATTTTCAGCAAAGATATTTCTATATGGCTATTTGGTTCAGGCAAACACGAAATTTTAGTGGCAGTGGCGCTGATAACCATCAGTTTTAACCTTTGGTATACGCCATATGCTTTGTATGCCAGAATGGAAAACCGCATGCTTCTTTTCGCAGGGGTAAATGTTAGCGCTTCATTGCTCATGATAGGCTCTAACATTATTTTTGTATCGGTTATGCGCTTAGGAGCTTTTGCGTTAATTTTGAGCTCAGCTATTGTGCAGCTATTTCAGCTTCTCGTATATCTTAAGCTTCTGCCAAAAAAATTCTGCTATAAAGAATGTGACAAAGAACTTCTGCGCGGAATGTTAAAATATTCTGTGCCGCTTATTCCAACGGCGATTGCGGCATGGTTCCTGAGTTTATCGGATAGATACCTGCTTTTGCACTATTCATCTGCGGCGGAAGTAGGGATTTATGGTATAGCGGCAAGATTCAGTTCGGTATTGTCAATTTTATCTAACGCGGTATTTACTGCATACACAAGTTTTGCATTTGATAAAAAGGACGATGAAGATGCAAAATCTCAATACAAAAGAATTCTCAGCTTCTATTATTTAATTTTGATGATAATCTGTATTGTAGTGACTATGTGGGGAAGAGAAATAGTGGAAATAATGTCAAATTCCGCATATATTTCATCATATCTGCTGCTTCCGGGGCTTTTATTCGGTCAGGTGATGTATGGGGTTTCCGTAATTGTAGGTTACGGACTTTCCTTCTCCAAAAAGACTAACTATATCTTTACTGCTAATGTAATAGGTGCGCTTGTCAATATTGCCCTAAACGTATTTTTTATACCGCATTGGGGCGCACAAGCCGCTGCATACACAACTTATATAGGCTATCTGGTTATGGCGATACTGCTTTACTTGTTTGCACAGAAATTTTACCCTTGTGACTATGGAATAGTAAAACTTCTTGTAAGCAATTTTGCCGTTATGGCTATAGTGATAGCTATGAATTATTACCATCAGGGGATTCAGATTAAAGCATTGCTAACTGTACTTGCTGCAGTTTCTATATGTTTTGCATATAGGGATGCCGTAAGAGATACGGTTATGATTTTGCTTAAAATCATAGGGAAAGTAAGGAGAAAACATGAATCAAGTTAAAAATAAATTTGATCATATTTTAATGGCTGTTTTGGTTATTTCGGTTTTTTTCGGTTCAAGTATCAGCTTGGGCATAAAAATCGGAGGACTTGTCGTAACAGCGTTCAGAGTAGTTATACCGCTGATTCTATTTTTATTTTTATATCGCGGCTACCGAAAAAAGAACATAAAGTTTGAGTCACTGGAAAAATCATTTCTCCTGATTATGGGCATATGGTTTGTGTACAGCATATTTTTATTGGCATATAGAGGTATGTATTCCGATAAAGATGCCCTCAAAGAACTCATACAGTTAATACTGCAATTTTTTATCGTAATATCTGTTTTTATTGCGCTGAAGACAGGGGAAATGGAAAAGACTCTCATATCGATTTGCAGGCTGTCGGTAGTGGCGTTAACTCTACTTGGAATTTTTGAAATTGCCACAGGCATGCATTTATCGACTTCATACTATTACGACGTATCTTTCTTTGAGCGCCTATCGAGCAATCCGCCGAGCAAAGCTACCGGGATTTTCTATAATGAAAATGACTATTGTGCTTGTCTGGCGTTGTTTTCGCCGATGTTCTTTCCG
Source organism: Eubacterium sp. (assembly GCA_034180045.1). Taxonomy (GTDB): domain Bacteria; phylum Bacillota; class Clostridia; order Peptostreptococcales; family Anaerovoracaceae; genus Eubacterium_B. Next base: position 18,649 of record JAXFOY010000009.1, read on the forward strand.
CAGATTAATAAAAAGCTATATATAAATGCCTTAAGAGTAGTGGAATTGTCTTTAATGGAATTTATCTTATTAAAAGATGATGCGGTAATCTGTTTCTTTGCTGTAATTGTTGGAATTATTATATATTCAATGGTTGCTGCCATAAAGTACAGATGGCTTATTATAGGCGGAATTTACGCCTATGCGCTTGAAAAGGTTATAATGAAGATTTCATTAAATAGAGGCGCAGGGCAGGGGCTCGGCTCAGAAATACAGGCTCAGTTCTCCAACGTAAGCGCTCAGACCGGTTCCGCATACATAAGGATGAACACCTATGTAACGGAGTTCACAGGTACTTTCAGCGAAAGTAAGGGTTTAGGATTTGGACCATACGGAGTGAACAAATTCTTGACGCCCTTTGATCATAACTACGTGCTGAGCAATCCTCACTCTCTATGGCTTGAGATACTTGGAAACTACGGGATTGGAATATTTGTGCTGTTCATCGGCATCTGTATCATCTCCTTAGCCGTGCTTCTTACAAACGGCAAAAAAACCGATGAAATAAGAGCTGTTCTTATTCCTATGGATATAATGCTTGTTATAATCGGTTTCGCGTCCAGTAATTACATAGGAATGGCATATTGGTGGCTGGTGATAGGTCTTTCGGTCTCGTACGCGGCAAAGCTTCTACTTGAGGGAAAAGAAAAAAAGACGATAAAGAAAAGACATGCTTTGATTACGATGTTTTCACTTATTTTTATCGTAACCGCTTCGTACTTTTTTATGAACTCAAGCCTTGTCAAGTACAAATTACAAGAACCTCTTAAGCCTGTTTTCAGTGCTGATGCGGAGTTTGATTTCCACAGGTTTATAAGCAAAGATGCAAGCACGGTGAAAGTTTACCTTGATAATAATCTTTTAAGAAGTGAAGATTCCGTTAAAGGCGAATTTGGAGACAGCATAAGACTTGATAAGCTAAAACGGGGCTGGCACCGCTATCACTTTGAGTATTATAATTCAGAAGGCAAAAACTGCGGCCACGAGGGATATTTCCTAAATAAAATAGAAGATTCAGCCACGTTAATAATTCCCGAAGACAGCATCATTAGGGGAAGAGATTATAACAAGATGCTTAATCTGAAGCTCGATGATTTTTATCTTGATGCAAAGAGCAAGGAAAATAAATATACATCAAGCGGAGCGTACTGGAAAACTCACGAGGAAATATACGGCAAAAATAGCAACAAGATGGAATTTGACGAAAACGGCATACCGAAAATAGAAGTCTCAAAAGATAATTTCGAGTACGAAAGCGATTTTATCACCGAATATGCGCTGAGGCGGTACAACGAATTTGTAGGAAAGGGTGAATCCGAGGCAAAAGAAAAGTTCCTAAAATGCTGTGAATGGCTGATAAAAAATCAAAAATCGGACGGCTCTATTCCTATAATGCGTAGCACAAGCTACAGGGAAGAACCTATCAGCAAAGGATGGATATCGGCAAAGACTCAAGGAAAGGCCTTGAGTATATTCTCAAGAGCATATACATTGACGAGTGATGAAAAATATCTAAGAGCGGGGTCAAAGACACTTGAATGTTTGCTGGATAAATGCATAAAAACTTATTCTACGAAAGACGGCAAAGATTACAAGCACTTCCAGGGATTCCTTTCAAAAGACTCTTCTTTTGAGTCATTTGAAGATGTTACAGGTTTAGACTCATTCTACAGACTTGATACGCAATTATATGCCGTGATAGGTCTATATGACTGGAGTAATATAAATTCGACAGATAAGAGCAGGGAGTCGGCAAGAAAGCAATTCGAAGACAGCATAAATACACTTAAGAAAAGCATAGCTTTATATGATTTGAACGGATATATTTCAGTTGACCTAATGCATTTTTCCGCGCAGAAGCTTATAGCCTTTGATGATGAGTATAAAGTACTCAGAACGATGGCGATGCTTAAGGCCGTTTCAGATATTAGCGGCGATGAAATCATTAGGGAATCGTATAACAAATACAGCGAATATATGCAAAATGATTTCTATAAACAAAGCAAAAAATTATTGCCGCAATAGGCACTTAGGGACAGTATAAAGCCTGTCCCTTTTATTTTATAACCAAAGAAAAATAAACCGGATGTTCGTCCCTGATATGGACGCTCACCCGGTTTTTATCTACTTTTGTTTACTTCTAGTCTATGCGAATGGACATAATCTTATTTACAGTATCGTCCGAAACCACACCGGTACCACCGAAGACCAGACAAGTTCTTGCGGCTAATGCGCTTCGAACAAAGGCATTGCACTCATATCCGTTATCAGCTCCTAAAAGAAGCGGAATGTTTTCTGTGGATGCAAGTACACCTGCACAAAGACCGTCAGGGAAATCAAGACCGGATGCAATGTAAACTTTATTTAGCGCCTGCGAGTTGAAAAACTTGCTTGCTATGAGGTTAGATGTTGAAAATCTGTTGTCGCCGTATATTCTCTCTACATTTTGGCTGTAAGCATATAGGGTGTTATATACATCATTTGAAACAACTCTTTCACCGCCGATAACATTGATGTTGGCATTTCTGAAATTGTTTTCCAGATATGCTTGTTGCTCAGAGTTAAGAACGGTATCTACCAGCATGACAGGGCGTCTTATCGCAGAAGCCGAAAGGCTGTCTGCAAAGCTGCCGTTACCGCCTGCGCTGATTACAAGTTCATTATTAAAAGCTCCGCCGTTTGTCTTTTTGATTTCATCCAAAATCTTAATATTCGTATCGAAGCGGTCATATCCACCCAACCTTGTAATGTTGTGGTTTGCTTCAAAGACTTCCTCGTATACGGAAGGAACTACACTTGAGCCTCCCAAGATTATTATTTCTCCGCCCGGAACCAAATTTTGCCGTATATATGCAATGGTATCATTATATGCACTAGGCGATGTCAAAAGTACAGGTGCTTGCTTGAGGTATGCCAGATAAGTCCCTGAAAGCGCGTCGGCAGGGTTTTCGCCGTTGGCTAAAACGACGGTGTTGAACTTATCTATATTAAGCAAAGCCTTTAATTTATTTGCTGTTGCAAAAGATGTTTCATATCTGTCATTACCAAAGACTCTATCTACATCAGGTTTTTCGTTTTCAGTCAACTGCGCATCTGTAGGTATGCTGTCTATAAATGACTTTGCATCCGCAAGCGCCTGATTTACTTTGCTTATATCGGCAGCGCCGTCTATGTTGTTTCGTCCTTTAGATATTGCCGCTTGCAGCTCCGCTTTCTGAGCGCTCCTATATAGGCTTTCGGACTTATAGTTTTGCAGTGCGGTTTTTGCATTTGTCTTTGCATTTAGAAGCTCAGTTGCTGCAATTTCTTCTTCGCTAGGCTCGCTTGGAACCGGAGGTTCATTAGGAACGCTGCTTCCGGGTCTTGGCACGGCACGATTAGGCATATTGATATATACCGGAATCTCAAAGGTGAGAGCTGAGGAATACGCTGCTGTATAGCCCTCTCCAAGTGTTTGACCCGTGCTGTTTGCTCCCCATACAGCAGTCATATACTGACCGGTAGCAACTGCTTCGGCACCGTTCATTACATTGAATTTCTGAAAATATGCCGTAGACATATTGTTTGCGATATAGCTTCTGGCAAACCATTCCGTACCGCTCAAGATGGACTTGGCTCTGCTGTCCCAACCTTTGTTTTTGGCATAGATAAGCCCGTTGATTATCGCACTGTTGCCACCGTGTGCATAGGCACCGATGTTGAAATAATTATAATAGCCTTCGTATCCGGCAACCGTACCTGAAATTGAACCTGTATTACCGGATGTTCCATGCTCATTGATTAGCTTGGATGCGAGTATCAAAGGATTGACACCGTAAGTCGCTCCCGCGCTCATCAGAAGAGATGAAAAAGAAGAATAACCGGACTCGGGATATGGATTTGCAAGGAAAGTTCCTCTCACTATATCATTTATGCCGGATACTGTCTGCGTCTGGCCGTCATATCTATTTGATAGAAACTGAAAAAACGTATTATCAAACGAATTTCTCGGATCCATGTAATATTCTATCGCAGCCCTTGATGCTGCAACATATCCGCCGCTGTCAAGCTCTTCGTTTGAATCCGTCCTAAAAGCTGCGGGTGACGTGATGTGCACAGTATTGACGCCGCGTGCGCTCTGTCTTGAAATTACATAGTTCCAATCAAGGTTTGTATGTGCAGCCTTGAATATCCAAGTCGGATGCTTTTTGTGAAAATCTCTCAGATAAGGTCTATAGCTTGTAGGGAATCCCTGGTCCTGCATATATTGTTCAAACTGAGCGTCCGACATGGTCTGCGGAGGAGTAACGGAACCGCTGCCCGAGCTTCCGCCGCCGGATGAATCATCGGAAATGTTATATATGAGGTTTGAACGTATGTATCCGTTTCCATATGAATGGGAAATGTAATACCATGTGTAACCGTCAGTACCGTTTACGGAACTGAGGATGGTTACTTTTTCGTTATAACCGAGTGCAAATTTCGGGTCATAATCAGTACCGGCGGTAGGGCGTACATTTACGCCGCTTTTTGAGGCAACATATCCTGTGGTGACAGCAAGGCTTTCTTTTGTGGAAACCGCCATCATAGATGCCGAAAAGCATACAGCACAGAGCATGATTATAATGGCAGATATAATAACTCGGTGCAGTTTTGTTCTTGTTGAATAATTCATATATTTTCTCCTATTCGTAAGAGTTGATCTCAAAAACTTTGGACTAATGATACCATAAAAATAACTTTTTTACAAGGATTCGCTTGATTTATAGTCTTAAGTACGTGAAATCTCCAACGCAGCCTCAGCTGTGCGCTATTGCGAAAAACGGCATTTTATTGTATTATTTAATAGGTAAAAAAAGAGCTGTTTTTTAAGAATTTGATGTACGAAACAATCTTTGATATATAGATATGGAGCCAAAATATGAGTAAGTTCAAATATTATATCGCCTTGTTTACTGCTAAGCTGTCGATACCCGCGCTGAAGATTACAGGCCATAAGGGAACGGATTTTCCAGGCAGTGTTGCACTTAAGATATGCCCGGAATTTCTTAAATATATAGAAAAGCCGAAACAGGTCATAGGAGTGACGGGAACCAACGGAAAAACCACAATATCAAACCTTTTAACCGAGTGTCTTTATAAACTCGGCAAGGAAGTGCTGAATAACGGCAGCGGATCAAACACTATTACCGGTGTTGTAACAAGTCTTATTAAGAGCAGCAGTTTGTTCGGCCGCTGTAAGTACGATACAGCGGTTTTTGAAATTGACGAAAGGTCTACAAGGCTTATATGCCCTCATCTGAAAATAGATAAGATGATTGTGGCAAATCTGTCGAGGGATTCGATTATGAGAACCGGACACCCCCAATATGTAAGGGATATTTTGAGCCGATTTATAAGTCCACAAACCGAGCTTTTACTTAATGCCGACGACCTCAATGCTTCGTCCGTATCACCGTCAAATAAGAGACTGTACTACGGAATCTGCAAAATGCCGGGCGATAAATACGAGTCGGAAAATTTGATTAACGATGTGGTTATCTGCCCTAAATGCCATAATAAGCTGAGCTTTGAGTATATCAGATACAGCAATATAGGAAGAGCGGTCTGTCCAAGTTGCGGCTTTGAGGCGAGCAAATATGATTTTGCCGCATCGGAAATAAATAAAGATAAGATGAGCATGACTTTCAGTGCAAACGGTGAAGAAATTGAGCTGCCTATATTAAATAAGGGAACTTTCAACATATATAATCAAGTTGCAGTGGTTTCTATGCTCAAACTTTTAGGCTTTTCGCTGAGCCGGATTGCTGAGATTTTGCCTGAGACCGGCTTGGCGAAGACCAGGTATTCGGCGGAAGATGTAAACGGACGTAAGGTATACACCATGCTTTGCAAGGGTCTGAACGGATATGCCGCCTCGCGGGTTTTTGAACATATCAAAGACACGGACGGAAATAAAGAAATTCTTTTAATGACTAATTCTTTAGATGCGGAGATTGAGTGGTCGGAAGACCTTTGTTGGCTCTATGATGCGGATTTTGAACTTTTGAATGACGAAAGAGTGAAACAGATAATAGTTCATGGCGACAGAGCGCTCGACTACAGAGTAAGACTTCTCCTTGCAGGTATTCCTAAGGAAAGAATCACCATCGTCAAAAAACCGGAAGACGGAATAGAGAAACTCAGCTTGTTTGATGGAGATAATATCTATGTTCTTTATGATCTTGATGTGATTGAAAGAGGAATGAACATCGCTTCCAAGATTAAGGAAGCCTGTAGAAAGGTAGCTGAATAATGAAGATAGAAAGATTATATCCCGAAGTGACCAGCCTTTATGGAGAGCATGCCAATATTACTTATATGGCTAAATCCGTAGAGGATTGTGAAATTATAGATACCTGCCTTAATAAAAAGCCGAGGTTTTTATCAGATGAAGATATAGACCTTGTATATATGGGAACTATGACGGAAAGCGCGCAGCTTATCGTCATAGAAAAACTAAGACCCTACAAAGATGAAATAACTGCTGCCATAGAAAGAGGTCAGGCATTTTACATAAGCGGAAATGCGCTGGAAATATTCGGCAAAGGCATAAGCGATGTAGGTAAAATTTCCTTTGAAGAAGCAGGCGGTAAGTATGTGCAGTGCCTGGGCATTTTTGATTTTCATACCGAAAGAGATATGATAAACCGCTATAATTCACTATGGCTTGGTGAATATAAGGGTCAAAAAATCATGGGACTTCGCAGTCAGTTTACGAGAAGTTTTTATGATTCCGAAATTGAGCCTATGTTCAATACCATCAGGGGACCGGGGTTCAATAAGGATATTGAGGCGGAAGGGCTGAGATACAAAAATTTCATGGCAAGTTATACGCTTGGTCCTATATTTATAATGAATCCCAAATTTATGCTGACCATTCTGAGTGAAATAGGCGTTAAAGATGCGAGACTTGCATTTGAAGACGAAATCATAGAGGCGTATGAGGCAAGGCTAAAGGAATACAGCGACCCGAATACGGGCTTTATTTACGACTGATTAACCGATTTAGCTAAACGCAGTAAAGGAGCAAAAATGGAGAAGAAATCACCATTTAGATTTGAAAAAAAGGTCTGGCTGTCAAGTCCGACCATATACGAAGAGTCGATGAACTATATGAGAGAGGCTTACGAGACGAACTGGATGTCTACAGTAGGCGAGAACATAAATGAACTCGAAAAAATTGTCTCGGCAAAGGTTGGAACAAAGGAAGCCGTTGCTTTGGCGTCAGGAACCTCTTCGCTTCACCTGGCAATAAAGCTTGCGGGAATAAAACCGGGAGACATGGTTTTCTGTTCGGACATGACTTTTTCCGCAACAGTAAATCCCGTGCTTTACGAAGGCGGAATACCTGTTTTTATCGATTCCGAATATGACACATGGAATATGGATCCCGTGGCTTTGGAACGAGCTTTTGAGCTTTATCCGCAGGTGAAAGCGGTAGTTATTGCCCATTTATACGGAACGCCGGCAAAAATCGATGAAATAAAGGCTGTCTGCGACAGGTACGGAGCCGTAATAGTAGAAGATGCGGCAGAATCCTTCGGTGCGAGCTTCAAAGGAATACAAACCGGCAACTTCGGCGAATATAATGCAATCAGCTTTAACGGCAATAAGATTATTACCGGTTCATCCGGCGGCATGCTTTTGACAAATGACACTAAGGCTGCCGAGAAAGCGAGAAAGTGGTCTACGCAGTCACGCGAAGCGGCAGCTTGGTATCAACATGAAGAGGTGGGTTACAACTACAGGATGAGCAACGTAATCGCAGGAGTTGTCAGAGGGCAAATGCCTTACCTCCAAAAACATATAGACCAAAAACGAGAAATTTACGAAAGATACAAGGAGGGATTTAGGGACTTGCCTGTCTCTATGAATCCGTTTGATGAGAAAAACAGCGTGCCAAACTACTGGCTGTCATGTGCCGTCATAGATAAAGACGCCATGTGTAAGCAGGTGAGAAGCGATTCCGAAGCGATATATACCTCAGAAAAGGGTAAGAGCTGTCCTACGGAAATTCTGGAGAAGCTGGCGGAAATTAATGCGGAGGGGCGCCCTATTTGGAAACCTATGCATGCTCAGCCGATTTTCCGCATGAACCCGTTTGTTACAAGAGACGGCAGCGGCAGATGTGCTACGAATGCATATATTTCAGGTGGAACTATAGGAAGCGACGGAAATCCGCTGGATGTTTCCATGGATATTTTCCATAGAGGACTTTGTCTTCCTAGCGATAACAAGATGACGGAATACGAACAGAATAGGATAATAGATACTATACGAGTATGTTTCGAATAGATTATCTGCGTGAGTTTGCGGAGTCGGCAAAACTTGCAAGTGAAGCGTATTTGTTATAAAATAAACAGTTGGATATGCTAAAATAACGAACAAATATATTGACTTAGGGGTAAGCTCAGAGAGGAATAAGGATTTTGAACGGTAAGAATTCAAGAGTAGCGTTATTAATATTTATGGATGCGGTTATAGTGGAACTTGCTGCGCTTTTCGTAATCGCTTTGAGATTCGATATAAGCCGGCTGCCGAGTGTTTATGTTGATTATATCGCTCATTCTTCGCCTGTTTACATTGCAATTACAATTGCGATAATGATGATTTTCAAATTGTATAACAGAGTGTGGAGCTATGCATCGATAAAAGAACTCATGGATATTTTCAAAGCATCACTTTCTATAGAGGCTTTGGTTCTCGCATACCATGTGTTGATGGAATTTGCTATGCCCAGAAGCTATTACCCTATGCACTTTGTAGCCATTTTGATAATGTTCTCGGCTCTTAGGTTCAGCAGACTGATATATAACAATATTTCGGGAGTCTATAAAAGCGAAAAAATAAATAAGTTTATACTTGTAATCGGCGCCGGATCTGCTGCTTCAATATTGATTAAAGATATAAATAAGACAGGCAGTCAGGCTAAAATAATCTGTGCAATTGATGACAATATAAACAAAAAAGGTAAGACTCTTATGGGTGTTCCTATTGTGGGAACACGCGATGACATAAAAAAGTGTGTCAAAAACTACAATGTAAATGAAATAATCATAGCGATGCCGTCGGTGTCGCCGGAAAAAATCAGAGAAATAATAAAGATATGCCAGGAAACTCACATACCTGTTAAAATTCTTCCGTCAGTTGCAAAAAGCCTCTCTTCTTCTATAGTGAAAGAGCTGAGAGCCATCAGCTACGAAGATTTACTGGGAAGAGACGCCATCAATGTCGATGCGGAGGGAATAAACAGCTTCATCAAAGATAAAACCGTTCTGGTTACGGGTGGAGGCGGGTCAATAGGCTCTGAATTATGCAGACAGGTGATAAGGTATGAGCCTAGGCGCCTAATTATATTTGATATTTATGAAAACAATGCCTATGAAATACAAATGGAACTGCAAAGGCATTTTCCGTACGCCGACATAGTTGCCCTAATCGGGTCAATAAGAGATTATGACAGGCTTAAGGCTATGTTTGAAGAATATAGACCTGAGATAATTTTCCACGCAGCTGCACATAAGCATGTTCCTTTGATGGAAGAATCACCAAACGAGGCAATCAAAAATAACTGCTTGGGAACGCTGAATATGGTGAAGCTTGCAGATGAATATTCGGTTGACAATTTTACGCTTATATCTACAGATAAAGCGGTTAGACCGACAAATATTATGGGTGCGACAAAACGAATCTGTGAGATGATAGTGCAGGTTTATGCCCGTAAATCAGCACATACGAGATATTCCGCAGTTAGATTCGGCAATGTGCTGGGCAGCAACGGTTCTGTTATTCCTCTATTTTTGAAGCAGATTGAAGAGGGCGGACCTGTAACGGTTACACACAAGGACATAAGGCGCTTCTTTATGACGATTCCGGAGGCCGTTTCGCTCGTATTGCAGGCAAGTCTCTTTGCCAAGGGCGGAGAAATCTTTGTTCTCGACATGGGTGAACCGGTAAAAATTTATGAGCTTGCAGAGAATTTAATCGAGATGAAAGGTTTCAGACCTCACATAGACATAGAGATAGAGATAGTCGGACTTCGCCCGGGCGAAAAACTTTATGAGGAAGTTTTGATGGATGAAGAGGGACTTGATAAGACCGAAAACAACATGATTTTCATAGGTAAACCTATAGGAATTAACGATGAAGAGTTTTTATCTCAGCTTGATAAACTGATAGCGGAGGCGGAGAAGAACAAAGGAAATATAAAGGGTCTTGTTGAAGATGTTTGCACGACTTACAAAATAACGGAAAATAAAAGATTGTAACCGACTATTATCGAGGAGGTCAATGTAAAGTTAAATTATCGCTGTAGATGAGAATTAAAATGAAAGTATTTATAGTAAGCAGAGGAGTTCCGAGTAAATCGAATTTAACCTTGGGAATATTTGAATTTGATCAAGCAAAGGCTTTGGCGGCGGCAGGCTGTGAAGTTGTTTTTCTGTCCTTGGATTTGAGGTCGCTTCGGCGAAAGAGAAAATGGGGCTTTAGAAGTTATGTTCTGTCAGGTGTTTGCATAGAGGAAGTAAACGTTCCGGTAGGAGCGGTACCGCCTGCGCTGCTTACTAAAATCGGCAGCATGGCACTAAAGAAATTGTTGAAACGTGCGGTAGCAAAACACGGCGAGCCTGACATAGTGCATTCTCATTTTATAAATATAAGCGATATGGCATCAAGAGCCTCAGCGGGAAGATATAGGCATGTTATCACCGAACACTCGTCTCTGATAAATACGGATTTGAGCGAAAGACAGATAAAACAGTTTGCACGGATATACAGCAAGGCAGACGCTGTCATAGCAGTAAGCACAGCGCTATGCAAAAGGATGAACAAGTTGTTCGGAGTAAATCCCGTATGCATAAATAATATTGTCGATACGAGCCTGTTTAAGCTTAGCCTAAATAGGCAAAACAAAGATAATTTAGCTTGTGACGCATTTAATTTTGTCGTCGTCGCAAACCTTACCGCAAATAAGAGAATAGAGCTTGTTGTTTCTGCACTCGCAGAGCTTATAAAAGAGGGTAAAAATGTGAGCCTGACGATAGTTGGCGAGGGTGAAATGCGCCGCAACATAGAAGCTCAAATTGAGGAATTGCAGCTGGTTTCCTGTGTGAAACTGACGGGAAAGATAGACAGGAGCGATTTAAGCAAATATCTTGCAGCTTCGGACTGCTTTGTTCTTGCGTCTATGAGCGAAACTTTCGGCGTAGCCTATATAGAGGCTATGGTGACAGGTCTTCCTGTAATCGCCACAAAGTGCGGAGGTCCGGAAGACTTCGTCACGGAACAAAACGGGATTTTGATTGAAAGAGATAAGCTAAGTGATTTGACTTCAGCTATGAGATACATGTACCATCATGCAAAAGAGTATGATAAGGAAAAAATATCAAAGAATATAGCAAAAAGATTCGATGCGGAAGCTATCTCGGCTAAACTTGTAAAAGTATACGAAAGCCTGGTTTAGTTTTTACAAGTAAACAGCGAACGGAAAGGGCATAAGCTTGAGAAACATAGTACAACGAGTTCTGTCAAACATAGCAAATACGAGCAGCGATAGAGTGCTGCTGAAAAATATATCCGGTGCTTTCCTGTTCAAAGGGCTTGGCATAATATTATCCTTTCTCTCACTTCCAATATATATGGATTTTTTTGAAAATAGGATAATTCTCGGTGTATGGTTCACCATATTATCCATTTCAAATTGGATTTTTATGTTCGATGTCGGGATAGGAAACGGTCTTAGGAATTGTTTGACTCGCGAACTCGTGCGCGGTGATAAAAAACGCATAAGGACATATATTTCCTCCGCGTATATAATGATTATGGTAATAGCGGCGGTCTTACTTTGCGCCGGGTTGGCAGCCGCAGACTATGTGGACTGGAACATATTCTTTAATGTATCCGACAAAATTGTAGGCGCAGATGTTTTGAAAAAGACAGTCAAAATCATATATGTCGGGATAATCCTACAGTTTGTATTTAAGCTGGTCGCGTATATCCTCTATGCATTGCAAAAGTCCGCGATAAATAATATGATTGCATTTCTGGTGTCCTTATTACAGCTTATCGCCGTGTTAATAATGCCGTCGGCATCAATAGAAGAAAACTTAATCAGGCTTGCAATTGTGAATTCGGTACTGGTAAATGTACTTTATATAGGCGTAACAGTATATGCATTTTATGATGAAAAGCTTAAAGGCTGCGGTATAAGCCTGAAATATTTCGAAAAAAGTGCGGCAAAGCTAACCGTTAACGTCGGGATTTTGTTTCTTTGGACGCAAATTCTACACCTATTGATAGTGCTGACGGATGACTATCTGGTTACAAGATTTACATCACCTGAATACGAAGTGCACTTTTCTATATACTTTAGATTTTTTTCTCTGGTGAGCACTTTGTTTTTGCTGGCACTGACTCCTGTATGGTCTGCGGTGACAAAGGCGCAGGAAGAAAAGGACTATGTGTGGATAAAAAAAATATACAGATATGCGAATATTGCCGTTTTAATAGGCATTTTAGGTGAGTTTCTGATAATAGGCGTCTTGCAGTTTGGAATAAATATTTGGCTGGGTAAAAACGCCATAGAGGTAAATTACCTATACGCATTCATATTTGCAATATATGGAAGCATTATGACAGTACAATCAGTACAGGAAACCTTTTCATACGGCTTCGGAAAGGTTATGGTTCTTTGCATATGTTACACGATAGGCGTCGTCATAAAGTTCAGCATAGTATATTTTGGAACGATGCTTTATCCTGATGCGTGGATTATAGTAGTTGTCGCAAACATATGCGTGATTTTACCGTATTGTCTGATACAGCCTTATTTCCTGAAGAGAGAAATAGAAAAATTAAAGCCGATACCGGATAGGAATCGAACCGAAAGTGAGAACGGGGTATGAACGATAAGAAAATACTACAGGTTTGTTCAAATTATATGGGAACGAAGTTATATCAAAATTTATTTGATAATTTAAGCCGTAAAGGAATAGAGCACGATGTGTTTTATTTTTGTGCAAAATCTGTGGCTGTACCGCCTGTAAATGATAACATCATAGTTTCACAAGTCTTTAATCCTTTTGAAAGATATATATTCCCGCTTAAGCATACTAAGGTATATAAGGATTTGTTGACCAAAATAGATGTTTATGATTATTCTATGACACACGCTCATTCTCTAATGTCAAACGGATATATCTCTAACAGATTAAAGCGTGAATTTTCAATTCCTTACATAGTTGCCGTGAGAAATACGGATGTGTATACTTTCCTTAAATACAAGCCTTATTTAATTTTTATGGCTAGAAGAATTATGAATGAAGCGGAAAACGTGATTTTTATTTCACCAAGCTACAGAGATATGGTTCTGAATAAAGTCGTAGCTCCGGCGGATTATGAGTCGATGGCAAAAAAATCGGTGGTTATTCCTAACGGCATAGACGATTATTATTTAGATAATTTGAATAACACAAAAGAAGCGCCCGGAGATGAAATTACTCTTATATATGTGGGTAGAGTTGATGATTTCAACAAAAATATATTCACAACTATCAAGGCTTGCGATATTTTAATCGCCAAAGGTCAAAAAGTTAAACTTAACATGATAGGAAGACTTAATAATAAAGTATTCCAAAAGCTGATACTCAAAAGAGACTATATTAATTATCTTGGACAGCAAAGCATGGAAAATGTGCATAAGCATCTTAGAGAAGCGGATATATTTGTAATGCCGTCAAAGCATGAGACCTTCGGACTCGTATATGTAGAAGCGATGAGCCAGGGGCTGCCGGTCATCTACACCAAAAACCAAGGTTTTGACGGAAACTTCGCAGAGGGTGAGGTAGGATATCATGTTGTGTATAACAATCCGGAGGAAATAGCTATGAGAATTATGGACATCAAAGCCAACTATTGCCATATCTCAAAGAATGCGGCGGAAGGTTCCAAAAAATTTAACTGGGACAGTCTTTCGGATGAATACGTGAAGCTTTATGCAAATATTATGAGCATGCGCTGATGTAATTGGCTATGCTCTTAATTTTGTTCATACTATATGAGTTTTTTCTCTTGAAAATGAATGTGTTATATGTATAATTAGATGTATGGTAAATATTTCGTATGCGGTCTTGGCGGAATTGGCAGACGCGCACGGTTCAGGTCCGTGTGAGGCAACTCATGGGGGTTCAAATCCCTTAGACCGCACCATTATTTTTCAGAAACCGTTGAAAATCAGCCGAAAGCTAGTGGAATCAACGGTTTTTTGTTTGCCAAGATTTATCAGAATGTATCAATTTGCGTCAAAAAATGTAGCATATAAAAATCGAAAAAACAAAAAGTAAAAAAGCCGATGTGCCGGAATTACGGTTTTTAATTCTTTAGGCTTAAAATTTCTAAAAGCGATGTGATTTAAGCAAATAAAATTCTCTTTATTGAGTCAATATACTTTGATATAATATTATAAATATTGAAACAAAGTTAAATGATTTCGGAGGTGCTTATGTGGATCGGAATAGGTGTCGTTTTTTCATTAGCTCTGATTTTGCTCATTCTTGCTCGCTTTATTTCAAAAGGAAGTATCGGGCTTATACACAGTTATCACACCGGAAATATCAGGGAAAAAGATGTTAAGGCATATACGAAACTTATATCTTCAGGACTTTGTGTAATTGCGTTCGGACTGATTATTTCAGGTATCTTTATGTATTTTGGAAGTACCTTTGGCGTATTGGCGGCGATATTTTCCTCTCTTGCTTTAGGCTTGGCAATATTTAACAAAGCACAAAAGAAATATAACGGCGGATGGTTTTCGTAGATAATAAATCATAGTTAGGATGAACCGAATGAGATATTTAGAGTCTTTCAAATTGCCGGGTGAAATGCAGGAATACGGTATTATTTGCAAAAAGAAAAATGTTCATAACACGCTTTATCCTATGCGTATTTTCCCGGAGAGAGGACTTTCGAAAGTCGACTTCGACGAAATAACAATTTTCTATGGGGGAAATGGCAGCGGTAAGACTACCTTACTACAGATAATTTCAGAAAAGATAGGCGCATCTCGCAAAAACATCTGCGATTTAGGAGAACTTTTCGCCAATTATGTGCAGGAATGTCAATATAGCAAAGGAAATGTTAGAAGCAATCAAACAAGGCTTATCTTAAGTGATGATGTATTTGATTATCTCTTGTGTCAGAGGGCTGAAAACAGCAATATAAGCCTTAAGAAAGAGCTTTTGAGCGCTCAGTATAAGATGTATAAGAGCGCATCTTCACAAGAATTTGACCCTCTTGACGATATCGATAAGCTGAAACGCCTAAACGAAGCGCGTTCCTTGACAGAATCAGCCTATATTAGAAGACATCTTGGGAAAAACATTGAAATTCCTGCATCTAACGGTGAAACGGCACTTGAATTTTGGAATAGAGAAATCGACAGAGATTCTTTGTATTTGGTTGATGAGCCGGAAAACAGTCTGTCCGCAGAAAATCAGATTAAGCTTAGAGATTTTATAGAGGTGTCCGCGCGATTTTACGGGTGTCAGTTTATAATTGCCACACACTCACCGTTTTTACTGAGTTTGAAGAATGCTTTGATATATAATCTCGATTTGAATCCGGTAAGGACTCAGAGATGGACGGAATTGGAAAATGTGAGAACATATTACAACTTCTTCATGGAAAATCAATGTGAGTTTGATGAATAGAGGACTCATCTGAGAAGAAAGGCAGGTTAGGGAATGGATAGAAATAATTTTGATGAAAATATGAATGAACGCAGAGAATCCGAACAAAATGGAAGCGACGGCGACAGATTTGTACCTTGGAATATGCAGCAGGGTCAAGGCAATAGAAGACAGACAACATACGGCTATGCAAATGACGGTTTTAGAGAGTATGTGCAATCGGATTTAGGAGATAGAGGCTCAAGCAGGAAGAAAGGGCTGATTATCTGCCTGATTGTAGTTCTTGTAGTTGTTGCGGCAGGTGTAGGATGCAATTCCGTATTTTCGGGGATTACGAGCATCAAAGGCAATTCACCCTCTAAATATGAATTCAGAGATGAATATGTCGGGGTTCTCGGACTTAAGGGTACCATAACCGATGGTGAAAGCGGTGACGGATATAATCAGAAGTGGATTATCGAGCGCATAAACCAGATGAAAAATGACGATAACAACAAAGGAATCCTTCTGAATGTCAATACGCCGGGCGGCAATGCCTATGCTACGGCAGAGCTATACAAAACTTTGATGGAATACAAAAAAGCCAGCGGAAATCCTATCTTTGTATACTTCGGCTCTCAGGCAACCTCGGGCGGTTATTATGCTGCCATGGCAGGCGATCAAATCTACGCAAATCCGGAGTGCTGGACAGGCTCGATAGGCGTTATCGTAGGGACTTTGTACGATTTATCGGGACTTTACGATAAGTTCGGGGTAAAGGCATTCAGTATCAAATCGGGGGAAAACAAGGATATAGGCGCAAGCTATAAAGAGATGAGCGAGGAGCAGAGACAAATTTTCCAAGGACTTGTGGATGACTCGTACAGCCGATTTGTAAAGGTGGTAATGGAAGGTCGCAAAATGGATGAAGCTACCGTCAGAAAGCTTGGGGACGGGCGCATATACACAGCCGGTCAGGCGTTGGAAAACGGCTTGATTGATAAGATAGGCTCCCTTGATGATGCGGCTTTTGCGATGAGAGAAAAGTACAATCTAAAATCCGTGAACTTTGAAACAATTTCGTATGAACCTGAAGTTAAGTTGTTCAGACAGTTGCTGGGCTTAGATTCCAAAGGGAAAGAGGACGGTGTGCAGAGGTTCTTCGACATGCTTCAGGAGAGCAGTAAGATTACCGTACAGTATATTGCACCTGTACAGAAATAGATTCAGGTAACAAACGAAGTTTTAACAGTGTTAAGCAAAAATACTTGACACTGTTTTTTAATTGTGGTATCTTCTATGTGTTAAGTTAAAATACTTGACGGCAAAGGATATTGATATGGAAGGTTTTGCAAGGACGGGAATGCTCTTTGATATATACGGAGAGCTGCTTACAGACAAGAAAAAACGCGTTATGGAGATGTATCACGAGGATGATATGTCGCTTTCTGAGATTTCTGATGAACTCGGTATTTCGAGGGCGGGAGTATATGACTCGCTTAGAAGTGCAGAAAAATTACTCTATTCGTATGAGGCGCGCCTTGGTCTTTTCGAGGAATATTTAGAGCGGGAGAAAATTGTAAGTGAACTCAGGAATGCGGGTTTGAGCATGAGTGATAGTCTCGGCAAGGCGGATACGGAGAAAATATCAGCGGATTACTGCAAGCGGCTTAACGAAAAACTTGACGAAATTATACAGTTGATAGATAAACTTGATTAGCTTTAGTGGAGGATAGATATGGCATTTGAGAGCCTTTCAGATAAGTTACAAAGTGCCTTTTCCAAGTTAAAAGGCAAGGGTGTCATTACGGAAGCAGACATAAATGCAGCTATGAGAGAAGTCAAACTGGCTCTGCTTGAAGCTGATGTCAACTTCAAGGTGGTAAAAGACTTTGTCGCAGGCGTAAAGGAAAAATGTCTGGGTGCAGAGGTATTGCAGAGTCTTACTCCTGCACAGCAGATTATAAAGATTGTAAACAACGAACTTGTAGATTTGATGGGCGGTTCGGGGAGCAAGCTTACATACTCACCGTCGGGGTTTACCGTTTTGATGATGGTAGGACTTCAGGGTACAGGTAAAACTACGACCTGCGGAAAACTGGCGTCATTTCTTAAACAAAGCGGCAAGAAACCTATGCTTGCAGCTTGTGATATATATAGACCCGCAGCTATAGATCAGCTGGAGGTTGTCGGAAAATCTGTAAACACCCCGGTATTTACAATGCGTGAGAGCAAAGACGCGGTCAAAATTGCTGTGGCAGCCAGAGAAGAAGCTGAACGAAGAGGCTTTGACGTACTTATCGTGGATACGGCAGGCAGACTTCAAATTGACGAAGCTCTTATGGATGAACTTGCAGACATAAAAAAGGCTGTAAAACCGCACGAAATCTTGTTGGTAGTGGACGCTTTGACAGGTCAGGATGCGGTAAATGCAGCGGACGGATTCAATCAGAAACTTGGAGTTGACGGCATAATCATGACTAAGATGGACGGTGACTCTCGAGGCGGTGCGGCGCTTTCCGCAAAAAAGGTGACGGGTAAGCCTATCAAGTTTTTGGGAACAGGTGAAAAATCCGATGCGCTTGAGGCTTTTCATCCGGACCGTATGGCAAGCAGAATCCTCGGAATGGGAGATATGTTATCTCTTATAGAGAAGGCTGAGCAGGCGTATGACGAAGAACAGGCAGCGAAACTGGAACGAAAGATTCGCAAGAACCAGTTCACTTTAGAGGACTTCCTGGAGCAGATGGGTCAGGTTCGTAAGATGGGCGGGCTAGGCAAAATTATGGATTTACTTCCGGGGCTTGGCGGCGGCAAAATCAGTGAACTGGACCTTGAGAAGGGCGAAAAGGAATTCAGGAAGATGGAAGCTATCATTCAGTCTATGACGATTGCCGAGCGTAAGAATCCTAATTTGCTAAACGCGTCGAGGCGTAAGAGAATTGCCGCAGGTTCAGGGCAAACCGTAAACAGCGTCAACAAGCTTATCAGCAAATACGAGGAGTCCAAAAAGATGATGAAGCAGTTCTCTAATCCGAATGCGCTGAAAAAAGGCGGCAAATTGTTTAAGGGGCTTTTTTAAGCCTTGCTTTTAAGAATAGAATGTATTGTAAGTTGCAATTTATAAATAGAGCTTCTGCTAAAGGAGCAATAAGATTTGATCACTGGCCGGAAACCCGGAAGAATATAAAGTGAATATAATTAGCCAAAACAAGGAGGAAATAATTATGGTAAAGATTAGACTGAAGAGATTAGGCGCTCACAAGAAACCTTTCTATAGAGTTGTAGTTGCTGATTCTCGTAATGCAAGAAACGGCAGATTCATTGAGGAAATCGGATATTATGATCCGCTAAAGGAGCCTGCTGTAATCAAAATTGATGCAGAAAAAGCAACTAAGTGGCTAGGTCATGGTGCACAGCCGACAGAAGTTGTAAAATCACTACTAAAAAAATCCGGTGTCATCGAATAAGAAAGCGGTGCAAAAATGACTAATCTGGTAGAAATGATCGCCAAATCACTGGTCGATAACCCTCAAGAAGTGCAGGTCAGCGAATCTGCGGGAGATGCGGGCGTGGTAATAACCTTGCAAGTATCAAAGGACGACATGGGCAAAGTGATCGGTAAGCAGGGGAGAATCGCCAGAGCTCTTCGCACGGTAGTCAAAGCCGCAGCCATAAAAAGTAACAAGAAGGTGACGGTAGACATTGTTTCTGAACAGCTTCCAGAGGCATGTGATGAAACAACAGAAGAACGAAGCGAAATCCTTTAATTTAATAAGAACTATGTTTTGAGCATATGATGCAAGCCGGATATGAGGTTTCGTTTTCATGTGCTCAAATTTTTAGGAGCGAAATGAAAGAGATAGAAATCGGCAAGATAGTAAGCGCAGTAGGGATTAAAGGTGAGGTAAAGATATACAGCTATTCAGACAATCCTATGAAGCTTGCTGAACACGAAAAACTTTATGCGGGCAATACTTTTAGGACACTTGAAATAGAGAATGTGCGAACGCCGAAGGGAAATACGGCGGTTGTCAAATTCAGGGAAATCAACAGCAGAAACGATGCCGAAAAATTAAAAGGTGACAGCGTATTTATCTATGAAGATGAGCTGAAAGAGCTTGGTGCAGATGAATATTATGTCAGGGATTTAATCGGCATGAAGACCGTAGATATTGAGGACGGAGCGTGCGTGGGAACTTTGATAGATGTGATTCAAAATACGGCTCAGGATATTTATCTGATAAAAACGGATGAGGGCAAGGAGATTATGATTCCCGCAGTCAAAGAGTTTATCAGGGAAATAAATGTCGGAGAAAGTTCAATTTATATAAAATTCATAGAGGGTATGAGATAGTATGAAAATCAATATTCTAACGCTTTTTCCTGAAATGTTTTCACCTTTAACAAGCAGTATGCTGGGGCGTGCTGTGGAGAAGAATATTTTAGAATTCAACATAATAAATATCAGAGACTTCAGTCAAAATAAGCATAATAAAGCCGACGACTATCCGTTCGGAGGAGGTCACGGCATGGTGCTTATGCCCGACCCCGCTTTTCGCGCTTTGGAAAGTGTAAACGCGGAAAATACCAGGAATATATACATGTCTCCAAGAGGCAAAATACTGGATATGCATATGGCGAAATCCTTGGCGCAAGAGGGAGAGATAACGGTCTTTTGCGGGCATTACGAGGGCATAGATCAAAGGATAATAGAGCATTGGAACATGCAGGAAGTATCTATAGGAGACTACATATTGACAGGAGGAGAACTTGCCACCATGGTTTTGGTTGATGCCGTCGCAAGAATGGTTCCGGATGTTCTGCCGAAAGAGGCGTCCGCCTTTGACGAGTCCGTCTATTCCGGGCTTCTCGAATATCCGCAATACACACAGCCGCGAAACTATAGGGACATAGAGGTTCCGGAAGTACTTCTCTCGGGAAATCACAAGTTGATTGCATTATGGAAATTTGAGCAGTCGCTGGCACTTACAAAAGAAAGGCGGCCGGATATTTTTGAACAATATGTGAATAATCATAGTGATTTGTCAAAAGATGAGCTCAAGGTATTGGAAAAATTCCTGAAATGATGTAAAATATCTATATGGTTAGATTGAAAAATAAGGGAATTTTCATATTTATTATCCTATGCGTTTTGATGATGTTTATCATCTATGTGGTGCCCAGTCTCACCAACTTGCTAAATGTGAGCTATGTTGCGGAATATGGGGAATTATCCATATATGATGACAGCAATGCTTATGTTGTCAGAAATGAGTCGGTATATGAGGCGGCGAGCAACGGTAAGCTCAACCGCTTGGCAAAAGAAGGGCAACTGCTTAGAACAGGCAGTGCGGCTGTAGAGGTCACAGACGGTAAAGAACCCGAAGAATCGGAAGCTTTCACAAATGTCAAATCGAAGCTTAAAGGCAAGATGATAGCTACATCGGATTACAGGATTACGGACGGCGGTTTAATATCTTACTATGTCGACGGCATGGAAAGTGAACTTAACTTGGAATATGCAAAGAAAGCAGACGAAAAATTCTTTGCTTCTCTTGACGGAATCGAAGCCATTAAGCTGCCGGAAAATACGGCTCACAAATCATATCCGCTATTTAAGGTTGTGAACAACGGAAGCTGGTATCTCGTCTCATTTGTCAGCAATAAGTCAGGCAGAAAATATGAGAAGGGTGCCATAGTAGATGTGATGCTGCATCCGGAGAAAGACCGAAATCTGGCGCAAAAGGATTCAGACCTCATAGAGATGAGAGTCATAGATGTGAGCAAATCGGCGGGCAAGACCAAAGTAATACTTGAGGCCAACAGATATATTGACGATATAGGGGCTCTCAGAAGCGTCCCGGTAAGGCTCACAACATTTAATGCCAAGGGACTGATATTAGAATCGGGAAGTCTAACTAAAGTTGACGGAAAAGATGGTGTTTATGTAAAGGACAAAAAAGGTAAGTCAAAATTTGTGCCGGTCAAAATTCTCGGCAAAGACGGTGATAAAGTCGTAGTATCGGATACATACTATATAGACGAAAATCAGAATAAAGTTAAGACTCTTGACCCTTTTACCGATGTTATTAAACATCCATAAGAACAAACGAAAAGAATGAAGTCGCTAATTTGCATGACATTGACAAGGATGTGAAAACTGATGTCAATTAAAGAAAACATTGAATTAATAAATAAACAGATAGAAGATGCCGCTGACAAAGTCGGCAGGGATAAAGACGAAATAAAGCTGATTGCCGTAACCAAGCTGCATACGCCGGATGAGATAAACGAAGCTATAGAAGCCGGAATTACGGACATCGCGGAGAATAAAGTACAGGAAATTCTAAATAAATACGAAGCTGTCAAGCCTATAAGGTGGCATTTGATAGGACATTTGCAGACAAATAAGGTCAAATATATCATAGATAAGGTAACTATGATTCACTCGGTTGACTCACTTAAGCTGGCAAAGGAAATTGATAAGCGTGCCTGTGCAAACGGAAAGATTATGGATATTCTTTTGCAGGTGAATTCGGCAGAAGAAGAATCGAAGTTCGGAATAGCAAGCGCAGATGTAGATGCTCTGATAGATGATATTTTAAGAGAATGCAGCTCCGTCAGAATCAAGGGGCTGATGTGCATAGCGCCGTATACCGAAAATATAGATGAGTGTCGTCCTTACTTTGCAGAGGTTAAGGAAATTTTCGACAGATATAGGTGTGATGACAGGGAAATGCTCGAATTTGAATATCTGTCAATGGGTATGAGCAATGATTTCAGCGTGGCTATTGAAGAAGGATCTAACATGGTGAGAGTGGGAACTGCAATTTTCGGATTGAGGAACTACCGCCAAGAAGAGAAATAAAAAGCAAGCAATAACTAAGTTAATAAAGGAGAAACAAATGGGATTTAAGGAATCACTGATGAAGGTTATAGGCATGGAAGAAATAGATGATGATGAGATTGTAACGGAACAGGAATTAGAAGAAGCAAAGAAAAAAATTGTTCGTGAGACCGAAAAAGAAACAAAGATTATGCCTTCTTTTAAGAAACCTGAACCGGTAAATACAAACGATAGAATGTCAAGTTCAAGCTCATATAGCAGAGGAACGGAAAAGAGGTTTTCAGTGACAAATACAAGTTCGTTAAAGCTCATACTGATTGAGCCTAAGGGATATGAAGATTGCACCAAACTGGTTGATTGCCTAAAAGCGCGCAAGCCGGTTATCATTAATTTGGAAAGATTGGAAACGGAGTCCGCACGAAAGATTTTTGACTTCCTTAGCGGCGCAACATATGCGCTAAATGGAAATGTGCAGAAGATAGCTAACAACATATTCATCTTTACACCGGAAAACGTTGCTGTTTCTGCTCAGCAGCCAAGTATAAGCAATGTAGCCGACGTTGATGACAAGAATCCGTGGAGGTAGCTTATGGCTTTAGTATTGGCACGTGCAGTAAGCTGGTTTGGGAACATCTTCGTATTACTGCTTTGTGCAAGAGCGATACTAAGTTGGTTCGCAGCCGACCCGTATTCACCTGCGCGTAAGTTTTACGAGTTGACAATAGCACTGACTGAACCTCTGGTTTCAGTATGTAGAAATTTTCTAAGTAGATTCAATACGGGCATGTTTGATTTTTCACTTCTTCTGGCTATGCTTTTTGTGCAATTTGCGACGAGGATAATCGTAAGGGCTATTTTAATGTTTATGATTTAAGGAGATTTTTATGATAACGCCATTAGAAATCGAAAACAAAGAATTTTCCAAGCAGCTTCGCGGATATAATGCCGACGAAGTTGACGAATTTCTTGATTTGATTATAGAGGATATAGAAGCCATACAGGAAGAACTGGCTGTACTTAGAGCCGAAAACAGCGAGCTTCGTGAGCAAAATGAAGAGTATAAACGTTCACAAATCAATGTCATGAACACGCTGGACACAGCTAAGAAACTGATGAAGGACATCTCCGAAAGTGCCGAAAAAAGAGCGGAGATAATTATCAAAAATGCTAAACTTGATGCGGAAATGATAATTAGAGACGCAAAGGACTCGGCTTCTCACTACGGCAACGAAAGCACTCAACTAAGAGATAAAATCCTCCAATTCAGGGCGAGATATAAGAAACTGCTGAGAGATGAAATCGACCATATAGACGAAAAGGGAAGCGACCTACTTACCGATTTGGAAAAGGAATTCTTTATGCCTGCCCCGGTTGATGACGGCTTGGAAAGATATAAGACCAGAGCCGGTGCGAGCGAAGCTTCTATTTCAGAAATTTATCACGAAGATGTCGATGCCGGAAAACTTCTTGAGGATTTAGAGCGTGATTTGCCGCAAACGGGTGAAACGAATAAAGAAACTCCGGAAGAAACGGATAAGGATAAGGCTAAAACTTTCTCCGAAATCCCGGGACTGATGGAAACAAAAATCGGTGTTCCGAAAGAAACGGTTGCCTTAAACAGCAAAGACATAGAAGATCTTCTCAAAAAAACAGAGAAAAAGCTTCAGGTAAATATGGAAGACTTAGATAAAAATCGTTAATTAAGGATGGAGGCGGGGCATTTTGCCCCGTAATTTATTATGTTTGAGCTTGTAATTATAGTTACTGTTATAGCTTGCGACCAGGCAAGCAAGTTTTTGATTAGGCATACTTTGACACAAGGTGAAACGATAGATATAATAGGCGGTTTTTTCTCGCTGAAATATATTCGCAACGATGGCGCAGCATTCAGTTCTTTCGGTGGAAAGCAGATGCTATTAATTGCCGTATCTGTTATGGCAATTATAGGTGCCTCATTTTTTTTGCGAAAATTAAAGTCGGAGGGATTTTTAATAAGGGCTGCGCTTGCACTCATCATCGCAGGCGGCATAGGAAATTTGACAGATAGGCTCATGTTCGGATATGTAACCGACATGCTGAGTTTTTCTATCTTTC
Source organism: Eubacterium sp. (assembly GCA_034180045.1). Lineage (GTDB taxonomy): Bacteria > Bacillota > Clostridia > Peptostreptococcales > Anaerovoracaceae > Eubacterium_B. The sequence goes on from JAXFOY010000009.1 coordinate 43,318, forward strand.
CGCCTGTGTTTAACGTGGCGGATATAGCCGTGGTTTGCGGCTGCGGTTTACTTTTAATCTATGTTTTTTTCTATATGGACAAAGCAAAGGAAGAATAGATGAGTGAAGAAAATAAAAAAAAGTATGAACTTACGGCAGCACCTGAAGATGCAGAAAAAAGAATAGACGTATTTTTGAAAGAGTATATTTCGGAGCTATCGCGCAGCCAAATTCAGAAAGCATTCGCTCAGGAAAAAATAACTTTGAACGGGAAAGTATGCAGTGAAAAAAAATACAAGATAAAACCGGGCGATTTTATAGAGTTTGATGTCTTGATTGAGGGAGAGTCACTGCCGGAACCTGAGCCTATAGATTTAGATATAATTTATGAAGACAAGGATATTATTATTGTAAATAAGCCAAGAGCTATGGTTGTTCATCCGGCGGCGGGCAATAAAAGTGGAACCTTGGTGAATGCGCTGCTGTCCCATGTGGGCGAAAGTCTAAGAGAAGTCGGTGAAGCGGATAGACCGGGAATAGTTCACAGAATAGATAAAGATACAAGCGGTATCCTTGTAGTTGCAAAAACCGTAACGGCATACGAAAGTCTGAGAAAACAATTTGATGAGCATAGCATCAAAAGATGGTATTATGCCTTGGTATATAATAATTTTAGTGAAGATGAGGGTGTAATAGATAAACCCATAGGAAGAGACGGCAAAAATAGACTTAAGCGTGCTGCATATGGAGAAAATGCGAAGAGGGCGGTAACCGGATACGAAGTTATAGATAGATATGGAGATGTGGTTTTAATAAGAGCAAGATTAAAAACCGGAAGAACTCATCAGATAAGAGTTCATCTTACAAGCATAGGGCATCCCCTTGTAGGAGATACCTTATATGGACCGCGAAGGGACAGAATAAGCAGTGAAGGTCAAATTCTTCATGCCGCCCACCTTGAATTCGTTCATCCGACAAGCGGAAAGCTTATAAGTTTTGACAGTGAACTGCCGGCATATTTTACTAAGGCTATACGAAAAGCAAAACAGACAGCGGGCTTAAAATGAAAAGGGAGCTAAGCTCCGGGTGTAAACCGTATTGAATTTGAATTTAATTAAGATTGTCCGATTAAACAGATATGGTTTATGTCAGCGGCTATAATCAGCGGATTCGGACTTGATATAGGTCAAGCAATCTTCACATATATAACCGCCTCTAAAGGTTCTATTGTGATAAATATTCCCACAGATTGAGCAATGAAAGTTCATCAATATCCCTCCCTTGTCGGTTTACCCCTAAATTTAAGTATAATTTGGGGAAAAAGATTATCAAGCCAAAACGTACGGATGTCAAAATTTCATCTTTTATGTCGCAAATTATGTCGCAAAACCGTAAAACTGAAAGGAAGAGTAAAAGTATGTATGAAAACGAAGTCTTGGAAAACCTGAGAAGTAAAATTACAGCATACACATGGCATATTGAAAATCCTCAAAATGTGATGTGCATCATTCACGGCATAGGGGAACATATAGGTCGATATGACAGGATGGCAAAGGTACTTAACGAAGCGGGTATAGCCGTTATCGGAGTCGATTTGCCGGGACACGGTCTGTCAGGCGGAAAGAGGGGACATGCCGCACCGAGAAGCTATGTGCTTGATGTTGTGACAGCAATGCTCGAATTTGCAAAAAAGAAATATCCTGATGCAAAGCTCACTCTTTACGGACACAGCATGGGAGGAAACATTTGTCTCGATTATAGGTGCAGAGGCGAAAAAAACGACCTGCCCCAAAAATATATCGTTTCAGCGCCTTGGGTTAAGCTTGTAAAATCAGTGCCGACGCCGCTTGTTGCTGTGGTCAGGGCTTTGTCAAAGCTGATGCCCCAAAAAGCAATATCGTCGGGGTGCAATTACAAAGACCTCGGAAATATCGATATTGTCAAGTCATACGATGAAGATCCGCTTGTTCACGGACACATAACGCTTGAATGTGCCGTATCCGGATTTATTATCGGAAACGAATTGTTTAGCGGCAAGCATAAGTCAAACGGCAGAGCGGAGAACAAGCCTTTTCTCCTAATGCATGGCAGCGATGATAAAATCTGTTCGGTGACAGGCTCCAGAGAAATAGCAAAGCAAAATGAAAAGAATACAGCGTTTACATATATCGAGTGGGACGGCTATTATCACGAAATCCACAATGGCGGACCGAATGCAAAAGGAGAAAAGGTCATTGAAGCAATTCGTGATTTCATAAAGGAGAATATCAATGAAATCTAAAGATGAAGTGTTGCAGGAGCTTATAAGCGGATATTTACCTAAAGAACCTGAGGAAGCTAAGAAATTTATTGAAGAGCTTGACATACTTTTGATGAGATATGAATCGGCGATTAGAGAGGTGCGTACCAAACTTGAAATTCTCAACGACGAACTTTCGCTTCGCGGACATCAAAATCCGATAAGCACCATACTTTCGAGGCGCAAGGAAACTATCAGCATTTTTGAAAAGCTGAAGCGCCAGGGTGATGCACTATCGCTGAAGTCCATACAGGAAAACCTTAACGATGTTGCCGGAATCAGGGTTATGTGCAGCTTTATAGACGATATATACAAGGTTGCCAAGATGCTTGCAAGGCAGGATGATGTGCGAGTTATTCAGGTAAAGGATTACATCAAAAATCCAAAGCCTAACGGCTACCGCAGCTATCATATGATAATTGAAGTTCCGGTTTTTTTCTCTAACGAAAAACTGCCTATGAGGGTTGAGGTACAGATAAGAACCGTTGCTATGAATTATTGGGCGAGTCTCGAACATAGAATGAAATATAAGCAGGACATAGAGAATGCCGGAGAAATTATGGCAAGGCTCAAAGAGTGTGCCGATACGATAGCCGAAACTGACAGAAAAATGCTTGAGATAAGAGAAATGATTCCTATAAAAAATTAATTGGACTATATTAAAACAGGTAAGTTTGAGTAGCCGGGAATTAAGGTTGTGTTAAGGCAGTAGCCAATCTAATGCAAAACAAAGCTGTGCCGGAAAGATAGAGCCGGAAACTTAAAGAGCCGAGTATTTTCGGCTCTTTTGTATTGTCTATAGTATTTTGTCGTTTAATCATTGCCCCGTTCGGAAAGAGCGGGGTTTATATACACCGTGCGGTTGTTTGTAAAAATCACCATGCCGGGCTTAGCACCCGAGGGTTTTTTGACATATTTTACGGGTACGTAATCTACGGGTACATTCGCAGAACTCTTAGCCTTGCTGTGCCGGGCGGCAATGGATGCCGCAAAGTAAATATCTTCGGCCTCAGCCTCTTTACCGCCTGTCTTAAGAATGACGTGAGAACCAGGGAGGTCCTTGGTATGGAGCCAAATGTCACTTTTGGAAGCGGTCTTAAACGTCAAGACGTCATTTTCTTTGTTATTTCTGCCGACGAGTATTTCAAAGCCTGACGGAGATTCATATCTGTGAGGGGAGAGCTTGAATTTGTAAGGCTTTCCCTTGAGTTTTCGCGCTTTCAAATAGCCGCTTTCAACAAGTTCATTCCTTACGGCTTCTATATCTTCACCGCTTTCAAGCTCATCTAAAAATGCCAGAACGGAACTCAGGTAATCAATATCAATTTGAGTTTCTTCAAGCTGAGCCGTCTTTTCTTTGACAGCTGTCTTTGACTTGCCGTATTTCTTGAAATATATCTGCGCGTTCTTTGCCGCGGAAAACCTGCTGTCAAGCGGAATTTCCATCTCGCTTCCGTCGTAGTAGTTAAGCAGTTTCGCACAGGATGCTCCGGGTTTAACAGAATGCAGGTTGGCGGTGAGTATCTCGCCGTAGAGTCTTAGATGTTCGGAATCCTGAGCGGAAAGCAAATCCTCAGATAGTTTTTGCTTTTTGAGCCGAGCTTTGTCAAGAAGACCTTGCACTTTTTTGGTCAAATCGTGGGAACGCTGCTTTACCAAGCCCGAATTTACCTTGCCTGAAAAGAAACTGTCCAAACACTTGCTCAGGCTTTCAAAGTGCTTTGAGGCGGCTGATTCCTCAAGCTCGCCGAGAGGAAAAATATGATAATCTATGGGTTTGAGAAATTTGTCATCCTCGTAGTAAATCACAGGATTTATGCCTTGCGGGCAGCTTATGCCGGACGCATTTTGTATAATTTCAAAGGCTGTTGCCTTGCCGTCTCTGCACGCTTTACGGCATAGCTCCGCGGCTATAGCTGGAGAAATACCGCCGATAGAATTAAGATAAACCTTAGGTGATGTTTCGAGGCGGGCGAACTCTTCGAAGCTGAGTCTGTCAAAAGGTATCTTGTCCTGCGCAGGAGGATATTCATAAAGCTTACCGGGCAAAATCTGCCTGGCTCTGCTGGTATCTATGGAAACTCTTTTGATGGCATCGACTATATTGCCGCTTTCCATATCTACAAGAACTATATTGCTATGCTTTCCCATGACTTCAAATATAATCTTTTTGGAGAGTGTGAATCCGAGCTCGTTCAGGGTTTCCAAAGAAATTTCTATGATTCGCTCGCAGTCTTTTTGCTCCACGGAAACTATTCTGCCTCCGCTTAAGTGCTTGCGAAGCAACATGCAAAAAGCAAAGGGAGTTGCCGGATTTGCCGTGTTATAGTCGATGAAATGCAGTCTTGGAGCATTGCTCGAAACAGAGGCAAATAGCCTTTTATTCCCCTTTCGCGTATGTATGTTAATTACCAGTTCATCTCGTACAGGCTGATAAATTTTATCTATTTTTCCGAGCAAAAGCGCTTCGCGGAGTGTAGCTGCCATCGCTCTTGTTATTATTCCGTCAAATGCCATATTGCACTACCTTTCTTTAATGTATTAATTTTAATTTGCAGCCGTCTGTTTGTCAATCAAATGCAAATGTGATATGATTATGCCGTACATATATTCAAAGGCAAAGGAGCTCGTATGATTAAGAGTATGACAGGCTTTGGCAGAGCCGAAGTTACAGGTGAGAAGCGAAGCATAGTTGTCGAAATAAAATCGGTAAATCACAGATATTGCGACATTAACATAAAGATGGCAAGGCGTTATGCTTTTGCCGAGGAGAAGATAAAGTCAGCCATAAAGAAAACGGTTAAGCGAGGTAAACTCGACGTTTCGGTCGTAGTTGAGAATTTGACCGAAAACGATGTGAACATAAGGCTCAATCATCTTGCCGCAAAGCAGTATATAGATAATTTCAGAGAGCTTAAAGAAAGTTACGGATTAAGCGGTGACATAAGTTTGGAACTCATTGCGCAGCAGCCTGATATTATGAAGGTAATGCCTGATGTGGACAATCAGGATGAACTGGTAGAAGCGATACTTGAGCCGGTAAGACTGGCTGTAGATAATCTTGATGAAATGAGAGTAGCAGAGGGCAAAAAGCTCGAAAGAGATTTGCTCGAAAGGGGCGAACTCATCAAGATGTACGTAGGGGAAATAAGCGAGAGAGCGCCGCTTGTTCCTAAGGCCTATGCCGAAAAGCTTAAACAGAGAATCGGTGACCTGATAGGAGACGGCTCCATAATTCCGGAGGAGAGAATAGCGGTAGAAGCGGCTATATTTGCCGATAAATGCAGTATAGCGGAAGAGATAACGAGGCTAAACAGTCACATGGAGCAAATGAAAGTGATTATTGACGAGGACGGGCAGCCTGACGGAAAAAGACTGGACTTTCTGGTTCAGGAGATGAACAGAGAGGCAAATACCATAGGCTCTAAGGCTAATGACTTGAACATAACCGAAAGAATGCTCAAGATAAAGGCGGAGGTCGAAAAAATCAGAGAACAGGTTCAAAATATCGAGTGACCGGCAGGATTTTGCTTGAGAAAATGCGGGAGCGGTGATATAATCTTATCTTGATAAATTAGGTTAGGAGTAATATTTTGCAAGGAATTGATGATTTTGGATGCAAGGGCAAGCTCTTTGTAATCTCAGGTCCGTCCGGAGTGGGCAAGGGAACGATATGCAAGCGCTTGCTTGAGGATATGGACATAGACATATCCATCTCGGCAACTACCCGAAAACCAAGAGCAGGTGAGATTGACAAGCTGAGTTACTTTTTTGTCAGCCACGATGAGTTCAGGAAGATGGTCAGAGATGACGAATTTCTCGAGCATGCCGAAGTATTCGGCAACTTTTACGGAACGCCGAAGCAAGCGGTGATAGACAAGCTTTGCAGCGGCAAGGATATAATACTTGAGATAGATGTGCAGGGCGCTATGTCGGTCAAGTCCAATTACCCCGAGTGCGTTACCATATTCATTTGTCCGCCGTCCATGGCAACCCTAAAAAGACGGCTTGCCGGCAGAGGAAGCGAAACGGAAGAAAGCCTCAACCTGAGGGTCACGAAAGCGCTGGCTGAGATAAAGATTTTGAGGGAATACGATTACTATGTTATCAATGATGAGCTGGATGATGCGGTAAAACAGGTAAAGAGCATCATATATGCGGAGCGTCACAAAATAGATGGCATCGAAGATGCAATTATATCAAAGTTTATGGAGGAAGAATAATGTTATACCCATCAATAAATGAAATCAGAGAAAAAGTTGACAGCAGATATACGCTTGTAGTACTGGCGGCTAAGCGTGCCAGAGATATTATAGACGGTTATCCTTTATTTTCCGCTAACTGTCCGAACGACAGAGCTGTTTCTCAAGCGGCATATGAGATTCACGAAAATGCCGTAGGATATAACAGAGATTAGGCAGGCGAAACCCTAAGAAGCGTATAATGCCGAACTTATAATACAACAGCTTCAGGTCTTGACAAAGAAATATTAAATTTGAACAAACCAATCATTTTTCTGATAATATGATTGGTTTTTTTGCTGCCTGATGTTATAATTAGCTTATCGAAAACTGAGAATTAAGCATTCTCAGTCATGTAGTAATTATTTTTAAGGAGGATTGTATGAACAAAGCAAAAAATGTAAGGCGTAAGCTGTCAATTTTATTTCTGATTGCGGCTATGCTTGTTACATTGATTCCTACAGCAGGCTCTTTTGCGGAAACTATGCCGACACCTGAACCTACCGAAAGCTTCAGCAATGTAACAACTATAGCAGCCGGCAGCTATCAGGCGACCAAGACCGAAAAAATAGGAGGCACGGGCAAGGTAAATGTTGAATGTAAGGGCATTAGAATTGCGGAAGGAAAAGCCTTTGCACAAGTTTTATTTACTTCAGCTACATATCCGTATTTCACTGTAAATGTAGACGGCAAGCAAACTGCTTTTACAACGACATCTGAAGCGGAGTCCAACATTTATCCTAAGGGAACTTCCGTGGCGGAGATTCCGGTGCTGCTGAATAAAGAGTTTGAAATGGCGGCATATTCCCAAAAGATGACTACTTGGATAAAATACAAGATAAAGATAAGTATGGACGAGCCTGTAGCTCCTGTCGTTCCTACAAAGTTGGAGTCAGGTGTGTACGAGGTTTTGGGAGATCCCGACAAGACAGGCTCTGAGGGAATCGGAGATGTAACGGGCAGCAAGATGTTCCGCCTCGTAAAGGCAACCATGACCGTGGACGAAAACGGCAAACCTGCATTTGCTGATATCTACCTAAGCGGAACGGGGTATGATGCTCTTTATCTCGGTAAGAGAAGCAAGGATGCTCCTGACGGTGCAATCACAAAGACTAATGAAAACAAGCTTTGGACAGACAAGGAACTTCCTGTATCACAGGCGTTTAACCATAAGGTGGGCAAAGGAGCCCAGGACGGACTTTTCCACTTTGTAATTCCTGTAAGCGATTTCGAAACCACTATGGACTTACTCGGAAAATCAGGAAAATACAACCAGTGGTCACATAAGAAGCTTGCTTTTCATAAGGATAAGCTCAAGAAAATTGATGCCGGAGCCGAATGCAACGTCATCGAGGGCGGAGACTTAAGCGTCAAAAAAGGCGAAAAAGCGGAGATTAAGGTTGACGCTGCACTTGACAGCTTCTTTGAAGTTATCATAGACGGAGAGGTTTTCGATTCAACAAAGTATGAGAAGAAAAGCGGTTCGACTGTAGTTTCTATAGATACATCGGTTCTCGATGAAGGAAAACACGATGTAAAACTGACTTTCGAAAACGGACGCTATGCAAAAGCGAGCCTAAATGTAGAACCCGGGGCAGTTAATCCGAACAAGCTCGAAAAAGGCGTTTATAAAGTGCTTGGAAATCCCGACAAGACAGGTCCTGAGGGAGTCGGAGACACGACGGGCAGCAAGATGTTCCGTCTCGTAAAGGCAACTATTACCGTGGACGAAAACGGCAAACCTGCATTTGCTGATATTTACCTAAGCGGAACGGGATACGATGCTCTTTATATCGGTGAAAAAACCAAGGACGCTCCTGACGGTGCAATTACAAAGACTAACGAAAACAAGCTTTGGACAGACAAGGAACTTCCTGTATCACAGGCGTTTAACCATAAGGTGGGCAAAGGAGCCCAGGACGGACTTTTCCACTTTGTTATTCCTGTAAGCGATTTCGAGACAAGCATGGATCTTCTCGGAAGGTCGAAAAACTATAATCAGTGGTCTCACAAAAAATTGGCTTTCCACAAGGATATGCTCGAAAAGATTGATGACAAATTAACATATGATGTTTTGGCAGGTGAAAATCTGAGCGTGAAAAAAGGCGATAAGGCGGAAATTAAGGTAGATGCCGACTTGGATGAATTCTTCGAAGTTATCATAGACGGAGAAGTGTTCGACTCAACAAAGTATGAGAAGAAAAGCGGTTCGACCGTGGTTTCTTTAGATACCTCATATCTTGCAGAGGGCAGACATGATGTTTTACTAAGCTTTGCAAACGGACGCTATGCAAAGGCAAGCCTGAATGTAGAAGCAGGTGTAAATGAGAATAAGCCGGGTAACAATAATACTGCAAAGCCTGAGGACAAAAAATCTGCAAATAACGCAAAAAATAAGCAGGTAAAGAATACTCCTAATACGGGGGATGCAGGTGATATGCAGCTTATGCTTGTAGTTATGCTGATTTCCTTTGCAGGAGCTTTCGCAGTATATAAAAAGAAAAATTCAAGATAATTTTTTCGCTAAAACCAAGCAAAAAAACTGATTTTTGCACAGAAATATCTTGAAGTTATATACAAGTTTATATATAATATATGGTGGTTCGCTGTGAACCACCATTTTATTTTATAATTCACACCCGGTGTGCGGCATCTTGGTGCTATATTGAAGATATAGTTATATGTGCGCGGTATCCGAGTGGAAGCAGAACCAGGAGGACAAAATGTCAGTAATTTCAATGAAACAGCTTTTAGAAGCAGGTGTGCACTTCGGACACCAGACGAGAAGATGGAACCCTAAGATGGCTCCATACATCTTTACAGAGAGAAACGGAATCTATATCATAGACCTTCAGCAGACAGTATCGATGTTTGACGAAGCATATGAGTTCATCAAGAGCGTAGCTGCGGAAGGCAAGCCTGTTCTTTTCGTAGGAACTAAGAAGCAGGCTCAGAATGCGGTTAAGGATGAAGCCCTAAGATGCGGAGAATACTTCGTAAGCGAGAGATGGCTCGGCGGTATGCTTACAAACCATAAGACAATCGGCACGAGAATCAAGCGTTTGAACGAGATTAACGAGATGGAAGAAAACGGCACATTCGAAAAGCTATCCAAAAAGGAAGTAACAAAGCTGGTTGCAGAACGCGATAAGCTTGAGAAGAACCTCGGCGGAATTAAGGATATGAAGGGTATGCCGGGTGCAATATTCGTAGTTGACCCTAAGAAAGAAAAAATCGCTATCAAGGAAGCTAAGATTTTAGGAATTCCTGTAGTAGGTATCGCAGACACCAACTGTGATCCTGATGATCTTGATTACATCATTCCGGGTAATGATGACGCAATCAGAGCGATTAAGCTATTTGCAGGCAAGCTTGCAGATGCGGTTATAGAAGCTCACCAGGGCGAAAGCTTTGATGAGGGTGTAAGCGCTGAAGAAGCTATGGTTGAAGCCGCAAGTGCTGAAGCAAAGGATATTGAGGAAATTGCAGCTGAGTAATCGGCGGCAGCGACTTTAGATGAGTTTAATTTGGCTTAGCTTTTGGCTGAGCCAAATGTTTATATAAGGAGGATAAAATGGCTATTAGTGCATCAATGGTTAAAGAACTTCGTGAGATGACGGGCGCAGGCATGATGGATTGTAAGAACGCGCTTGTCGAAACTGACGGAGATATGGATAAAGCGGTAGAGTTTCTGAGAGAAAAGGGACTTGCCAAGGCGGCAAAAAAGGCGGGCAGAGTTGCAGCTGAAGGTCTGGTTAGACTTGCATTTACAGCTGACCACAAGCAGGCGGCTGTAGTAGAAGTTAACTCAGAAACGGATTTCGTTTCAAAGAATCCGGAGTTTGTGGAGTTTGTAGAAAATGTTGCTAATAAAGCTCTCGAGCAGACATCTGATGATATGGACGCATTTATGGGTGTTGCCTTTGATGAATCAGGAAGCCTCAAGGATGCTCTTGCGACAAAGATTGCTAAAATCGGCGAAAATATGAACATCAGACGTTTCAAAAAGTGTGCCGCTCCGGGCGTTGTTTATACAGGATATATTCATGGCGGCGGAAGAATCGGCGTAATCGTGGGTATCGAGACAGAAGCTACAGCGGAAGAAATCGAAGTTGTGGGTAAGGATGTGGCTATGCAGGTTGCATCAATGAATCCTAAGTTCGTAAACGAAACAGAGGTGGATCAGGACTGGCTTGCATCAGAAACTGAGATTGCAAAGCAGCTTCTTCTAAACGAAGGAAAGAAACCTGAGCTTCTTGACAGAATCATCCCGGGAAAGATTAAGGCTCTTCTGAAGGAAGTTTGCCTTGTTGACCAGAAGTTTGTTAAGAACGGAGATATAACTGTAGCTCAGTATGTCGATGAAGAAGGCAAAAAGCTGGGCAAGTCTATGAAGGTTGTAGAAATGATTAGATTTGAGGTCGGCGAAGGAATCGAAAAGAAAGAAGAGGACTTTGCGGCAGAGGTAGCGGCTCAGCAGGCGGCTGCGGCAAAATAGAGTTTAGCTTCCATATGAAGCTCTAAGCTTTTTCGGTATTAAACATGCAGATGATACCGAAAAGCTCATAAGAATAAGGACGAAAAATCCCCTGAACTGTGTAGTTAAGGCATGTTCAGGGGAATTTTGCGTTTGTGGAATACCGTAGAAAATACTCAAACCTTGAAATATTAAAATTATTTTAGTATAATTGTCAAAAATTGTGATTAAGCTAACTAAAAATAGGATTTTGTTACTCGGCGAGGAAAATGATGAACGGCAATTTCAAAAATATGCACAAAAAATACATAATCGCATTCGTAATCCTGTTCTTCCTGTTGATTTTTATCACATCGATATTGCAGTTTTATTACAGCAATATAGGAAGCGACTACAGCAGGTACATATCCGGAAAGAAAATCACAAGCTCTTCGGTTGAAAGTGACCTTGTACTGAATAAAAGGCTTAGGACTCCTCTGGAAAGAGGGGATGTAATCGATATAGATGTTAATCTTAAGAATATTGACACGGAGAAAGCTAAGACTTTTTACTTTGCCGGCGAGCATGTCTATGTCAGGGCGTACCTGGACGGAAGACAGATATACAGTCTCGGCAGGCTGAACTACGAAAAGGGCAGGGATATAGAGCATATTTATCCGACAATCAGAGTCGAAAGCGGCAGGTATCAAAACCTGAAAATACGCATGACAGTGACTGCACCTGCCAAGTTCATGCTTTTTCAGGACACATATTTTTACGATACCGAGCAGAGCTTTCTTTTTTTCTTGAGGAAGAATGCATTTAACTGGGCGTCACTTTTAGTAATTCTTTTTTTGCCGGGAGTAATGTCAACGATAATTTTGCTGTTGTCGGCGGAAAACAGGATGAGGCTGATGATGAACACAGCATTCGCCATCTTCATACTGCTGTTTATCGTGCTGTGGAATATAGCCAATACCGGATATTACATGCTCTTTTCACAGCATGTAGACTTATGGCTTTATGTACAAAACAGCGCCAAATATATGATACCGTTCATTGTGAGCTCGTATGCCGTTTGGATAGCAGAGGATAAGGAATATCCGAGACTTAAGCTGTTTATCATCTTGCTGAATTTTATCTTTGCGGTGATAGCGATGATGTCCTTGCACCGAATCTATAACAGTCAACATATTCTCAATAAGCTCATGTACGTACTTTTGTTAGTCAATGCGACGGTTGCAATTATAGGAATGTCTCGTCTTAACAGGAGCAAAGTGGTATCAAATTACAGAAGACTTGAGCATGTAGGGGTGGTGATGTTTATCACAATTGTGCTGATGAATAAGGCTGCTTACTTTCTGATGGGTGAAAAATCCGCAGAGGCATATTTTTACATCTACGCTACCTATGTTCTGGGTTTTGTATTCATATATTCCTTTATCCTGAGGTCTTTCGCCCTGTTTGAGGAAAAGCAAATACAGATAGAAAGAATGAGGGAAAAGGAACACAGGGATGAGATTAGGCTTCTCGTCGCTCAGATAAAGCCGCACTTCCTGATAAATGCTCTGGCATCAATCAGAGAGGTGAGTTATCAGGACAGCAAAACGGGTGGAGATTTGATATATGCTTTTTCCAAGTATCTGCGCGCGAAGATGAATTCCGTAGAAGATGATAAATGCATTTCTTTCGATGAGGAAATGGAGATAATTGATGTGTATCTTGAGATTGAAAGTATGAATCTTGATTTTGAGGTGGAAAGGCAAATTGAGGTAAGCGACTTCGTGGTGCCGCGGCTTGCGATAGAGCCTTTTGTGGAAAACGCAATCAAACACGGGTTGAAAAAGGCTCCGGGGCAAAAGTGCCTGTTCATCAAAGCCGAGCGGCAAGGTGAGGGGTATTGCATCACCGTAAGAGATAACGGAAAAGGGATGAAAAATCCGGAAAAGATTTTGGAAAACGGCGGTAACGGTGTAGGAATAAAAAATTCGGTGCAGAGACTGAAAAATATCAACGCTGAGGTTTCGATTAGAAGTGAGGGCGAGGGAAAAGGCACGGAAGTGAAAATTTTTATAGGGGGCGAAAATGCTGACAATTGTAGTGGACGATGAGTGCCTGATGAGGCAGGCGTTTTGCAGACATGTAGAAAAAATTGAACTTATTGAGATTTGCGGCGTGTTCGAGGACGGTGAGTCCGCTGTAGAATTTGCAGAAAAAAATTATCTGGAATGTGCATTTATCGATGTGGAACTGGGGGACGGCATGAACGGAGTGGAGCTTGCACTCAAGCTTCGCAGTCTCTATCCGCAGATAATTTTGGTTTTTTTGACCGCCTATGGAGATTATCTCAAGGCGGCTAACAGGCTCGGGGTGGATTACTACCTGCTCAAGCCGTACAAGCACGAGGAAATCCTAGCGGTGGCGGAAAGACTCAGCTATCTGTACAGAAGAACAAAACCTGTCATCAATATCAGAACGCAAGGTAAATTCAGCGTATCCGTAAACGACAAGGCGGTAAAATTCGCTTCCAAAAAGGCGAAGGAACTTCTTGCCTGCCTGGTAGACCGGAACGGAGAATTTCTTTCGGAAGAGGAGGGGTTTTCCTGTCTTTGGGAGCATCTTAAATACTCGCATAACAATGCGGGAAGCTATAGACTTGCTGTAAAAAAGCTGTTGAAAACGCTGAAGGAGTACCGAATAGAGAATCTGGTCATATGTGATAAAAAGCAGATGGCAATCGATAAAGAGCTTGCGGAGTGCGATGCATGGCTGCTATTCGGACGTGACGAGGAGGCACTGAGAAGCTTTAGGGAAAACTACATGGAGGAATACGCCTGGGCGGAGTATACGAACGCCGTGTTCACCGGGGAAAAATATAGACTTTTGGGCGAGTAAAGCACACCGAAATCACACCGACGTTTTGTTATAATCTCCTTACATTTATTTAATTTATTCAATGCGACTTGAGTTTGCATTTTGAAAGGAGATTTTAATGGGAAAGAGAACTTGGCTTTCGCAAAAGCGAAAGCGATGGAAAGAGATGACCCGAAATGGGCTTAAGCGAGTCGGGGCAATAGCTGTGGCGCTAGTGATGGTGTTGCAGGGCAGTGCCTTGACGATGGATAAGGCGTTTGCGGAGACGGAGACGACAACACCACCACCGAAGACATTGCGAATTGAATGGCGGATAACTATACATACAAGAACCTACGCAAATATGACTTCACATGTAAATACATATTTTGACCCTCCATACCCATCTGATAAAGTGAAACGTAGAGAGCAAGTTGTTAAGTTTGATTTTAAGCCACACAATGTAAACGGAAGCTCTTCTACAATAAATTCAGCAAAATTAAACGGAAGTTCAATTTCTGACACGGAAGCACAAAACCTTCTTAACTCAATAGGTGCTGCTAAACCGGGTTATGCGGGAATAAGGTTTAGTAATGCATCAGTGACAGAAACTTATAACTATCCGTTACCTTATTTGGAAAGAATTGTACATAATGTGCCATTAGAGTTTGACATAAATGATGGTAAGGGCAATATTAGCACGAAATACGAAAATATAGATTTTAGATGGAATTTTCCAGAGTCACAAGGATTTATTCCTGTATCTTCGTTTACTCCGGTTATTACACAAGGTCCATTCACTAAATATGAAGAATTAGTACCGGAAAGTTTAATTACTACTGATAGGATTTACCTATTTGTACCGATGGACTATACTATACCTTCGACACCGGTTACTAAAACTTATAACCCTATCATCAAGACTAATCCTGATGTAGTAAAGACTCTTGAGGATGCGGCAGCTGTAGACTGGAATGAGGGAATTACAGCTACTTGGGGCAAGACGACAGCTAAGACGATTCCAAGCGACGGCAGCATTACAGACCAGACAATAACGGGAACACCTAAAACAGATGCGAAACTGTCAAGCGACGGAACCAAGTTCGACCGTGTAGGTTGGGCAAAGCACACCTACCGTATCAAGGACGGCAGCGGCGATTCAACGTTTACGGATACGGATAGAAAGCTTATAGTAAAGACGAATAAGTCACCTGAGCTTAAGGCTTACTACCACGGCACAACAGATGCATACGGCGGAGAGTGGCTGTCCGGCAATGTGAGCGCCGATGCGTCAAGAAAGAAGTCACTTGATATTATTGCAAAGACAGATGTTCCGGGAACCAGCTACGATACAACCGTATTTAAGGGTGCGGCTGAGCATGGTTTCACAACGGGAAATCAGCACACAGTTTCGGACTATAAGACGGATTCGGCTACAGCCGCAGGAGATGATTTTACTGCTCAGCTTCTGGGTACGGGAGACCACAGCATCATCCTGTCACCGAAGTCGGCTGCCATAAATGTAAAGATGGATTCGGTAATTCCTACCGCTAAAGTAACGAGTGCCGATAATTGGGTGACAGCAAAGGATGAATCTACAGATGCACTTTCAGGTATAGATAAAACCTATGTGAGATTCGTAAAGGCGGGAGACCCCGCACCTGCGATAGACGGCAGCCAGGAATGGAAAGCGATAAATGCGGGCACAAGCATTTCAACCAACCTGATTGCAGGTAATTATGATGTTTATTTCTACGCTGTAGATAAGGCGACCAATAAGTCTGCGGTGACCGCAGGTCCTACAGGAGTAAAGGTTGCCAGCACCGAAAAGGCGCGAATTTCCGCAAGCTATGATAAGAACGGTGTTCCGGAAAACTATGTGAGCGACACTTGGATAAACAAGGATGTAACAATAAAAGTAAGCAAGCCTCTTGCTTTTGTAAATAACGGAACTGATGTTTTCGGTGCAGTTTACGAGGGTGTGACCCTGAAGAATAAAGCTGCTGCACCTGACGGAGACGGAATCTTCGTACACAGTAACGAAAGTATCGGCAGCGAATATCACGGATTTTTGCTCGATTCAACTGACAGCAAGATGACGGCAGCGAGCGATAAAATCAAGGTAAAGCTCGATAAGACGAATCCTTTGCCTAATGTAACAAGTAATGATAACTGGACGACGGCAAAGGACGAATCGACAGACGCCCTCTCCGGAGTAGATAAGGCTTATGTAAGATTCGTAAAGGCCGGTTCACCAGCACCTACGGCTGACGGCAGTCCGGAGTGGAAAGAGATAAATGCGGGCGGAAACATCTCACCTAACTTGATACCGGGTAACTATGATGTTTACTTCTACGCTGTAGATAAGGCAACCAATGAGTCCGCAGTGGCTCCGGGTCCTACAGATGTTAAGATTGTCAGCAGTGAAAAGGCTCTTATTTCCGCAACTTACGATAAGAACGGAACGCCGGAAGACTATGTGAGCGGAACATGGACGAACAAACCTGTAACAGTAAAGGTAAAAAAACCTCTTGCATTTATAAACAACGGCTCGGATGTCTTCGGTGCAGTTTATGAGGCAATGACACTGAAGAATAAGGCAATTACACCTGACGGTGAAGGTGTATTTGTGCATAATGGCGAGAGTGCAGGCACAGACTATCACGGATATCTTCTTGACGCAAATGACAACAAAATGTCGGCAGCAAGTGACACGATTAAGGTAAAGGTCGATTTGACCAAACCGGTAGCCAAGGTGAAATTTAATAAGGGAACCCCTGATTTCAAATTCACCGACGTTTCAACAGATAAAGATTCACCTGTCAATGCTAATTCAGGTGTAAATGCCGCAAAGACTAAGCTTGCACTTGTAAAATCAGGAGAACCTGCTCCGGCGGCGAGCGAATATAAGGATATAGCTACAGTAGAACTGCCTGCTGACGGACACTATGATGTTTATGCCGAAACAGAGGATAATGCCGGAAATCCATCCGACAGAAATCTCGTTTTGAAGAATATTTCAAGAGACGGCAAGGATCAGATTAAGGCAGAAGACTTCATGTACGGCATCAAGCAGGGAAATCTCACAGATGAGCAGGCAAAGGCGCTGGCTCGCGTATGGGGTAAGTACTACGGCGGAGACGAAATTCCGTTTGCAGACATGCAGGTTGATGCACCTTCTCTGATAGCTGTTAACGCTAAGATTGCTTCCGGAGAGAAGGGTGAGTTTACTCTTACTTTCAAGACTCCTGCGGTAAATCCTAATGTACCTTCGGGTGATGTAACGACTAAATCGATTGACATCAAAGTGACGCTGACAGATAACGGTAATGCAAATATGAACAATCCTGCCGACCCGCAGGATGACAGCGAGAGAATATACGCTAACAATTTCGGCGTTGGAATTAATAACGGCAAGCTGAATCCTGACGATGTGAAGCACCTGGCTTCGGCTAAGGCATTCACCAAGGATAACAAGCCTATGCCTGATTCTCAGATAAGTGTTGACCAGTCACAGCTTGATGCTTTGAACAGCGGCATAGAAAATAAGGAAAAGGGAGCTAAGTATCCTATTACTTTCAAGACTCCTGACGGAACTTCAGTAACGGTCGAAGCGACCTTGTTCGATGCAGGAAGCGCTACACCGCAGAATAACAACGAGGATTCGGTTCTCGCAAATAACTTTAACTACGGCATTGACGAACCTGATTTAACAGATGCGATTGCAAAGAAACTCTCTGATGTAATTGCTCTTGATAAGTTCGGAAACAATGTAGATTCTAACCAAATCGGAGTAGATGCGGGAGAACTTAAGGCAATCGTAGATGCTCAGCATGATAAAAAGCCGGGCGAATATCCGCTGACTTTCAAATATAATAACAAGAGCGTTACTATTAAGGTGACCTTAAGAGACCACGGCATGCTCGATTCGGCAAGCAAGGATCACATCACCGCAAATGATTTCGGATACGGTTTTGACGAACCTTCGCTTACGGATATGGTAGCTAAGATTAGGTCAAGCGTTGCCGCTAAGGATTTGGTGACTAAGAAGGACATCGATACTTCAAACATTTCGGTTGAAGTTAGCGAGCTTGATGCAATCAATAATGCACACGCAAATAAGAGCAAGGTAACACTTCCGTTGACTTTCAAGACTCCAAACGGAACAGCAGTGACGGTTAAAGTAAAGCTTTATGATAAGACTTCGGCGGGACAGGGAGCAGCACATCTTTCCGGAAATAATTTCGACTACGGTGTAGACGAAGCTGATTTGAACGATGTGATTGCCAAGACTCTTTCCGGTGTAAACGGAAGAGATGATAACGGTATGCCGATTAAGACAGATGACATCAGCGTTGATGCGGCTCAGCTAAAAGATATTGTCGACGGACAGCACGACAAAAAGCTCGGTGACTATCCGCTGACTTTCAAATCACCTGACGGAACGAGCATAACGGTGACCGTAACACTCAAGTCTCACGGAAAAGGTGACCCGGGTAAGGAATCGCATATTACAGCAAACGACTTCATATACGGTATAGATGAGGGTAACCTTACAGATGTCAAGGCGAAAGTGAGATCGCTTGTAAAAGCAGCTGATAAGGACGGAAATCCTATCGACCCTGCAAATATCAGCGTTGATGCTGATGAGCTTGCAGCGATTAACACAGGTATTACGGCAAACAAGACGGGCGATTATCCGCTAAGCTTCTCTACTCCGGACGGAGTTAAGGTTACGGTCAATGTGGCGCTGAGAGATCATTCCAAGGACCCTGACATAAACTTAGGAAAAGGTAACTTGGGCGGAAATGACTTTGATTACGATAACGGCAACGGTAAGCTTACGCCGGATAAGGCTAAGGAGCTTGCTAAGATAGTAGGCAAAGATGTAAACGGAAACGACGTTCCGCTAAGTGATATAACAGCAGACCAAGGTAACCTTGATGCGGTAAATGACAAAATCATGAACAATGAACCGGGAACTTTCCCTATTAAATTCACAGGTAAGGACGGCGCCGAGATTGTAGTTAATGTGACGCTTAAGCAGTCAGATGAGGAAATTTCGGCTAAGGACTTCACATATAAGAACAAGGATGGCGTGCTTTCACCTGAGAAAGCGAAAGAGCTTGCAAAGGTAAAGGCTAAAGACTTCCTGCACAACGACATTCCGCTTAAAGATATCATCGTTGACGCAGCTCAGCTGAAAGATTTGAACGATGCGATTAAATCTAATAAGGGCGGTGTATTCAAACTGACATTCTCGACAGCCAAAGGAAAGAAAGCTGAAATCAGTATAACACTGGTGAAAAAAGCTGTTCCGGCTAAGATAAATACAGGTGACAATTCCAATATGATGCTGTATGCATTCATGCTGATTATAGCTTTGTCATCGCTTATAGGATGTGTAGTATATAGAAGAAGGGCTGAAAAAAGAGCCTAAAAGGTTTTGCCTTGAGGGAAGATAAGAGGAATATTTAAGATAAGAAAATAACTTAAAAATATGTTCCATGTAATATAAATATGCCCCCCCAGGGGCTGCAAAGGTGTGAGAGTACTCACACTTTTGCAGCCCCTATAATTACTCTTGAATTTAGAGGTGCATAGTATCTTACAGTATAAGCATGATTTTATATACAGTAAAAAAGAAAGAGTTTAATTATTATGAAGAAAAAAGGAAGCATACTGCTGGCACTTTTTATGGTGCTTAACATTCTTTTTTCCGGCTTTGGCGGCAGCTTGGCTTATGCACAGGAAACAAGCGATGCAACTTCAAGAACTGAAGTCGGTATAGAAAGTAATGACACTAAAGCAGGTTTAGAAAATCCTGCACTTAGCGCAAATACAATCAGCATAGAAAAGAAACAAGATGAAACGGCAAATGTTGTTAAATAAGCTAGCATAAGTAATAAAATGCTGTCGAGAGCAGTTAACGGTTCAATGAGTCCATTGAACTTAAAAATGCCTGCCAATCATTCTCAGGACATTGTGATAAATAACTGGGATATACTTGATGGCGACGGGCATTCGTTATCTCCTGCAAACATGGTAACCAATACTTCACTGGGATATCAGTTCAAATTTAATTGGAGCCTTAATGTCAGTGGAGGTAAGGTATTGCATGAAAATGATACAGTAATCATTCCAATACCTAAAAGCAGTACACCAAAAATAGTTTGGACAGCGCAGAACGGTTCTTATGAGAATTTTTTTCAGGGAACTACCTTAATGGGAAAATGGAGATTCCAAAACGGTAATATTGAAATAGTTTTTGGCAGCAACGCAGAGGGTGCAGCACAAATAACAGGAGTTGATTTTACAAGCGGAATAAATGCGCTTTCTGCATTTTACAGCTCCGCTGTAGATATTCAGGATGCACTGGTATTTCAGGGAACACAAAAGATGATTGGATATAAAGGAACTCCTCTCATCGTTGGCGGAATAGAGCCGATTACCAAAGGAGGCGGTCCTGCTTCAAATTCTGAGATAAATTGGTTTACAATAACAGGCTATGATAGTGTGCAGAACGGAAGCTTGACATCAGGTCTTGCGGTGGCGCCTTTAGGACAGGGGGCAACTGTTCAAAATAACGCATATTTGGAGGATGTAATACCTCCTGACGGAAAATTTTCGGGCAGTGTTGCTTTCTATGCCGCTTTAGCAATCCCGGCATCATTGTCGGCTAACAGCCTTGCGTCAATCAATGCAAGTTACGCAATTGATGTGACATCACACTTTACAAGAAGAACCGACGAAAACAAATTTTCAACTTATGCGGCATTTAAGGCGAGTTTGAAACCTTTTGAATATGGAGTATATAACAACCCGGATAATACTCAAACAGTAGTAGTTTACTATGGAAATCTGGGAAATAACAATTTGACATATGCAGACGTTGAAGCAAATTGGCTGCAAAATGCAGTAAATAAAGCAATTGACGGATATTACCCGGATACACCGGCTAACCGTAGCCTACTGACTACATGGTTCAATACCGTTTATGGTACAGGCAATGTATTTCATGGAAATATTCCTGCATTTAACTTTCACTTCAATATAAAATATGATAAGGTCGTCAGTGATACTACTAAAAGTAATACTGTAACCTATACCCATAACGGATTGACGCACAAAGCTACCGGCAAAGGAACAATGCAGGGTATTATAGGTAATGTATTGGTAAATTCATTTGCAGCCAGAGCGTATAAAATGGATATGGACAGTATGGCATTGTTACCGGGAGCGACAATTAAGCTTCAACAATATAACGGAACTTCATGGGTTGATTACGGAGCCGCGAAACAGACCAATACAAATGGCTTTGTAGAGTTTAGTTCGTTAAGTGTTGCTAAGTATAGATTTGTTGAAACTGTTGCACCGGCGGGATATGATTTAACAAAGTCCCCTAATTATGACTCAAGTATTAAAGGTGTTGTTTCGAAGGAATTTGAGGTGCTGGCATCAGAAACCGAAGGGCATAAACTGTTATTGGAAAACAAAAAAATCGTATATACACCTACAGCACCGAAGAAAGAAGTATTCAAGGGTGCTACTGAGATTAACGGTAAAGAAGTAAATGCAGGCGATGAGCTTACTTACAAGATTACCTACAAAAATACAACAGGAAGTGCAAAGAATGTAACGATAACAGATAAGCTGCCTGAGCATACAAGCTTTGTATCAGCAGATAACAGCGGAGCGGAAGCAGCAGGAGTTATTACTTGGACAAAGGCGAACCTGGCACATGGAGACAGCTTTACAGTAAGCTTTAAGGTAAAAGTAAAAGCAGATGTTAACGGAGAGCTGATAAAGAATAAGGCAAAGGTGAATGATGGAAGTAAGGATTATGATACCAACGAGGTAGAAAATCCTACACCTAAAATGCCTAAGAAAAAAACAATAAATACAGGTGATAGTAATCATATGACAATATATCTTTTAAGCTTGGTAATTTCACTGGGAGTACTTGTAAATGTTATTGCAATCAGAAAGAAAAAACAGTAAATCATACACCCCTTTTTTTACCCAATAAAATCTCAAACATAGTGAAATTTACGGCAGGATATGGGGTCAAATCCTAACACCTGTTAAACACACCGTCCTAACAGTCATAAGCTGTTAAGACGGTGTTGTTTTTTTGTCGCTCATCGTGAACTATGAACCGTCACATTGACTTTTCAATGATTACTAAGTATACTAAGTAATATAAGTTATTTTGTTTTGAAAGGGGAATAACTATTATGAGTGCGAAAACAGTGACCTGTTCTTTTGTTGTTGACAGGGAATTATATAATAACTATAAAAGTATTGTTATAAAAAACAATCAGAACGTAAAAGGAAATTTGATAAGATATATGCAGGATGTTGTCGCTTCCGAAATACCTAATAGAGAGAGTATTGAGACGGTCAATAAAGCTGCGGAGGCAAAAACGTCTTCGATGAAATCGGATGTCTCTAACAAGAACAGAAATAAATAGTGATTTGCATTAACTATTTTCCAATCCATGGAGGTTATATTTTTGACAAAAGACGAACAATCACAAGCCGTAAAGGCAAATGAATTTGTAAAATTCGACATAGACGAAACTATAGACAGAGTGGCTTTATTCGGGAGTTTTGATGTGAATCTGAACTTGATAAGCGAAGCTTCGGGTACGCAGCTTGTGCAGAGAGATAATTCGATTCTCGTGCGTGGCGAAAACACTGAGCTTGCCATAGGGATTTTGAGCGAATTGAGCGATATTCTAAGAGCGGGGGAACCCATAGACGAACAAAAGCTTAACTATGTTATTTCACTAAAAAAGGATGGCGGTTCATACAGCGAAAGCAAGGTCGGCAAAGAAATAGTATGTTTTACAGCTAAGGGAAAACCGCTAAAAGCAAAGACCATAGGTCAAAAAAATTATGTAAACGCAGTTCGAAAAAGCGATATGGTGTTCGGCATAGGTCCTGCGGGTACAGGAAAGACTTATCTTGCTGTCGCACTGGCGGTGAGCGCGTACAAGAATAAGGAAGTCGAAAAGATTATTTTGACAAGACCTGCGGTTGAAGCCGGCGAAAAGCTGGGATTTTTGCCGGGTGACCTTCAGGATAAGGTGGATCCTTACCTGAGACCTGTCTACGACGCTTTATACGATATTCTCGGAAGGGATAATGCCCTAAGGCTCAAGGAAAGAGAAGTGATAGAAATCGTTCCGCTTGCCTACATGCGAGGAAGAACCTTGGATAACGCTTTTATCATCCTTGATGAAGCACAAAATACAAGCTGTGAACAGATGAAGATGTTCCTGACCCGTATGGGTTTCGGCTCCAAGATAGTGGTAACGGGAGATGTGACTCAGATTGATTTACCTGCGGGCAAAAAAAGCGGACTGGTAGATGCCGAAAGAATACTTAAAGGCGTCAAGGGTATAGAATTTTGTTACCTCAAAGAAGTCGATGTGGTTAGACATGAGATGGTAAAAAGAGTCATAGGGGCTTACGAAAGATATTACAAAAATCATCCGAAGAAAGAAGAAAAGTAGTGGAAATATACTTTGAAAATGAGAGGCAAGTCAGCAGAGAACTGCTTGATTTGATGGTTAAGAGCGCCGGGCTATGTCTGAGCGGAGACGGGATTTCAACTGAAGAAATTGAGCTTTCCGTCAGCTTCGTAGACAAAAACGAAATAAGAGAGCTGAACAAAAATTACAGAGGTATGGATAAGGTGACGGATGTTTTGTCTTTCCCTCAGTTTGATTCGCTTTATGATTTGCCAAAAGAAGGATATATTTGTCTCGGAGATGTTGTAATCTGTAAAGACAGAGCCGAAGAACAGGCTGAGGAACTCGGGCATTCGTACGAAAGAGAAATCATATACTTATTTACGCACAGCGTTTTGCATCTGCTCGGCTATGACCATATGAATGAAGAAGAGAAGAAGATAATGAGAAAGCGTGAGGAAGAGGTTATGGAAACTTTGCAGCTTCCGAGAACGGAGCGTTTATGATGAGTAAAATAACTGATTTACAGCTATATCAAATCGCAAAAGAAAGTGCAAAGAAAGCCTATGCACCATTTTCGGGATTTGCTGTAGGAGCGGCGATTTTGACTGCAACAGGTGAGGTGTTTACGGGCGTGAATGTGGAAAATTCAAGCTATGGCGCTACTATCTGCGCAGAGAGAGTCGCCTGCACTAAAGCTATATCAGAGGGATTTAGAGATTTTGAAGCTATTGCGATTGCGACGGAAAGCGGAGTTAAAGCACAGCCTTGCGGAATTTGCAGGCAATTTCTTTATGAATTTGCGCCGAAACTCAAAGTTATAACGGGAGAAGATGAAGACGAAATCGAGGTGAGCACTCTCGATATTTTATTACCGAAAGGATTTAGATTATGAAGTCGGGATTTGTAGGAATTATTGGCAGACCTAATGTGGGCAAATCAACTTTGCTGAATTGCATTCTTGGAGAAAAGATTGCAATAACAACGGATAAACCCCAAACGACAAGAAACAGTATCAGAGGTATATATACCGAGCGTTTGGAAGATGGAGATACGAGCCAGATTGTATTCATCGATACACCGGGCATACATAAGGCGCACAACAAACTCGGAAGCGCTATGGACGATATAGCCATCAAAACATATAAAGAAGTAGACGTAATTCTATTTATAGTAGACGGAAGTCCTGATAAAGGCAAAGGCGATAAATACATTTTAGAAATGATAAAAAGCGTAGATACGCCTAAATTTTTAATCATAAATAAAGTTGACACTATGGAGCCTGAAGAGTTTAAGGCTACTTACGATACATATGATGAGATGAATATTTTTGATGAGATTTTCGGAATTTCAGCGCTAAAGGGTACTCATGTCGAAAGGCTTGTAAAGGCGATACAAGGATATATCGAGGAAGGTCCCATGTTTTTTCCGGATGACATGATAACAGACCATCCGGAGCGCTTTATCGTAAGCGAGATAATTCGTGAGAAGCTTTTGATGTATCTTGACGAAGAGGTTCCGCACGGCGTTGCCGTCGAAATAGAAAGTTATAAAGAGGGCAAAAGTTTGACGGATATAGGTGCGGTTATCTATTGCGAGCGTAAGTCACATAAGGGAATAATAATCGGTAAGCAGGGAAAGAAGCTGAAGGGCATAGGCAAGAGCGCCAGACTTGAAATTGAGGCACTGCTGGGTACAAGAGTTTATCTTGAGCTTTGGGTTAAAGTTAAAGAAAATTGGCGTGACTCGGATATTGCCATCTCAAATTTCGGCTATAACGAGGACAGGTGATAAAAATGCACACCGACTCAAAAGGCATAGTCTTGAGACATGTCAAAGCCACCTCGGGTAGGAAGATGCTCAGCATATTCACACAAAAGTATGGGAAAATAAGTGCCGGAACGAGCATATCCGAGCGAGGAAGCAAGGGAAGAGCCGCGCTTTCGCTGAATCGCTTTACATATGGCAGATACGAAATCTTCAAAAATAGAGAATTCTATAATATCAATTCCGGAGAAGTGATAAAGAGCTTTTTTCGAATCGGTGAAGACCCGGACAAATATTTTGCCGCCTCATATGTACTTGAACTTACGGATAAAGTCCTGCCTGAGGAAGTTCCTCAGCCCGGGCTGCTCAGTTCACTCGTTGATTTTTTCAGCACGCTCGAAAATAGGTCAAAGGGGTTTAACACTCTGGTGATAGCATATGAAATCAAACTTCTGGCGGCTATCGGGATGATGCCGAATTTGGATGAATGTGTCGCATGCGGCATTCCCGTTACGGAATTTAAGAACAGATGTGCAAATGTATTAAGCATAGCTGACGGCGGAATTTTATGTGAGGAATGTGAACAAAAACTTACGCAAAATTCAATGGGGAAATCAAAGCCGAGATTGATTTATAAACCTAAATTTGATATAGTTAATATAATTAAATACTTTTCGAAAAAGCCGATTTCGGCATTTGAAGCGGTAATGCTCGATGCGGAAACGGAAGCGGAATTATACAAGATTCTCAGAGAATATATTTCATATCACATGGATATAAGCTCGCTCAAGAGTGAGGTATATCCCGGCATTGTATAGGAGGTTTACAATGGAAATCACATTAGAAAAAATCGAATTGGTAAGAGACCGCACAGGAGTTACATATAAAGAAGCTAAAGAAGCTTTGGAAAAATCCGGCGGCAATGTGGTGGATGCGATAATTGCAATTGAAGAAACCGTAGATACTATGGAATCCAAGACAGCAAAGGCGAAAAAAGACGCACTTATTCAGCGTATGAAAGAAATCGTCGCAAAAGGCAATGTGTCCAAAATTGTAGTTACAAAAGGTGAGGACACTCTGCTCAATATTCCTCTTAATGTCGGAATCCTGGGAACGGTAATCGCTCCTTGGGGAATGATTGCGGGAGTTGTAGCAGCCTTCGGTTTCAGATGTAAGATAGAATTCATCAAGGACGACGGAACTTCTATAGACATCTCCGAAAGGGCAGGCGGGCTTTACGATACCGCAAAGGAAAAGGGCGCGGATTTATATTCCGATATTAAAGAAAAGGCACCCGGCGTTTACTCCGACTTGGTGGAAAAGGGCGGCGAAGCTCTTAATAAAGCGAAGGACGTGGCATTCAAAGCTAAGAACAAGGTGGTAAGAAATGATTTTGCCGAGGATTTTGACATCAACGATGTACAGGATGCTGAGGAAGTTGTTTCCGAGGAAACCGAAGATGTAGCCTCTGAAGCCGAGAGGGCGGAAGCTGAAGCGGAAGGTAAAGAAGAACAGAAATAAAACCGGCATATAGCTGATAAACTGCTGATTTTGATGTAATTTACGAATCAGCACACAATATAAATTGAAATACAAGGGAAGCAGGTTATTTTGACAGATGAAGAACAGTAAGGCAACAATGGAAAAGATTGTAGCATTGGCAAAGAACAGAGGGTATGTATATCCGGGTTCGGAGATTTACGGCGGACTGGCAAACACATGGGATTACGGTCCTCTAGGAGTGGAATTTAAGAACAATGTTAAGAAAGCTTGGTGGAAGAAATTCGTTCAGGAATCCAAGTATAACGTTGGGCTTGATGCGGCGATTTTGATGAATCCTCGTACATGGGAGGCTTCGGGGCATATCGGCGGCTTTGCTGATCCGCTTATAGATTGTAAGGAATGCAAGTCAAGATTTCGTGCAGATAAATTGATTGAGGATTACCGCAGTGAAAAGGGGCTGCCCGAAGAGGCTGTCGACGGTTGGTCAAACGAAAAACTGGAAGGATATATAGCCGAGGAGAAGATTGCTTGTCCTGAATGCGGTAAGAGTAATTTTACAGGAATAAGGCAGTTCAACCTGATGTTCAAAACTTTCCAGGGAGTAACCGAAGATACTCAGGCGCAGATATATCTACGTCCGGAAACGGCTCAGGGTATTTTTGTCAACTTCAAAAATGTTCAGCGTACAGCTCGCAAAAAGATGCCTTTTGGAATAGCGCAGATAGGCAAGTCGTTCAGAAATGAGATAACTCCGGGCAACTTCACTTTCAGGACAAGAGAATTTGAGCAGATGGAACTCGAATTTTTCTGTAAGCCGGGCACCGATTTGGAATGGTTCGCTTATTGGAGAGAGTACTGTGTTAAATTCTTAGAATCTCTGGGAATGACTATGGAAAATATAAGAACCAGAGACCACGAAAAAGAGGAACTTTCGCATTACAGCAATGCGACTACAGACATAGAATTTTTATTCCCGTTCGGATGGGGTGAGCTTTGGGGCATAGCCGACAGAACCGATTTTGACTTAAGCAAGCACGCGGAATTCTCGGGACAGGATATGTTATATCTCGACCCGGAGACAAACGAAAAATATGTGCCGTATTGCATAGAGCCGTCTCTGGGAGCGGACAGAGTCGCACTGGCTTTTCTGATTGATGCGTATGATGAAGAAGTTTTGACTGCCGAAAACGGCAAGGAGGATACAAGAGTCGTACTGAGACTGCATCCTGCTTTGGCACCTTTTAAGGCTGCCGTTTTACCTCTATCGAAGAAGCTGTCGGATGTTGCGGAACCTATATTTGACGAACTGTCAAAGCACTTTAACATAGATTATGATGCGTCAGGCTCAATAGGTAAGCGCTATCGCAGAGAAGATGAAATAGGAACCCCTTTCTGTATATGCGTAGATTTTGATACCGCCGAAGATAATTGTGTAACTATAAGAGATAGGGATACAATGGAACAGATTAGATTGCCTATTTCAGAGGTCAAAAATTACATAGAGGAAAGACTTATATTCTAAGTATTTAGGAGGTTTTGCATGAAACGATTTGTTTACTCGTTCAATGAAGGATCAAAAGATATGCGTCGCTTACTTGGCGGTAAGGGTGCAAATTTAGCAGAGATGACAAGAATTGGACTACCCGTGCCTTTCGGGTTTACTATTTCAACTGAAGCATGTAATGAATATTATCTCAACGAATCAAAGCTTAACGATGAAATAATCTCGCAGATTGCCGAAAAGCTTAGCGAACTCGAAAATGTAACGGGTAAAACCTTTGGTGACATAGATAATCCGCTGCTTGTTTCGGTCAGATCAGGCTCAGTATTTTCCATGCCGGGCATGATGGATACCATCCTAAATCTCGGTCTTAACGATGATGCAGTGCAGGGACTGGCAAAGCTGACAGAAAATGAGAGATTCGCTCTCGACAGTTTCCGTAGATTTATCCAGATGTACGGTAATGTTGTAATGGAAGTTGACAGCAAGAACTTCGAAAATGTAATTGACGAAGCAAAGGCAAAGCGCGGAATCAAGTATGATGTTGAACTTGACGAAAACGCTTTACGCGAGATAATAGCCGAATACAAAAAAATTGTCAGCTACGGAAAACCGGGCGGATTTCCATCTGAACCCAAAACTCAGTTAATCGAAGCTGTTAAGGCGGTGTTCCGTTCATGGAATAACGAGCGTGCCATAAGGTATAGAAAGATTGAAAGGATTCCGGATTCTCTCGGCACCGCTGTAAATGTACAGTCCATGGTGTTTGGAAATATGGGAGAAACTTCGGGAACAGGCGTTGCATTCACCAGAAGTCCGGTAAACGGCGAAAAAAAGGTCTACGGTGAATTTCTGGTCAATGCACAGGGTGAAGATGTTGTTGCAGGAATAAGAACTCCTAAGCCGATAAGTGAGATGGCTAAGTCTTTTCCTGAGGTATACAAAGATTTTATGCATATAGCCGATGTTTTGGAAAAGCATTATCACGATATGCAGGATATGGAATTTACCGTCGAAAGAAACAAACTTTATATGCTCCAAACAAGAGCCGCAAAGCGTACGGCTCACGCCGCTGTAAAGGTTGCTGTCGACATGGAACGTGAAGGACTCATAGATAGAGAAACTGCGGTTATGAGGATTGACCCGAACCAGATTAACCAGCTTCTTCATCCTAGATTTGACGAGAACTTACTTAAAAAATCAAAGCATATTGCAAAAGGTCTTCCGGCATCACCGGGAGCATCAAGCGGTAAAATATATTTCAGTGCCCAGGAAGCCGAAAAGGCTGCATCAGCCGGAGAAGCCGTGATTCTCGTGCGAGAGGTCACATCTCCGGAGGATTTGGCAGGCATGATTGTTGCTAAAGGTATTCTTACAGCTAAGGGTGGAGTGACTTCTCACGCTGCCGTTGTGGCTAGACAGATGGGCAAATGCTGTGTAGCAGGATGTTCAGAAATCGTGGTTTCCGAAAGTAAAAAAGAGCTTTCCGTCGGAACGGAAATTTACCGAGAGGGAGACATTATTTCACTTGACGGGTATAGCGGTAAAGTCTATGCGGGTGCGTTAAATACGGTTGCCCCTGATTTGTCAGGTGATTTCGGCGTGATAATGACATGGGCTGACGGAATAAGAAGTCTAAAGGTAAGGACGAACGCGGATAAGCCTGAAGATGCGCTTAAGGCTGTTGAATTCGGAGCGGAAGGCATAGGTCTTTGCAGAACTGAGCATATGTTCTTTGAAGAACAGAGAATTCCTGCAATCAGAAGAATGATTGTAGCCGACTCGGAAGCGGAAAGAAGAGAAGCACTGGATGCACTGCTGCCATACCAGAAGAATGATTTTAAGGGAATTTACGAGGTGATGGAAGATAGGCCTGTAACAATCAGGCTCCTAGATCCGCCGCTACACGAATTCCTGCCTCACACCGAAGCGGAAATCAGGGTTTTAGCTGAACAAATAGGTGTAAGCTACGAAAAGCTCGCTCGCAGGACTGATGATTTAAGCGAAGTAAATCCTATGCTGGGTCACCGCGGCTGTAGACTTGCTATAAGCTATCCGGAAATTGCGGAAATGCAGACAAGAGCTATACTCGAAGCTGCCATTGAAGTGAGCGAAGAAAAAGGGCTTGACATCGTTCCTGAGATAATGATTCCTTTGACGAGCAGTGCGAAGGAGATGGCATACATCAAGGACATAGTAGTAAATGCCGCAGAACGTTGTAAGAAAGAAAAGAATTCAGAAATAAAGTACATCGTAGGTACGATGATAGAAACTCCAAGAGCGGCTCTGGTAGCTGATGAAATCGCAGAGAGTGCAGAATTTTTCTCGTTTGGAACAAATGATATGACACAGATGACATACGGCTTTTCCAGAGATGATACCGCAAAGATTATAGATACGTACATCGGTAAGAATATCTTTGAAGAGGATATTTTCCAATCCATTGACAAAAAAGGTGTAGGTAAGTTGCTTGAAATTGCAGTTAAGCAGGGCAGACAGGCAAGAGGTGATTTGAAAATCGGTATCTGCGGTGAACACGGCGGAGACCCTAGAAGTATAGAATTCTGTCATACGCTGGGACTCAATTATGTTTCATGTTCTCCATACAGAGTTCCAATCGCAAGAATTGCGGCAGCGCAAGCGGCTATCAAAGAAAACGAAAAATAATAATTTCAAAAGTTGATTTATTAGAGAATGGCGACACCGTCATTCTCTTTTTGTAATAAGAAACACATGCGTTTGACATGGACTTGGTTATTATCACCGAGAATTTAATTTTTTTCACTAAAAAGTAGTGAAAATGACAGTATGACACACGGCCACTATTAGAAACATGTTATAATAGATAACAAGCATAAGTTAAAACGGATATGTTAACAGACCGGCTATCAAAAGTGAAAGGATATGTTCAGATAGAAAATGAGGATTTTACTTGTAGAAGATGAAGTTCAGCTACTGGAAAGTATTGCGGAAGGGTTAAGGCTTTCGGGTTATATTGTTGATACTGCCGAAAACGGCATAGATGCGGAACAGATGTGTTATGCGGAAAGCTATGATTTAGTCATACTTGATATTAATCTGCCTAAAATGGACGGTTTTGAAGTCCTAAAGCGAGTCAGAGAGTATGACAAAAGTCTCAACATAATATTGCTTACAGCCCGTTCTGATGTAAGTGACCGCGTGAAGGGGCTTGATTACGGAGCAAATGATTATGTGGTAAAGCCGTTTTATTTTGCTGAACTGGAAGCCAGAATAAGGTCTTTGCTAAGGCGTAAATCAATTCAACCCGAAGCGGAACTGTGCTGCGGTTCTCTTAGATTTGATACCGTAAAGCGCAGAGCATATGTAAAAAATGAGGAGTTAAAACTTACAAATAAGGAGCTTGGAATCTTAGAATATCTGCTGATGAACATGGGTACGCATATCAACCAGTATGAAATTTTGGAACATGTGTGGGGGGATGAAGCGGACAGCTTTAGTAACACCGTAAGGGTGCACATGGTCTCTTTAAGAAAAAAACTCAAAAAAGCGACAGGATATAACATGATAGAAAACACTATAAGTAAAGGATATATAATAGATGAAGATAAGAACTCATGCAAATAAGGCACGGAAAACCGTTGTGTATAAGCTTATCGTCGCTGTCATCACCATATTTTTGGCAATGATAGGTATTTTGTATATAAGCATAAACTGTTATCAGCATTATACTATGGAATGTCTTGCTGAAAAATTCGAAAGCGAGCTGAATAAATCGGGTGACGGCGAAGTTTTGGTTTTGGAATTTGATGAGGGACTTTCAGGAACGGAATTTATTATTCATACGGCAATAATCTCGCTTAGCGTAATCTGCCTTGGCGCCATAGCGTTTTATATTGTTATTTCGGGAGTTATGAAACCGCTGAAACAACTTGCCGAAAAGGTATCAAGCATAGATTTGGAAGGGACAAACTATGAAAAAAATTATATTGTAATCGAAAACGGAGGTTTGGAGATTAAGGAGCTTTCTATGACGCTTGACAGAGCTTTTCAGGAAATTTACGAGGGGTATGAGAGGCAAAAGAATTTTAGCATAAACGTAGCTCATGAGGTTAGAACTCCGCTTGCTGTACTATCTGCCAAAATTGACGTTTTTAAGAAGAAAAAACAAAATGAAGATGAAGAAGTGGATAAACTGATACTTTCTATGGAAAAGAACATATCCAATCTTTCGGATATGGTTGAGGCACTTATGTTACTGAGCAGCAACCAGCCTATGCAAAGAAGAATGGTACATCTAAATGACCTGATTGATGAAGTTTTCTTTGACTTGGAGGACAAGGCGCTGGAAAAAGGGCTGAAACTCATAATGAAAGGAGACGATGTAAGCATAAATACTGATGACCAGATTCTGGAAAGGGCACTGTTTAACCTTGTTGAAAACGGAATAAAGTACAGCGATTACGGCGGCACCGTCCAGGCTAATTTAGAAGCATCAGCTGACAATGTTATTATAGAAATTTCTGATGAGGGAGTGGGAATATCTGATGAAGACAAAGCGCACATATTTGAGTTATTCTATCGTGTTGACCGGTCAAGAAGCAGAGAAACCGGAGGCTATGGAATAGGGCTGGCACTTGTAATGCACACGATAAACAGGCTTGGCGGAACTGTGTCTGTCTTGGATAATGTTCCTAAAGGAAGCGTATTCAAAATTATTTTGCCGATTAACCGGGATTTTAATATTTCTTAACATAAACTTTATATCACATATGCTATATTATTCAAAAGGAGGTGATGTAGTTGACGGGAAAGTCAAGAAAAATTGCCGGTATATGTGTCTTTGCGATAGGTATATTGTTCATCATATACGGTGTACATCGCGGAGAAGTAAATACTGTTCTTTCAAAAGCCGTTAGAATTTGTTTAGAATGTGTGGGGATAGGTTAATTGAAAAACTTTTTTAGATGGATAAAGGATAAAAATTTTTTCTCTGTGCTCAGAAAAAACAGAGGCTTTGTCCAAGGTGCAGCAGCTTTGATGACGAATATTCACCTTGGAAATTTCTTAAAAGGAACAATATATACAGGCGGAGCTAAACAGATTTGCGTTCCGGGACTGAACTGCTACTCATGTCCGGGAGCAACAGGAGCCTGTCCTATCGGGTCGTTTCAGGCGGTGGTAGGAAGCTCGAAATTTAATTTTTCTTACTATATAGCTGGCATTTTAATTCTCTTCGGAACGCTGATGGGCAGGCTGATTTGCGGCTTTTTATGCCCTTTTGGATGGTTTCAGGATTTGATACATAAAATTCCGTCAAAAAAAATAAGTACTGAGAAATTAAAGTATTTGAGGTATCTCAAGTATGTGATATTAGTAGTGAGCGTTTGGCTTTTAGGCGTTTTAATCGTCAACGAGGTAGGAGGCTCAAACCCTTACTTCTGCAAGTACATTTGTCCTCAGGGAATACTCGAGGGCGGAATACCGCTTTCTATCGCAAGCGCTTCTATAAGAGCTACACTTGGTAAATTGTTCTCGTGGAAACTTTTCATTCTCTTGAGTTTTGTAGTTATGTCTATATTTTTCTACAGACCGTTTTGCAAATGGATTTGTCCGCTCGGAGCCTTTTATGCGCTCTTTAACAAAATATCCTTCTACAAATATAATGTAGATGAGTCGCTGTGTGTACACTGTGGAAAATGTAAGAGAACATGTAAAATGGACGTAGATATGTCAAAAAATCAAAGCGCTTTGGAATGCATAAGATGCGGTAAATGCGTGGATGTATGTCCTACAGGAGCAATTTCAACATCTCTTTCAGGATGCACCGGCTGTAAAGGGAAAAGTAAAAGCGCCTGTGGCAAAAACTAGAGGTGAAAACTAAAATAGAAGCCGAGCTAGTCAGTTGTAGAAAAACTTAAAAATTGGAAAGGTGATAATATGAAAAAAGGATTAAAAAGATTTATATGTGTCGTATCGGTAATGCTTATGCTCATTCCCCTTGTGGCTTGCGGTTCAGGTTCGGGATCAGGTTCAGGCTCAAAGGATGCGGGAGCGGATAATAAATTCCCGGATTTTAAGGCGGAGGATCTCTCCGGCAAGCAGTATTCAGAAAAGGTTTTCGCTGAAAGCGATGCTACCGTTGTAAATTTCTGGTTTACAGGCTGTCAGGCATGCATAGCCGAAATGCCTGACCTTGAGAAAATGAGTGCAAAGCTTGCAAAAGACAATGTGAAGTTTATCGGAATATGCACAGACGCAGGCGAAGCGGGAATTGATAAGGAAGCCGGTAAAATTCTAAAGGCAAGCAATGTTACTTTCCCTAATTTGAAGCTTAAAGAGGGCGAAAAGATGACAGAGTTTGTGAATTCAATAAATGCCTTTCCTACAACCGTGGTAGTTGACAAGAACGGGAAGATTGTAGGAGACCCTATTGTAGGTGCAATAAACGGAGACAGAGAAAAAGTTTTATACGATAGAATTGAACAGGCAAAAAGCATGAACAAATAAATAATATAAATTGAGGCTTATTTGAAGCGTCCGCTCAAAGTTGGATGTTTTCGAATAAGCCTTTCTTTTATTTGCAGCTTGGAATATAATTAACTCTAAGTTTATAATTTTACTTTTAAGTATATAAAATATAAGTCGAATTAATATGTAAATATATGCTCATCAACTGAAAGGAGAATTAATGCTAAAAAAGTTATTTAAGTATTTTGTACCACATAAAAAAATCTTTGCACTTGATATGTTTTGCGCAATCATGATTGCTATTATAGATTTGGCATTCCCTCTGGTTTCGAGAACGGCGATGTATGAACTTTTGCCACAGAGCAAATACAGGACTTTCTTTGTGATAATGGGCATAGTTGCGGTTACATATGTGCTAAGATCAATATGCTACTACATAATGACATATTGGGGGCATACCTTTGGCATAAGGGTTGAGACGGATATAAGGGCTGATTTGTTCAATCAACTACAGAGGCTCGATTTTGAGTTTTACGACAAAAATAGAACGGGAACTTTGATGAGCAGGCTTACAAGTGACCTGTTTGAGATTACCGAACTTGCACATCACGGGCCCGAAGATCTTGTAATTGCGGTGCTTTCCATTACGGGTGCGCTGATTGTGATGTTCAGCATAGAGTGGCGCCTTGCGCTTATAGTGGCGATTCTGATTCCGGTATTTCTTTTGATAGTTATTTTGACAAGAAAACAAATGTCAAATGCATCAGCAAATGTTAAAAAGAAGCTTGCAGTGATAAATTCAGACATTGAATCATGTATTTCAGGTATCAAAACATCAAAGGCATTTGCAAATGAGGAAGTTGACAATGACAGATTCAGAGATTCCAACTACATATACAGAAATGCCAAGAGCGGATTTTATAAAGCGATGGGAACATTTAACGCTTCTCAGGAATTTTTTATGTGTATCATGCCGGCTGCGGTTATAGCCGTAGGCGGAAAGCTCATAATGGACGGTAAGCTGAACTACATAGATTTGATAACATTTACACTATATGTTTCGGCTTTTATTACTCCGATAAGGCGTATGGCAAATTTTGCCGAAGTTTTTGCGAACGGAATGGCAGGACTGAAAAGATTTGCGGAGATAATGGCGCTACAACCTCAGGTAGAGGAAAAGGAAGGTGCCGTGGAGTTAAAGCTTGAGGGAGGCAAGATTGAATTCGATAATGTCAGCTTTGCTTATGACGGCGTGCATGACGTTATAAATAATATGAACTTGCATATAAGAGCGGGTGAAACTCTCGCTGTGGTAGGCGCTTCGGGCGGCGGAAAAACTACCGTGTGCCAGCTTATCCCGAGATTTTATGATGTGACAAGCGGAAGTATCAAAATAGACGGTATGGATATAAGGGATGTCAAAAAGAATTCCCTCCGCAGCAATATAGGTATAGTTCAACAGGATGTATTTATATTTGCTGATACGATTTTAGAAAACATCAGATACGGAAAGCCGGAAGCTACATATGAAGAAGTTGTGATTGCGGCTAAAAAAGCTGAGATTTTTAACGATATCATGGAGATGCCGGAGCAGTTTGACACATATGTGGGCGAGAGGGGCACGAAGCTTTCAGGAGGACAAAAACAAAGGCTTTCAATAGCCAGAATCTTTCTCAAGAATCCTCAAATTTTGATACTTGATGAGGCGACATCGGCACTAGATACGATTACGGAAAGATCAATCCAAAAGTCATTTGATGAACTGTCAAAGGGCAGAACCTGCCTGATAATCGCTCATAGGCTTGCGACAGTGCAAAATGCCGACAGAATTATTCTCGTCGATGACGGTAAAATAGCCGAAGAAGGAACACATAACGAGCTGATGGCACTAGACGGCGGATATGCAAAGCTGTTTAATACTCAAAGACTCGACTATACAAAATAGCCAAGAGATGAGAAGCGGGCTTACGAAAGTACATAAATAGAATATATACAAACTAAAAAACCGGCATGACTCTGATTATTTGCTGAGTGTTTTGAGAAAACACTAAGTATATCAGATGATACAGCCGGTTTTGCAATCTAAATAAGCGATATGAAATCAGTTTTTTAAGCTCTGTAAAGGCGCAGGTATCCTGCCTCCGCGTAAAATCATCTTTGCGGCTGATTTGTCACGAAGCTTCATAACAGGACCATAACCCAAAAGTCCGCCGAAGTTTAGCTCTTCGCCTTCTGAAAGACCTATGGCAGGTATAACTCTTACTGCTGTCGTCTTTGAATTTATCATACCTATTGCAGCTTCATCTGAAATTATTGCCGATATTGTCTCTGCGGATGTGTCACCGGGGATAACTATCATATCAAGACCTACAGAACAAACCGCAGTCATCGCTTCGAGTTTTTCTATGCTCAGAGTGCCATTTCTTGCCGCATCTATCATACCGGCATCTTCGCTTACAGGGATAAATGCACCTGAAAGTCCGCCTACGCTTGAGGAAGCCATTACTCCGCCTTTTTTTACAGCATCGTTGAGCATTGCAAGTGCGGCTGTCGTACCGTGAGTACCACACTGTTCAAGTCCAATCTCCTCGAGTATATGAGCAACGGAATCACCTACTGCCGGAGTCGGAGCAAGTGATAAATCAACTATTCCAAACGGGATGCCAAGACTTTGCGCAGCCTCGCTCCCTACGAGCTGTCCTACTCTTGTAATTTTGAAGGCCGTTTTTTTGATCGCCTCGGCAATCTCATTAAGCGGTGCATTTTCGTCCATTTTGGAAAGAACTGATCTGACTGCTCCGGGACCTGAAACTCCTACACTGATAACGCTGTCCGACTCTCCGACTCCGTGAAAAGCACCCGCCATAAACGGATTGTCTTCGACTGCATTACAGAATACGACTAACTTAGCTGCTCCTATACATTGTTTATCTTTTGTAAGCTCCGCAGCTTTTAATACCTGTTTACCCATGATTGCTACAGCATCCATATTTATCCCGGCTTTTGTTGAACCGACATTTACGGATGAGCAGACAAGTTCAGTCTCGGCAAGCGCCTGCGGAATTGAATCGATTAAAGCCAAGTCTCCGGCACTAAAACCTTTCTGCACCAGAGCGGAATATCCGCCGATGAAGTTGACACCGCATGTTCTTGCAGCTTTATCGAGAATCTTGGCGTATTTGACAGGATTTCCGCCTGAAACGCCTGCGAGCATTGAAATAGGCGTTACGGAAATTCTCTTGTTCACGATGGGAATGCCGTATTTCTTCTCTATGCTTTCTCCTGTGGAAACTAAATTTTCCGCTTTGCGACATATTTTGTCGTATATTTTTCGGCATGAGATGTCTATGTCGCTATCTGCGGCATCGAGAAGGGAAATTCCCATTGTTATTGTTCTAATATCCAGCGATTCATCCTGAATCATGGATATGGTTTCTAAAATATCATTGGTGTTCAGCATTTTTTCCTCCAATCAGCGTCGGCTTAAATTCTGTGCATTGCATTGAAGATGTTTTCATGCATGACATGAACCGACATATTGTCAGCTTCAGAGGAAAGAAGTTCCTGCAATTCTTCGATTTGCATAGATGCCGCACTTATATCTATTATCATTATCATACAAAAAAATTCATTTAGGACTGATTGTGTCACTTCGATTACATTTGCGTTTGCCTTTGCGCAAGCGCCCGAAACTTTGGCGAGAATACCGACAGAGTCTCTGCCGACAACGGTTACGACTGCTTTTTCTTTGATTTTATCCATTTTGTCCTCCAAATTTATTTTAGTTTTGCTACATAGGTATCTTCCGACAGCGACTTGTCTATG
The DNA here is from genome assembly GCA_034180045.1 of Eubacterium sp. Taxonomy (GTDB): domain Bacteria; phylum Bacillota; class Clostridia; order Peptostreptococcales; family Anaerovoracaceae; genus Eubacterium_B. The sequence continues at coordinate 81,671 of JAXFOY010000009.1, forward strand.
CCGTATTTTATGTTAAAGCAGGGAAATTCGCTTTTTAATCTTATTTTGTTTATACCGGAGTTTCCTATCATATTGGAAAAGGAAGCCGGATGAGAAAATATGCCGACTTTAATCTGCTCGGCGCTTTCTCTTTTGCATAATTTCAAATCACGCCCGAAATCCGCATCATATTTGATATTTGGCGTGTGCGGTGAAGCACATGCTTTTGCGGCTAATGCCAGAAGCTTTTCTCTGAGGTCTTCGTATGCGAGTTCTCCTTCAACAAGCTGCCTGAAAGCGGGGTGGTAGGTGCCTCCGTTGATAGCTGAAAGAGTGCCGTCACCTATTATATCAGTGCTTTTTAGACCTACTCTCATTATATTTATATCAGCATCTCGCAAAATGCGATACATTTCTTTTGTGCGAAGCAGGGCTTCTTCCCTCGATAGGGCGTCGTATTGCCCAGCCTTATACATATCGTAAAGCTCGGTGCCGTCTATGACTAAAGTAGGATAGAGTCTGGCGAGTTCAGGTTTCAGCTTTACCGCCTCTTTTGCCGAGAAGATGCATGACTTCAGGCTGTCGCCGGGAAGACCTATCATAAGCTGGATTCCGAGCTTGAAACCGTAGTCGCTTATAAGTTTTGCCGCCTGCCTGACACAGTTGCTGTCGTGCCCGCGTTTTGACATTCTCAAAACATCATCGTCAAAGGACTGCACGCCAAGCTCTATCGTGTCCACATTGAAGTGCTTCAAATTATCCAAAATGTCTCTGTCTATACAATCAGGGCGGGTCGAAAGGTGTAGTGAGGAAACTCGCTTTGCCTCTATATACTCGTTTGCAATTTTTAGATATTCGGTCTGCATTTTGACAGGTATAGCGGTGAAGCTTCCGCCGTAAAAAGCGATTTCTATGTCTTTTGCATCAAGGTGCTGCAAGGTGGATAAGTATCGCTCCACCGTATCACGAACTTGAGATGCGGTGACGGGATCTTCTTTTGCGGTTATCTTCTGTTGATTGCAGAAGACGCATTTACAAGGGCAGCCAAGATGTGGAATGAATATGGGTATTATTGCGTGTTTTTTCATTTTGATTTTCCTTTTGGCTATAGAATTGAGCCTATATCGGTAAGCTCATACTCGGGGAACCACTTGCATTTAATACCGCGTTTTTCGGTGAATTCAATTATTTTCGCAAAGTCGGGGTGAGATGAAAGGTCGCCGTTAAAAATCAACTCATCGCCTATTCTGCCGCAAGTGCCGCCTATGAACCCCGTGTCATAACCGTCAAGCCGTACATATCCGGGCTGTATCAAAAGTACCGACAAATCTTCAAATTGCTTACATGCTTTAGCGATTCCGGCGTCGTAAGTTATTATCGAATTCTCATCAACTATAGCGATGCTGCACTTGGTATATCCCTGTTTAACATCTATCAGCGTCATATTCATATCTTTCGCTATCTGAAGCAGCTGCGGCGCCGTACAGGAAAGATTGTGAATGAAGAACTTCCCTGTACATGCTGCATTGAATGCAGCATCCTGAGGATAGTGCCTGCCTAAATCCTCAGGCGCCGCCATGTAAACAGGCGCTTCGCTGTCAATTCCCATCTTGCACAGAAAAATATCGGGATGATTAGAAATCCCTCTATCGACAATGCCGTTTGATGAAATGGGCTCAAGACTGTGCCCGAGCCCTATTATGTAATCCTTTATGTGATAATGTGCATCTTTTGCTATATATATTTTACTCATGATGACATTATACTACAAATACAGACAAAAATATTATATAATTAACGATATAGCAAATTAAAATTATGGAGGAAAAAATGGATAACAATAGGCTTGCAGAATTGCTGTTTCCAAATATAGATAAAACTACAGAGGATTACGAAAAAATCTATCCGAAGAGAAACTTACAGGAGGGCGCCAAGGTGACAAGACTGGGACCTTCTCCTACAGGTTTCATACATTTAGGCAACTTGTATGGAGCCTTTGTGGATGAGAGACTGGCTCACCAGTCGGGAGGCGTTTTTTATCTCAGAATTGAAGACACTGATGATAAGCGATTCGTGGAAGGCGCAGTCAAAATTATAATTGACTCTCTGAGATTTTTCGGTATTGATTTTGACGAGGGGGCAGGTCTTGACGGAGATGTAGGTGAGTACGGCGATTACACCCAGAGCCGAAGAGGAGAAATCTACGCTTGTTTTGCCAAGAAGCTAGTAAGAGAAGGCAAGGCGTATCCTTGTTTTTTAACTGAAAGCGAAATTGGTGAAATACGTAAAAAGCAGGAAGAGTCAAAGCAAAATCCGGGAATTTACGGAGAGTTTGCCGTGCATAGAGAGCTTACTATCGATGAGATAGAAGCGAAGATTAAGGCGGGTATACCGTATGTACTTCGCCTAAAATCGGACGGAAATCCTGATTCCGAAAAGGCAGGCAGAATCAAGGTTGAAGATGCAATCAGAGGAGTTCTAGAGATGCCGGAAAATTTCCAGGATATAGTCATACTTAAGACTACGGGAATTCCGACATATCATTTTGCACATGTCGTCGATGATTATCTGATGAGAACCACGCATGTGGTAAGAGGGGCGGAATGGCTCCCGTCGCTTCCTATACATATAGAACTTTTCGAAAAACTCGGGTTGGAGCCGCCTGTATATTGCCATACGGCACAGCTTATGAAGCTCGACGAAAACGGGAACAAGCGGAAACTGTCCAAGAGAGAAGACCCTGAACTTTCACTTGATTATTACAGAAATATGGGCTATCATCCTGCGGCGGTCAGAGAGTACCTTTTGACGATATTGAATTCGAACTTTGAGGAGTGGAGGGATGAAAATCAGGATGCCGATATAGACGCTTTTGAATTTACAACGGATAAGATGAGCAATTCGGGAGCTCTATTTGACCTTAATAAGCTTAACGACATCAGCAAAGACGTGCTTTTGAGAATCCCTGCCAAGAGTATAATAGAATTTCTTAGAAAATGGGCGGAAGAATTTAAGCCTGAGATTATGTATATCTTCGGCGACGAAAACTATCTTGAGAAGATAATAGACCTCGGAAGAAATGACAAAAAACCTAGAAAAGATTTGATATACGCACAGCAAATCATAGAGTTTATAAGCTATTTCTACGATGAAATGTTTGTGAGAGAAGATGAAATTCCCCAAGAGGTATCAAAAGATGATGCGGCTGTAATACTTAAAGAATATCTTGCTTCGTATAATCACGGCGATGATCAGAGTCAGTGGTTTGATAAGATAAGAGAAATCGGCGTCGGACTCGGATATGCCGCAAAGCCTAAGGATTTCAAGAAGAATCCTAAGGACTTCAAAGGTCATGTAGGCCATGTCAGCACAGTTATAAGAATCGCTTTGATGGGCAGGGCGCAGTCACCTGATGTGTGGAGCATACAGCAAATTATGGGTGAGGACATGACCCGAAGAAGACTGGAAAGCTTTGATTTATAAAATATACATAAGTTGAGTCAGGAGCATATATGGTAAGCATAGGTAATCGCTGGGATGAGATTTTGGCAGATGAATTCCAAAAAGAATATTATCAAAAACTGAGAAGCTTTTTAGCTTACGAATATAAAACGCAGACGATTTATCCGGACATGCATGATATTTTCAATGCGCTTAAGGAGACGGATTACGACGACACCAAGGTTTTGATACTCGGACAAGATCCTTATCACGGTGAAGGGCAGGCGCACGGAATGGCTTTTTCCGTTAAGCCGGGAGTCAAACAACCGCCGTCTTTAGTGAATATTTTCAAGGAACTTCATGAAGAACTCGGCATTCCGAGACCGGACGCAAATAACGGCTGCCTCTTAAAATGGGCAAGGCAGGGCGTGCTGCTTTTGAATACATGTCTGACCGTAAGAGAAGGAAAGCCGAACTCACATAAGGGCAAGGGATGGGAACTATTGACAGATGCGATAATAAGCAAGCTTAATGAGAGGGATGAGGCTGTGGTTTTCATTCTCTGGGGAGCTAATGCAAAATCGAAGAAATCCTTGATAACAAACGAAAGACATTTAATATTGGAGGGAGCACATCCAAGCCCTTTGTCAGCATTTAACGGGTTTTACGGCGGCGGCTATTTTCTAAAAACTAATCGATTTCTGGACGAAAACGGAAAAAAGAGTATAGAATGGGACATCACAAATAATTGAAAGTAAATGGCTTTTATGATATAATTATTTGTTATATTAATAAAAAAAGAAGGTAAAGTTATGTCTGAAAGACAAAAAATAATCAATATTGCTGTGATTGCTCATGTAGACGCCGGCAAATCAACTCTTGTAGATGCATTTTTGAAGCAGAGCGGAATCTTTAGGGATAACGAAGCTATGGCTGACTGCGTAATGGACAGCGATGATATAGAGCGCGAGAGAGGCATTACAATCTACTCCAAAAATTGCTCGGTAATGCATAAGGATGTAAAGATAAACATAGTAGATACGCCGGGACATGCCGATTTTTCATCGGAGGTTGAGCGCATCATGAAAACCGTAGATACGGTAATTCTGCTTGTCGATTCCAGCGAAGGGCCTATGCCGCAAACTCGCTTTGTGCTTAGCAAGTCACTGGAACAGGGGCTTAATCCTATTTTGTTCATCAACAAAATAGATAAGAAAGACGCGAGAATAGATGAAGTCGTCGATGAGGTTTACGAGCTTTTTATGGATTTGAACTCTAATGATAAACAGCTCGATTTTCCTATTTTGTACGGTGTGGCAAGGCAGGGCATAGCCGTCAAAGATCCGTCAGAGATAGACGGGCTGGTTTTCCAACAGGGAGACAGCAGGCTGAAGCACACACCTGAGGGATTCGGCGGCTTTGATATAACTCCGCTTTTTGAAACCATCATAGAGCATTGTGACATATATGAGGACAGAAGAGATGAGGCGCTCCAAATGCAGATTTCGACACTGGCTTATGATGACTATATCGGAAGACTCGGAATAGGCAGAGTGACAAGAGGTGTGATTAAACAGGGCATGCAGGTTGCGGTGGTCAAAGAAGACGAGATTGCGGCGCGCAAGACGGGTCAAATTTTCGTATATAGAGGTCTTAAGCGAATGCCTGTTGAGGAAGCGCAGTGCGGCGATATTGTGGTAGTCTCAGGTATCTCTGATATATCAATAGGAGAAACAATATGCGAGCCTTCCGCACCTGAGGGTCTTGGAAGCATTCACATCGAAGAACCTACTCTGTCGATGAACTTCATGGTCAATTCGTCTCCGTTTGCCGGTCAGGTGGGGAAATATGTTACCTCAAGGCACATAAGAGAGAGACTTAATAAAGAACTTGAGGTCAATGTAGGTCTTACAGTTGAGGATACGGATTCCACAGACAGTTTTAAGGTATCGGGCAGAGGCGAACTTCATCTTTCAATTTTGATAGAAAATATGAGAAGAGAGGGATATGAACTTGCGGTGTCTAAGCCTGAGGTAATCTTCCACAAAGACGAAAACGGCGTCAAGCTTGAACCTATTGAAGAGGTCATTATAAGCGTTCCGGACGAATATGCCGGTACAGTTATTTCCAAGCTGAATCTTCGCAAGGGTATGATGATTAATATGTCAGGCGAAAACGGATACTCAAGGCTTGAATATCATGCACCGACAAGAGGACTTCTCGGATACAGGTCGGAGTTCATCAATGATACTCGCGGTGAAGGAAATATGGAGCGCAGATTTTTCGGCTTTGAAGAATATAAAGGAGAAATTCCGGGTAGAAATAACGGAGTTGCTATAGCTATAGAAGAAGGCGTATGCACGCCATATGCGCTTTTTAACATAAGCGAGCGTGTGCAGATGTTTGTGGAACCGCAGACGAGGGTTTACGAGGGAATGATTGTAGGCATGAATTCCAGAGGAAACGATATGGAGGTAAATCCGTGCAAGGCGAAAAAAGCCACAAATATGCGTGCTGCGGGCAGCGATGAAAATGTTAAGTTATCACCGGCTCGTAAGTTCACTTTGGAGGAGGCTCTTGAATTTATCGATGATGATGAACTTGTGGAAATAGTTCCGGATGATATAAGGCTTAGAAAAAAACTTTTGAAAGAAATTGAAAGAAGAAGAGCAGGACGTTAGATATGAAGTATGTAATCGACGTGGATCGCTTAACGGCATCTTTAACAGTGCTTTGTATAGCCGTTGCTTTTTTCCTTATAGGCTGGATTTTAATTATAATTACCGCCAAAATTTTGCAGAAAATGCTTGGTAAAACCAAGGTTGACAAATCACTGCACACTTTTATTATAAATGCGATTAAGGCTGTGTTGTTTATAATCCTTATAATCACAATATTGCAACACATGGGTGTGAGGACATCGTCGCTTCTTGCGTTTATAGGTGCCGGAGGTGCGGCGATAGCTTTGGCGCTAAAGGACAGCCTGGGGAATATTGCAGGAGGATTTATAATTCTGATAAATAAGACCTTCAAATGCGGTGACGAAATTTCTGTCAGCGGAAGCATTCAGACGACAGGTATTGTTGACGAAATAGATTTGCTGTTCACCAAGATGCACAGTTGGGATAATAAGACCATCACGGTGCCTAACGGTTTGATGATAACTTCTGTCCTGACCAACTTTACGGAGTCGGGCATAAGAAGAGTGGATAAGGTTTATCAAGTAGCAAAAAATACAGATATTGCAAAGCTTAAGCAAATTTTGCTGAAGGTTGCTAAAGATAACCCTTTTACTATGGATAAACCTGAACCGGTAATAGGTATAAGCGCTATAGGAGGTCAGGCTATTTCAATAGATTTGAAGGTGTGGTGTAAAGCGGACGACTACTATGCGGCAGCATATAAAATAGAGGAAGACGCTTCTGAGGCATTGAAAAATGCTGATATTGAGCTAACATACCGAAAAATAGATATTCATATGCAGTAAGATATATGACGCTTTAATTTTTTTATAGAGAATGGGAGAATAATTATGAAAGAAATTAAAAAGTTCAAGCGTGTTCTGGTCGCAAATCGCGGCGAGATTGCAATCAGAGTTTTTAGAGCATGTCAAGAACTTGGAATCAGAACAGTAGCGATATATTCTGAAGAAGATAAGAACAGCTTGTTTAGATTTAAGGCGGATGAGTCATACCAGGTGGGTAAAGGTAAAACTCCGGTAGCTGCTTATCTTTCTATCGACGAAATAATTGAGCTTGCTAAGGCAAAGGGTGTTGACGCAATTCATCCCGGCTATGGATTTCTCTCTGAAAATACGGACTTTGCTAAGGCGTGTGAAGATGCGGGGATTGAATTTATAGGTCCAAACCACATAATGATGGACCAGCTTGGTGATAAGATTAAATCGAAGATTGTAGCTGCAAGAGTCAATGTGCCTACAATCCCGGGTGTGGATTCGGCGATTAGGGATGAAGAAGAGGCTGCGGAATTTGCAGACAGATGCGGATATCCTGTAATGCTTAAGGCTGCTGCGGGCGGCGGCGGTCGCGGCATGAGAATTGTCAGAAGCAAGGATGATATTGTCAATGAATTCCGTCGCGCTAAAAGTGAGGCGCAGGCAGCATTCGGCATAGATGATATATTTATAGAAAAATATCTGGAAAATCCAAAACATATAGAGGTTCAGATAGTAGGTGACAAATATGGCAACATAGTTCACTTATATGACAGAGACTGCTCTATACAAAGGAGACATCAGAAGGTTATTGAGTTTACACCTTCGCTTTGCCTGACTGATGAGCAGAGAGATGCAATCTGCGCAGATGCGCTTAAGATTGCGGGCGCTGTTGACTATCGCAGTGCAGGTACTGTTGAATTTCTGTTAGATTCAGACGGAAGACATTATTTTATTGAAATGAACCCCCGTATACAGGTTGAACATACGGTTACCGAGATGGTTACGGGCATAGACATAGTACAGACACAAATTCTCGTTGCGGAAGGATATGCTCTTGCCGATGCCGAAATAGGTATTGAATCACAGGAAGCCGTAAAAACAAGAGGTTTTGCTATTCAATGCCGTATTACAACGGAAGATCCGAGCAACGGATTTGCACCTGATACCGGAACTATCGAGCTGTACAGGAGTGCTTCAGGTTACGGCATTAGACTTGACGGAGGCAACGGTTTTACCGGCTCTACAATTACTCCATACTATGACAGCCTGCTGGTTAAGGTTACCTCTACGGCTCTAAGTTTTGACGCGGCTCGCCGTAAGGCTATAAGAGCGCTGAGAGAAACTCAGATTAAGGGCGTAAAAACCAATATAGGCTTCTTGTTAAACGTGCTTAACCACGAAACCTTTGCCGAGGGAAATTGCAATACGGGTTTTATCTCCGCGCATCCTGAACTTATGGACATACGTACAAGAGAAGACCGTGAGCTTAAGATTATCAATTTCTTAGGAAATAAAATTGTAAATGAAACAAAGGGATTAAAGCCTGCTTTTGATGTGCCTATTTTCCCTAAGGTGAAAGCTTCGGAAGTTCAGAGTTTAAGAGGAACTAAACAACTTCTTGACGAAAAAGGTCCTGAGGAAGTGTGCAAGTGGGTTCTAAATCAGCAGAAATTGCTGATTACGGATACAACGATGAGAGATGCTCAGCAGTCTCTTATGGCGACAAGAGTTCGTACCATAGATATGGAAAAAATCGCACCGGGTACAGCTCTCTACGGCAAGGATTTATTCTCTTTGGAAATGTGGGGTGGAGCTACCTTTGATACCGCTTTCAGATTCCTTCACGAAAATCCATGGGAAAGACTTGAAACCCTAAGAAAGCTGATTCCGAATGTAATGTTCCAGATGCTTATCCGAGGTGCCAACGCCGTGGGATATAAAAACTATCCTGATAATGTCATCAGAGAGTTTGTAAAGCAGTCGGCAAAGGCGGGTATAGACGTGTTCCGTATCTTTGATGCGCTTAACTGGACTGAGGGTATGAAGGTTGCCCTTGATGAAACTCTAAAGCAGGGCAAGCTTGCAGAGGCATGTATGTGCTACACAGGTGATATTCTGGATAAGACGAGGAATAAATACAATCTGCATTATTATATCAGTCTTGCAAAGGAACTTGAGGCGGAGGGTGCGCATATCATAGGTATCAAAGATATGTCAGGTCTGCTTAAACCTATGGCGGCAAGGGAACTTATAGGAGAACTCAAACAGGTGCTAAAGGTTCCTGTACATCTGCATACTCACGACACGAGCGGAAACGGTATCGCCACGGTACTTATGGCGGCTCAGGCGGGTGTTGATATTGTTGATGCGGCATTTAACAGCATGGCGGGGCTCACCTCTCAGCCGGGACTAAACTCCGTCGTTGCGGCTCTTGAACATTCTTCAAGAGATACAGGCATTGATTTTGAGGGAATACAAAAACTATCAGAGTACTGGAGAGATGTAAGACCAGTATATGCGAGCTTTGAATCGGGACTCCGCACGCCTACGGCAGAAATCTATAAGTACGAAATGCCGGGAGGTCAGTATTCCAACCTAAAGGCTCAGGTGGATTCATTCGGACTCGGACACAAGTTCAATGAGGTTAAGGAAATGTATCGCAAGGTCAATCAGATGCTCGGAGACATCATAAAGGTAACTCCAACATCAAAGGTTGTCGGCGACACTGCCATTTTCATGGTTCAAAATGATATGACACCGGAAAATATATACGAAAAAGGTAAGTCCGTAGACTTTCCCGATTCGCTCGTTTCATTCTTTGAAGGCATGATAGGACAACCTCTCGGAGGCTTCCCTGAAGAGTTGCAGAAGCTTGTTCTAAAGGATAAGAAGCCTATAAGCTGCCGTCCGGGAGAACTTCTTGAAGATGAGGATTTTGAAGTTATCAGGAAACACCTTATTGAAGATTTGGGACTTGAGGGTAATGACAAAGAAGTTATCAGTTCCGCTATATATCCTAAGGTGTTTGACGACTACATTAATCATATCAGAAAAAATGGCGATTTCAGACACATGGGTTCCGATATTTTCTTCCACGGACTCCAAGAGGGTGAAACTTGTGAAATCAAGATTGACGAGGGTAAGACCTTTATAGTAAGACTCATAGAGAGAAGAAAGACGGACAATGAGGGTATCTGTGAAGTTGTATTTGAAATCAACGGAAATCGCAGAGTTGCCAGAATTAAAGACGAAGAGATTAAGGACTCTGTAGCTGTTGCGGTCACAAGATATGCAGATGAAGAAAACCCGATGGAAATCGGAGCTAACATACCGGGCGCCGTTGTGAAGATACTCATCAAAGAGGGTGAACAGGTAGAAGCAAATCAATCTATTGCCGTTTTGGAGGCTATGAAGATGGAAACAAATATCATTTCAACAACTTCAGGAATAGTTGATAAAATCTTTGTCAGAGAAGGTCAGCAGGTAAAAGCGGGCGAAATGATAGCTGTTCTAAAATAGAATATTTATGCGCAGGGTATGTAAGAACATGCCCTGTTTCGCTATAACGGAGGCTAAAGATGAACAAAAAAGAAGCTGTTTTAGATAAGTTCTTAAGATATATAAGCTTCGACACGCAGTCGGATGATACAAGTAATACCGTGCCCAGCACATCGAAACAATTGATTCTGGCGCAAGTTTTGATGGAAGAAATTAAGAGATTCGGAATAGAGGACGTAATTTTGGACGAAAAGGGCTATATATATGGGAAGCTCTACGGAAATATCGGAAGAAAGGTTCCAAGCATAGGATTTATAGCTCATATGGACACGGCGATGGAACTTCCTTATCCGGGAGATGAGGCTAAGGTAATAGAAAAATATGACGGAGAAATTATAGAGCTATGTGAAGGTGTATATCTTAATCCTGAAGAAAATTTGCCGCTAAAGCGGGCAAAGGGAGAGGCTGTTGTTGTCACAAACGGCAAGACCCTGCTTGGCGGAGATGATAAAGCCGGCATTGCGGAGATAATGACAGCGCTTCAGTATATGGTCGAGCATCCTGAGTTTAAGCATGGCGATATTGCTTTTGCATTCACACCGGATGAAGAGATAGGTACAAGCGTCGATAACTTTGATGTAAAGAAACTGGGTGCGGACAGAGCCTATACTCTTGACGGAGATAGTCCCGCTTTTATCTCATACGAAAACTTTAACGCCTCATCGGCAAGCATCAAAGTGCATGGTCTTGTAACTCATCCGGGTGAAGCAAAAAATAAGATGAAAAATGCATTGCACATAGCTTGCGAGTTTGTGCAGTCGCTTCCGGTTAATGAACGGCCTGAATACACTTCGGGATATGAAGGCTTTTACCATTTGATGGAGATGAGCGGTTCATGTGAAGAGGCTAATCTCGAATATATTCTCAGAGACCATGATGCTGATAAATTGGAAGAAAAGAAAGCCGTTATCAGCGCTTCGGTAAATTTCCTGAACGAAAAGTACGGTAAAAATACAGTAGAAGCCTTATTCGAAGACTCTTACCGAAATATGGCAGAATGCATGCTCGGCTACGAGGAACATATTGAATATGCGATGGAAGCTATTAGAGAGACGGGACTTGCCGCAAAACATGTTCCTATGAGAGGCGGTACGGACGGTGCCGGAATTTCTCGCATGGGTGTTCCGTGTCCGAATTTAGGTACGGGTTCATACAATCATCATGGGCGTAAGGAGTATGCGCTTGTATCTGAGATGGCGTTGCTTGTTGACATAATACTGAAAATTATTTCTAAGTATGCAAAAGAGGTTTAACTATGAATGAAGAAAGAAGAATGGCACTTTTGATAGATGCCGAAAATATTTCTGCTCAGTATGCTAACTATATAATTGATGAAATAACAAATTACGGAGTTTGTTCGTACAAGCGTATTTACGGAAGCTGGGATAAGATAGTACAAACTAAATGGGAGGGGGAAATCAACAAAAATTCTCTAAAACCCATGATGCAGTTTAATAACACCAAAGGGAAGAATGCTACGGACTCAGCTTTGATTATCGATGCCATGGATATTTTATATCGCGGCAATGTGGACGGATTTTGCATTGTATCTTCTGACAGCGACTTCACTTCGCTTGCAAGGAGACTTGCCGAATCGGGACTTTTGGTTATCGGTATGGGCGAGTCTGATAAGGCGACGGAGGCTCTCGAAAATTCTTACGATAAATTTGTATACATAGATGTGCTTGCAAAAGAAGCTGAAGCCGAAAAGAAGAAGGAAGCCGCAGCAGAGGCGGCATCGGGCAGCAGACCAAAGCCGGACAAAAGAGCAAATCAAACCGGAAATATCCCGAGCAAAAAGCTGATTAATAACAAGATTAAACAGATTATAATGGCAAACGAAGACCTGGGAAAACCGACGGATTTAGGTCAAATAGGAAATGAACTTAGCAGGTTATATAGGAATTTTGACGTCAGATATTATGACAAAAAAGGCGGCGGCAAGTATAAATATCTAAAGGAGTTTGTAGCCGACCTGAAAAATTTGGAAATAGAGAGAATCGATAACAGAATGTTTGTCAGTCTGAAAAGATAAGCTCTTTAGGATTTTGCAACAGAATTGTTGAAAGGTAAGGATACTGATGACGGCATATATTGCGGCGATGTGTATTTTTGTTTTGTGCTTGGCTGTTTTTCTATTTTTGATATTTCCGTCTCCGCAGGGGAAAAAGCGCTTTGCAAGCCTTGGAAAACACTATTATGCACATAGGGGATTGCACCAAAAAGACAGAAGCATAGCTGAAAATTCTCTACGGGCATTTGAACTTGCGGTTTCTGCGGGTTATGGAATAGAACTGGATGTACAGCTTTCAAAGGACGGAAAGATTGTTGTTTTTCACGACGATGATTTGGAGAGAGTTTGCGGGATTGACAGGAGAGTCGATGAACTGACTTATGATGAGTTGGCGGAATTGAGACTGTTTGATACAGAAAGTGCCATCCCTTTGTTTGAAGATGTTTTAAGCTTTATCAAAGGTAGAAGCGTTTTGATTGTAGAGCTGAAGACGGGCAGAAAAAATAAGGAGCTTTGCGCAAAGACTCTTGAATCTTTGCGTAACTATGAGGGGGCATTCTGTATAGAAAGTTTTGATCCCAGAATAGTGGCTTGGTTCAAAAAGAATGCTCCGGACATCGTTAGGGGGCAGCTTGCGGCGCCGACTTCTTCATACGGAGATAAACATTTCAAGTTTCTTGTGTTTTTAATGTCTCGCTGTCTTGCTAATTTTTTGAGCAGACCGGATTTTATAGCATACAAGAACGTAGCCAAACCGCTTACGGTCAAAATTTGTGAAGCCTTGGGCGCGGCTAAGGTTTGTTGGACGAGCAGAAAGCTTAACGATAATAGCGGTAATGCGGCAGAAATATTTGAATATTATCTTCCTAAAGTAATTTAGTGATTTCATACGGATAAAATATGACTGTGGGCAAGCAAAAGAGATAGATGTTTTCTATCTCTTTTTGCTTACTCTATAATTTGATTTTACAATTTTTGCTTATACTTCACATTATTTTCGGCTTTGTCGCAAATACATTTTGATATTGAACTTATTTTAGATGAGTATTTTTTTATGTCTTTCGGATAGACTCCTTTGAACTTCTTAAAACAGGTACTGAATTTGCTGTGAGAGGAATATCCGACAGCTTCTGCAATATCCTTAACCTTTAGTGATGAATTAAGCAAGAGATTTTCAGCCATGTTCATTCTTTTTCTTTGAGTGTATTCGGTAATGCTGGATTGATATTTTTCTTTGAACAGTTTTTTCAATTTTGTGCCGCTCATCATAGCTATTTTTTCAAGGGTTTTTTGAGAAATATCAATGGCATAATGGTCTTCTATATAGCTTGCTACATTTTCAAGAGCTTTGTCATCGTCCATGGATATTTTTATTTCTTTTCTGCTGAGGAAGGCGTTTATAGCTATACTTGTCCATTCTTTGGCTTTTGCCTCAAAAAATATCTCCGCAGCAGGGGAAGTCATATGGCAGTTTAAGATATCTCTTGCAAGCAGTTCAAGTGAATTTGTGATAATGCTTTTTGTGTTTGAAAATATATCGAAATAACTAATATCGAAGTCTTTTTTGACAGAGGGAAGATGGTCTGCGATGATTTTATCTTTGTAATTTATAGAAACCGTTAAAAACGGAGTTTTTTCATGTAAAAGAAAACGATAGTTGTTATCCATGCTTCTCGTGTTCAGTACATAAAGTGAGTTGGAAGTAAGCGTCTGGTACGGATTAAAGCTCTCGCCGCTTGCGCTTATGATATACGAGGAAGATAAGGATACGAAGTCTCCCATATAAGGCATTTCGCTGAGCATGAGTTCTTTTTTTATAAAAAAATCGTGTATATCGACGATGAAATGCTCAGTTTCATAAAACCAATAAAGCCCTTCTACCTCGTCGTTATTAACACAAAAGGTATGACCTACATCGGAATACTTTTTGTTAGACAGACACTCAGGTACTCCCATATAATTTTCGACAAATTCATAAAAACCGCTCATAAGTTCCTCCTTTTAGCCCGATTAGACAAAATCCCGAATGGACACATTAGACTTCAAATAATTGTAGCATATTATTAATGGTGTTACAATAATAAGCGAAAAAAAGGGCTTTTATATATTTTATATCTAGGAAATTTATATGTAAAAAATCTAAACGGGATAAAATATAAATGACCTTATACTTAAATTAAAATACAAGAAAGGAAGAGTTGTTTTGAAAGACAAAGAAAAGAAAAAGTCAATATTGAAAAGACTTATGCCGTATTCCGGCAAAAAAGGATTTATGCTTTATGCGGCAATGCTTATGTCCGCGCTTTCGGGTATAATGTTATTGATGCCCATGGTCTTTATTCACAAAATAATAAGCATGATTATATTGAGCGGAGAGATGAACATAGAAAACATAAGATTAAATGCCATACTTGCGGGCTCATTTTCCGTATGCGGTATAATCTTATATCTCGGGGCGCTTCTTTTGTCGCATATCTTCGCCTTTGAAGTTGAGGATAACATCATTAAAATAAATGTTAAAAAACTGATGGATAAGCCGCTTGGATATTTTTCGAACAAAGAGAGCGGTAAAATTAGAAATATTATAGTTTCGGGAGCCGCAGAAACACACACATTTTTAGCGCACCAGCTACCGGATATGGCTATGACTGTCATCACGCCTTTGGTGCTTTTGACATTCTTTTTCGCATTTGATTGGCGACTCGGACTTGTGAGCCTTGTGCCGGTTTTGATGTGTGTGGCACTTATCGGCACGATGATGACAAAAGAGATGAAAAAAATGAAAGATGAATATTTTATCGGTCTATCAAATCTATCTGCGGAAACGGTTGAATATGTAAGAGGTATTCCCGTTGTCAAAGCTTTTGCTCAGAGTGTTGAAAGCTTCGACAGACTCTATTCCACCATAAACAGGATGACCGATGTGGTTATGAAAATGACCATGGCATATAGAAATAAAATGTCGATATATGAGTCCATGGTAAGCTCTACTTCCTTTTTCCTGGTTCCTGTTGCAATTTTGCTTATAAGTACCGGAGGTGATATTCGTCAAACTCTTGCCAGCTCGATAATTTATTTTTTAATTGGACCGGCTTTTGGAATATATCTGATGAAATCAGCGGTAATATCTCAATACGCTTACTTTGCAGAGACCGCACTCAATAAGATTGATGATTTGTTAGACTATAAAGATATGGATTACGGAACCGGCTCGAGTGATGAAATAGGCTTGGAATTCAAAAATGTAACTTTTGCTTATAAAGATGATACGGTAGTTGATGATGTATCGTTTTGTGTGAAAAAAGGTGAGACGGTAGCCTTAGTTGGAGCTTCCGGAAGCGGCAAGACAACGATTGCAAGGCTTGCGGCGCGATTTTATGATGTGAAAAGCGGTGAGATTCTTTTGGGCGGCATAAATATAAAAGAGTACGGAAAAGAAGCGCTGATGAGCAAAATTTCATTTGTTTTCCAAAACTCCAGACTTTTTAAGGCGAGCATAAGGGAAAACCTGCTCTTGGGAAAACCTGATGCCGGCGAAGAAGAGATTGAAACCGCTTTGTTAAACTCCGGCTCAAAGGAAATAATTGATAATTTGGAAGATGGGCTGAATACGGTTTTCGGAACAAAAGGCACATATTTTTCGGGCGGCGAGGCTCAGAGACTTTCAATTGCAAGAGCCTTTCTGAAAAATGCGGAGCTTTTGATTTTGGACGAAGCAACCGCTTTTGCCGATCCGGAAAACGAACATATAATACAAGAGTCCTTCAAGAAGCTTTCCAAAAATAAAACTACTCTGATGATAGCTCACAGGCTTTCCACCATAGTAAATGCCGACAGGATATTGGTTGTCGAAAGGGGCAAGATAGTCGAGCAAGGCAGGCATGAGGATTTGCTGAACCAAAACGGAGTGTACAAAAAACTATGGGATGAGTATAAAAGAGCAGTCGATTGGAAGATAGGAGGTCAAAATGGATAAGTATTTTATGAAAAAATATGCTATGTCGGAGAAAGGCGCCAATAACCTCTCTAAGGCGATTTTTTCCCGCACAATTCTAAACTTTACTAAACTGTTTCCGCCTATGATAGCGTTTATGTTTTTATTTCAGTATTTAGGAGGTTTAGAGGGCATAAAGACGACAGCGGATCTGACTTTGACGAATTATATAGTTATCATAGGCGTTATGCTCCTTGTAATGTTTGTCATAGCCAGATGGGACTATGCAAGACTGTATAATAATGTGTATAAGGAGAGCGCAAACATAAGGATAGATGTTGCTAACAGGTTAAAGCAATTACCACTTTCATACTTTGGAAAAAGGGACTTGACGGATATAGCATCTACCATGATGAGTGACATAACCTTATATGAGGAAATTTTCTCACATGCGGTGCCTCATATATATGCGACAGCAATTTCAACATTTGTAATTTCATTAACTATCCTCATATACGACTGGCGTATGGGATTGGCAATGCTTTGGGTAATACCTGTATCGCTTTTGATAGCGTCACTATCAAAGAAAAAACAAAAAAAGACCATGGATAAATGGGTAAAGCAAAGCAGAGAGACCTTTGATGAATTGCAGGAAAATATTGAACAGATACAGGAAATTAAATCATATAACTTAGAGGAAAAATCGTTAAATAAATTTTATGGCTTATTGGAGAAATTGCGTAAGGACAAAATAAATGTAGAGCTTATCACGGGGGTATCCACAGGAGTTGCTAAAATTCTGCTGAAGCTCGGTATTGTTACCGTAGCCGTAGTAGGCGCTAATATGTTCATTGCCGGCAAGATTGATATTCTTACATATGTAACATTTTTGATGATAAGCGTCAGCATTTATCTCCCTATTGAAGAAATTATAACGTTTATGGCGATGATAGTAATGCTTGACAGCGTTGTGTCAAGAATAAAAGAGATAAAGACCATGCCTATCCAGGAGGGCAAGGTTGAAATGAATCCGAAGAACTTTGATATTGAGTTTAGAGATGTACATTTTGGATACGATGACTACTCTGTTATAAACGGTGTGAGCTTTACGGCAAAACAAGGTGAGGTGACTGCACTAATAGGAGAATCCGGAAGCGGAAAGAGCACTCTTGCCAAGCTGGCTGCAAGGTTTTGGGATTTAGACAGAGGTGAAATCCTGCTTGGCGGAGAAGACATAAGCCAAGTCGATCCGGAAACTCTGCTTAATAACTTTTCTATAGTATTTCAGGATGTTGTTTTGTTTAATTCGAGCATAAAGGATAACATCAGGATAGGGAAAAAGGATGCGAGCGATGAAGAGATAATCAGGGCGGCGAAAATAGCAAGGTGCTATGATTTTATAGACAAAATGCCCGAGGGAATCGACACCGTCATAGGGGAAAACGGTCAAAGACTTTCCGGCGGTGAGCGCCAGAGAATATCTATCGCAAGGGCTATATTAAAGGATGCGCCTATTATACTTCTCGATGAAGCTACAGCATCCCTTGACGTTGAAAATGAAAGCCTTATTCAGGAAGCGCTGTCTGAGCTTATAAAAGAAAAGACCGTAATCGCCATAGCTCATAGAGTGAGAACTATAAGAAATGCAGACAAAATTGTTCTGCTAAATGCCGGCAAAATAGAAGCGATAGGCACAGATAAAGAACTGAGCGAAAGCTCTAATTACTACCGTGGCATGCTTGAAAAATCAAAGCTTGGCTAAGGAAGAAGATTCTAATCGATAAAAGCGGCAAAAAACACCTTAAAGCCCGCAAATCCGGCGCGTTTAAGGTGTTTTGTCCTATAACCCCAAAATTATAAATAAAAAAAGACCCAATTCAACAGGGTCTTTTTACGTTTGCAATCCATAAAAAACATTTTTTGAAAATAAAAAAGTTCGGATTTGCATCATTTGGTATCGCCTAGGGGAGTCGAACCCCTGATTCAGCCGTGAGAGGGCTACGTCTTGACCACTTGACCAAGGCGACAAATTATATTAGCAAATTAAAATCATTTATTGAAATGCTACAAGCGATATTATATACTAAAATAATATTAATGTCTAGTTTTTTCTACAAATAATTTGAGGTGAAATGGATGATAAAATATATAAGCACAAGGGGAATGGAGACCTGTTGCAGCGCATCTGAGGCAATAGTAAAAGGCATTGCAGACGATAAAGGTCTTTTTGTTCCTACAGAGATACCACGGCTAAATGTGGAATTAGATGAACTTGCGCGGCTTGAATATAAGGATATAGCAAAGCTTGTTATCGGAACTTTTTTTACCGATTTCACAAAGGAAGAAATTGATTATTGTGTTGAACATGCATATGATGAAAAATTTGATACACCGGAGATTGCGCCGGTAACCACAGTTGGAGACTCATATTTTTTGGAGCTTTATCACGGGAAGACGGCTGCGTTCAAGGATATGGCGCTTTCTATCCTTCCATATCTTATGACTACGGCGATGCACAAAATCGGAATGAATAAAAAAGTTTGTATTTTGACGGCAACCTCAGGAGATACGGGCAAGGCGGCGCTTGAAGGTTTTGCAGATGTTGAAAATACGGAAATCATAGTCTTCTATCCTAAGGACGGTGTCAGTGAGGTGCAGCGACGCCAAATGACGACGCAAAGCGGTAAGAATGTGCATGTATATGCAATTGAAGGAAACTTTGATGATGCACAAAGCGGCGTGAAAAACTTATTTATGGACGAAAAATTTGCGGATAAAATCGCAGAAAAGGGTTATGTTTTTTCTTCAGCAAACTCGATCAACATAGGCAGGTTGATACCGCAGGTGGCATATTATGTATACGCATACAGCCGTTTGCTCAAAATTGATGAGATAAGAGCAGGTGAAAAAATTAATGTCACAGTGCCGACGGGTAATTTTGGAAATATTCTTGCTGCATACTACGCTATGCAGATGGGGATTCCGATTAACAAACTCATATGTGCCTCAAATGAGAATAATGTTTTGACGGATTTTTTTAATTCAGGTAAATATGATATAAAAAGGGAGTTCGTGCTGAGCAATTCGCCATCTATGGACATCCTGATTTCAAGTAACTTAGAAAGACTTTTATACCATTTCAGCACCGCCCGAGATGTGGCTTCCATGATGCAGAATCTGGACAAAAAAATGGAGTATGAAGTAAGTGATTCAATAAGAGATAAGTTAGGTGTCTTTGCTTGCGGATTTGCGGATATGAATTTGACATGCAAGACAATAGGAGATTTGTACAGCAAGCAAAAATACCTCATGGACACACATACCTCCGTAGCATATGCAGTATATGACGAATATCGTAAAAAAACGGGAGATGAAACCAAAACGGTAATTGTTTCGACTGCCTCACCATACAAGTTTCCAAGAAGTGTAGCCTGTTCAATAGGCATTGAAACCGATGGGCTTGATGATTTTGTATGCGCAACAAAACTCAGCGAAGAAACTGAACTGAAGATTCCTGAAGCGATAGACGGGTTGGAAAATAGAAGAGTAATACATTCTAAAGTTTTTAGTAAAACCGAGATGCCGGAAGCTGTGAAGGAGGCTCTATGTCTATAATCGAACTTATAGTTTTGGCATTTGGACTTTCCATGGATGCTTTTGCCGTTTCGATATGCAAGGGACTTGCGCTTCCGGAAATGAAATGGAAATATGCGTTCATTTGCGGCGCGTACTTTGGTATATTTCAGGCGGTTATGCCTGCTATAGGGTATCTTTTAGGTTATAAATTCAGAGCGCTTATCATGGACTTTGATCACTGGATTGCCTTTGTATTACTGCTTTTTATAGGTATTAATATGATAAGAGAGTCGGGCAAATCCGGTGATGAAAACGCAAATTTCGGCATGAAGACGATGTTTTTACTGGCTGTAGCTACAAGCATAGATGCTCTTGCCGTAGGTATAAGTTTTGCAGTGCTTGATGTAAATCTTGCTTTTGCAGTCATATTTATCGGCGTGACAACATTTGTATTCGGGATTGCAGGTGTCAAAATAGGAAATTTGTTTGGAACTCGATTTAAGGCAGGTGCGGAGAGATTCGGCGGAGGTATTTTAATATTGATAGGCGGCAAGATATTACTTGAACACCTTGGAATTTTAAGTATTTAATTTAAGTATTTATTAGAATATCGGGATAAGCAGAATACGGAATCAATATTTTCTCTAGATTTTTTATAAAAATCCTTTGTACAAATGTACAAAAAAAATGATTTTGTACATTATAGAATACAATAAATATAATAAGTAAATTTTATAGATGAATGATAGAAGGAAATGTGAATTACAAAATAAATATTTCTAAGGATAAATAAATATTAATATTTATTTATCCGACACATGTTTTCAGTAATATTTGGTAGTCGCAGATACTAATTTTCATAAACGTAAAAAATAAAAGTGGAAGCCGAAGCCGGCTTCCACTTTCGCTTGGCGGAGGACATGGGACTCGAACCCACGGGGCTGTTACGCCTTACTCGCTTTCCAGGCGAGCTCCTTAGCCACTCGGTCAATCCTCCACAGTATGAATTGTTATACACAGCAAAGTTACTGAATCCAATTGCTGAACTGCTATATCAGTTTAACATAGGGGAGTTGCTTATGCAATAAAAAAATAAGCTTTGTTCTAAACACAAATTGTTCATATACCCATCACAATTGGTTGACTTTGATTCTAAAAGGTGATAACTTACAGATGTTGGATTAATTGCTCAATGGTTTAGGGAGGACTTATTAATGAAAAATCTCAAATCAAGGGCCATCTGGATTATAGGATTTGCGGCACTTATTATTATGTGCATGCCGCTTTTCGCTATGGCTGAAGAAGCTAAGGAATACGTTCCTGCTTTATTCGGAACAGCTTGGTCATTGCTACCACCACTAGTGGCTATTGCACTCGCACTTATTACAAAAGAAGCATATAGTTCATTATTCATCGGTATCGTTTGCGGTGCTGTCCTTTGGTCGGGCGGAAGCTTCGAAAAGACAATCAACCACGTACTTGCAGACGGTATTATTTCAAGATTGTCAGATAGCTACAATGTTGGTATCCTGGTATTCCTAATCATCTTAGGTTCACTAGTAGCTATGATGAATAAGACAGGCGCGTCAGCATCATTCGGTGTTTGGGCGGAAGACCGCATTAAGACAAGAGAAGGTGCTGAGCTAAGCACAATCCTGCTCGGTTGCCTAATCTTCGTAGATGACTATTTTAACTGTCTGACAGTAGGTGCCGTAATGAGACCTATTACGGACAAACACCATGTATCTCGTGCAAAATTGGCATATCTGATTGACGCTACAGCAGCTCCTGTATGCATCATCGCACCTGTATCATCATGGGCGGCAGCTGTTACGGGATTTGTACCGGGAGAAGACGGATTCTCATTATTCATCCGTTGCATTCCATACAACTTCTATGCACTGCTGACAATTCTTATGATGCTTTCAATCGTATTCTTCCATTTTGATTACGGTCCAATGAGAAAGCACGAAGATAACGCTATCAACGGCGACATCTTCACAACACCTGACAGACCTTATGAAAATGCTAAGACAGATGCAATTGAAGGAAAAGGTAAGATGATTGACATGATTCTTCCTGTAATCATCTTGATTGCTTGCTGTGTAGGCGGAATGCTTTATGCAGGTGGTTTCTTCTCAGGAACTGCATTTGTAGAAGCTTTTTCAAGCACAGACGCTTCTGTAGGTCTATCAACGGGATCCCTTATCGCTATAATTATCTGCGTGTTCTGGTTCCTGGCAAGAAGACTCATCTCATTTACAGAAATCATGGAATGCTTCCCTGAAGGATTTAAGGCTATGATTCCTGCTAATATGATTTTGACACTTGCATGGACACTAAAGGCTATGACAGACAGCCTAGGCAGCAAGGAATTCGTTGAAGAGTTCGTAGGTAATCTCGCAGGCGGTCTTGTAAGCTTACTACCTGCTGTAGTATTCCTAATCGGATGCGTTATCGCATTTGCTACAGGAACATCATGGGGAACATTCGGTATCCTGATTCCAATCGTTGTATCAATCTTCGCAAACGACAAGGAGATGATGGTAATAGCAATGTCAGCTTGTATGGCAGGTGCTGTATGCGGAGACCACTGCTCACCAATCTCAGATACGACAATCATGGCATCAGCCGGTGCACAGAGTAACCACATCAACCACGTACAGACGCAGCTACCTTACGCTATGACTGTAGCAGCGGTATCATTTGTAGCATACGTAATCGCCGGATTCGTAAAGAATATCTTCATTGCACTTCCGATTGCATTTGCTATGATGATTGCTGTTCTCATCGTTCTGGTTAAAATTTACGGAAAAGAATCTGAATAATTTACACATATGTGTAGAAACATATATTCTAATTGACAATTATTCAACACAAAAGCCCTTTGTTAACAAAGGGCTTTTAATTTTGTATTGCCTTAGCATAGGAGACAGTGAACGAAAGAGAGCTGTCTCAATTAAGGGTTATAGGACAAAAATAAATAAAAAAAGAGAGAAACTTCACATAGATGAAGAACTTGCTTTAATTCGCAGAATGCTTCTCAAAGTGTAATATATCTCTTGACAACTAAGATTAGTTTTGCGACTATTTTATGTTTTGCCCTTACAATTTTATCTGAAACAGTGTATACTTAATATATAAAGGTTTAGAAAAGGAGAAGTGATTTGCAAATGTTCAAAGAAAATGAATTAGTAATGTATGGTTCTACAGGTGTTTGCCGTGTCAAGAAGATAGGCAAGCCTAGTTTTGCGGACAGTGATGATGATCGTCTCTACTACCTTTTAGAGCCGGTTTTCCAAAATGGAATCATATATGCGCCGGTTGACAATGCCAAAGTGCCTATAAGAGCGATAATTTCTGCCGAACGAGCTTTCGAATTGCTGGAAAATCTCGAAGAACTCGAGGTTAAGGAGTATACCGGAAGGAGTATGCAGCAGCTTTCACAGCATTATCAAAGTATATTAGAAAACTATAGTAGTGTTGATTTGCTTGCACTTACAAAATCTATTTATATTAAGGAACTTGTCGCAGATAGGAATAATAAGCATTTGGGGCAGATAGATAAGCGATATATGAAGAGAGCCGGAGATTTGGTATATGGAGAATTTGCGATAGCTCTGGATACGGATCGCGATAAGGTCGAAAAATATATCAAAAATCGATTGGAAAAAAACATATTGGGAAATTCATAAAAGATAAAGAGTTCCGATATAATAAACAGATTATGAAAATAGCCGTAAGGCTATTTTTTTCTTGACTTTTAATCCAAATAATATATAATCAATCTTGCTGGGTTTACTAATACTAAACAAATAGTTTAGAAAGGATGGTTGCAATGTCAATTCAAATCGGTGAAAAAATAAAGGAACTTAGAATTATAAACGGGCTTACTCAAGAGGAGCTGGCTGACAGAGCGGAGCTTTCAAAAGGCTTTATATCGCAGCTTGAACGAGATTTAACCTCGCCATCAATTTCAACGCTTGAGGATATATTAAAGTGCCTTGGGATAAGCGTTTCGGATTTTTTCGCGAGCGAAAAAGACGAGCAAATTGTCTTTAGTAAAGATGATTACTTCGAGAAAAACGATTTGGAAGACAATAATATCATAGAATGGATTATTCCAAATGCCCAGAAAAATGAAATGGAGCCTATTAGATTAACTATTAATCCTAACGGCAGAACATACCCGGACAACCCGCATGAAGGAGAGGAATTCGGATATGTGCTAAAGGGAAGCGTAACGATTCATCTCGGAAACAAAACATATATGGCAAAAGCGGGAGAATCGTTTTATTATACAGCAGACAAAACACATTATTTAACATCAAAAGGCGGAGCTAGACTTATTTGGGTAAGCACACCACCGAGCTTTTAGGAGGTAATTATTATGGCATCTTTGATAGAGTTGAAAAATATAAGCAAATCATTTAGCGATACCACGGTATTGGATGATTTTAATTTGAGCGTTAATGAAAATGAGTTTATTACATTGCTTGGTCCTTCCGGATGTGGAAAGACGACTACTCTTAGAATTGTAGGCGGATTTGAATCTCCTGATTTGGGGAAAGTGTATTTTGAGGGCAAGGATATAACAAATATACCTCCTAACAAAAGGCATATAAATACTGTGTTTCAAAAATATGCGCTATTTCCACACATGAATGTAGGTGATAACATTGCTTTTGGACTCAAAATCAGCGGTAAAAGCGAACAATATATCAAGGATAAAATAAAATATGCGCTTAAGCTTGTTAATTTAGATGGATTTGAAAGGCGTAAAATTGATTCATTGTCGGGCGGGCAACAGCAAAGAATTGCTATAGCAAGAGCCATAGTAAACGAGCCTAAGGTTCTTTTGCTCGATGAACCGCTCGGCGCGCTTGACCTTAAGCTGAGACAGGATATGCAGTATGAGCTTATAAGACTCAAGAACGAGCTTGGAATTACATTTATGTATGTGACACATGATCAGGAAGAAGCTTTGACTATGAGCGATAAGGTTGTGGTTATGAACGGCGGCTATATTCAACAGATGGGGACTCCCGAAGAAATATATAATGAGCCTGAGAACGCTTTTGTTGCAGACTTCATCGGTGACAGCAACATCTTGGATGCCGTAATGCTCGAAGATAAATTCGTAAAAATAGGCGAGACGGTTTTTGATTGCGTTGATACGGGCTTTGGAAAGAACATGCCTGTCGATGTTATGATTAGACCTGAAGACATCATCATTCGTAAGCCGGGGCAAGGAAAAATTGACGGTGTCGTAACTCATAATATTTTTATCGGTGTATATTATGAAATGGAAATCGAAGCAGGCGGATTTACGTGGCTTGCGCAAAATACAACAAGTTATGCCGTCGGTGAAGAAGTGAGCATAGATGTAATACCGTTTAATATTCAAATTATGCACAAACCGCAGAGCAAGGAAGAGGAGGCCATAGAGATAGATGTATAGAAAACCGTTTGCCATCCCTTTTATCATTTGGATTTTAATAGGCACCATAATTCCGGTAGGAGTAATTGCATTTTACGGGTTTACGGACAGAAGCGGTACTTTCACCTTTGATAATGTAGTCGGCATATTGTCGGCAGAGCATGCTAAAGCTCTTTGGATGTCATTGCTTCTTGCTTTTATAAGCACTTTAGTTTGCTTGCTTATCGCTTTACCGCTTGCTTTAATTTTGAGAAAAAGTAGGCTGAGCAACAAAGGTTTTCTATTGTTTGTCTTCATCTTACCTATGTGGATGAACTTTTTGCTCAGAACGATGGCATGGCAGGTACTGCTTGAAAGAGGCGGACTGATTAACAACTTCCTGGAAAATATAGGCATGCCTCAGCTACAGATTATCAACACGCCTGTAGCGATTGTTCTTGGAATGGTATATGATTTTTTACCGTTTATGGTTTTACCTGTCTATAATTCTATGATTAAAATTGAAGATGCCGTGATTGAAGCTGCATATGATCTGGGTGCTACCGGCGGAAAGGTATTTAGGGATATAATTTTACCTCTCTCAGTGCCGGGCATTGCCAGCGGAATTACCATGGTATTTGTACCTGCGTTAACGACATTTGCGATTTCAAACATGCTTGGCGGAGGGAAAATATATCTTATAGGAAATATTATTGAGCAGGAATTTACCACTACTGCAAATTGGAATCTAGGTTCGGGGCTTTCTCTTGTAATGATGATATTTATTCTAATCAGCATGGCATTTATGTCGAAGCTTGATAAGGATGGGGAGGGAGCGCTGATATGAAAAAGATAGGTAGCGGTATATATTTGGCTGTTATTTTGATGTTCCTTTATATGCCGATTCTTACACTTGCCGTTTTTTCTTTCAACAAAGGAAAGACCATGGCGGTCTGGTCAGGCTTTTCGTTTAGATGGTATAGGGAGATGATTGAAAATGAACAGATAACAGAAGCTATAAAGAACACTTTTTCGATTGCTCTTGTCGCAGCTGTCATTTCGACTATAATCGGTACTTTCGCCTGTCTTGGCATAAATAATATGAGGAAAAGAACACAAAACGCAATCTTGGGATTGAATAATATTCCTCTTTTGAATGCCGATATCGTCATAGGTATATCTTTGATGATGACATTTTTGGTATTTAAGATTGACTTATCATGGATAACGGTTTTGCTGTCACATATAACCTTTTGCATACCATATGTAATATTATCGGTATTACCAAAGATAAAGCAGCTTAGCTCAAGTACGTATGAAGCGGCGTTGGATTTAGGTGCAAGTCCGGGATATGCTTTTTATAAGGTGGTTATGCCCGAAATTTGGCCGGGTATAATCTCGGGTTTTCTACTGTCGTTTACAATGTCTGTAGATGATTTCGTCATCACGCATTTTACAAGGGGAGCCGGCATAAATACCATATCAACGCTGATATACAGCCAGGTTAAGGTGGGAATAAGACCGACTTTATTTGCTCTTTCAACCATAATCTTCTTGGTTGTATTGGCAGTACTTATCACATCAAATGTCTTATCAGAAATTAAGGAGGGACCGAAAAAATGAAAAAATTTTTAGTTGTTATCTCTCTGTTTTTTTTGCTCGGGGCTTTGCTGATGCTTACAGGCTGTCAATCGGATTCAAGTAGTGAAAAAGCAGATTCAAAGACGCTTAAAGTGTATAATTTCGGTGACTATTTGGACCCGGATTTGGTGGAACGGTTCGAAGAAGAATACGGCATCAAGGTAGTTATTGACAGCTTTGATACGAACGAGGAAATGTATCCTGTCATATCAAAAGGAACGGTCAAATATGATGTTATCTGCGCGTCTGATTACATGATACAAAAGCTTATAGAAGAAAAGCTGCTGGCAAAACTGGATTATGACAATCTGCCCAATCTTAAAAATATTGAGCCTAAGTATATGGAAATTGCAAGCAAGTTTGACAAAAACAACGAATATGCAATACCTCATACTTGGGGAACTTTGGGAATTATATATAATACCAAAAAGATTAAAAAAGGTGAGATAACATCATGGAACGACCTTTGGAATAAAAAGTACGATCAGCAAATAGTTATGCCGGACAGCATGAGAGACACCTTTGCTATAGCGCTAAAAGCAAAGGGCTACTCGCTTAACACAAAGAACGAGAAAGAGCTCGAAGAGGCGATAAGATATTTAGAAGAGCAAAAACCGCTTGTCTATAAGTATGCTAATGACTCTGCAAGGGATTTGGCTATAGGTGAGTCGACGGATATAGCTGTGGTATGGAATGGAGAAGTTTTGTACTCTCAAGAAGAAAATGAGAATCTTGAATTTGTTATACCTAAGGAAGGCAGTGAGGAATTCATGGATCTTTGGGCAATTCCGAAAAATGCGGAGAATAAAACGAACGCGGAAAAATGGATGGACTTTATGATGCGCCGGGATGTCGCCCTTAAAAACTATGAATATTTAACATATTCCATACCTAACAAGGAAGTTATAAAGAGCGTGGGGGAAGATGAGGAAGTAAAAAAATATATATTCCCGGACGAAAAAATTTTGGAACGGTGTGAACCGTTGGAAAGTTTGGGATATAAGTATGACGATATATATAACAAATATTGGAAGCAGTTCAAATCAAAATAGTTATGCGCAATGCGGAAAGCTGAAAAAGATTAACCAATTTTGATGATTTCAAGGAGCAGATATGTTCGGTTATATGACGGCGTTAAGAGATGAACTCAAAGTTCGTGAGCTAAATCTATATAAGGGATACTATTGTGGGATTTGCAAGTCAATAGGAAGGCGTTACGGTCAGATGCCTCGTCTTGTACTAAGTTATGATGCGGTATTGCTCGCTCTAATACTTGATTCTCTCGAAAGCGATGCGGAAAACATAAGAGATGAACACTGCATTGTACACCATATAAAGAAAAATCCCGTTGTAAGTGAATCGAGTGCCATAGACTATGCTGCGGACATGATGCTAATTACTGCATATCACAAGTTTAGCGATGACATTTCCGATGAAAATTCCATTCGCGGCAAGATTATGAAGTTGGTATTAAGACCTGCATATAGCAAGCTTGAAAGAAAATATAAAAACATATGTGAAGCTATAAAGCTCGCATTGAAGGAACTTCACGCTCTTGAAAAAGAAAAGTCGCCAAGCGTAGATTTAACGGCAATGGCATCTGCGAAAGCGTTAAAAGTTATCTTTACGGGATATGTAAAAGATGACCTTGTAAACAAAATTTTATCTGAAATCGGCAATAATTTGGGGAAATGGGTGTATTTGGTGGACGCTTTAGATGATTTTGATGAAGATTGCAAAAATGGGGTGTACAATCCATTGGTTTATAGGCATAATAAAAAAGAAGGTCTAGAACCTCTGCTTTATAACTATCTTTCTATGGCGGCATCTTCTTTGGATCTTCTTGATATAAAGAAGAATGAGTCATTGATAAAAAATATTTTTATGTTGGGAATGAGATCGAGAACGGACAGTTTACTCGCAGATACAGATAATACAGGGAATGGAGAATCAAATGAAGGATCCTTATGAAATTCTTGGAGTTAAGCCGGGAGCAAGCGATGATGATATAAAGTCAGCATATCATAGACTGGTAAAAAAATATCATCCGGACAAGTATCAAAATAACCCTTTGGCCGATTTAGCAGAAGAAAAGCTTAGAGAAGTAAACGAGGCATACGATATGCTCAGTCAAAAAAGCAACGCAAATACAAATAGCTATGGCGGAGGGTATAGTGACCCTTCTTCATATACCTATTCCGGGGGAAGCGCGGGGACAGAGTATATGGCTATTCGTGCGGCACTTGACAGGGGAGAACTGGCAAGAGCTGAGCAAATGCTGATAAATTGCAAGTCAAGAGATGCTCAGTGGTTTTTTTTGAGCGGTGTGCTTTCTTATCGCAAGGGTTATATAGATGACGGCATAAGCAATGTGAGGCGCGCAATGGAAATGCAGCCGGGAAATGCCGAATTCAGACAGGTTTACCAGCGCATGATTAATCAAAGTGCAAGTTACAGAAGCTATGGAGACAGCAGAGGCTATAATGATTCAAGTGAATGCGGTTCATGTTTATCTTGTCTGTGTCTGACGAGCATTTGTTCACCGTGTTGCTGATAAGACATTAAAGAAAAAAACAAGGGACCTATTTCGGGTCCCTTATCCTTTGTTTGACTCAATTATATATTTTATATTATATGAATATATTTTTCCAATTCTTTTTCAAATTCTACGCGGTGATGTTTTGTATAGATTCCGGGTATTCCGCCGCTGTGGAGCATCACAACGGTTTCACCTTTGGCGATTTCTCCCTTTTCTACCATTTCCTTGATGCCGGCGAAAGTTTTGCCCGTGTAGCAAGGGTCCATGATAATTCCTTCTTTTCTACCAAGATAGTAGATTGATTCGCGAACTTCTTTACTAGGATTGTTGTATGCGCCTCTGTGATAATCACAGGTCATATCAAAATCACTTTCCTTTGCTTCAAACTTCAGTCCGAATTCTTCTTTACAACTGTTATAATACTCTATTGCAGTTTTTTCTATGCCGTCCGGGAAAGGCTCTATTGCTATTCCCGTCAGTCTAAAATCAAGATTTTCATTTTTTTGACCGGCAAAAAGACCCATATATGTGCCCATGCTTCCTACTGTGGTGATAACGCGAACATCGCTTAAACTCATTTCTTTTAGCTGCTTATCAAGTTCAAGCGCACAGTCGTAGTATCCCAGCATACCTATGTTGCTCGAGCCGCCGGTGCAAATGAAATAGACCTTTTCTCCCTTTGCTTCCCATTCTTCGGTAACTTTCGCAAAAGCTTCGTTTGCAAGTTCCTGCTTTGTTCTCGTGCCGTCATTATGAACAAGGTATACGGGGCAGCCCATAATTCCGTCAAGAATAAGGTTTGCAGATATTTCACCGGGATATTCATCAACAGCGACGATGGCAACTTTTAGACCGAAATGGCTTGCAGATGCCGCTGTAAGTCGCCCGTGATTTGTCTGTGCACCGCCTGTTGTAAGGAGCATTGTAGCACCTTTGTCCATGGCATCCTTGATTAGGTATTCCAGCTTGCGCAGTTTGTTTCCACCTGTTCCCAGACAGGTCATATCATCCCTTTTTAGATAAAGCTCAATTCCTAAATCTTTTGAAACATTCGCAAGATATGAAATTGGAGTTGGGTTCATTAGGATATTTACTTTGTCATGTCCGTATAGCATAGCTTATGCTCCTTTCAAAATTTATAATAATTTACAAGTAAATAATATCATAATTCAAATACAAAGTCATCTTCTATCGCAAATGTAAGCTATGAGAAACTTAAGAATTCTGCATCTTGATATTCACAGCAATAAAGGTGTATTATTAAATGTACGCTTTTTATCATAAAGAGGTTTATGTGGATTTAGAAAGGATTTTATAATGGACAACAAAGTATCAAAGAAACAAATTGCTTTAGATGCACATGCAAAGTGGCGCGGAAAGCTTGAAATAAATTGCAAAGCAAAAATTACAAACAGTGAAGAATTATCCGTAGCGTATACTCCCGGTGTTGCCGAGCCGTGTATTGAAATTGCTGAAGATGAATCACTCGCATATAAATACACAGGTAAGGGGAACCTTGTAGCCGTCATCACGGACGGTACGGCTGTACTTGGACTTGGCGACATAGGACCTATGGCAGCGATGCCGGTAATGGAGGGCAAGTGCGCGTTATTTAAGACATTTGCGGGGATAGACGCATTTCCTATATGTTTAGATTGTAAGGATACAGACGAAATAGTAAAAACCATATATAATATATCAAAGAGTTTTGGCGGTATTAATCTAGAGGATATTAGCGCACCAAGATGTTTTGAGATTGAACGCAGGTTAATTGAAATGTGTGATATTCCGGTATTTCATGACGACCAGCACGGAACGGCGATTATCACATGCGCAGGACTGTTAAACGCAGTAAAATTTACAAAGAAAAAAATGGGAGAACTGAAAATTGTCATAAGCGGCGCAGGGTCTGCAGGCATTTCTATTGCTAAGATGATATTAAGAATGGGTTTTGGCGATATAATTTTATGCGGAAGCAAAGGAACCATTTATGAAGGTGCTCCTAATATCAATTCTGAACAGCAAAAAATCGCGGCGCTTACAAACAAGTCAAAGCTGGTAGGCAGTTTAGAGGATGCGATGAGAGGTGCAGATATTTTTATCGGTGTCTCAAAGCCGGGTATTGTAACGGAGGAGATGATTTCGAGCATGGCAAAGAATCCTATTGTATTTGCCATGGCGAATCCTATTCCGGAAATTATGCCGGATTTGGCGAAAAAAGCGGGAGCAGCTGTCGTGGGCACCGGAAGGTCGGATTTCCCTAACCAGGTAAATAATGTATTGGCTTTTCCGGGTATATTTAGAGGTGCGCTTGATTGTGGGGCACGAAAGATAAGTGAAGAGATGAAAGAAGCTGCGGCAAGAGCTATTGCAGCGGTTATATCCGATGAGGAACTTACAGCTGATTATGTTCTGCCGAACGCCTTTGATGAAAATGTATCCAAGGCAGTAGCAAAAGCAGTAATGGATGTTGTTCAAAAATAAGCTGAAAATATCAAGATGTAAAATAAATTTGGTAATTAAAAATTGAAGCGGGGTATCTTTGCTTCAATTTTTTAACAAAATACAGCAGCTGTGAAGCTGCTGTATAAATCTTAATTATTTACGGGATTTGAAATCGCGATTTAACTTTATTTTATTTTCTTTGAATAGATAACTCTATACAGTTTTACATCTTTTCGATTAAGCATTGAATTTTCCGTTTCAACTTCGCCGTACTGATTGTCATACGGGTCATATCGGTAATGCTTTTTCGCAGGAATAAATTCTTCCTGAATATCCACATTGAATATTAATCTATACGGATCTATATTGCCGAAGTAGAATTCACAGTCATCTTCTGAGCCTCTGCGAACACCGCCACCGCCGAAAGACGGATCGACAGGTCTAAAGCCTACACCTTTGAAATATGCTGCCGCCCAGTCATGAGCACCGCCGCTTTCGCCATCTGTGACTATACCTGATTGCCATCTTGCCGGAATGCCGTTATATCTGCAAAGTGTTATAAACAATGACGCTTGCAGCCCGCAGTCGCCACGCCCTCTAAGTGCGAAATATTCAGGGAGCGAATCTATGGCGGCGTAATCTCTAACATAGGCATATTTATACTTATGAGTTATAAAGTCAAATATTTTTTTCGCTATTAATGTTTTATCAGTTTCCTCACCTACAATCATAGCGGATAAATCCTTGATAAAAGGTGAAAAAACATAATGAGGATATTTCTCGGAAAGATCGCTTTCACAAATTTGTTTCTGAAGTTCAGCTTCATCTTCATCTGTTACGGTCATGCCGGCTGAAACTATATCGTCAAAGCTCATGTAATTTTGACTCATCTTTGCTCTGCACCTAACTTTGAAGCAATCCTCTTTTTTGTCAGATATAAAATGTGCGGTTCTCTGTAAGGAATCAGGAGGAGCGATAAGACATTCCTTTGACGATGAAATAAATTCTATATCGTTCATACCTATGCCGAGAGGCGACGGATACGGCAGATGAACGGAAACTTTCTCAGTTTCGCCTATTTCCGCTTTAATCTCCGCAATAAACTCAAGATCTATATTTACCTCGGCACGACCGGATTTTCTCATAAGGTCTCTGGCATCTTTAACTTCATTACTCGCATCGCTCGGATATGAACTTCCTTTCCAGTTACGAAGCAAATCGCTGGTGATAAAAAGCGATGAAACGCTGAAGTTGACATAAGCTTTTTGACCGTTTATAAAAATATAATCGGTATCCGGTGCAAGCTTTGCAAAATCATCTTTTCCAAACCCGGGTGCATATTCGGAAATCTTTGATATAAGCTCATCTTCGCTTAATCCATATTCAGATTTTTTTACATCAAAATTATGTATTTCCAATTCAATTCTTTTTTTGACGGATTCAGGCAGATTTTTTCTGCATAAATGATATTTCGATCTTTCGATAAATTCGTCAAAATATCCTGCACCTTTCAGTTTTTCCAACTCTTCCGGAAGTGGAACGGAAAGTCCTTTTACATATGATAAATCCATTGTAAGCCTCCTTCGATTTTGCTTTGTTTTGATAAGAATAATTATATACATGCGCTTGACATAAGTCCATATGTATATTATGATTCTAGATGAAAAGAACATCTTTAAGTCGGTACAGAGATGCCGATAAGATAGTGACTAATCTATAGATTTTTACGCGTCTTGTCAGCATGTCTCGGCAAGATTTTTTTATGTCTGAAGTAAAGGAAAGTAAAATGGAACTGAAATCACAGCTAATGACAACGGAAGAGATTATGAGGGCTCTTAGAAGAATTGCACATCAAATTACCGAAAAAAATAACGGTACGGAAGATGTAGTGATTCTGGGAATTGCCAACGGCGGGATTCCCATCGCAAATCAGCTTAGCGAGTTTTTGAAAGCGATAGAGTTAAGGGATATTCCGACGGGGATACTCGACATAAGCGGTCATAGAGATGATATCGATGACAATGATTTGCAGCGAAGTGATGAGTCGAAAATTCCTTGTGACATCAACGGAAAGCATGTTGTTTTGGTAGACGATGTCTTATACACGGGAAGGACGGCGAGAGCCGCTTTCGATGCGCTTTCCGACTTTGGCAGAGCGGGAACTATACAGCTGGCTGTGCTTATCGACCGCGGACATAGGGAACTTCCGATTCGCGCTGACTATGTGGGGAAAAATATTCCTACATCTCATCTTGAAACGATTCGAGTCGATTTTGATAAAACGGGAGTAAAACCTGTTGTGAATATCTACAGCTTATAATCAGATGTTCTGCAAAGTAATTATTTTCAAAAGGAGAAATATATGACAGACAAGAAAAATGTAAATGAAAACGGCATCTATGACGCCAGGCAGCTCGGTCTACCTAAGATGTTAATTCTGGGACTTCAGCATACGTTTGCTATGTTCGGAGCGACAATACTTGTACCTATTCTGACAGGGCTTGATGTAGGTACAACACTTCTGATGGCAGGTCTTGGTACTCTTTTGTTCCACCTTATAACAAAAGGCAAGGTTCCGGCATTTTTGGGATCATCGTTTGCATTTCTGGGAGGTTATGCGGCGGTAGCACCTATGCTTGCCGACGGAACACCTAATAAGGAGATGCTTCCGTATGCATGTGGCGGTGTGTTTTGCGCAGGGCTGGTGTATGTATTTATGGCAGGACTGATAAAAGCTTTCGGGGTCAAAAAAGTAATGAAATTTTTCCCGCCCGTGGTTACTGGACCAATCATTATTTCAATAGGACTTATTCTTGCGCCTACTGCTATCAACAGCTGTAAGACAAACTGGGTTGTGGCGCTTGTAGCGATATTAACCATAATAATTTTCAACATTTGGGGTAAGGGAATGCTTAAAATTATTCCCATTATCTTAGGTGTGGTAGCTTCATATATAGTTGCTATATGTATGGGAGAAATAGACTTTAGTGCAGCGGCAACAAAGCCGTGGATAGGACTTCCGCCTATTCAACTTATGAAGTTCGATATTTCCGCAATAATTACAATTATGCCTATTGCTCTTGCAACGATGATGGAACACATTGGTGATATTACGGCAATAGGAGCTACGACAAAGAAAAATTATCTCGCAGAACCCGGTCTTCATAGAACTCTTTTGGGAGACGGTATTGCGACATGCCTTGCATCCGGTTTTGGCGGACCGGCAAATACTACATACGGTGAAAATACAGGTGTTTTGGCGCTTACAAAAATATATGATCCAAGAGTTATAAGAATAGCGGCTTGTTTTGCAATCTGCCTATCATTTATTCCTAAAGTAAGTTTTCTTATAGAAAGCATTCCGGCATCTACAATAGGAGGCGTTTCGTTTATCCTATACGGAATGATTTCTGCTATAGGTATCAGAAATGTAGTAGAGAGCCAAGTTGATTTTACAAAGTCGAGAAATACGATTATTGCAGCATTGATACTCGTTTGCGCACTCGGATTTAATTCCGTGGGTGGAATCAGTTTTGCAATAAGAGGAGTTGAAATCTCACTTTCAGGGCTTGCAATCGCTGCTATCGTGGGTATAGCGGTAAATGCGATATTACCGGGTAACGATTATGAATTCGGTGAGGAAGAGGGAACGGAAGAACACTTCCAAACATTTAAGATTTAGTAAGATTAATAAAATAAAGTGTTAAAAATAAGGAGATTATTCAGCTTGTGTTTGAATAATCTCCTTGTTTATGATTAACGATGATGCCTGCGGCGTCTTCTATATTTGCGTCGTGCTTGTATATTTCTATATCTTATAATGCTCAGAACGATTAGCAGAATCAGTACTATAATTACGATGGATATGATGCGTTTTATGATAGAGCCTGACGTAGCAGACTCTGCCGCGGTTTCTTCCGTCAGTGTGAATTTTGTACTCGGCTCCGAATAGCCGGGGAGATACTCTCTGTTCACTATCTTGGCTTTTATGGTATTCTTCTTA
The DNA here is from genome assembly GCA_034180045.1 of Eubacterium sp. Classification (GTDB taxonomy): domain Bacteria; phylum Bacillota; class Clostridia; order Peptostreptococcales; family Anaerovoracaceae; genus Eubacterium_B. The sequence continues at coordinate 117,677 of JAXFOY010000009.1, forward strand.
AAGTCACAAACAAAATCCGCTTTCCACTTCTTTGGCACACAGTCATAGAGCGGTTTAACGATTTCGATAGTTTTTCCGTCTATTTTGTAAATGCCTTTATCCAAAATCTTTTTATATTCATATTTTGCGAAAGCATCTTCTAAAATTGCATTTCCGATAGGGTGTCTGTAGTATTCACCGTCTAAATCTTCCCACTTTGAGACACCGAGGACAATCTCAATCATTCGAGTATTTCCCCGCTTTGCCGTCATACTGTAGTTGTAACCGTTTCTGGCGGAACCGGTTTTTATTCCGTCTGCACCGGGAAATGCATATTTTGTTCCTTCGAGAGAAAAGTTATAACCGTGAAATTTCTCTTCATACTTGGTGCCCTGTTTCACTACTATGTTTGCATGTTTCGTGTGGTTAAGAAGATCAGGGTAATTTTCCACAAGATAGCTGCAAAGACAGGCATAATCTTGCGGCGACGTATAATTGTCATCGTTCGGATCTCCGGAGGGCGCATACTCGCCGAGCAGATAGTTCAGCACTCCAACCGGATTTACATATCGCGTGTTCACCATGTTAAGCTCAGCCGCTTTCTTGTTTAGCATGGCAACATATGTGTCAATGTCAGGTGCGAGCAAGTCCATCATCAAATATGTAGCTGCCGCAGAGGAGGGAACTATAATTAAATCTATAATTTCAGCCACCGTATAGGTGCAGCCAAGCTGCATATTGTTATTACTTAGCTTGGAATTTTTGCCTATTCTTACATGCTTTTCCTTTACGGTTACGACTGTATCAAGCGAGATTTTTTTATCTCTTATGGCGTCGTACGCCAGCGCTATTGTCATAAGCTTTGACATACTAGCAGGTGTCCACTCTACATTTCTATTTTCCGACCAAAGAATTTGACCTGTGTTAATCTCTGTGATAATGCTTCCGGCAGGTGAATAACGCTGAGCAATCACATGCCCTTTACTTCTTGCAACATCAATAGAATGACCTGTGTCAGGACTTGCATCGAAAGTGTTTTTTTGATGCTTCAGCTCTTTGACATCTCCGGCATAGCTCGGTTTAGAAAACATGCATACGGAAATGAAGACAAGAACAAAGATAATAACAGCCGATTTTCGTAAAAAATCATAAAGAGATATTGATTTAGTGAAGAAATTTTTGAACATTTTTATTGCCTTTCTATGTTAGCTATTTCAAATACCCCTAAATAATATATAAATAAATCAGTGCAAAATCAAATTAAAAGTGATATATTTTCACCTGTTTTCGGTAAATTAATACATATCTAATTAAATTGTAAAAAAATCGAAAGAATATCAGAAAATAAAGAACTTATGTTTACTTTTTGATCCGAATATGATATTATAAAAAGAACAAAGAAAAGGAGTGTTTTAGATGTCCAAGGCTAAAGAAAAAGCAAAGGCAAGACAGATGAGAATCTTGGAGTTTATGCGCAAAGAATTTGACGAAAAAGGCTATGCACCTACAGTAAGAGAGATAGGCTTAGCTTTGGATATTAAGTCAACTTCAACTGTGCATAAGGATTTAGAGTGCCTTGCTGAACAGGGATATGTCAAAAAAGATCCGGCTAAGCCGAGAACTTTAGTTATTGTCGGACGAGAGACCCGCAAAGTTGCGAAAGAACCCGAATTAGAGGCTGTTACGGAGGAAACGGTGCAGATTCCTATAGTGGGGCATATTGCAGCCGGTATACCGATAACCGCAGAGCAAAACATCGAGGATAGTTTTCCCGTTCCTGCAAGATATGTTTCAGGACAAAACTTTATGCTCAAGGTCAGGGGCGAAAGCATGATTAATGTCGGTATCTTTGACGGTGATTTGATTTTGGTAGAGCAGAGATCCACAGCCAGAAACGGTGAAATTGTAGTAGCCATGGTTGACGGATTCGAAAGCGAAGCTACGGTTAAAACTTTCTACAAAGAAAAAGATCATATCAGGTTGCAACCTGAGAACGATGACATGAGTCCTATACTGGTCAGAGATGTGAAAATACTCGGTAAAGTCAAGGGTGTATTCCGCTATTATAGCTGATATACCTTATAAATCACACATTACCTGCTTACAGTATAGCTAAAACAGTATCAATATATTTTGTACTTTAGATTATCAAAGGTTTAACTTTTTCGGCAAAACGCTGAAACTGAGTTAATATCGATGATAATCTTTTTATTTTACTCAGATTTTACAAAAGCGGTATTTTTGATTTTACTTGAGAAATATATGATATAGGCATAAAGCGAGTTAAGGAGGTAAGAATTTTGAAGAAAATAGTATTTTTGGTGTTTGCTTTGCTGCTTACTATAGCCGTGCTTGTCGCTTGCGGAAAAACATCAGGCACAGATAAAAAGGTCGTTTCAACTGACGGATCAACTTCTATGGAAAAGATGATAGGTTCACTTGGTGAAGCTTATGAACAAAAAGACAGCGCCGTTAAGGTTACATATAATCCCACAGGTTCAAGTTCAGGGATTACATCTGTATTGGAGGGAAGAAGCGATATAGGCTTATCAAGCAGGACTCTAAATGAAGAAGAAAAAAAATCCGGACTGATTGAGAAGACGGTGGCATATGACGGCATTGCAATAATCGTAAATAGGGAAAACGGAATTGAGAATTTAAGTAAGGAGCAAATTTCAGATATATTTACCGGAAAGATAAAGAACTGGAATGAAGTTGGCGGTATGGATAAAGAGATAGTCCTTATAGGCAGAGAAGCAGGGAGCGGGACACGAGACGGATTTGAGTCAATTACAGGGACAAAAGATACTTGTAAGTACAGACAGGAATTATCATCTACAGGGGATGTTATTACGACTGTCTCGGGAAATGATGCGGCTATAGGTTATGCATCGCTCGCATCTATAAAGGAATCCGTAAAGGTGCTTAACATTGATGAAGTCATACCTACGGAAAAAAGCATTTTAGACGGAAGCTATGGGATTCAAAGACCTTTTGTTATTGTTACAAACGGTAATAAAAAAGCATCAGGTGCAGCAGAAAAGTTTCTTGAATATGTTTTTTCCGAGAAGGCATATCCTATAATAAAATCTGCGGGAGTAGTACCTGCCGGATTAAAAGAAAAGTAATAAAGTTTAGGGGAAAAGATGAAAAATAGACGAAATATGTTTGAAAAGGCAATCTATATAATATTTTTGCTAATAGGTCTTTTAACCGTGGGCTGCGTTTTGATTATATCCATATATCTAATAGTGTCAGGCATACCTGCTATTAGAGAAATAGGTATCGTACAATTCCTGTTCGGCAAAACTTGGACTCCGACAGCAAGCGAAGCTAAGTTTGGAATACTTCCGTTTATTCTTACAAGTGTATATGGAACGGCAGGCGCTGTCGTATTAGGTGTTCCGTTGGGCTTTTTCACGGCGGTTTATCTTACTAAGCTCGCGCCGAAATGCGTTAAGACTGTAATAGAAACAGCGGTCAGCCTGCTGGCAGGAATTCCGTCTGTAGTATACGGTCTTGTAGGCATGCTGGTGCTTGTACCGGCGGTTAAGAATTTGTTTAAGCTTTCTGACGGAGCGAGCTTGTTTGCGGCGATAATAGTTTTGGCAATAATGATTTTACCATCGATTATAAAGGTTTCGATTACATCGCTTGAAGCGGTTCCGAAAGAGTATGAGGAGGCATCGCTGGCGCTTGGGGCAGAACCCATAGAAACATATTTTAGAATATCCGTTCCGGCGGCAAGAAGCGGTATAGCAACTGCTGTGGTGCTTGGTATCGGCAGGGCATTGGGAGAAGCTATGGCTGTGATGATGGTTTCCGGAAATGCGGCGAATATGCCAAGCCTGTTCGGAAGCGTAAGGTTTTTGACAACGGCTGTGGCAAGTGAAATGTCATATTCGTCGGGATTACAGCGCCAAGCATTGTTTTCCATAGCTTTAGTGCTATTTATGTTTATACTGATGATAAATGCATTGTTGAGATTTGTTTTGAGAAAAGAGAAAAAATGATATGGGCAGAGATGTTGAACGCGTAAAAGCAAAGAGGAAATTATATATATTGACGATGAAGTTCTTTATGTATTTCTCAATTATATTGACAAGCGGACTGGTTTTGTTTCTCATAGGCTTTGTGTTGGCAAAGGGCATTCCGAATATTAGCCTTAAACTGCTTACCACAGAGCCAAGTTATTTGGAAGAAAACATAGGCATTCTTCCGAACATATTGAACACCATCTACCTTATTTTTGCGACCATTATAATTGTACTCCCTATTGGAGTAGGTGCCGCAATATATCTTAATGAATATGCTAAAAATAAAAGGCTTATAAGCCTAATAGAAACTGCGGCAGAGACTTTATCAGGCATCCCGTCAATCATATATGGTCTTGTGGGAATGCTGTTCTTCTGCCGATTCCTGGGACTTCAGACATCTATTTTGGCAGGCAGTTTAACACTTGTAATCATGAATTTGCCAACGATAATGAGAACGGTGCAGGAAAGCCTTAAAACCGTACCTCAAGGATATAGGGAAGGCGCAATCGGACTTGGAGCGGGAAAATGGAGAATGATATATACAGTGGTAATCCCGGGATGTATAGACGGTATAGTAACCGGATGTATTTTGTCAATAGGAAGAATTACAAGTGAATCGGCAGCTTTGCTGTTTACAGCGGGATTTGCACATTCAATAAACGGATTTATTTCGAGTCTGTCAAACAGCGGTGCGTCTTTGACAGTAGCGCTTTATGTATACGCAAAGGAACAGGGTGAATTTGGAGTAGCATTTGCAATTGCAACGATTTTGATGATTATCACAGTAGCGATAAATCTATCTGCAAGTTTTGTGGGTTCACATTTCAAAAGGAGAAGATATAGATGAGTAAAATTATTTCGGCTGAGAATTTGAGTTTGTGGTACGGAAATACAAAAGCTTTGAATAACATAGATTTGAATATTGAAGAAAACAGCATAACAGCCTTAATAGGTCCTTCGGGATGTGGAAAATCAACCTTTTTAAGGACAGTAAACAGAATGAACGATTTGATAGAAGATATAAAAATAGAAGGCAGTATCAAATATCGTAATAAAGATATATTAGGTGAGGATGTAGACGTAATTGAACTTAGAAAGAATATCGGCATGGTATTTCAAAAGCCGAATCCTTTTCAGATGAGCATATACGATAACATTGCCTATGGACCTCGCACACATGGTATAAAAAATAAGGCGAAGCTCGATGAAATAATAGAAGAATCATTAAAAGGTGCTGCAATTTGGGATGAGGTTAAGGACAGATTGAAAAAATCCGCACTCGGTCTTTCAGGAGGTCAGCAGCAAAGACTATGTATTGCAAGGGCTTTGGCAGTAAAGCCCGATATACTTTTGATGGACGAGCCGACAAGCGCACTTGACCCTATTTCTACATCAAAAATAGAGGATTTGGTAATAGATTTGAAAAAACAGTTTACTATAATAATGGTTACGCATAACATGCAGCAAGCGGTGAGAGTCTCAGATCAGACAGCTTTCTTTTTGATGGGAGAGTTGGTGGAATACGGCGATACTGAAAAATTGTTTGAAGCGCCTATAGATAGGAGAACGGAAGACTACATTACGGGGAGGTTCGGTTGATGAGAAATAAGTTTGATGAACAGCTGCTTTTACTTAATAATAACCTGACGAAGATGGGGGCGCTTTGTGAAGATGCAATTTCTCTTGTTACGAGGGCTTTAGTTTCGGAAGATGACTTTGCGAGAAATAAGATTTCACCTCTAGAGTCGGAAATTGATGAAATGGAAAAAAATATCGAAAGTTTGTGTATGAAACTATTGCTTCAGCAGCAGCCTGTGGCTAGAGATTTACGCTTAATTTCTGCGGCGCTGAAGATGATTACGGACATGGAGAGAATAGGAGACCAGGCATCGGATATTGCCGAAATTATTCCATATTTGAACGGAAGAAGGGGGAGCGAGGGAAAAGTCGTAAAAGAAATGGCTGAGGCAAGTATAAAAATGGTGGTAGAAAGTGTGGAAGCTTTTGTCAATAGAGACATAACACTTGCCGAAAATGTGGTAAAATATGATGATATAGTAGATGAATATTTCGAAAAAATAAAGGATAGGCTTGTGCGAATGATAGCGGAAAATCATGAAGACGGCGAATATGCTATTAATCTTCTGATGATTGCTAAGTATCTTGAGAGAATAGGAGATCATGCTACAAATATCGCAGAATGGGTGATATTCTCAATTACAGGCGTACACAAAGAGGAGTGATTTTATGATTTGGTGCGTGGAAGATGATACTAACATAAGAGAGATGGAGTTATATACGCTTCAGATGGCAAATTACGAAACTCGCGGATTTTCTGACGGAGAAAGTTTTTTTGATGCCTTAGAAACAGAGAAACCTGCTCTTGTTTTATTAGACATTATGTTACCGCAAACCGATGGAATTGAAATTCTGAAAAAGATAAGGGAGAGGCGAGATACCGAAGATATTGCCGTCATAATGACAACTGCAAGAAGTGAAGAATACGACAAGGTGCTAAGTCTCGACCTTGGGGCTGATGACTATTTGGTAAAGCCCTTCGGCATGATGGAGATGGTTTCGCATGTCAAAGCTGTTCTGCGGCGTTACAAACCGAAAAGTGCGGAAAACACACTAAGTGTCGGAAAAATTTATATGAATCTCGATAAGCATTTTGTACGCACCGAACAGGGAGAAGCTGTTTTGACCTTCAAAGAGTATGAACTTCTGAAAATTTTTTTGAAAAATCCCGGCAGAGCCTTTACAAGAGACCAACTTTTCGCAAGCGTATGGGGCGAAGATTATATTGGTGAAAGCAGGACTGTAGATATGCACATCAAAACCTTACGGCATAAGCTGGGAACATGCGGCGCACGTATAGAAACGATAAGGAACGTGGGATATAGAATTAACCCGCGGGAGGAGATATAAATTGACAAAAAAAATATTCAAATCAATTTTAATCACGGCAGGTCTTGTATTTATTTCATGTATCGTATTAATAATGGGTGTGTTATACGAATACTTTGAGGCTCAGCAAAAAAAACAGCTTAATTCAGAGCTGGAACTGGCTTTTATCGGCGTTGAAAAACTAGGAGTTTCTTATCTGCAAACACTTGACAGTCAAAATGAAAGATTTACATACATTTCCGCGGGCGGTGAGGTTATCTTTGACACATCTATAAATTCAGATAAACTGGAGAATCATAGGGAAAGACAGGAAGTGAAAGAAGCCTTGGAAAAGGGACATGGTGAAAGCATCAGATATTCCGGCACTTTGACCGAAAAAACCATATATATGGCAAAGAAGTTGCCGAATGGAGATATTATCAGGGTGTCTATAAGTCAAATGACTATATGGAAACTCTTTATATCTATGTCTCAGCCTCTATTTATAGTTGCACTTTTAAGCTTTGCAGTTTCATATTTTGCAGCGAGGAAGATGGCGACGAAAATTGTAAATCCGTTAAATGAAATGAATCTTGATAAACCACTTGAAAACGAAGCATATGACGAACTTGCGCCTATGCTTAAAAGGCTTGAGTATCAACAGAGAAAAATTGAAAATCAAAGGCAGGAACTTGGCAAAAAGGAGAGCGAACTTAACTCTGTAATAGCAAACATGAAAGAGGGATTGGTGCTGCTGAGTGCTGATAGAAAAATCATCGGGATAAATCCCGCTGCGGAGATATTCTTTAATGCTGATGACAGGTGTATAGGGAGGGATTTTATTTTAATCGAAAGAGACCATAAAATCACATCTTTACTTGATGAAGCGGAACTTAAAGGCGCAAAAGAACTTTTGCTTGATAGAAAGGGACGAGTTTTTCAAATTAATGCAAGCAGCATAGGCGGAGAACAATCGAAGCAGGGAACGGTACTTTTGATATTTGATATTACAGATAAGGCTTTTGCGGAGCAAAACAGAAGGGAGTTTGCGGCAAATGTCAGTCACGAACTTAAAACGCCTTTACACACCATTATGGGAAGTTCCGAGCTAATAGAAAACGGAATGGTAAAAGGAGAGAAACTGACAGCATTTGCCGGGCAGATAAAATCAGAAGCCTCAAGGCTGGTAAGCTTGATAGAGGATATCATGCATATATCAAAGCTGGATGAGAAGATAGAAATGACAGCGGAAAAGGTTAATCTGGCTGAGATAGCGGAGTCTGAGCTCAAGGCATTATCGTGTTTGGCGAGCGAAATGAAGGTCAGCACGAGCCTGGACACTTCGGGTTATGACGGTATTCCGGTCTATGCACCATCACAGCTCGTACGCGAAATTTTCCATAATCTTTGTGAAAATGCAGTAAAATACAATGTTTGCGGCGGGAAGGTGAATATCAATATAGAAAGTATGGACGGTAAAGACTATATAAAAGTAAAGGATAACGGCATAGGGATTTCAAAGGAAAACCGGGAGCGTGTATTTGAGCGATTCTACAGGGTAGACAAAAGCAGGTCCAAGGAGAGCGGAGGAACAGGACTTGGTTTATCCATAGTAAAACATGCAGTTGAATATATGGGCGGGAGTATACAAATGATAAGTGATGAAGGGAAAGGCACGGAAATATGCGTTTGTCTTCCCAGGCGTCATATATCGTAATTAATTTAGCTGAAGATATATAATATATTGCTTGCAATTTACAGCTTAACATGGTATAGTTATTAGACAAGTTTACTTTTGCTTGGTTTGCGATACTCTGACGCTCTCTCGGCAAAAGCGTATTAGAAAAAGGAGAAATATTATGATTACTAAAGAACAGAAAGCTGCAATTATCAGCGAATATGCAACTAAAGAGGGTGACACAGGCTCTCCCGAAGTACAAGTAGCTGTACTGACAGCAAGGATTAATGATCTTAACGAGCACCTAAAGGTTCATAAGAAGGACCACCATTCAAGACGCGGTTTGCTTAAGATGGTCGGTCAGAGAAGAAATCTTCTTAACTACCTCAAGGATGTGGATATAGAAAGATACAGAAATCTTATTGCTCGTCTAGGCTTGAGAAAGTAGTTATACTGATTATGTTAGCGAGGTCACAGACCTCGCTTTTTTTAGGCAGATCAACCGATTTGTCGTGATATTGTTGCCTAAGGGTACAATAAACAGGAAGGAGTTGTTTATTAATGGCAAGATTTACAGATTACAGAACATTTAAGACTGCAGTCGGAGGAAGACTTCTGGAATTTGAAATTGGCAAAATTTGCGAACAGGCAAATGGTCAAGTAATGGTAAAGTATGGAGAGTCGGTAGTGAGTGTAACCGTTTGCGCATCTAAGGAAGCGAGAGCGGATATAGACTTTTTGCCACTTTCATGTGATTACGAAGAGAAGATGTACGCTTCAGGAAAGATTCCGGGAGGATTCATCAGAAGAGAAGGCAGACCTAGTGAAAAGGCAATTCTAAGTTCAAGACTTATGGATAGACCTCTTCGTCCGCTTTTCCCAAAGGGTTATCATAATGATGTTGTTGTGGTAGCGACAGTAATGTCGGTTGACCTTGATTGTGAAACCGATATTATGGCGATGGTAGGTGCATCGGTTGCGATTGCGACATCAGATATTCCGTGGGAGGGACCTATTGCGGCGGTTAGAGTAGGCAGAGTTGACGGAAGATTCATCATAAATCCTACACTGGAGCAGAGAGAGCGTTCAGATATTAATTTAACGGTAGCAGGTACTAAGGAAGCCATAATGATGGTTGAGGCGGGAGCAGATGAAGTTCCTGAGGACGTAATGCTCGATGCCATTTTCTTCGGACACGATGAAATAAAGAATCTGGTTGCCTTTATTGACGAAATCGTTGCAGAGGTAGGTAAGGAAAAGAAAGCACTCGTTCTTAACACTGTTCCGGAAGATATAGATGCAGCGGTAAGGGCATATGCAACGGACAAAATGCTTGAAGCTATCCATACATTTGACAAACTCGAGCGTCTAGACAAAATGGATGCGGTAGAAGTAGAAACAAAGGAGCATTTTGCTGAAATCTATCCGGAAAACGAAAAGGATATAGCTTCGGTTTTATATAATATTACAAAAGAAACTGTTAGGAATATGATACTCGATGAGGGCATAAGACCTGATAACCGTAAGACCGATGAAATAAGACCGGTATGGTGTGAAACCGGTATGCTTCCTAGAGTACACGGCAGCGGTCTTTTTACAAGAGGTCAGACTCAGGTAATGTCAACATGTACGCTTGCGCCTGCAAGTGAGGCTCAGATGATTGACGGAATCACAGAACAGACCGAGAAGAGATATATGCATCACTATAACTTCCCGGGATACTGTACAGGTGAAGCAAAATCACCAAGGAGCCCGGGAAGAAGAGAAATCGGTCACGGAGCACTAGCTGAGAGAGCTCTTCTTCCGGTAATTCCACCAGTAGAAGAATTCCCATATGCACTCAGAGTCGTTTCAGATGTACTGTCTTCAAACGGTTCAAGTTCTATGGGCTCAACATGCGGTTCAACGCTTGCACTTATGGATGCAGGTGTACCTATCAAAAGACCTGTTTCAGGTATTGCCATGGGACTTATTTCAAGAACTGAGGAAGACGGAAGCCAGAAGATTGCGATACTGAGCGATATTCAGGGAATGGAAGATTTCCTTGGTGATATGGACTTTAAGGTGACAGGTACGGAAGTAGGCGTTACAGCTATACAGATGGATATCAAGATTCATGGTCTTTCAAGAGAAATCCTATCAAAAGCACTTGCACAGGCTAAGGACGGAAGAGCACACATTCTTAATGTAATGCTTGAGGAACTTCCTGAGCCGCGCAAAGAGATGTCAAAGTATGCTCCAAGAAGCATCAATATGATGATTGACCCTGATAAGATTAGGATTGTCATAGGTCCGGGCGGTAAGACAATCAATAGAATTATTGATGAAACAGGTGTTAAGATAGATATCGCTGAAGACGCATCGGGTCTTATCAGCATATACAGTTCGGATATGGCAGGTGCAGAAGCTGCTAAACGTGAAATTGAACTTTTGACAAAGGATGTAGAAGTAGGTGAAGTCTACGAGGGTAAGGTTACCAAAATAATGACATTTGGTGCATTTATTGAGATTTTACCGGGTAAAGAGGGCTTGCTGCATATTTCCAAGATGGCAGACCACCGCGTCGAAAAGGTTGAAGATGTGATGAATGTCGGAGATGAAGTAAGCGTTAAGGTAAACGAAATAGATACGCAAAATCGTATTAACTTAGTGAGAGCAAAGACTAAGTAACTTGGATTAATCGAACCGATTACGGATAATCAACAAAATAAAGCTATAAAATTCATCAAAGAATTAAGAAGTGCATTTCAAAAATGATACTTCTTAGTTCTTTTTTGTTCGCAAAAATTGGGTAAAACACATATGTGATAATCCTATTTTACTTCGTTTGAAGATATGAAAAAAAATCTTGAAATCTCATTTGATAAATGTTAATATAGCATATAAGTCAATTTTGGGCTTGATTTAATTTAATATTTAGACTGAGAAGGAGACAAAGTAGCTTTAGGCTAATACCCTTACAGAGAGCAGATTAATTGCTGAGAAATCTGCGGTGAACCTAGATGTGAATATCACTCCGGAGTCTGACACTTTAATGAGAGGCACCTTGTCAGAGGTAAGCAACTAGGGTGGTACCGCGGTTTTGATAATCGTCCCTATGCAGTTTTTTCTGTATGGGGATTTTTTTTAAGGAGAAATGATATGTTTGAAAGATTATCTGAACTACCTGTAGCTGAGGTCCAGCAAGAACAGGTAGAAAAATGGAAAAAAGAAGATTTACTGAAGAAATGTGTTACAGCTCGTGAAGGCAAACCTAAATATGTATTTTATGAGGGTCCGCCTACAGCTAACGGTATGCCGGGAATTCACCATGTAATGGCTAGAACCCTAAAGGATTCAGTGTGCAGATACTGGACCATGAAAGGTTATCAGGTGAACCGTAAGGCAGGTTGGGATACTCACGGGCTACCGGTTGAGATTGAAGTTGAAAAGCAACTCAATATGAACGGAAAGCAGGATATCGAAAAATACGGTATCAAGGAGTTTAACGAAAAGTGTCGTGAATCTGTGTTCACTTATACCGATAAGTGGAGAGAGATGACTGAGAGAATGGCGTATCTGGTAGACCTTGACGACCCGTATATAACCTTGGACAACGACTACATCGAAAGCGGATGGTGGATATTGAAGAAGTTCTTTGATAAGGGGCTTATCTATGAGGGGCATAAGATTTTGCCATACTGTCCAAGATGCGGAACCGGTCTTGCTTCTCACGAGGTTGCTCAGGGATATAAGGAAGTCAAGGTAAACACACTTACAGTTAAGTTCAAAAAAAAGGGAACGGATAACGAGTACTTTCTTGCATGGACAACGACTGCCTGGACACTTGCAGCAAATACAATGCTTACAGTAGGTCCGGATTTCGACTACATCAAAGCCAAGATGCTTAACGGTAAGGATGAAGGAAATTATTTCTATCTTGCAGAAGCGCTTGCAAACAAGGTACTCGGAGAGGGTAATTTTGAGGTAGTAGAGCGTATGAAAGGCAGCGAGCTTGAGTTCATGGAATACGAGCAGCTAATGCCGTTCTGTGAGGTTAAAGCGGGGGAAAAGGCATTCTTCGTAACTTGTATGGATTATGTTTCTATCGACGACGGTACGGGAATAGTTCACAGTGCTCCTGCTTTTGGTGAAGATGACTATCAGTGCGGACGCAAATACGGCGCGGCAATATTACAACCTGTCGATGAACAAGGCTGCTATACTGCAACTCCATGGCAGGGGCATTTTATCATGGAAGACGGTCTTGATGTAGAAATCATCAAATATCTAGGCGATAAGGTATTTGCAAAACAAAAAATCGAACACAATTATCCACACTGCTGGAGATGCGGTACACCGCTTGTTTACTATGCAAGACAGAGTTGGTATATCAATATGAGTTCGCTGAAAGATGAGCTTGTAGCAAATAACAATACGGTTAATTGGTATCCTCCTTTTGTTGGTGAAAAGAGATTTGGCAACTGGCTCACAGATGTTAAGGACTGGGCAATCTCCAGATCAAGATACTGGGGAACTCCTATCCCAATATGGAAGTGCGAATGCGGTCATCTCGAATGTGTAGGAAGCCGTGCTGAGCTTGTAGAAAAAGCTATAGAGAATATAGATGATAATATAGAACTTCACCGTCCATATGTGGATGATGTGCATTTGACATGTCCGCATTGCGGCAAGCCCATGACCAGAATAGTAGAAGTTATGGACTGCTGGTTTGACTCGGGTGCTATGCCTTTTGCACAATGGCATTATCCGTTTGAAAACAAAGAGCATTTTGAAGAAAAACTCTTCCCGGCAGATTTTATATGTGAAGGAATCGACCAGACAAGAGGCTGGTTCTACTCATTAATGGCAATCTCCACATTCATAATGGGCAAGGCTCCGTATAAGAATGTGCTTGTTAACGATCTCATCCTGGATAAGGTGGGTAAGAAAATGAGCAAGTCAAAGGGAAATACCGTTTCCCCATTTGAGCTGTTTGACAAATACGGTGCGGATGCTACGAGGTGGTATTTACTTTCCGTATCACCTGCATGGACGCCTACTAAATTTGACGAGGACGGACTAAAGGATGTTGTAAGTAAGTTTTTCGGTACATTGAGAAATGTATATAACTTCTTTGTTCTTTACTCAAATCAGGATGAATTGGATTTTTCGAGCCTGGATGTTGATTATGAAAAGAGACCGGAGCTTGACCGATGGATTCTCTCCAGATATAACAAGCTCGTTAAAGAAGTTAGAGAAAATATGGACAGCTATGACCATATGAAAACTGTCAGGGCATTAACTGAATTTGTCAGCGAAGATTTCTCGAATTGGTATATCAGACGTGCGAGAAGAAGGTTCTACGGCAGCGAAATGACAGAAGATAAGATGAGTGTATATGCTACGACATATGAGGTTCTCGTCGGTGTTTCACTTTTGATTGCGCCATTTGCGCCGTTCATTTCAGATGAGATATACACCAAGCTTACGGGAGCGGAAAGCGTGCATATAGCTTATATGCCTGAGTGTAATGAAGCTCTGATCGACAAAACCGTAGAGAAGAGAATGAATCTTGTAAGAACTCTTGTAACTTTAGGTCGCGGCACCCGTGAAAAAGAAAGAATCAAGGTAAGACAGCCTCTTAATGAAATACTTGTAGACGGAAAATACAAGGCTCTAATAGAGGATTTAACCGATTTGATAAAAGAAGAACTCAATGTTAAGACTGTTGTATTTGCAGATGAGCTGGGAAAATATATGAACCTGTCTCTAAAACCTAATTTCAAGGTTGCAGGACCTGTCCTAGGCAAAAATATAAAGCTGTTTGGCGAAGAACTAGCAAAGGTGGATGCGGCAGAGTTCGTGGCTGAGCTCGAAGCAGGCGGTAAGGTGAACATGAATATAGCAGGCGAGGATATCGAAGTTATAAATGACTATATAGATATAAGAATTACTGCTAAAGACGGATTTGCAGTTGCAATGGAAAGCAATGTCTTTACCATTCTCGACACCATGCTGACGCCGGAACTTGTAAAAGAAGGACTCGCAAGAGAGGTGGTTTCAAAGGTTCAACAGCTTCGTAAGCAAAATGACTTTGAGATGATGGATAGAATCAAAATAGCGCTTGATGCTGATGAAGAAGTTAAAGAAGCAGTAGCTGAATTTGAAAACTACATTAAGGAAGAAACCCTGTCCGATGAACTTGAGTTTGTGCCTGTGAAGGAAAGTTTCGATATTAACGGTCACAAAACGGGAATCTCCGTAGTGAGGCTTTAATATGTCTGAACGTCTAGACCTGAGAGGGATGACTTTCAGTGAATTGAAGGAATTTACAGCAAAGCTCGGAGCCGAGGCGTTTCGGGGTGCGCAGGTATTTGACTGGATATATAAAGGCAAAAAAAGCTTTCGGGATATGAATAATATCCCGGAAGCTTTGCGTTATAAACTGGAAGAAAAAACATATATAGGGCAGCTTAATATAATGACTGTACAAAAATCAAAATATGACGGCACCCGAAAATATTTGCTGGAATTGCCTGACGGAAATAGTATAGAATGCGTATTTATGAAATATAAGTATGGAAATTCTATCTGTATTTCATCTCAGGCAGGATGTCGTATGGGTTGCAAATTCTGCGCTTCGACGAGGAGCGGACTTGCAAGAAATTTGACTGCCGGTGAGATGGTTTCGGAAATAATGGCGGTTATTGAAGATACAGGCGAGGAAGCCAGGCATATTGTAGTTATGGGCAGCGGTGAACCTTTTGATAATTATGATAATCTAGCCAAGTTTCTTAGAATTATAAATGAATCCAGGGGACTTGGAATAGGTATGAGGAATGTTACAGTTTCAACTTGCGGAATAGTTCCGAAGATATTACAATTTGCAGATGATTTTAATCAAGTAAACCTTGCTATTTCGCTTCATGCCTCAGGAAATGACGAGAGAAGTGAGATTATGCCTATAAATAACAAATACCCTATAGAGGATGTAATCTCTGCATGCAAGACTTATATAGAAAAGACGAACAGAAGAATTACATTTGAGTATACGCTTGTAGCTGGAGTAAATGACAGTGAACGCAGTGCAAAGAAATTAGCAGCTTTGCTAAAAGGGATGCTGTGCCATGTGAATCTTATTCCGCTAAATACCGTGAGGGAAAGCAAGCTTAAGACGGTAAGCAGAAAAAAGGCTTTCGAATTTCAAAAAATACTTATGGATAAGGGTATACCGGCAACTGTTAGAAGAGAATTAGGCGATGATATAGATGCTGCGTGCGGGCAGCTGAGGTTAAATAATAAAATAAACTAAGTCCTTGTATTTTGCGGCAAAAGACATATGCATGTAAGAATGAAGAACTTATGCCGAAAAAGTCTGGATTTACAAAATTGTCGTTGAATACTGAGAACGGTTAGTGTATAATAGCGATAACAAAATGTTAGGAGGAACTGCATTATGGTTAAACTATTGATTGGTCATAAGGGAACCGGAAAGACCAAAATGATGATCGAATTTGCAAATAATGAGGCTGAGAAGAGCGACGGAAATATTATTTTTATAAATAAAAATAGCCGTCTTATGTACGATTTGAAGTATAAAATTAGAGTGGTCTGCATGGAAGACTATGAACACATTACAAACAGCGATGAGTACATAGGATTTTTATACGGAATAATAAGTTCGGATCATGATATTAAGACTATTTATATCGATAGTATCTTGAAGCACGCAGATTTCTCGCTTGGAGATCTTCCTGAGTTCCTGACAAGACTACGTAAGATTTCTAAGAACTATGGAATGGATTTTGTAGTTAGTTTGAGCGCTGAGAGGGAAGAGATGATCGGTGTTGACTTTGCTGAATACGAAGTCTTGAACTAAGAACATTATAATAAATCAAAGGGGCTATAAAGCCCCTTTTTATATAAATTCCCCCTTAAATATCTTCGGCATTAAGGGGGAATTTGCTTGATGGTCATAACATGTTAAGAATGCTTCAGTCTTCTATCCTTTGGTATACTCTGGTATTACATCTTACAGCCCAAGCCTTGCCGTTTCTCACAAAAAATTCCATATAGCTTTGCTGTGTGTGCGGGTCTTGCTCGGTTCTGGCACTAAAAAGCGTACCGTAGCAGTAGTGAAGTTCAAGTTCTTCGCCCTGATACACGGCTTGCAGCTTACCGTCGTCAGATAAGCTTACCATGTTGTAAGCAGGATTTGCTTCGCGGCATATATATTTTCCTACAAGCATATCCGGGTCGCTGAATTTCCTGCCGCAAGGTGTAAGCCAACGATGGCTTTCATCAAACTCAAGCCCGAGTAAAAGGTTATAGCACGCCCAAACGAACTCATCTATGGAAACCTCGCTTTCGTTGCAAAGGACAGACATTCCATATCCTGAAAGCTCGTTTTCTTCTTTGATAAATCCACCGTTTGCAGAGACACCGTGAAGAGCGCCTGAATGTTCACATATTATGCGGTTTGCCTTTAGCCTTTTATTTAGTCCGAGGCAGTAAAACGGTCTTATAGTTTCAGGAAATTCTCTTCCTACCAAAATTTCTACAGCTTCAGCAGGTATGATTTGTTTACCGTCAAAAATTCCGTTTTGAGCAAGCATCAAGTAATATTTCGACATGTCATCAGCCGTTGATTTTACACATGCACAGCCGCGAAATGGAGGTAATACCGACCAAATTCTATCTGAATAGAGCTTTCCGTCTTCGTCCTTTTCGAAAAGCTCGGTAATATTTCCATCGCTTCCAAGCTTGTTAGCTTCGCTGCCGTCAACATCAAGAACGGTTCTTGTCATACCGAGGGGGTGAAAGATTCTTTCTTCCAGAAAACTTTCGAGGCTTTGGCCTGACGCCTTATCTACAACATATGACAGAATCGCATATGCATCGTTTGAATAGCTCATATATTCGCCGGGTGCACCGATAGGCTCATATGCACCGCTGTTTGATATAAAGTCGATTATGTCTTCAATTTTATCCATTTTATTTGGGGCACTCGCCTTGAGCTCTCTTTCGTATTTCGTATCCCTTCCCGGAGTGTTCATGACGATTGACCACTCAAGAGGTGCAATAGGTGGAATTCCTGCGGTATGCATGGCAAGATGCCTAAGCGTTATACTTTCTTTTGGAGTTCCGGGAACTCTAAATTCCGGAAAATACTTGGTTACGGGATCGGAAAAATTAAGCTTTCCCTCGGTTTGCAATATTGCACATGCAAGCGATGTCATGGATTTACTCATGGACGCAATGCCCATTATTGTATCCTTATTTATTTTTTTCGTTTTATTCATATCTATATGCCCAAAGCCATGTTCGTATATGATTCCTTCAGGACCGCGAACACACACGCTGACTCCGGGATATTCTTTTTGCTTAAATATTTCATCCAAGTAATTTGTCAATGACTTTATCCTATCCATTTCCTACCTCCGTGTTGAATAGCTAAAATATACATCAAAGGGCAATTGCTGTCAATCCGTGAGGAACAGGGATGATTATAAATCATTTTTAAGCGGCGGCTTTATTGTAAAAGCGTGAAATTTAATGCTATAGTGCCTAGAAATTATGATATACTAAATAATAAAATATAGTCGGATTTTCAATTTAACAAGGTATAAACGGGATGTAGCATTTAATATTTGAAAATATAGAAAGTTGACGGTAAAATGGATTATAATTTGGAAAGCTTAAAATCTTTCTTTACTGAATATAAGGGGGAATCTGTAAATAAGCACAGCTTTTTTTCGGTGCTTATTCCGCTGGTGGAGCACGATGGCGATTTGTTTGTGCTCCTTGAGAAGCGCGCCGCCCATATTTCGCAGCCCGGCGAAATATGTTTTCCCGGCGGACACATTGAAGCCGGGGAGCCGCCGCAGGCGGCGGCGCGGCGCGAGTGCTCCGAGGAACTTGGCATAGCGGAGCAGGAAATAAAAATATTGGCACAAGGAGACACTCTGTATGGACAAGCCGACTTTACACTATATTCATATATAGGAAAGATAAGTTACGAAACTTACAGTAATATAAAAAAGGAAAGTGGGGAAGTAGAAGCTGTATATTTGTTTCCTCTTTCACACTTCATAGAAAATGAGGCTGAAATATTTGAAGAAGAGTATTGTACCAATATGAAGAATTTTCCGTATGAAAAAGTTGGAATTCCATTTGATTATAAATGGAGAAGAGGTACAATGCAGATACCTATATACGAAATTAACGGCATCGTTATTTGGGGAATGACGGCACAGCTGCTAAGAAAGCTGTCCGAAAAAATCAGAAAGGCACTAAAATGAAGGAACTGGCACCACTGACAGAAAACACAAAAACAAGGGCAATGATAGCCATGAGCGGTGGCGTGGATAGCAGCGTGGCTGCATATTTAATAAAAAACAGGGGCTATGAAACTATAGGCGTGACCATGAAACTCTATGACAACGAGATGATAGGAGAAGATTCATGTAAGACATGCTGTAGTCTGGATGATGTTGAAGATGCGCGCAGCGTTGCAAATAAACTGGGAATCAAATATTATGTGTTTAATTTTGAGGATGATTTCGAACACGAAGTTATAGATAGATTTGTCAAAGCATATGAAGACGGATTGACGCCGAATCCATGCATAGACTGCAACAGACATATCAAGTTTCAGAGACTTTTTCAAAGAGCAAAAGAACTTGGACAGGATTATATAGTGACGGGACATTATGTACGTGTTAAATTTGATGAAAAAAGCGGAAGATATCTATTGCTCAAAGCTTTGGACAAAAATAAGGATCAAAGTTATGTACTTTATTCTATGACTCAAGAGCAGCTTGCACATTCAATTTTTCCTCTAGGAGAAATTTCTGATAAAGATACGGTCAGAAAAATAGCTGAGGATAACGGTTTTATAAACGCAAACAAACATGACAGTCAAGATATATGTTTTATACCTGATGGGGATTACGCGTCCTTTATTTTAAGGCACACCGGCAAAAGCTATCCTGAGGGTGCATTTGTAGACAAAGATGGGGAAGTCCTCGGAACACATAAGGGCATTATACGTTACACTATA
This sequence comes from Eubacterium sp., assembly GCA_034180045.1. Taxonomy (GTDB): domain Bacteria; phylum Bacillota; class Clostridia; order Peptostreptococcales; family Anaerovoracaceae; genus Eubacterium_B. The sequence continues at coordinate 137,301 of JAXFOY010000009.1, forward strand.
GGGCAGAGAAAGGGTCTTGGACTGGCACTTAAAGAACCTATGTATGTTTGCGAAAAAAACATTATCGAAAACCAAATAGTTTTAGGAAAAAATGAAGATTTATTTAAGAGAGATTTTGAAGTAAGCGACTTTAACTGGATTGCTTGCAATCCGCCAAGTGAAGAACTTGTACTTGATGTAAAGATCAGATACAGTCAAAAAGAAAATAGAGCAAGGGTGGTGCCACTTACCGAAAACAGAGTAAAGGTCATATTTGATGAGCCGCAGCGGGCGATAACCGTAGGGCAAGCTGCGGTTATGTATGCCGGTGATATAGTATACGGAGGCGGAACAATAAGCAAAGTTTACTGATTTGGAAAATGACAGTTTGCCAATAAAACTTTATTACTCAAATTAATATGAAAGGACTTAGCATGGGACTTTTACGAGATTTGAATAGAATATACAGAAGCGGAAAATCCATGTATAAAAGGAGTATGAAAGCTGCTGTAAAAGAACTTTACCTGAGGGAAGAGATAAGCGGAACAGGGCTTATAAAGAAAAATCCGGGAGACAATATTCTTGTACTCGGTGACAATCGCAATGTTATGAGATGTCTTTTATCGGATGACAAGTATTCAGGAAAAATCAATTTAATTTATGTAGACCCACCATTTTTTTCTATGGCTGATTATGATGCCGTGTTACAGGCGGGGAACAAAAATCTAAAGCACGCTGCATACAAGGATAATTGGTCGCTTGGCATGTCGGAATATCTTAAAATGTTGGTTTCCAGGCTATTTTTGATGCGTGAACTGTTAAGCGAGAATGGAGTTATATGTATACATCTTGACTGGCATGCTGTTCATTATGCAAGAATTATTTTGGATGAGATATTTGGTAGTGAGAACTTTGTAAACGAAATAATTTGGAATTATAAGTCAGGCGGTAGTACGAACAAACGATTTTCACGTAAACATGATAATATTTTGATATATTCCAAGAGCAAAAAATTTAAGTTCAAACCACAAAAGGAAAAATCGTATAACAGAGGATATAAGCCGTACAGATTCAAGGGTGTTGAAGAATTTCAAGACGAACTTGGTTGGTATACTTTGGTAAATATGAAGGATGTTTGGCAAATCGATATGGTAGGAAGAACTTCCGCAGAGCGTACCGGTTATGCGACACAAAAACCGGAGCAGCTTATTAACCGTATAATTGAGGCATTTACAGATGAAGGAGATTTAGTTGCCGACTTTTTTTGCGGCAGCGGTACGGTGGGTTCATCAGCAGCAAAACTAAGGAGAAATTTTGTGATGGTAGATAGCGGTAAACTTGCCGTTGCCACTTCTGCCGCAAGACTAATTAAAAACGAAGCGAGCTTTACAATTTTTGATTCACAAAGACCGAAAACATCCTCTCTAAAATCAAAAGTGAATATAAGTGTGGACAGAGACGATACCATAAATATAGATGCTGTAAAAGTAGAACTCGAAAGTATTCGCCTCAATCGTGCAGAAAAGGAAATAAATGCAAATGAGATTGATAAAATTAAAAATTTACTTAGTGAAAACCCGCTCAGTCTGATTTTGTCATGGAGCATAGACTTTGATTATGACGGTAAGGTGCACAGACCGGAAGTCATTGAGGTTAGAGACGGAAGTGAATTTAAGACCGGTTTTAGCAGTCTTAAAACTACAAGAAGTCCTATATCCGTCAAAATCACAGATATTTTTGGGAATGTTGAATACAAGGTGTATGAAATTTAGCCGAAAAATAAATATTTCAAAATCACTTTCGCTGTGTTAATATTATAGTCGTATGATGACTTGTTGTTTCAGGTTTTATTTGCGCTCATAGCTCAGAGGATAGAGTACCACACTCCGAATGTGGTGGCGAGGGTTCGATTCCCTCTGGGCGCGCCAATTTTTTTATGGAGAGAAAAATGGATAGAGGATCAAAAGTTAGAATTATTACATTTCTTGTTATTTTTTTAATTTCGCTGGGTTTGTTTATATTTGCAGAAATGCTTTATCAAACTGAAGTTAAATATGTCTCAGAAAAGAGTATTGGTGAGGAAACTGTTTTAGAATGCACATATAACGGTGATGAAGAAAACTACTCATCAAAGGACATATTTGAGGTAAGGACCGACCAAAAGCTTGAGCTTAAGAAAGGCGATACCATGACGATATATCACTTCGGCAAGCCCGACGGCAAAAAAAATCACTATGAAATTAAAGCGTTTCATGTGACAAAGCACATCTCATCAAAATAGACTTGCTATTTGGTATCTAATTTGAAGTGGCAAGTCAGATACAAGCAATAAAGATAAAATAAATGACCCGCTGAACGGCGATATGCAGTTTGATTCCCAAATCTGCAAATTATTGTCGAGCGGGTTTTTTATATCGAATTTTACTTTTATTTTAGACCGAGTCCGAAGTTATCTTTAACTCTCTTCATCGTTCTTTCTGCAATTGCATTTGCTCTTTCGGCTCCGTCCTTTAGTATTTCAATAAGTTCATCAGAGTGGCGTATTTCTTCGAATCTTTCTTTTATCGGAGACAGTGCTGAAACCGTGATTTCTACAAGATCTTTTTTGAAATCACCGTAGCCTTTGCCTTCATATTTTCTTTCGAGTTCAGAAATTGACATGCCGGATAGAACGCTATAAATATTTAGCAGGTTGCTGACTCCGGGCTTGTTTTCCACATCAAAGCGAATGACACCCTCGGAATCTGTAGTTGCTTTCATGATGGATTTTTTGATTTTATTTGCATCGTCCAAAAGGGAAATTCTGCTGTGTACATTTGCTGCTGATTTGCTCATCTTCTGGGTAGGTTCATCCAGAGCCATTATTCTTGCACCTTCCTTCATAAATCTGCCATCCGGAATTACAAAGGTTTTCTTTCTGGTATTATTTACCCTTGTTGCAATATTGCGACACAGTTCTATGTGCTGTTTTTGATCATTTCCCACAGGGACAACATCCGTATCGTAAAGCAAAATATCGGCAGCCATAAGAACAGGGTACATCAAAAGCCCCGCAGGTGCGGACTCTTTGTTTTGGCTCTTAGATTTGAACTGGGTCATACGATAAAGCTCACCTGTATATGAATTACATGTTAATATCCATGAAAGTTCGGTGTGTGCCGGAACATCTGACTGTACGAAAACTATGGAACGCTTCGGATCGACTCCTATGGCAAGATAAAGTGCTGCCACATCAAGAATATGCTCCCTAAGCTCCTTTGGGTTCTGCTCTACAGTAATAGCGTGCTGATCCACTATGCAGTAAAGACATTCATGGTCATCCTGCAATTCTACAAATTGACGGAGCGCACCTAAATAATTTCCCAAATGTATGTTTCCTGTAGGCTGAACTCCGGAAAAAACTCTTTTCATGTGATAAAATGCCTCTTTTCTTTTTAATCATAACTACTTTATCACATTGCGCACACATAGTCAATTTGACACATTGCCATAATGATGATAACCTTAATATGTACGACAATTTCGTGAGGAGACATTATTAAATGAAAAGAGAAATTAACCGTCACTTGGAGAAAAAATTCAAGGAATTTACAGATTTAAGAGAACTGATTAAAACTTCTGCGGAGAAATATCCGGATAGAATTGCTTATGTTACAAAAGTAAGAAACGGCAGTAAAGATGTAAGCTATATAAATACTACATACACCATGCTTCAAAATGAGATAAACGCTCTCGGTTCGGCTATGTGGGAAATGGGATATAGCGGTTCAAGAGTAGCGATAATAGGTGAGAACAGTTACCACTGGTGTTTATCATATTTTGCGGTATCATGCGGACTTGGAATTGTAGTTCCTCTTGATAAGATGCTTCAAAAGGAAGAAATCAAAGGACTATTGAAACGAAGTGAATGTACAGCAATCTTCTGTGACAAAAAACATTATGATGAGATAAGGGAAATCATGGAAGAGGGAGAAACATCGCTCAAGCTGATTATAGGAATTGATTTTGTTCCCGAAGATGGAAGCTGCATACATGAACTGCTGGATAGAGGTATGGAACTTTTAGATAGCGGATACAGCGAATACACTGAGGCTCACATCGACAGAGAAGCACTTGCTTTTTTGCTGTTTACATCGGGAACAACCTCTGCATCAAAGGCGGTAATGCTGTCTCATAGAAATTTGATGTCAGTAAACTACAATATGAATTTAGAAGAAGAGTTTTTCCCTGATGACGTAAATATGATGATTCTTCCGCTTCACCATATCTATGGAATGTCGGGAATGATAACCTTCATATCTCAAGGTATGAAAAATGTTTTCTTTGACGGATTAAAATATATTTTAATCAACATGAAGGAATACAAGGTTTCAGTTTTGATGACAGTTCCGCTCTTGCTCGAAAACATGTATCGCAAGATAATGAAGGCTATAGAAAAGCAAGGTATGAGCGGCAAGATAAATAAAGCGCTAAAAATATGTGCCATATCGGAAAAGTTCGGTATCAATATAAGGCGCAGAGTTTTTAAGGCTATAATTGATCAACTTGGCGGAAACATCAGGTTTATTATCAATGGAGCAGCGGCTCTTGATCCTGTAGTTGCAGAGGGAATGAACAATTTCGGAATTTTGACCGTGCAGGGATATGGACTTACGGAATCTTCTCCAACTATTGCCAGTGAGTCGTATAGACATCGTAAACCGGGCTCTGTAGGTAAGCTTATGCCTTTTGTCGAGGGTAAGATAGTAGATGCCGACGAAAATGGCATCGGAGAACTTATGGTTCGCGGTGATAATGTAATGATGGGGTACTATAACGATGAGCAGTCAACCAATGAAGTTATAGAAGACGGATGGCTTCATACCGGTGACCTGGCTCGTTTTGACAAAGACGATTACCTTTGGATTACAGGCAGGAAGAAGAACGTTATAGTAATGAAGAACGGTAAAAACGTATTCCCTGAAGAAATTGAAAATATGGTAGGTCTTTTGCCATATGTTGATGAGTGTATGCTTTTCTCCAGAAACAAGTCAAACGATGTAGTTTTATGGATAAAAGTCGTCTACAACAAAGAATACCTTGAAGATAATAATTTGACAGTTGAAGAACTTGAGAAACAGTTTGACAATGATTTGAGCAAGATAAACGAATCCATGCCGGCTTACAAGATGGTTAAGCGATTCTTTTTATCAGATAGACCGACAATTAAAACAACCACCCAGAAAACAAAGAGAAAGCTTGAACTTGAGCAGATTGAGCAAGAACTTTCTGAAAAGGATATTTAGTATTAAAGAATGGAGGTGTTCATGGACTTTATACTTGATTCAACGGTAAATCAAGCTCTTTTGTGGCTGATTATCGCAGTGGTATTTACAATTATTGAAGCATTAACTTTAGGGCTGACAACTATATGGTTTGCGGGAGGTAGTATAGTCGCACTGATTGCAAGTCTTCTGGGAGCAAATGTTTGGATACAGATTGCGCTGTTTTTGACAGTTTCGATTTTATTGCTGGCTTTAACCAGGAAAATTTTTGTCAAAAAGCTAAAAACAGGTGAGTTTTCTACAAATGCAATGACTTTGATAGGAAAGCGCGGAAAGGCTATATCAGACATTGAATTTGACGGTTTAGGGCGTGTTAAACTGGGCGCGCAGGAATGGAGTGCCGTGCCGGAAGATGAAAACGCCGTAATTAAAGCGGGCACGGATGTAGAAGTTTTGGAAATAGAAGGAGTTAAAGTTATTGTAAGAGAGTTAAAAAAATAGGAGGATTCTATGGTAGAGGTAATAAAAATTATAATAGGTATTGTTTTGGTTTTGATTGCCATAGGTGTTTTGGCAAGCAATATCAGAATCGTACCTCAGGCTAAATCATATGTAATTGAGCGTCTTGGAGCATATCACCAGACATGGCAGGTGGGACTTCATTTCAAAATTCCTCTAATCGATAAGATTGCAAGAAAGGTATCATTAAAAGAAAAAGTTATAGATTTTCCACCTCAGCCGGTTATAACAAAAGATAATGTAACCATGGAAATTGATACGGTTATATATTTTCAAATTACGGACCCTAAGCTTTTTGCTTACGGTGTTGAAAGTCCAATTAGCGCTATCGAAAATTTGACGGCTACTACTTTAAGAAATATAATAGGTGATTTGGAACTTGATGAGTCGCTTACAAGCAGAGAGACTATTAATTCAAAGATAAGAGTTGTCCTTGATGAAGCTACCGATCCTTGGGGCATCAAAATTAATCGTGTTGAAGTAAAGAATATTACACCTCCGGGAGACATCCAAAGAGCGATGGAAAAGCAGATGAGAGCAGAGCGTGAGCGTCGAGAAGCTATCATAAGAGCAGAAGGTGAAAAGAAATCTGCGGTGCTTACGGCAGAAGGAAATAAGCAGGCTACAATCCTTGAGGCAGAGGCAAAAAAGGAAGCGACAATCCTGGAAGCCGAGGCGAAGAAACAGGCTGCCATTCGTGCGGCAGAGGGTGAAGCCGAGGCAATTAAGATGGTACAGCAGGCTACAGCTGACGGTATCAGAATGCTGGTAGAGTCGGCACCAAACAAGGAAGTTATCGCACTTAAGAGTTTGGATTCCTTTGTTAAGGCGGCTGACGGTCAGGCGACAAAGATTATCATTCCTTCTGAGATTGCAAGCGTTGCAGGGCTGGCTTCATCCATTAAGGAGTTAACCAAGTAAGGGCGCAAAGGAATTAAGAGCACTTCAAGCAAAATGCCTGAGGTGCTTTTTTAATGGGTGTTCTATCATTTCATTGTGAGTTCCTTTTTGCTTAGATGTAAAACTTTTGATTGTTTTACATCATGAAAATCATTACAATGATAGTGGTTAATCATAAGATAAAATACCAGTTAGTGCAACATTCTTTAAGGCAGGAGTTTACCGGGAGGAAGAGAATGAAAAAGAAATTAATTTTATTAATATGTTGTATATTTGCCATAGGTGTGGTAACCGGTTGCGGAAGTGAGAGTGGGAACAGCTCTTACACTGAGGCACCTAAAGACTACAAATCCGAGCTTAGCTATAATGAAAGCAAAATTGCCGAGGTTGAAAAGGAATATGAAAAAAGATACCCAAAAGAGTATAAAGTGCTAAAAGAAGAGTATGATTTAAGTGTAGAAAATATGACCAAAATAGGTCTTAAATTCAGAGATGCTGTAGCAGCTCTTGAGATGTCCGACCTCCAAGGGGAAATCTTAGAATCGGATAATATTTTCAGAAACCCCAATAAAGGCAGCTTAAAAGAAAGTATATTTTTTGGCTTAGATAGAACCCATATGGATACATATGGTTACGATGGAAAGGGTGATTATGAATATTATTTTGTTCCGACTTTGAATCTTAAAGCTGAGAAAGATGGTAGCTTCGGTAAATCTTTAAGCTATAGATCCGGGATTTCATCGGCAGGCGATTTTGGAGATTTTAACGCTATCAAAAAGTTAAAAGGTCAAACTCAAGAGGGTATTTTAGATGATATGAAGATGGGAGATCAAGATTATAAAAACAATGTATACGTTTTGAAGCCATTTTGGTTGATTCACACAGGCATGCACGAAGGGGAAAAGTTCTATAAGAATGTGATGGATGACAAAAAGAAGGCTAAGCTGACAGTCGAAGATGTTGAAGAAATATCTTTAGATTTATATAATGCAAAAGATGTAGGAGCACTTAGGACTAAACTCAAGATTGAAGTAGACGGATTCAAACCATATATTCAAGATTCTATAATGATATTCCCTAAACATGATATAGATGTTCTAAATAAAAACTCCAAGTATGGACTTGACTTCACAACCTATGGAATTGTCTATGAAGAAGGAACTAAGGATGAGAAGCTTGACAAAGTATATAAACTAAGAGAGTTATGTATAGCCCATACTTTTAAGATGAAAGATGACAAGATGGAGCATAGAAAGGCTTTTGATACCATATACGAAATGCGAGCTGAAATGGGTAAGATACCTTCGGAATCATATTAAGCCTTGCAAGTGAATAATTTATAACAGTACTGAGTGAAGAAATTTCTTTGCAAGGTCTCAAAGTGTAGATAAAGGTTTCTGCCTTGGACTAAGGGCAGAGACCTTTTTTATGCTCCCCTTGTATAAATATGAAAAAAGCATGAACTTTATCATAGTTTCGACAAATGGGTGGTAAAAATGATATAATATTTGATGAGAAGGACTTAGCGGGATAAATTTTTAATGAAAATAGGTGAATATGAAAAGGTATAAATTTATAGCAGCAAGCTCCAATACAGAAATGATTATGGGATTGAGCTATCCCGCAGCAATAGGATTTCCTATGTTAGCAATACGTTTAGCAGTGTTTTATCTGGGACTTGATGAGTTTTTTAAGTCTCGTCCGATATTGGTAATATTGATAACGGGCGGTGTTCTCTATTGTAGCTATATATTAATCCGAACTATACAAAAAAGCTTAACGAAATTTTATGTGGTGGAGCTGGAGGACAGTAATATTAATATTACAGAAGATGGTGAGGAAATAATGTCGGGGAAGGTTATGTTCTGTGACATTAATAATAGAATAAGAGGTTCGGTAAAAGCTGCAAGCTTAGACATATATACAGAAAATGACAAGATAACTCTTCGAAGCGTAGCCAAAGAATATAAAACTGTTACAGGGGTCACACGCCATAACATGTTTGGAACAGCTGATGAATCAGATATTGATACTCTGCTGTCTTTAGGGAAAGAGATAAATAGCATCATTGGGGAACACGAGCAGGGTGATGAAGCATAAATGTGTTCCGGAATTTTAACAGATTATAGGTAAAAAATATGAGTCAGAACAAAAAGTTGATAGCAGTTATATTTGCTCTGTTGGCAGCAGTTTTCTATGCAATTAATACACCGGTTTCAAAAATCTTACTGGACAATGTAGGACCAACATCTATGGCGGCATTTCTATATCTTGGCGCGGGTATAGGAGTCGGCATCATGTATATGTTTCATTTTCGAAATGAAAGCGGTGAAGACCGTTTAGGAATAAAGGATCTTCCTTATACCTTAGGGATGATAGTGCTGGATGTGGCGGCGCCTATATTCTTAATGCTGGGAATCAAGAACGGCTCGGCTTCCAATGCTTCCTTACTCGGTAATTTTGAGATTGTTGTAACTACGCTGATTGCGTTGTTTATATTTGGTGAAAAGATAACAGCTAAGCTTTGGTGCGGAATCAGCTTTATTTTCGCTTCAAGCATATTTTTATCATTGGAAGGCGCCGAAAGCTTTCGGTTTTCACTCGGCTCACTATTTGTATTCTTGGCAACTTGCTGTTGGGGACTGGAAAATAACTGCACAAGAAAAATATCTGATAAGAGTACCCATGAAATTGTCTTGCTAAAAGGGATTTTTTCCGGATGTGGAGCTTTAATAGTTGCAATTATCGCAGGAGAGAAAATGCCGGAGATTAGATTTATTATTTTTGCTATGCTCCTAGGTTTTATAGCATACGGTCTCAGCATATTCCTATATATAAAAGCCCAAAAGGAGTTAGGAGCAGCTAAAACCAGTGCTTACTACGCCATAGCTCCATTTATTGGAGCCTTTATTGCTTTTGTTATTAACGACGAAAGACTGGAACCTGTATACTTCATAGGACTTGCTTTAATGATAGTCGGCACAATTTTTGTTGTCTATGATACATTATCAAAACAGCATACTCATGAACATAAGCATGTGATTGTTCACAGCCATGATGGAGTAAGTCATTCACATATAATTGAGCATAGTCATGAGCATAGCCATTTTATCTCGGAGGAAAAGCATAAGCACTATCATGGCGACTATATAAAGAACAAAGAACATATAATGGAACATAAAGTAAGATTATAAAAATCTGTATCAGCTATTATGTATGTTTGGAATAGCCGGTGAAAGCGACAGGTCAAGAACTGATTGAATCTACGGATTGGAATTAATCGAAGAAAAACAAAAAAGATTTGATATACACAAAAAACAGGAAGATTTGCTATACGTCAAAATGTATAGACTCTCCTGTTTTTTATTTTTAACTAGGATTGCGTCTTGATAAATCATGGACGGAAAAGTCCTCTGATATCACGGCGAGATTTTTTACCCATACGATAATTTAGAGTGCCATAAGTACTCCATGGTCATTTTCGGATATGGAACATTTATTTTGGAAAAAATTTCCAAAATGTTATTGACGGTCTATGGGGAAAGTATTAGACTTTCTTCAAGGAGATGGAAATAAATGGAAAACATGCAGATATACATAAAGCATCCCAATCAGTCGTTTGGGCAGAGGATTGCCAGAAGTTTTTCTATGTGCGATTTTGTGGATGTACACTTCGGTGACGGCACTCAGTTGGACTGCGACAGATGTATTGTAATCTCATTTGATGAAAACGACAGAAACATCTACGAGCGTTTTGCAAGACTTACTTTAGATGAATCAGAAGAACAGATTTCAGAAGAAATTAATATTATATATTTTTTTACAAGTGCAAGGCATATCGTAAATAAGTTGAAATATATATACGGATATATAGATAATTTAGAAAATGTGAGGGAATCATCTTGTAAGCTCATCAGCTTGGTATCGGAGAGAGGAGGAAGCGGAACTACTACTGCTGCCATTGCACTAACAAATATATTAGATTCAAGATTCATCGTTAAGGCGGCATATTTGAGCCTTTCTGCATTTAACTTCAAAGCTATGGAACTACTGGGATTGAGTTCGGATAATAATGATTCTTCCATCACTGAATTCATATACTCGCTTAAAGCAAGAGAAGATACGAAATTGGACGATTTTTTGAAAGTAAGTCACGGTATTTTGCATTTTCCTATATCTTCAATGAATATGCGCATTAGTGATTTAGACGGCAGCCTTATCGATAAAATTGCAAAACTGCTTTCTTCACGAGGTGTTGAATATTTGGTAATTGATATAGGCAGTAATTTAAGCAAACAAGCTAATGAGGTACTTGAAAAGTCGAATAAAATTATTATGATAAACAGCCCGCATCTGGAAAAATATATGGGAGATAAAGCCGAGACTTTCAAGCTGATTGTCGACATTAACGGCGATGCGGATGTTTCAGATATTGAGCCAAATAGGCATATTATTTCATTTTGTAATAAAATCGAGCTTAAAAGCTTTGATGAGGAATATGGCTTTGAACTTGAGAAATTTCTGGAGCAAGTAGTTGACTCAGGAGAAATAACATATGAACTTTGAACTAATGGGTACATATAAAAATTTGCTTGATAAATCTGCGAAAGCCTTGCTGGATGGAAAAGAATATGATGACGATAAGGCCAGAGAATGTATAGAAAAAATAGTTTTATCTGAATCTGAGAATATGGATATAAAACAAATTATATTTATTGTTAACCGGATTTATGGAAGACTTAGAGGCATGCTTGGAAGTATGAGTTATCTTGTAAATGAAGAGGTTAATGAAATAATGATAAACGGATTTGATAATATTTTTGTCGAAAGAAACTCTCGAATAGAAAGGATTAACGATTCATTTGACAGCACTGAAGAACTTGAACATGTTATTAGAAAGATAGCAGCTTCAGTACATAGAGAAATTAATGATTTTAAGCCTATCATGGATGCCAGACTCGCTGACGGCTCAAGGGTAAATGCCGTTATGAAAAATATTGCAATAGGTGGACCGAGCCTAAGCATTAGAAAGTTTGGAAAACGTCATATATCACTGGATGAAATGGTAAAAAGCGGAAGCGTAAGCGCTGAATGCGCCGAAGATATAAAGACGATGGTAAGAGGGGGGCTGAATATTTTTGTAAGCGGAGGTACCTCATCAGGTAAGACAACGTTGCTAAATGCTATCAGTGAATATATACCGAGTAGTGAAAGAGTGATTGTAATCGAAGATTCTCTGGAACTTAACCTATGTAACATTTCAAATATTGTAAGGCTGGAATGTAGAAATGCAAATACTGCCGGTAAGGGTGCAATAGGAATGAATGACTTGATTAAATCAAGCCTAAGAATGAGACCGGACAGGATAGTGGTAGGAGAGGTGAGAAGCAGCGAAGTTACAGATATGCTGCAAGCGCTGAATACCGGACATTGCGGGTTTTCGACAGGTCATGGTAACTCTGCGTGCGGAATGCTCAGACGCCTAGAGTCCATGTATCTTTCGGGAATTGAAATACCCATAGATGCGATAAGAATGCAAATTTGTGAAGCTATAGATATTCTTATACATATGGAGCGTCTGCCAAATGGAATGAGAAAAATTATAGAGATAAAAGAACTTATAGCCTATAAGAACGGTGAATATATACTTAATTCTCTTTATGAATTAGGCAAAGATATGAGTCTGACCAGAACTGCCAACGCGCTGAAAGATGACATTAAACTTAGACTAAGGGGGATTTATGATACAGGATTACAATGTATATCATCTAAGTAAATCGGAAAAGATTTTCTTGATATGCGGTATAGTTTTTATAAGCGCCGGGATAGGTATTTTATATATCAATTCGTTTTACTTAGCGCTTTTAAGTCCTTTGATATATAAAATCGTTTCACCTAAATACAGTGCTTTGATGATGGAAAAACGTAAAAAAAATATCAGAAATGAATTTAAGGAACTGCTATATAGTTTCAGCGCTTCACTTTCGGTAAGCAACAGCATGGAGAAAGCGATGAAGGAAGGCTGTTATAAACTCGAAGAAATATTCGACGAAAACTCCATAATGTTAAATGAACTTAGGGTGATGAATTTAAGTATTGATACTACGGGAAGCGATGCATCAAAATTATGGCATGATTTGGCAGATAGATGTAAATTGGAAGACTTCCAATTGTTTGCAGATGTATATGGTGCTTGTATGTCGAGCGGCGGCAATTTGATTTCCGCAATTGACTCGGCAGCTAAAACGATATGCGAAAAGATAGAAACCGAAAATAACATCAAGCGCTTGGCCAATCAAAAGGTTCTAGAGGGTAGAATTATAGCTGTAATTCCAATTATAATAATTATTTTCCTAAGGCTAAGTTCTCCGGGATATATTGGGCCGATGTACTCAGGCCTAGGGGGTAATTTGATAATGCTGACAGCATTTTTAATTTCTGCGGCAGCCATTGTACTAACAGAAAGGATTACAAAAATTGAAGTATAGATGTTTTACGAAAAAAGGCATTTTTTTAAGAAGTGATTTTGCTAAATTCTGTACACAAAAAAAGAGACTTTGCATATTTGTCTTCATATTCACACTTGTAATTACCGTAACTTCTATCATAAGCGAAAAAAATAAAGGCTTGGTACTTAAGGGAAGTCGGAACAGCTTGAGCTCAGTGGAGTTCAAAAACAGTTCGCAAGGAGAGCAATTGATTGTAAAGGCAGTTAAAGATGGCAAGGAAATATCGAAAAAAGTGTATTTAAGAGCTAATCAGGCAAAGAAAAATACAAATAAGGAAAACGGCTATGAAAAAGATAATATGGAACTTAATTTATCGAATAGCCTGAGAAGAATACAAAAAAACATAAAGCTTAACGAAAAATTTGTGTTGCCTCAAAGCTTAGATGACGGAACAAGGCTAAATTGGAGCGTTAAATCACAAGGTCTCACAAAGTTTTTGCCGCTTACAATCGCACCTCTTATTATATTTTTCTCATATAGGCAGGATAAAGATAAAGCAAAGAGATTTGATATGAAGCGAAGAGCAGACATAATACGCGCGCTGCCCGCTTTTACCACAAAGCTGGAATTATTTCTCGGTTGCGGCATGGTTTATGATGATGCCATGCAGAAAATTGTATGTGGATATAAGCATGAGAAGTCAAATGAGCTTTCAAGAATAATTGATGAAGCGCGGCAAGCGGCTTCAATTACGGGAAGAGACGAGATGGAAATTTTAGAAGAAAAGTCTAAAGCATTAAAGATTAAAGAACTTACGCGTATTACAGCAATGATTGCTGATAGTAGATATAAGGGTAACGAACTTGGGGAAAAACTTACTCGAGAAGGTGAAATCCTTTGGCAGAGACGAATTAAGTCAGCGGAAGAAAACTCAAAGATTGCGGAAGTTAAACTTTCGTTACCGCTCGGATTACAATTACTGTCACTTATAATCATAACCGCTGCACCTGCTGTAATGCAATTTTAGACTGGGGGGATAAGAATGCTAAAAAATAAAAAGGGAATGGAGATGGTTCAAGTAGCTATTTTAATAGCTCTTGCAATTTCGCTTGGCGTTATTTTCAGGGAGCAGATTACTGAGTTCATAAATTCCACATTTGCGGATCTAAATGCATAGTAATATGTTAAGAAAGCTGAAGATAAGCAAGAATGGAGGTGAATATGTTGAGGCGGCAGTTGTACTTCCCATATTGATACTTTTAATAATCAGTATGATTGGGACGATGGTGTTTTTTTACAGCTGTGCTAATAAACAGATGAAGCTGCATAAATCGTCACTTGCTAAAACAGAGGAGACTACTTTACTTTTCAAAAAAGAAAAAAATATAGAAGAAACCTCATCCTCGATAAGTGGAGTAGCTAAGGTGTTGCTCAAGGACGATATATATGCATCGATATATTTGATAAATGAAACAAATTTAATTAGAGCCGGTAAGATAGCAAAGGAGATTTTAGAGTGAAATGATAAGAGAAAGGCGTGGATCTGTAACCGTATTTATAATGGTGTTTCTAACTACAATTTTATCATTGACCATGCTTTTTATTGGAGGAACAAAGGCAATGGCGATAGATTCCGGTGTACAAAGCTTAGGGCATCTTTGGGCAAAATCTATCTTAGGGGAATACACAGATAAGCTTTATGAAAGATATGGGATATTTGCTTATGATGCAAGCTCTCCACGCTCAGTCGATAATAAACTGAATCATTTTTGTGACTTTACCTTCAAAAACAAAAAATATATAGACTGCAAAGGGTGCAGCAGCAGTCTGTATATGTATTCTTTAGCAGATTTGGAAAATTTTCAGAAACAGATAAATCTTGCAGGAATCACTGAAAAACAAGGAAATTTTAAGAACGTCGTGCCGGATAAAACTGTGCTGTCAGAACGCATAATTGAAAACGAAGCTTTGGTGGCAAATCTTCCTTCAAAGGATAGAATAGAGGGGTTTTCACTTACAAATTTCATAAACAAACTTAAACAGGTAAACAACATAAGAGACGTTGTGAAAGCGGGCGGAGAGGAGGCGATTTTACAAAAATACATAAAAAATCATTTTCAAAGTTTAACACTTCAAGATGAGGATGATATCAGCTTTCTAAAATATGAACTTGAATATATAATTGCCGGAAAGGAGTCTGATAAGAAGAATCAAAAAACAGTCAGAAATAAGATAATCGCAGCGCGTGAGGCGTTAAATATAGCATATATAAACAATAATCCTACTATGAAGAATATTGCTCTTATTGCAGCGGAATTGATATCTCCGCCACCAACGGTGATTGCTACACAACAAGCTTTGATTGCAAGCTGGGCATTCTTTGAGAGCGTAAATGACTACGAGCTTCTTGTACACGGTAAGAAAGTACCTTTGATGAAAGATGATAAATCATGGGCTATAGATTTGAAGTCAATTATAACTAATACAAATCCGGATTATATTGAAACGGAGAATCAGAACGGAAACACATACAATGAATACCTTTTGGCAATGATATTTCTAATGAATACAAATGATAAATTGCTAAGGGTTATGGATTTGATACAAATGAATATGAAGTATTGCTATTATGGTGATTTTAACATAGCAAATCACTACACGGGACTTAAATACAATATGGAGGTAAATGGAAAGGTGCATAGTTTTGAAGCAAAATATTAAAATTTCAATAGGGAATATGGCTAAGAAATGTGCTGTGGAAAAGAGAGGTTCATATATACTTGAAGCCTGTATTGTATTGCCCGCGTTTATTATCGCCGTGATAATACTTCTGTCTTTAATACCTGTAATAACGGAATGTGAAAACATAGTATATGCGAGCTGTGATGAGCTTCGTGCAAGTGACATAAAGGCAAATTTTTACAACGACAAGCTTCCGGCAATGATAAGGCTGAACAACAGATTGCGTGAAGAAAATCGGTTTATAGAAAACCTGAATGTTTCAAATTTTAGATATAGACATAGCAAAGACGGCATAGATGACTTGATTTCTTTAAGTGTAGACGGCTCTTTTGCAAGGCGCAATCCTATGGCAGCTATAAGCAAAATAGATTTTAAGTTCAATATAAGGTCCAGGGCATTTACCGGAGCGAAGCTCAAAAGTAAGGCTGACAAGGATATTTTTAATAAAAATGATAAGGCAGAGTTTGTATATATTTTTCCGGAGTCGGGAACAAAGTATCACAATAAAAATTGTAGATTTCTAAATCCTTCATGTGAAAAAGTCTATTTATCAACAAAGATAAAATCGCATTTTAAGCCGTGCGAAAAGTGCAGTAAAAAGGGTTTCAAGGATGGGCAGGCGGTTTTTTGTTTTTTTAACAGCGGCTCCGTTTATCATTTGGGAGATTGTAATAGTGTAGAAAAGTATTATGAAAAAATCGAAAAAAAAGAAGCGATAAACAAAGGTTATACAGCTTGTCAGGTGTGTGGAGGGTAGCTTGAAAAATCAAATTATTATAAGGCCGATTAAGGAAATTGATTACTACAAGGCGTTAATTCTGTCTTCGGGAGTACATAATTTGTTTTTACCTATGAAATTTCAGTTTCAAAAAAGAGGCGGAGAGCATATTGTAAGAGAATACTTTGTAAATACAGATAAATTCATAAGGCTGGATGACTTTATTTCAAGAGAAAAAATAGATATTTGGGACCTTGCGGATATTTCTGTTCAGTTAATAGAAGGGATATATGAAAGTATGTACAGATATATATTTCCTTTTGAATACATAGTGAGCAGGGAAACCATATATCTTAGCAAAGATAAGAAGTTAAAGCTGCTTTTTATGCCCATAAACAGCAGGATAGAGCAGATAAATGACATCAAAGACCTTATCTCGTCTAAAGTTGATTTTTTAATATATGAGTTTAGCAAGCATTTGGATGAGAGAGATTGCAATGGATTGAAAACAGTAAAAACAATTTTGAAAGAGGAGAAAGATATAGAGGGGGTGATAAGAAAGCTCAACATGTTTAAGAAAAATATATGGAGGCAAGAACACGGCAAAATAAGTCGTACTATTGCTTTATAGAGTTTTTTCGTGTACGATAAATCTATGATTCCAATTTCAACAAAGATGAGACCACAAAACCTTGATGATTTTGTGGGACAGCAGCACTTTTTATATAAAGGCTCGCTATTTTACAATTCAATAAAAAACAAGACTTTCGGTTCTGCAATTTTCTTTGGACCGTCAGGTACGGGAAAGACTACATTAGCAAGAATTATAGCCAAAGAACTTGATACTGATTTTAATGAGATTAATGCGACGACAACTGGAACAAGAGAACTAAAAGAGATAATCGATAGGGCTAGGCTCAGATTTTACGGTCTTGAATCAAAATCAACCTATGTTTATATAGACGAATTTCATCGTTGGAACAAATCTCAGCAGGATGCTCTCTTAAAGGCGCTAGAGGAAGGCGTCATAAAGTTTATTGCCAGTACAACCGAGAATCCTTATTTTGCAATTAATAATGCTATATTGAGCAGGGTAAGGAATATTTACGAATTTAAGCGTCTTGATAAGGATGCTGTCAAAACGCTTCTTTTGCGTGCTGCAACAGATAAGAATGTAGGACTTGGAAACCTTGATGTTAAGTATGAAGATTCAGCTTTAGAACTCATTGCCGAACTATCAAATGGAGATGCAAGAGTTGCTCTGGATACTTTGGGATTCGTCTTTGAAAATCACCAGGGAGGAAAAACGGTCAATCAGGCTGACATCTCGGAAGCAATGCAGAGAAAAATAGGATTCTACAGCCGTGGTGATGATAAATATGATTTACTCTCAGCTCTGCAAAAATCTATACGAGGAAGCGACCCTGATGCAGCTATTTATTATTTTGCCAGATTGGTAGATGGAGGAGCGGATATTCAGACTATAGGCAGAAGACTTATGGTTATTGCAAGCGAAGACATAGGTATGGCTTATCCTTCAGCAATAAGTGTAACTACATCTTGTGTAAAGGCTTCGCTTATGGTGGGATTTCCAGAGGCTGCTATAAATTTAGCTGAAGCTGTTATTTTGCTTGCGACTTCGCCAAAGTCAAATCGCTCTGTTACGGCATTCTATAAGGCAATGCACGATGTAAAAAATAGGGAAACGGATGAAGTGCCGGCACATCTTAGAGATGCACATTACGCGGGAGCAGAAGCAAGAGGTTTCGGTAAGGATTATAAGTATCCGCACGATTATGGCGGGTATGTAAGGCAACAATATCTTCCGGATAATCTTCACAATGAAGGTATAAGATATTACGAACCATCGGAAAATGGTGCGGAAGCAGGTTTCAAAAAGTTTTTAGATGAATTGAGAAAAAAATATGGAAATAATTAGAGCAGACAACTCGGGATTTTGCTTCGGAGTGAAAAAAGCACTCGAAACTACACAGGCAAAGATTACCGAAAACAGTATGTGCGATAGTCCGAAGAACTTATATACGTGTGGACCTTTGATACACAATAAGACAGTTACAGATGCACTTGAAGTAAGAGGGGTAGGTATAATCAAATCACCGGATGAAGCCGCAGAGGGAGATACTATTATAATAAGATCACATGGGGAACCGAAGGTTTTTTACGACAGGCTCGCTGAACTAAACCTCAACTTTGTGGATACGACATGTCCGTTCGTATCAAAGATTCATTTACTCGTTAAAAAAGCTTATGATGAAGGGAAGCAAATTATAATAATCGGGGATTCAAAGCATCAAGAAGTCATAGCGACGAATGGATGGTGCGAAAACTCGGCACATATAATAAATAGTCTTGATGAAGTAGAAAACATAGAGTCAGGACCATATTTTGTTGTCTGTCAAACCACAATAAGAAAAGAACTGTTTGACAATATAATAAAAGGTTTGAAAGAAAAAAGTTGTGTGCTGGAGATAAAGAATACTATTTGTAATGCGACGAGTCTGAGGCAAGATGCCTGCATGCGCTTAGCAAAGAACGTTGACGCAATGGTGATTATCGGGGATAAACATAGCTCAAATACGAGAAAATTATTTGAAATTGCAAAAAAACACTGTGATAATTCTTTTTTTGCTGAAAATATTCACGATTTACCATTGAAAGAAGTTCAAAAATATAATAAAATAGGAGTTGCGGCGGGTGCTTCAACACCCGAAAGCGTAATTAAGGAGGTTATTGCCAACATGAGCGAAACAGAAAAAACCACAATGGCGGATTTCATGGATGAAATTGATGCATCTTTGAGACTACCGCATAACGGCGAAATTGTAGACGGAAAGGTACATCAGGTTTCCGAAAGGGAAGTTGTTGTAAATTTAGGCTGCAAGAAAGACGGAATTCTTCCGATAGAGGAAGTCATACTTGAGGAAGGAGAAAAACTGACTGATTTATTTCAGCCGGGCGACGAGATCCAAGCAAAAGTCGTAAAGACCGATGACGGTGACGGAAGCATTCTATTGTCCAAGAAGAAACTAGAAATTAGTAAGCACTGGGCAGAGATCAACGAAGCTCATGAGAATAAGACGGTAATAACAGTGAAGGTACTCAGAGCCGTAAACGGCGGAGTAATCGCTGCATACAAAGAAGTTACAGGATTTATTCCTATGTCTCAGATTTCGGATAGATATGTTGAGAGTGCAGATGAGTTTATCGGACAGACATTTGATGTGCTTGTTACAAGAGTTGATGCAAAGAGAAACAGAGCTTTATTCTCACACAAGGCTATCTTAGTAGCTGAGAAGCAGAAGTTGATTTCCGGAATTTGGGAAAGCATCAACGTAGGAGACATCGTTGAAGGTACTGTAATGAGATTCACAGATTATGGTGCGTTCGTAGATATAGGTGGAATAGACGGTCTACTGCATATATCTGAAATTTCATGGGGTAAGCTGAAACACCCACAGGAAGTTCTTGAAATCGGGCAGACAGTTCAGGTTAAAGTTCTTTCGATGAATCAAGAAAAAGGCAAGATTTCACTTGGTCTAAAGCAGATTACACCTGAACCATGGAGCATCATCAACGACAAGTATCAAATTGGTGAAATTGTCAACGGTAAGGTTGTTCAGATAAAGGAATACGGTGCATTTGTTGAGCTTGAACCGGGTCTTGACGGTCTTGTACATATTTCAGAAGTTGCTCACAAGAGGGTTACGGACATCGCTGAAGAACTACAGCTGGGACAAGCGGTTGATACAAAGATTCTTGACATTGATGTTGAGAGAAAGCGTATCAGCTTAAGCATTAAGGCAGCTACAGAAATGCCTGAGAGTGCAGAAGAGACTACTGATACAGAGGAAGTAGAAGCATAGTCTTATTTAATGACTTAAAAACCGTAGAAAGCTATGCTTTCTGCGGTTTTTTGTATCAGAAAACAGAGGAAATATGAAAATAAAAAGACTGATTCAAGGTAGCTTGGAAAGCAACTGTTATGTAATCTACCACCATAAAGGTGGAGACTGTATGATTATTGATCCGGGATATAATGCAAATAAAATTTTAACATTTATAAATGAAATGGAACTGCATCCGCAAGGTATTATTTTGACGCATATGCATCATGACCATGTCGGTGCAGTTGAGACTATTAAGTCAAAAATAGACGTTAAAGCATATATGCACGCATTGGATGCGGAAGTATATAAGGGGAAAATAGATAGGCCCTTATATGGTGGTGAATCTATAATGCTTGAAGATGAAGAACTAAAGATAATTCATACACCGGGGCACAGCCGTGGTTCGATATGCATTATGAGTGATGAGAGCAAAGTTTGTTTTACCGGAGATACTATTTTTGACATAGACTTAGGCAGAACCGATTTGGCAGGCGGAAGTGAAGATGAAATGATTTTGACAGTCAAAAATGTAATTAGCACTTGGGATAACTCAATTACAATTTACCCGGGGCATGATACGAGTGCGACGATGAAGCAGGTTAGAAAATACAACACTGAGTACTTGGCAATAATGCAAGGAGAGCTTGATGTTAATTAAGATGATAGGACTTGATCTTGACGGAACGGTGCTGAACGAAAACGGTGAGTTTTCGGAGAGAACAAAAAAAGTTTTTAGAGCGGCGAAGGCTTTAGGAATTCACATTGTGATAGCTACAGGGAGAGCTGAATTTTCTTTGCCGAAAAATATTTGTGAAATAGAAGAAATTGAATATGTAATTACATCTAACGGAGCACGTATACTTAATTTGAAAGAAGACTGCGTAGTATATGAAAACTTCATTTCGCCGGACAAGGTGAAAGAAGTCTTACATGTGTTAGAATCACAAAATGCGTGTGCAGAGATGTTTGCAGACGGAAAAGCGTACATTAGCAAAAGTGAGTACGATGCGGTCATCTCCGGTGAAATTATTACCAGAAGCCGCGAATATGTCATGGCAACGAGAAATCCCGTGGATGATATTTTCGGGTATATGATAAGTTGTCAAGACCACATAGAAAACATTAGCGTTAATTATCCCAATGCACGGGTTAAACATGAAACAGAGGTGAGACTTGCTGAAATAGACGGAATCACCTTGACTTCTTCTTTTCCGCTGAATAATGAGATAGGCGGGGCGACAACAAGCAAGGCGGACGCACTTGAATTTCTGCTTAAAAAGCTAAATCTTGATAGCGAAAACTTAATGGTTTGCGGAGATAGTCAAAATGATATTGCCATGATTAAATATGCGGGTATAGGTGTTGCAATGGAAAATGCGGACGAAAATGTCAAATCTATCGCTAATCTGGTCACTTTATCAAATGATGATGACGGAGTGGCGCATGCCATTGAAAAATATGTCTTGGGAATATAGTGATTTTACGAATTTAATATAGACAACAAATAGAACGGGAATTTCTTGAACAAAGAAGTTCCTTTTTTCATACGAATTACAAATGGGAAAAATTGACATTTTATAATTTCGGTGCTAAATTGGAAATATATTACAATTTGGAGGGAGATTTGGGAAATAAAAAATTTGGAAGTATAGGGGAAACGCTTGCCGTTACATATCTTGAAAATAATAATTTCGAGGTACTGAATAGAAATTTCAGAAAAAAATACGGAGAAATAGACATTATAGCTCTAAGATGCGGCATTTTGCATTTCATAGAAGTAAAAACAAGGGCTACAGACAAATTCGGCAGACCTGTTGAATCTGTAGACAGAAAAAAAAGAGCGAAGATATTCAAAGTTGCGCAAGCATATGTCAAAGAGAATAATCAAGCGTATGAATCGTTTAGATTTGATGTGATAGAAATCTCTCTAAATCACATAGAGGGAGGATTTTGAATGATGATGAAAACAAAGTCGATGATTGTGCACGGCATTAATGCAATTATGGTAGAAGCTGAGGTGAATGTATCAAGGGGACTTCCTTATTGCGCTGTCGTGGGATATGGAAACACAATAGTAAAAGAAGCAATTTTGCGTATTAGAAGTGCCATAGAATCATCGGGACTGGAATATCCACTGTCGAGAATTACTTTTAATTTGGCACCGGCTGACATTCCCAAGAGAGGAAGTCAGATGGAGCTGGCTATGGCGGTTGCACTTCTGGCAGCAACAGAACAAGTTTTTGATGGCAGCTTAGACAATACTTGCTTTGTAGGTGAATTGTCACTGGATGGGAAAATAAACGGATGTAAAGGTATTTTGGCAATCCTTATGGAGGCAAAGAAAAGAAAAATAGTTAATGTAATTATACCAAGAGAAAATGAAGCGGAAGCGCGGATTATAGATGGACTTAATATTTTTGTCTGTGACAAGCTAATTGAGGTTGTGGACTTTTTGAACAAAAAAATAGAATTGAAGAAAATAAGCCATACGGAGGAGCACCTTAATGAAAATATTTTTGCAAAAGACTTTATTGATATAAAAGGTCAGGAGAGTGCGAAAAGAGCAATTTTAATAGCAGTGGCAGGAGGGCATCCTCTTTTGATGATAGGAAGTCCGGGAACGGGAAAAAGTATGCTGGCGGAGCGGATTCCGAGTATAATGCCGAAGCTTGATTGTGACAGGATAATAGAATCCAGTATAATACATTCGATTTCTCAGGAAAACGCTGAACGCGGATTGATTGCAACGCCTCCGTTCAGAAGACCGTCGACTAATATCAGCCTGACCGGATTATTGGGATCGGGATATCCTCCCAGACCGGGAGAAGTAACGATGGCACACAATGGAATCTTGTTTCTTGACGAGATAAGTGAGATGAACAAAAATGTGATAGACGCACTTAGGATTCCACTTGACAGAAAATGTGTGAATTTAAGTAAGAGGGGTGAAACATTTATTTATCCGGCTGATTTCCTGCTGATTTCATGTGCAAATCCATGTAAATGCGGTTACTTATTTAGTAAAAAAAGAAGGTGTACCTGCACGCATGGTGAAATTGCATCATATAGAGCGAAAATTTCAGGAGCAATCAGCGATAGAATAGATATCCAAATCAATGTTAGCGAACCCGATTATGAAACTTTATACGATGACGGTTTAAGCAGTTTGCAAATGAGAGAACTTGTGAATAGAGCCAGACAAATTCAAAAAAAGAGATATATAAATGAAATATTTAACTTGAATTCTAACATTCTTGATAACAAATTAAATCATTATTGTAAATTCGAAAATGAAGGTGAGGCTTTTCTTCGCGATGCATATAAAAAACTGTCGCTTAGCCTTAGGGCAGTTGTAAAGATAAGAAAATTATCCAGAACGATTGCAGACTTGGACGGAAGTTCAGAAATAAAGACGGTTCACATTTCGGAAGCAATACAATATAGGCAAAGGTGACTTATGACAGGAAAGATTAGTTGTGAAGATGATATATATCCTAAAAGGATATTGGAGAGTATAAATGATTATAAACCGTTATACTACAGAGGCGATTTGAAGCTCTTAGATAATCCGACGGTTGCAATAGTTGGGAGTCGCAAGGCATCTTACTATGGGAGGGCATGTGCAAAGGCATTGGCTAAATGCGCTGTTGAATATGGAACCGTAGTGGTTAGCGGACTTGCTGCGGGTATAGACTCAGAGGCTCACACATCATGCCTTGAGTCAGGTGGAAACACCATTGCGGTACTGGGTAACGGTTTGGATATTTTTTATCCTCAAAGAAATAAAGCATTGCAGGAAGAGATTGAAAAGCATGGCTTACTTCTGAGCGAATACGAAGACGGGAAAACTCCTCAAAAGTATACATTTCCTGTCAGAAACAGAATTATCAGTGCGATTTCTGATGCAGTGGTTATTGTAGAGGCCGGTGCGCGCAGCGGATCTTTAATAACCGCCGAGTGCGCTGTCGAGCAAGGAAAAATGCTTTATGCAATACCGGGTAATATAAGCAGCCCAAATAGCTTCGGTACAAACAAACTAATATGTGAGCAAGTGAGCCCACTTATAAATTTTGATGAATTATTCCATGATTTAGGCTTGAGAAAGAAGCGTTCAAATGAAAGTTATGTAAAGCTGAGCAAAACAGAATCCAGAATACTTGATATAATTAGAGATAGCGAAGAAATTTCAATAGAACAAATTCGTCACAAAATGGACATAAATTTATCTGAAATCAATGCTATAATAACAATTCTAGAGATGAAAGGCATTATTTTTTGCGAAATGGGTAAAGTTGGCATTGCAAAATTATAAATATAATTATACAATTAAGATTTGTAAACATAGTTTATTGTGAGAATTGTAATATGTTTTGAAATATAAAAGGAACTATTGTAAATTTGAGGAGTAATAAATGGCAGCTGTCCAAACAAGTAAGAGAAAAAAGACATCTAAATCTTCACAATCAAGCGCTAAAAAAACACTTGTAATTGTTGAGTCACCGTCAAAGGCAAAGACTATAAGTAAATATTTAGGCAGCAAATATAACGTAATTGCCTCGGTCGGGCATGTGAGAGACTTACCTAAGAGTAAGTTGGGCATAGACATAAAAGAAGATTTTGAACCTCAATATATTTCAATAAGAGGGAAGGGTGATTTAATCAAAGCCCTTAAGAAAGAAGCGTCAAAGGCCGGTAAAGTTTTTCTGGCAACAGACCCGGATAGAGAAGGAGAAGCCATTTCTTGGCACTTAGCATTTCTTTTAGGTTTAGACCCTGAAGCTGAGTGCAGAATAGAATTTAACGAAATAACAAAAGATACAATAAAGGAAGCTATTAAGCATCCGCGTAAAATCGATATGGGCCTTGTGGATGCACAGCAAGCCAGAAGAATACTTGACAGACTCGTCGGATATCAGATAAGTCCGTTGCTATGGCGTAAGGTAAGAAAAGGTCTTTCAGCGGGAAGAGTGCAGTCTTCAGCCCTAAAAATCATCTGTGACAGAGAGCGTGAAATTGAAAAATTTGAGCCTAAAGAATTTTGGAATATTATTGCAGAGTTCAAAAAAGATAAACTTTTTCAGGCAAAGCTTAACGAAATAGACGGGAAAAAAACAGTCGTTGAGAACAAGAATCAAAATGACAATATAATATCTGAGCTTAAGAAAGGAAAATTCATTGTAGACGAAGTAAAAGAGAAAATAAGAACGCAAAAACCTTATCCTCCTTTTACAACAAGCAGTCTGCAACAGGATGCCGGAAACAAGCTTAACTTTAATGCAAAAAAAACAATGATGATTGCACAGCAGCTATATGAAGGTGTAGATATAAAGGGAAGAGGCACGACAGGCTTAATTACATATCTGAGAACTGACTCCGTGCGAATTTCCGATGCTGCAAAAACGAGTGCAAAAGAATTTATAAACTCAAAATTCGGCAGTGAATATAGCGCAAATAACGTATTTTCAAACAAAAAAAAGGATATACAGGATGCTCATGAGGCGATAAGACCTGCCGTAATCGAACTTGAGCCTTTGGATATAAAAGAGTCGCTTTCAGCAGATCAGTACAAATTGTACAATTTGATTTGGAACAGATTTATTGCAAGTCAAATGTCTTCATCTAAATCAAACAGTATGCAGGTTAACATTAAAAACGGAAAATATACATTCAGAGCAAATGGAACAGAACTGTTGTTTGACGGTTTTAGAAGGCTGTATAAGATTGCAGAAGACGAGACGGACAAAATTCTTCCGAATATAGAAAAAGGTGAGTTGTTAAAGTTAAATAAGTTAGATGGCGAACAGTCATTTACACAGCCGCCGGCGAGATACACGGAAGCTTCTCTTGTTAAAGAACTTGAGGAAAAAGATATAGGAAGACCGAGCACATATGCTCCTATAGTAAGTACGCTTAGCGAGAGAAAATATGTAAAAAAAGAAAAAAAATCACTTAAACCCACAGAACTCGGTATCTTAGTAAACGACTTAATGGAAGAATACTTTAAGGACATTGTAGACGCAGGATTTACCGCTTCTATGGAAAATAAGTTGGATGATGTTGAAATCGGGCAGCAAAAGTGGAAAAATATCATCCGAGATTTCTATGGGAATTTTGAAAAAGAGCTCGAAATTGCGGATAACGCTATAGAGAAAATCGTTGTAGAGGATGTTCCTACAGGAGAAATCTGTGAAGTATGCGGTAAGCAGATGGTAGTGAAAGCCGGCAGATTTGGAGAATTTATCGCTTGTAGCGGGTATCCCGAGTGCAAAAATACTAAGCCGATAATTAAAAGTATTGGTGTGAAATGCCCAAATTGTGGTAAAGATATCGTAGAAAGACGAAGCAGACGAGGCAGGATATTCTACGGATGCAGCGGTTTTCCGGATTGTAAAACCGTATTCTGGAACAAACCGACAGATAAAGTATGTCCAAAATGTAAAAATATAATGCTTGAAAAGAAAACAAAAAATAATAATTATGTTTGCTCTAACCCGGAATGCGGGTATACCGAATAATAAAGAGGGGGTAATATATATGGTTAAATTTCATGCAACCACCATCTGTGCCGTGAGAAGAGGTCCTGATGATATCGCCATTGGAGGGGATGGACAGGTTACCATGGGTGAAACTGCAATAATGAAAAATGGTGCCAAAAAGGTAAAAAAAATATATAATAACCAAGTCTTAAGCGGGTTTGCAGGCTCCGTTGCGGATGCTTTTTCACTTACAGAAAAATTTGAAAAGAAGCTAGAAGAACACAGCGGAAATCTAAAACGTGCTGCTGTAGACCTTGCCCAGATGTGGAGATCAGACAGGGGAATGAGAAATCTCGAAGCTTTGATGATTGTGGCTGACAGAGATGATATGCTCGTGATTTCGGGAACAGGAGAAGTAATAGTTCCGGATCAGGATTTTGTTGCCATAGGTTCAGGCGGAAATTTTGCGTATTCGGCAGCAAATGCTTTATATAATCATACTGAGATGAGTGCAGCGGAAGTAGTTGAAGAATCCCTAAAAATTGCCGCATCTATTTGTGTTTATACAAATGACCACATCTCAGTAGAAAGACTTTAGGAGGAAGCTATGGCAAATAAATTTCAACAGATGACTCCAAAGGAAATCGTTGCGGAACTTGACAAATACATAATAGGTCAAGATAAAGCTAAACGCTCTGTGGCGATTGCTCTTAGAAACAGATACAGGAGGACTCTCCTATCAGAAGCGATGAGGGAAGAAATCACGCCTAAAAACATCTTGATGATGGGACCGACAGGTTGTGGTAAAACAGAGATTGCAAGGCGTCTGGCAAAACTGATGGATGCTCCTTTTATAAAGGTGGAAGCAACTAAATTTACCGAGGTTGGTTATGTCGGCAGAGATGTGGACTCAATGGTAAGAGATTTAGTTGAGAGTTCAATTAGAATAACTAAGCAGGCAAAATTAAAGGAAAAATACGACATTGCCGAAAAAATTGCCGAAGATAAAATTATAGAGGCAATGATTCCGGATAAGAACAAAAAAGATTCACCTAAACAGCCTCAAAATCCTTTTGAAATGTTAATGAGTACGACATATAATCAACAAAAAGAGGAGCCTAAGCAACAGGAGGCGACTACGGATGTTGCCATGGCGAGAGAGCAGGTGAGACAGCAACTAAGGCAAGGCTTACTTGAAGAACAGTTCGTTGATATCGAAGTGACGGATACGCCTAAGGGCAATCAGCTTGATATGAGCAATGAAGGCATGAGCATTGCAATCGGAAATATCTTTGGTGAAATGATGCCTAACAGGACGAAATCAAAGAGGGTTCGCGTCAGTGAGGCTCGCAAGATACTGCGTGAGCAAGAAGCACAAAATTTGATAGACATGGATCAGGTGACTGATGAAGCCATTGTAAACGCGGAGCAAAACGGAATAATATTCATAGATGAGATAGATAAAATAGCATCCGGTGCAGAGTACGTGGGCGGTGGTGCAAGTGTTTCTCGTGAAGGCGTTCAAAGAGATATTCTTCCTATAGTAGAAGGCAGTGTTGTAAACACGAAATACGGTCCTGTTAAAACTGATCATATTCTATTTATAGGAGCAGGCGCATTCCATGTGTCAAAGCCGACTGACCTTATTCCGGAGCTTCAAGGAAGATTCCCTATAAGAGTAGAGTTGGAAAGCCTAACAAAAGATATTTTCAAAAAGATTCTGACTGTACCTGAAAATGCCATAATTAAGCAAAATCAAGCACTAATGGCTACGGAGAAAATAAATTTGGAATTTTCAGAAGAAGCTATTGACGAAATCGCCGGAATGTCGTATCTTATGAATGAGCAAGCAGAAAATATCGGAGCGAGAAGGCTTTACACGGTTATGGAAAAACTGCTTGAAGATATTTCGTTTGATATTCCTGAAATGAATGGTGAAGCACTTGTTATCGACAGAGAATATGTTATAAACAAGTTTAGTGATACTATTCACAAAGATGATATTGATAAGTACATATTATAACTGTTTATAGAAAAGGCGGGTTAAAAATGAATGGAAATTTGTTATCTAAAATTAGAAGGTTAAATAATGTGCTCTCAGAGAGTACTACAGGATTTGTTTCGTTTGATGAACTTTGCAATATTCTTTATGATATGCTCGGTGCGAATGTTTACATTCTTAACAAGCGCGGTAAAGTTCTCGCAGCAAAATTTGATGACGGAGAAGAAGCACCGCTTGAAAAGACAAAGAATGATCATTTTGAGCTTCCAAAAGAATATAATGAAAAGTTCCTTTTCATGAGTGAAACATGTGAAAATCTGACATATGATGCAATAAAGGCAGTATATGGAAATGATTATGCTCTAGCAGAAAAGTTCCATACTATCGTACCTGTTATCTTTGGCCGTAAGAGAGTCGCAACATTGCTATATGTAAGAAGCAGCAAAGCTTTTTCAGATGAGGATTTGGCAATATGCGAATATGGTGCAACTGTTGTTGGGATTGAAGTTACAAGAGGAATTGCGCTTGAAGAGGAAGAAGACAACAGACTTAAGGCTGCCGTAAGCGTGGCTTTAGAGACATTGTCTTACTCTGAGCTTGAGGCCGTAATCAAGATTTTCGAGGAACTTGACGGAAATGAAGGTCTTCTGGTTGCAAGTAAAATAGCGGATATGTCCGGCATTACTCGTTCCGTGATTGTAAATGCACTGCGTAAGCTGGAAAGTGCGGGGGTAATTGAATCAAGATCACTTGGAATGAAAGGAACAAGAATCAAAATTACAAACGAGTTCCTAAGAGATGAGATTGAAAAAGTAGAAATCTAGTTCATGTAATATTTTTAATTTAAGCCGCAGATATGCCTATCTGCGGCTTTTATAGCGACTCAAAGGATTGAGATTATGAGAATAAAATACAAAACTATAGTTGATGCGGCAAGTGCGGAAATAAATATAGAAAAATCAAAATTTCTGTCTCATATAAAGCACATTAAAGACAGGGCGGAGGCCGAATCTTATATATCCGAAATAAAAACTCGATTTAGCGATGCAACGCATAATGTATCCGCCTTCATTTTGGGAGAGAAAATGGAACTTAAATGGGCAACCGATGACGGAGAACCGCAAGGGACTGCCGGGATGCCTATTTTACGCGTTTTAGAAGAAAATGAACTTACTAACACCATAGTTATTGTTACTCGTTATTTTGGCGGGAAAAAGCTCGGAACAGGCGGATTGGTCAGAGCCTATACTGAAAGTGCCTTAGAAGCGATAAAAAAGACCGATATTTGCCATGTCTGCTCTATATCGCATGTAAAGGTGGAAGTGGACTATTCTGTTTATAATAAGGTGAGCGGGTATCAGTTCCCGTTTTATGTAGAGATAAAACGGGCGGAATTTTTGGCAAATGTTATTCTTGATATAGACTATGACCCAGAGAAAGAAGGCGAGCTTAAAAATATATTTGATAACTTCAGCAAGGGTCGGGCAAGCTATGAATGGGGCTACTGCAAAGACAAGGCTGTGGCTATACCAAAAAAATGAAATAATGTCTCTTTTTTTATTGACAACATATCTAAAATGTGTTAAATTCATATAGCTGAGTCATCTAGGAGTTATCCGGATAATCTGATAGAGAAAAAGTGCTTGACAATACGAACTATTTACTCTATAATATATAAGTGCGTCGGATAAAGTGGATGCAGTTATGGGCGTTTAGCTCAGCTGGGAGAGCACCTGCCTTACAAGCAGGGGGTCATAGGTTCGAGCCCTATAACGCCCACCAATTGCGGCCTGGTAGTTCAGTTGGTTAGAATGCCAGCCTGTCACGCTGGAGGTCGACGGTTCGAGCCCGTTCCAGGTCGCCAATCATTCTATATACAACATTAAACGCAACATGCTGGCGTGGCTCAACGGTAGAGCAGCTGATTTGTAATCAGCAGGTTGGGGGTTCGATTCCCTCCGCCAGCTCCAATATATAGAAGAAGCTATACAATTAAATAATATGGTATCCAAGTGAAAATCAAAGCTGGGATATACTGAATTTGAAATAGGTCGTCGAGGGATTCCCGAGTGGCCAAAGGGGGCGGACTGTAAATCCGTTAGCTGAGCTTTCGATGGTTCGAATCCATCTCCCTCGACCAATTTTACGACTCGGTTCAAATTAATATGCGGAAGTGGCTCAGGGGTAGAGCATCGCCTTGCCAAGGCGAGGGTCGCGAGTTCGAATCTCGTCTTCCGCTCCATTTATGCGGATGTAGTTCAATGGTAGAACCTCAGCCTTCCAAGCTGATGGCGTGAGTTCGATTCTCATCATCCGCTCCATTTTTTAAAAACTGTGGGCTCGTAGCTCAGCTGGATAGAGCAACGGCCTTCTAAGCCGTGTGTCCGGAGTTCGAATCTCCGCGGGCTCATCACATTTTTAAACTTAAGGGACAGTGGGGTATAGCCAAGTGGAAAGGCAAGGGACTTTGACTCCCTTATGCGTAGGTTCGATCCCTGCTACCCCAGTTGCTAAGACCCATTAGCTCAGGTGGTAGAGCACTTGACTTTTAATCAAGGTGTCCGGAGTTCGAATCTCCGATGGGTCACCAATTTACGAATCCCCTCAGTAAGGAGAGGTGTCCGAGCGGTTGATGGTGCCGGTCTTGAAAACCGGTGTTCGTAAGAACCGTGGGTTCGAATCCCACCCTCTCCGCCATACAATTTAATGAGACATATCGCCAAGTTTTGCCTGGAGAAGTACTCAAGTGGCTGAAGAGGACGGTTTGCTAAACCGTTAGTGTTCGTTAAGGGCAGCGCGAGTTCGAATCTCGCCTTCTCCGTTTATTATAGGGGTATAGCTCAGTTGGCAGAGCAGTGGTCTCCAAAACCACGTGTCGAGGGTTCGAATCCTTCTGCCCCTGCCACATTAAAATTAAATAGACCATTATACGTAAGTTAAATTATAATTTCGGGGTGTAGCGCAGTTTGGTAGCGCAACTGGTTTGGGACCAGTGGGCCGCGGGTTCAAATCCTGCCACCCCGACCATTAATTTATTCGGGCCACTAGCTCAGTTGGTCAGAGCGTCCGGCTCATAACCGGCAGGTCCTGGGTTCAAGTCCCCGGTGGCCCACCAAATTAAGTTAATAAATGATGTGCTCAGATAGCTCAGTAGGTAGAGCAGGGGACTGAAAATCCCCGTGTCCTTGGTTCGATTCCGAGTCTGAGCACCATTTTTTTACGCCGAAAGGCGTTTT
>JAXFOY010000019.1:0-74451 GCA_034180045.1 Eubacterium sp.
GAGCAGAGAACCACCCGCACCGAAACCGAAAACGAAACCAAAGAGGCGGACATCGTTTCTGCAAGAATAACCAAGCTTTTAGGCGAAAAGGCGTTTCAGTTTTCTCCTGCCGAGTGGATTACCATTCACCGCAGATTGTTCGAGGGCGTATTTGACCACGCCGGACAAATCCGTCAGTATAACATTTCCAAAAAGGAATGGATACTGAACGGTGCATCGGTTATCTACGCCGATTTCAACAGCATAAAAGACACTTTGGATTATGATTTTTCCACCGAAAAACAGTTTTCCTATGAGGGGCTGTCGGTTGAAGCATCGGTAAAGCATCTTGCAAAATTCGCATCGGACATTTGGCAGATTCATCCCTTCGGCAAAGGCAACACAAGAGCCACCGCCGTGTTTATGATTAAGTATATGAAAACCTTTGGGTTCCGTGTCAATAACGATGCGTTCCGTGAGAATTCTTGGTATTTACGTAATGCATTGGTTCGAGCAAACTATAACGATTTGCAAAAAGGCATTCATTCCACCACAAAGTTTTTGGAATTGTTTTTCTCGAACCTTCTGCTCGGTACAAACTACGAATTAAAAAATCGCTATATGCACATTGACTTTATGGATGAGAACAATTCTCAAAGTGCCAAAAGCGAATCGCCAAAGTGCCAAATTGACACTTTGAAATGCACTTTAGAAGAACTTGCGGTGTTAGACTTAATAAAAAAGAACCCGTCTGTTAAACAAACCGAACTTGCAGAACAAACAGGAAAATCCGTCAGAAGTATAAAGCGTATTATAGACTCTCTGAAAGAAAAACAATATATCCGCAGAGTTGACGGCAAACGTTACGGCAAGTGGGAAGTTATGGTTTAGTGTTTGCATTTCCTGTTGTTAGAACGAAACTTTATAACTATTATAACGAGGTGCTCGATTATGATAAAAACCGTATCACAAACAACAATCGCTGATGGCTGATGAGTTTAAAGAATTTCTTATTCACCAATTAGGATTTGAATCTCATTCTGCATCAAGACATCAATACATGCAGATATACAAAGACAATGGAAAGTATTATTTAAAATTAAATCTTCAGGTAAGATTCAAGGGCGTTTCTGACGAAGAATAACTTGACTGAAATTGAAAGGAAAATTCCATGAAAGTTGGTAGTTTATTTTCAGGCATAGGTGGGATCGACTTGTGATTCGCTCAAGCTGGATTTGAAATTTGCTGGGCGAACGAAATAGATCCAGATAGTTGCAAAACCTATAGACTCAACTTTCCGTCAACTCGTTTGATTGAGAGTGACATAAAAGATATTGAGCCCCGCTCATTAGAACCTGTTGATGTGATAACAGCTGGATTTCCATGCCAATCATTTTCCGTTTGCGGTAATCAACAAGGATTTAAAGACAAAAGAGGTAATCTCTTCTTTGAAATAATGAGGATTACGGATAGATTGCAACCTCCTATTATTTTCTTGGAAAATGTCGTAAATCTCACGGAACACGATAACGGAAAAACCTTTAACGCAATACATAATGAATTAGCAAGCCGAGACTACTGTATACGATATATCATTGCCGATGCTTGTGATTACGGTATCCCGCAGCACAGAACAAGGACATATATTGTTGCCTTTAAATCTAAAGAAGCTTGTGATAAATTCCGGTTCCCTGAAAAATGCAAACTTGAAAAAAGAATATTTGATATTATCGATAAGAATGTCAAAGTAGATGATTCGTTTTATTTGAGCACTGATTCTTATCAATATAAAAAGTTATTCTCTACGATTAAAGACGATGAACAAGTATATCGCTTTTCGGATTACGGAATTCAAGCGAGCAAAGAAGGAATATCTTTTACATTAAAAGCCAATATGGGTACTTGGAGAAATCGCGTTTCCTATATTAAAGATAATTTCGGAATTAGACGCATTACACCGTATAAATACCTTGCTCTACAGGGATTTCCCAAGGATTATCACTTTCCGAAAATTTCAATGACGAGCACATATAAACAATGCGGTAACAGCGTGGTTGTGCCAGTCATCAGAAAGATTGCTGAACAAATAGTGAAAACTATATAAATGATTACAAAACCATAAATTAAAGGATTTTGCCCAATGAGAATTATTGATTTATTCTCCGGAGCCGGAGGATTGACATTTGGATTTTATTATCGAATAAGAAACAATACTTTTGTTAGAAATAGAAAAAACTCATTCGTATTTGCTAATGAGTTTGATTCTCATGCTGCAAAAGCCTTTTCTGCTAACTATCCTGACATTACCATGCTGAATAAAGATATTAAATCTTTAACAGAAAATGAAATTAGAGAACTAATAGGAGAAGAAAGTGTAGATCTAATTATTGGCGGACCACCATGTCAATCATTCAGCACAGTCGGACAACGCATTTACGATGAAAAGGCAATGTTGTATGAAGAATATCTACGCATTCTCAGTATTGTTCGTCCCAAGATGTTCCTTTTTGAAA
This sequence comes from Eubacterium sp., assembly GCA_034180045.1. Lineage (GTDB taxonomy): Bacteria > Bacillota > Clostridia > Peptostreptococcales > Anaerovoracaceae > Eubacterium_B. The sequence continues at coordinate 2,493 of JAXFOY010000019.1, forward strand.
ATGTCAAAGGCATTCTGTCAATGAGGGAAACTTTCTATAAGACTGATGAAGACGGGAATATACTGTATACAACAACTAAAAACAAAGAAACCGGTAGAGAACGCAAGAAACCGATTATTGACCATTATGGTAGGCATGTAATGGACATCATTCAGGAAAAGTTTGCTAATATAACCGAAGACTTTGGATATAATATAGTAAAAGAAACTTTAAACGCCGTTGATTTTGGCGTTCCAGAAAATAGAGAGCGTGTTTTTATCGTTGGAATGCGAAAAGATCTTAACATACAGTGGAAATTTCCTTCCCCAAAGGGCACTGACAAGTTAACGATCAAAGAGGCCATTTCAGATTTACCTTCTGTATGTGAAAATGAAAATGTCACTCAATATATCGTTCAACCTAAAAACACATATCAAGAATTAATGAGGCGTGGCTCTCACAACATTACTCACCATTATTGCGGTGAGTACGGCGAAAAGATCCGAACAGTTATTGAAAATGTAAAACAAGGGCAAGGAAAAAACGATTTCAACAAACTAATTGAAAAAGGGCATATTGACGAAAAATATAAGCTCACATCGGGGTACGCAAATACTTATGGAAGACTGATTGAAGATCAGCCTTGCACCACAATTACCAATAATATGAGCACCCCTTCTGGGCTTAGATGCATTCACTACGAACAAAATCGTGCACTTACGCCTCGTGAAGGTGCAAGAATACAATCTTTCCCCGATTGGTTTCAATTTGTTGGAGGTAAGTCTAATGTTACAACTCAGATTGGAAATGCAGTTCCTCCGTTGTTAGCCATCGCTTTGGCGAAACAAATCAATTCAGCTTTGAAAGGATGATATACATGGAAAATAACTTGATTACCAAAGCTAATCTGGTAAATGAAGAAGCTATGAATACAGAAAACGCTATTTATTTTAATTTTTCATATTCAGCTTTGAAGCTACTTGGAAAAAATCTCTATAGCAATGCGGCTAACGCAATTTCCGAGCTGGTTGCAAATGCGCTGGATGCAAAAGCACCCAAAGTATATGTTTATATTGATATGTCTGATAAAAAGCATTCTGTTATCGAAATAATTGATAATGGTAGTGGTATGGATTATGCTGATTTGGCTGAAAAGTATGTTTGGATTGGCAGAAACAAAAGAACAGATACCGATCTTAGTACAGCTGACAAAAAGACGGTTATGGGCAGAAAAGGTATCGGTAAGCTTGCGGCCTTGTATCTTTCTAACAAGTACTATATATTAACCAAAAAAGAAAACGACAGCTATGAAAACAAATGGGAAGTAAACCTTTCAAAATACAAAGACTCTGATTTTCCTCGTCTTGATAAAGTTGCCAAATCAGTTTCTTTAGTGAACAAAGATATATGGGAAAGTTTTTCGAGTGGAACGGCAATAAAGTTAGAAAATGTCGATTTGAGGCGAAACGGAGCTCAAAAAATTGAAGGGCTTCGTCGTGTCTTTTCGGATTTCTATTTAATTGATTCTTTGAAGTCTACCATATATGCTTCTGTTAAAACCAATAAAAATGATGTGGTAGATTTTAAGCCTGTAGAAAAAAAGATAGCCTATAAGAATTTCTATGCTTTATTTGACAACAGTGGTTTAAATATTGCTTCGAAAATGTCTAAAAGCATTGCTTTTTCTTGGGCATCTCAATATGAACACATTGCCAACACTCCTCGTGAAACTAAGTTTATTGACAAAGCACCTACTCCAACGAGTGGCAAATTTATATATAAATTTGAAGACGATTCCCAAGTGGAAAAAGATTACCTTTTAACTGGTTGGATAGCAATTCACAGTACTATCGAACAGAAAAATGCTGTTGATGACAACTTTATAAGGAACTCGATCTATCAACCGAACCGATTAAGATTATATGTTAGAAACAAACTGGCGGTTGCAGATTATTTTGTTATAAGCCCTAGTACTCAAGCTATGGCTAATTATATCGAGGGCGAAATAACATTCGATATTTTAGACGATGATGATTTACCTGATATCGCAACATCTAGCCGACAAGACTTCTTGGATGACGATCGCATAACTTTATTAACTTCGATTGTAGATCCTATATTAACAAAACTTTATGCTTTGAGAAACAGAGTTGGTAAAGAAATTACTGATGAAAATGATAAGTATACTGAATACCTTTTGGAGTTAGAAGAAGAAAAGTGTAAAGCTGAAGCCGAGGCACGTGCAAAAGCTGAATCTGAAGCTCAAGCCGCTCAAAAAGCAAAAGAGGAAGCTGAAAAGCGTCAATTCGAGGCAGAAGAAGAAGCTAAGAAGTATCATGCTCAAAGTAATACAATTTTCAGCGCTGTTACCGAAGATCAAAAAAGTTTTTCAGCAAAAACACATTTGGTTAAAACGAACGCTTTAACAATTAGAAATGGCGTTACTACTCTTGCAAAAAAAATAGGTATTAATAACTACCGAGAATTAGGCGCCATTTCTGTGGCTACCGATAAAATTCTTAGTGCTTTAAAATATAGTGCACTTGCAAAATTCAATATTGAAGATGAATTTATTACGGAAGATTTATTCGTTTTTTGCAAGGAATATCTTCTTAATATATTGTCTAGACAGTACTTCAATTTGCGTTTTAATATTGATGTTGATGGCAAATATATCGTGCGTTTCAATCCACAATATGTGTCCCTGATGTTAGACAATTTGGTTTCCAATTCTCTGAAAAGTAATTCTACAGGGTTTTATTTAAACATGAAAAACATTGATACCCCGAGCATTGTAGTTTTAGATAATGGAACTGGATTTGGTAGTGCTGATATGAATCGTATCTTTGAATTTGGTTTTAGTAATACAGGTGGAACGGGTATTGGATTATATAATGTTGAAAGTGTTGTCAAAAAAATGCACGGTCGAATTTCTGCGGAAAATAATGAACCTAACGGTGCAAAATTTGTCATAACATTGCCTCAAAGGGAGATATAAACAAATGAACACGATGTATAAAATATTGTGGATAGATGATAGTGAGGATTTCATAGAAACGGCACGGGAATTAATAGAAGATTCTGTAAAGCAGAACAACATGATGCCTCACCTCACCATATACAGTCAATTCAAAGATTATAAAGAAAAAGAATTAGACAATTTTGATGTGGAAATCTTTAATCTGTACGATCAAATTGTTATTGATTACGCAATTTCGGGCACAACCGGTGATGTAATTATCCGAGATTTAAGAAGTCGCAACATTTACACCGATATTGTTTTCTATTCAAGCAATTATGCAACAATGAAGCAAGAAATGAAAAATAGCGATGAACATCTAGATGGAGTTTTCTTTTCTACGAGAGAGGATTTGACTAGCACCGTTGATAAAGTAATTAAGAAAAATATTAAACGTGAATATAGTATAGCAAATATCAGAGGATTAATTATGGATAGCACATCCGAATTTGACTATATCTGTAGAACTACTACACTTGCTTTGTTTGACAAACTTTCTGATACTAAAAAGGAAATAATAGTTAACAAAGCAAGAGAATTCGTTGAAAATGCGGAATCAAATTCGAAAAGTAATTTCAACAAGCTTTCCTCAAAGAATGGCTATAAATTTTTAAAAGCCGCAATGGAATCTGTAGACTATGTTATGAACAATAAAGATAGATATGCAATTATGGCATTGGTCGTAAGAGAATTTGAGGACGATTCTACTTGGAATGATACATTTGCTGACAAGTACCAACGCAATTTAATAAAACCTCGCAACGATTTAGCGCACAATAAATTGTATTATGGTTCTTGTCAAAAGAAAATACATATTGCGAAACAAAGACAACAATTCAACTGTAATGAGGATTGCGAAAATTGCACCAGTAAATATAGCATTGAATCATGCGAAGAACTTCGTAAATTGATGTATTATTATCATCAGCTTTTAAATCAGATTAATATTAAAACAGACGAAATATTAACCTCGTCTATATAGGTGTATTATGCAACAGAGAAAACGACGTGAAAAAACAGACGGCTTAGGATATTATACATATTGGGATAAAAATCGAGATTGTGGGTGCATATACTGCGGTGATGTTGCTACAACCAGAGAGCATGTTCCCTCCAAGACTTTTTTAATTGAACCTTATCCTGATAATTTACCAACTATACCGGCGTGTTTTCATTGTAACAATGGTTTTTCTTTTGACGAACAGTATTGTGCTTATTATCTCGAAATATTGAAAAGCAATATTTTTATTGGATATGAGTGCAATAAAAAAGTATTAACCGCATTAGAAAATGATCCTTCTTTAAAACATTTAATAGAATCTCAAATAAAGATAATCGATGGAAAAATTCATTTTAATGTCGACAGAGAGCGATTCGTTAGGATTATCAATAAACTCGCAATAGGTCACGCAGGATAAGATTTTGATTGTTAGGTGATAATACATATGTGACAAAAAAATAGAAAGCCATCTGGTAAAATGAGTTTAACGACCAACCATAGTATCAGAGAAAGGCTTTCTATGAGAATTAGTATAACAGAAGAAATGAAATTTCGCCAGAGGGTTGTTGAATACGCCATAAAATATGATAATAACGCAAAAGCTGCCAGAAGATACGATACAAGCAGGCAGCAGGTACAAAGATGGCGAAAGAAATATGATGGAACAGTACAATCACTAGCTAATAAATCAAGGCGTCCCCATAGTCATCCACAGGCACATACAAAGGCAGAAATAGAGCTAATAGAGAAAAAGTATATCAGACACAAACATGAGGGAGTAGGTCAGGTGTACAGAAAGTGTAAGGATGCAGGTTATACTCGTAGTTATGAGTCTATGTGTAAGCAAATCAAAAGATTAAAAAACTATGAAAAACCTAAACGGATCAGCTATCCGAAAAGCAAATACAAGCCGGTGAAAGCTAGTTATCCGGGTGAATATGTTCAAATGGATGTAAAGTATGTTCCGGTTGAATGTATAGGATTCAAGAGTGATTACGATAGATACTATCAGATAACAGCAATAGATTTGTATAGTCGAAAAAGAATAATAAAATTGGTAAATGAGCATAGTACATACGAAACATCAAGGATGTTAAGGAGAACGGACAAGACCGTACTCGCTTTGGCAAAATGGAGTAGTGGAAAGAAGTCATAAAATAGATAATGAAATTTTTTATTCAAGACGAAGATTCAGAAGTGAAGAAGAGATGTATAAGGCATTTAATAGATATGCAAGTAGAACCAATAATATAGCAAGAAGAGTACTAGACTTTAAGACCCATAATGAAATGGTTACAGCGTATCACAAGAACATAGCATAGATATTAACCGGATGGCTTTTGTCACATATGTTTGACAATCCTAGAAAGCCTTTCTACAGCCTATATAAAAACATTTGATTTTTATCAAAAAAATATATATAATTATATAGGTTCTTGTTGCGATGAGAACTTATATTTTTGTGTAAAAGTTAGCATCTCCTAACTTTTTTTGACTAAATATATCATATAATCAAATCTATTGAGGAAAGAGAAAAAATTTCGCAATCCGGAATAATTGATACAAACTTATCTACTAAGGAGGAATAAAGCTAATGTTGGGCATTTATTGTCTTGTTACAGTAACTGTAATCAGCTATTTTTTTAGCGATTTTATCAAAAAATTCTCAGCGGAAATCTATTTTTTTGCGGGAACTATATCATTGATGTCAATTTATCATGCGATTATGCGTCTTAACGGCTATGATGTTGAGTATGTGAACGGTCTGGAGCAAGTGATGAGGTCGATTTCATCGGGGGCTCTTGGCGGTGCATTTTTTATTTTAGTAATGTATATGGGCGTTTTCAGCATGAAATACAAGGTGTTCAAGCAGCTTCGCAAAAACAGAGCGGAGCTTTCAATAATAGCTTGTATAGTAACCTTGCCTCATAACATCTATTATTTTTTCCAAAGTCTTTTGTACACTTTGCCGCTGGTAGGCGGAATGAAAGGCATTCCGCTTTGGACAAATTTGATGATGTTCGCTTCAGGCGCTTTTGCAATAGCGATAATGATACCTTTATTCATTACATCTTTTAACTTTGTTCATAAGAAGATAAAAGCGAGCAAATGGAAAAGCCTACAGGAATTTGCATATATATTCTATGCCATGGTCTATGTACAGGTAATGATGGTTTATATCGGAAGACCCGACTCGAGCACAAGAACCTTAAATCTCATATTTTACTCGGTGATATTCCTATCGTACACGGTTTTGAGAGTACGCAAAGCTATTAAGTCATTCAAAAAGAAAGCCGTTCAGTCAGTTTAGTATAGAGGAGAAGAGGTATGAAAAATAAAAGTCTGGTAAGAATAGTGCTTACGGCATTGATTTGTATCGCAGTTTTACTCGGTATATTTTACGGAAGTACGATTAAAGAAGTTAAGATTAACAAGTTGCCTGAGAAAAAGGCGGTTAAGATGAAAGAACCGGAGACGAAGCGAGAAAGCCCGGCATCAGGCGAGGAAGCTGACGGCTTTAAGGATGGAATATATGAAGGCATCGGAAAGGGATATAAGGGCGAGATAAAAGTAAGTGTAAGTGTTGAAAAAGGCAAAATTTCAAAGATTGATATTCTATCGAATGTAGATGACGCTATGTATTTTGAAAGTGCAAAAGCTGTAATTACAACTGTGATAGAAAAACAAAGCCCTAATGTAGATACGGTTAGCGGCGCAACCTTCAGTTCCGCAGGGATTTTGGAAGCCGTATATAACGCACTTAACGAGGGAGGTAATTAATGAAATTAAAAAGCGATAAAATTGTGGCGGTACTTGTGGTAGTTGCTGTATTTGTAGGAATCACAGGCTTTAGCATCAGCAAAAGTATAAATGCAGGCGATACATCAAATGCACAGCCGAAATCACAGAGTACAGAAGCAAAGAAAAAACCGAAGCCTACCGAAAAAAAATCGAATGCAAAAAAAGTGGAAAAACCGAAGGCTGTAGATAACAAAAAAACGGCGGCCGTATCAAATGTGCCAGTTCATAATATTTCCCTTGACTTTAAGGCTTCCGAAAACGGAAAATTAAAAGACGGCGTGTATTACGGAAGCGCTGTCGGATTCGGGGGAGAACTTAAGGTGAAAGTTACTGTTAGCGGAAACAGTATTTCCAATATAGAAGTAATTTCACACAACGAAACGCAGGCCCCGATAAACTATTTTGCCGGCGGTGCAGCCGTGATTCAGAGAATTATAAGCGCGCAGACTCCTAATGTGGATAAGATTACAAATGCTACATATACGAGCAATGCGATAAAACTTGCAGTGTACAGGGCGATTAAAGATGCATATGAGTCGGAAACTCCGCATGCTCCTATACCTGCAAAACCTGAGGTGATACCACAGCCTGAACCAAATCCAAATCCGTCAGATAAGCCTGAAAACCCATCTGAAAGTACAGGAAAAGAGGATGAAGTCGAAAATAAAGATAACATTTTTAGGGGAAATGTTGTTTTTAACGGCATGGACTACGACTACGATGTAATTATAAAGGTCGAAATCAAGGATGGCAAAGTGGTAGAAATAGTTGATAAGGGGAGCCGAGATGATGCCGCAAAATCAAAGTTTGCAGCGGTAAACACGGATTATTGGCAAAGATTCCTAGACGGAAAGGGGCTTGAACTTTTTAACGGTAAGACAGAGTCTGAAATAAAAGATGTTGATGCAGTGTCAAACGCTACTGCCACAACAGACGGTATTAAAGAAGCAATACTGAAGGCTTTTGAACAGGCAAAGAAGACTGAGCCGAAGCCTAAGGATGTAGAAGATGAAAACTCTAATAATAAAATTGAAAAGGCAGCTATCGAATTAAAATCCAATCTTAGCAATCCAAATAGTTAATTTATGGTCTTGACAATATCGAGTATCGATAATATTATAATAATATTATCGATACTCGATATTTGTTTTATTGGAATTTGCTATAGAAAGTAGGATTTACTATGAAGCATACTTTTTGGAACTTTCAATATAGAGAATGCGACGAATTTACTGCATACCTGAACAAAATGGCACGAAGAGGGTATATTTTTAAGGACTGGGACTATGCTTTGGCATTCGAGAAAGGAGAGCCTCAGGAGATTGAATACTTTGTTGATGTATTTCCATATGAAAGTGAATTAAACAATGGAAATAGTAAAACTTCAGCGGAGTATGCGAGCTACTGTGAAGAAGCGGGATGGAAATTCATTACATCAAAACGCAAATTCTGCATTTTTCAAAAACTGAGAAACAATGCGATACCGCTTGTCACCGAAGAAGAGCGCTTAATAAATATCAAGACGGCGACACTCAAGAATTGGCCTATAGTATATAGCGTTTTGATTTTAGTTTTTATATCTTATTGCAATGCTAAAAGTCTTGATATTATACTTACACCGATAGCTCAAGTTTTATTTATACTTACGGGATTTCAACTTTTGGCATGCGTTTTGGGAGCAGTTTCGACTATGTTTTGGTATTACAAATCCAAAAAGAAGCTGGAGAAGGGAGAAAAAATTACATATGCAAGACATTTTGGCAGACAAAAAAGAACGTCAGTCGGCTTGATATGTTTCATGCTTCTCTTTATTTTTTCTATCGCAAGAGGAGGGATGATGACACCCGGCACTGTGTTTCTTTTTATTTTTATGTGCTTTGTGATGATCGGAATTGCGATGATTGTTGGAAGTTTGAAACTGAATTTTTTGAAATCGTTTATTTTGGTAACGGTGATAAGCCTCGGATTATGTGCGATTTTTATATATTATGCGATACATGAGACAGGGCAAAAAGCGTTTTCCGGCAGAAATGCAGATATCGGAATATCAAGTGAACTTTTGATAAAAAAAGGTGCTGAGGTAGAATCAATTCAAGTAAAATCAGAAGGAAATATGCTGGGAAAGAAAACGGAATATATACTTAATTGCTGTAAGAATGGGGCAAAAGTTACGGAATATTTCGATGTAGGTATTACGGTATATGAGATAAAAATCGATTATCTGATTAGAGAGCATATGCTTAAGACATATGAGAATATGGAAAAAACTGAGGATATAAGATTAAAGTGGCAAGCTAAAGAAGCCTACTTTGACGGATTTATAACGATTGTAAGATACGATGGAAAATGTATTCATATGTATGGAATAGAAAATCTGAACGAAAATCAAATTGAAGGTTTAAGATTAAAGTTAGGATTAATTTAGAAAATGGCAAGAAATCAATTTCAAACTCTTACAGAGCCTATGTTTTATATTTTGCTTTCTCTGACAGAAGAATGCTGTGGAGTTGACATTATGGAGAAGGTAAAAGAACTTTCAAATGGCAGTGTACTCGTAGGTCCGGGTACGCTGTATGCTATGTTGCAAAAATTTGAGGAAAATAAAATTGTGAGAGAGACAAAACAAGAGGGAAGAAAACGTTCATACATTATAACAGATATTGGACTTTCTATGCTAAAAGAAGAGTGTGCAAGGCTCTGGCGGCAGCTTGAAGATGCCGCCAAGGTTCTCGGGGAATAGCCGTGCACGCCATATAATAGAATTTTATTCGGCAAGTCTTGGCAATGCGTCAAGGCTTGCTTTTATTTCTTTATCATCGGGAACATAATCGTTCATAGTTCCGTTATTAAACTTTTCGTAGGCATATAGATCGAAGTAGCCTGTACCCGTAAGACCGAAAAGTATAGTTTTTTCTTCTCCGCTTTCTCTACATTTGACAGCCTCGTCCATAGCAGCCTTAATTGCATGGCTGCTCTCAGGGGCGGGTAGAATTCCTTCTACCCTGGCAAATTTCTGTGCAGCGGCGAAGACTTCTGTTTGAGTGTAACTTACAGCTTCCATATATCCTTGATCATAAAGCTCGGAAATGGTAGGACTCATGCCGTGATAGCGAAGACCGCCGGCGTGATTTGGAGCCGGAATATATCCGCTGCCGAGAGTGTACATCTTTGCCATCGGTGATACACGACCGGTATCGCAGTAGTCGTAAGCGTACACTCCTCTGGTCAAGCTTGGGCAGGATGCCGGTTCAACGGCGATGAAGCGGTAATCCGCTTCACCTCTAAGCTTTTCGCCCATAAAAGGTGAAATCAATCCGCCTAAGTTGCTGCCGCCTCCGGCACAACCGATTATTAAGTCCGGCTTTATATCATATTTTTTCATAGCTGTCATGGTTTCGAGTCCTATTACACTTTGATGGAGCAAAACTTGATTCAGGACGCTGCCGAGAACGTACTTATACCCGTCCATGCTTACGGCTGCCTCGACAGCTTCCGAAATTGCACAGCCAAGGCTTCCCGTAGTATTTGGGTGTTCAGCCAATATTTTTTTTCCGATTTCCGTTGTTTCCGACGGTGAAGGAGTAACGGAGGCACCATAGGTTCTCATTACTTCTCTGCGAAACGGTTTCTGATCGTAAGAAACCTTAACCATATATACTTTGCAGTCAATACCGAAATATGAGCATGCCATAGAAAGAGCCGTGCCCCATTGACCCGCACCTGTTTCCGTAGTGACACCTTTTAGCCCTTCCTGCTTTGCATAATATGCTTGGGCTATAGCGGAATTAAGCTTATGGCTTCCGCTGGTGTTATTCCCCTCGAACTTATAATATATTTTCGCCGGTGTTTGTAGCTTTTCTTCCAGGCAGTAGGCACGCACCAGCGGTGCGGGACGGTACATCTTGTAAAAATCTCTGATAGCACTCGGTATTTCAATATATCGATTGGTTTCATCAAGTTCCTGTTTTATCAGTTCATCACAGAAGACCGCTTGCAAGTCCTCAAAACTTACAGGCTCTTTTGTAGCGGGGTTAAGAAGCGGTTCCGGCTTCTTTTTCATGTCAGCTCTGACATTGTAATAATGAGTCGGCATTTCGCTCTCGCTCAAATAAATTTTGTAAGGTATTGTTTTTTTGATAGCTTCGTTTGACATTTTTTCTCCTTTTTGCGCACCTTAAGGTGAGTTGATTTGCGAAAGGATTGAAGATAAATAAAAAGACTCCTATCCCGGAATTTGCCGGGACAAGAGTCGAAATCTCCTGCGGTACCACCCTGCTTGGCGTAAAACGCCCACTCTTTCGCATACTGACATATGCAGATATTGTTTACGGAGTATCTTCTCCGTCGCCCCTACTTGAAATCAAGACTTTATCCTAACACCTAAAGACCGATATTTCGTTCAGTTTGCCCTCCGGAGTCCATTCGGCAAAGCGCTGTCAGTCTGCAATCACACCGTCTGCAAATCTCTCTTCTGAAGCTTCAAAGCTTACTACTCTCCGTCACAGGTTTGTTATAATATACAAATACTATCATCAAAAAATATGGATGTCAACATATTTTTTAATAAAGCATGCCGTTTATGATTTGTTCACATATAAGCAAGCCGCCGCTCACACCTAAATGGGTTTTTTCGATTACATCAACATAGCCAAGTGAAGGCAAGCTGATTTCTACGCCGCAAAACTGTTTCCCTTTTGCTTTGAGCATGGCTATGGTCTGACCGTCAGCAAAGACAAGCTCGGCATCCGTGTCTAGAATATATCTTTTTTCGGCTTCAGGAAAGCCAAGTCCATTCAGCATAGATGATAATTTGCTGTCAAGAGCGGTATTTTGATGTGTGGCTGAAATATAAGCATCATCTGTTCTTTCAACTACAGAAACTGAATCGGGAATCATTCCGAAGTACTTAGAGATAAAATCAGTGTATCCAAGGCACTGCGAAATCGTGCCGTGTACTGCAAACTTTACGCCTTTTGGAAGTCCCGTAACCGCTCTTATTCTGGAAAGATGAGCAAAGCATTTGGCTCTTGCTTTTTCGCTTCGCACAATAAATTTCTCGGCACTGCAATTAAGTTTCTCACAAATTTTTAAGATGAGAGTTTCCATGGCGGTAAAGCCGATGGGAAGCCCGTCACAAACTATATAAGGCATATCAAATCGCTTTGCAAGAAGTTTAGCCGCACAAGTTCCGTAGATAGGGTCAAGCACGATGTTGAGATCTGCTTGAGGTATATTTTCAATATCTTCAAGCCCTGAGCCGCTGCACAGGAAGCAATTCACATCAATTCCGCATAGCCTGAGCGCTGTTTCAAGCTCTATTTTATCCCCTGCGAAGTCCCTGTGATAAATAGATAATCCCAGGATGTTTACGGATTTATTGGATTTATCGAACTTTGTTTTATTTTTTTCCTTTGCGAACCTGTTTATGAGCAGCTCACAAGCTTTGATATAACCGTTCCAGATGGGGAGCGAATATCCGGGGCTGTCAAAAGTTATAATATTTTTGTCATTACAGGCAGCTTTAGAAATTCTTACAAGGTCGTCGCCTATGAGTGCGGCGCCGGGAGTATTTACAATAGCAAGAAGATCAAAGTCAATCTCATTTTTCAGAAAAACTATGGCATCATGAAGTTTGTCCTCACTTCCGTAGACATAGTCTCTCTTGTCGAGATATGTTGAGGGTACGCGTGGCTGACCGAAATACCAAAACTCAGGGTATTCCAGCGGATCAAATTCAGGCTGCCTTATCATCCTGTTATCAGAAGTAGCTGAATGATAGAATTTACAGCCTGTAGGTCCGTTCATAAGAACTATGCTTCGAGACACTCCTTCAAAAGCAAAAATCAGTCCCGATAAACTATCCGGAGTAATATTTGTCAAATAATTTTCTGTCATTTAACCATTCTCCCTCCTCTTGTGAGTTAAACAGCCAAGCCCAGCGCTGCATTATTTTCAGACCTGAGAAAAATCCTGTGTCAGGACACATTGGAATCGTATCTGTTATACATTCTTGTACGCTTGCCGGTTCATAGTTCGACAAAATTATATCCGGCTCCAGCCGTTTTATGTCAGCCGTTCTTTCATTCCTATCGTAATTTTCAACGACATCTAAATTTTTCACTTCATCAAGAGCAGAACGGAACCCCTCGTCCTGAGAAAAATTTAATATGCCTATTCTGACAATATCCATTTCACAATCCAAAGCGGCACGCAAAACCCAATCGAGTTCATGATTGTATGTTATAATCATCAGCTTTTTGCCGCGAAGCAAAGGACGGATGTCTGCAATGGCTGATTCATAAATAATGCGGTTTTCTGAAATTATCTTTTCGGCTTCCTCTCGCACATCAAAATACTCACCCAGGGCTAAAAGCCAATGTTTAGTCGCATCAAAACCCACAGGAAACTGGTATTGAAAGAAACGAGAATTATAGTTTTTCTTGAAAAAGTCTTCAAGAATTTTTCCCGTATAATCCCGATAGGCTAAAAGATTAAGCTCGGCTGAGCAAAAATCACGAAGCGAGGCGTAGTCGGTATTGCATAGAAATCTACAGTTGACGGAGATTCCCATGCGCTTTAAGAATTTGTTTATCCTTTGGAAATTTGCTTCCGTATTTCGTGCGACTACTTTTTCGAAGATGATATTTACAGTTTTAGGGCGAAGCTCAACATCGGGAATAATTATCTGCCGGGCAAGCGATGTATATGCCATGAGCATGCCTTGTAAATAATCCCCGGTGAGGTTTCCTTCAGCTTTGACAGTTACAATCTTTGTCCTATCGTTTGAAAGTGCGACAGCATCGTTTATATCATCGCCGATTATTCCCGAAGGACATGAACTTACAATTATCACTGCCTTAGGCGGATTATCGGAATATATGATTGAACGAACCTTATCAAGCAATTTTTCACTTCCGCCAAATACCATATCACTTTCGTCCATATCGCTTGATGTTACATTAGGAATAATTGATGATGGGAGGATGCTGCCTCTTTCAAAGAGTATTCTTCGTCCTGAAGAACTTATGGTCTGTACAGACAGATAGGTACAGCTTTTCGGTGAATGTGCCAAGATTACTACATCGCTGAGATTTGAACTCATTGTCATAGCTCCGTTAAAAGCGCAACCGTGAAGAGGTTCATCTCTGATAACATTCTTTGATAAATAACCGCTGTCATAGCTTGAGCCTCCGCAGAAACTGTTGCAGGATGTTTTGCCTGTTTTGTCAAATCCGGCTTTCTTTTCATCAGAAGCGTGTTCTGAGTATGAGGTCTTCGTCTGTGCAGGCCTGCTCTGCAAAATAAGCGACTCCAATTCCTCGTCAGACAGCGGGTTTGCCGGATAAAGTACAGGAGAGCTTATGATTCGTTTTGCAATGTCGGAAAAAATATTCGTGATTACATGTTCTTTACCTAAATTCAACTCAACTACAGTTTTGTTATTCTTTTCAGCCTCCGCAAAAATATCATGTCTCGGTATTTTGGCGAATACCGGAAGTTTAACAGCTTGTGCAAATTTGTAAACTCTTTCGTCTTCGTCTTTTACATTACGGCTGTTATACAGTAAACCTGCGAGTCGCGAACGGTTTTCGTCGTAGTTTAGCACACCTCGAAGTATATTGTTTGCGGCATAAAGTGACATATATTCTCCCGAGGTGACGATGAAAATGGTATCGGAATATTCACGACGAATCGGTACGGCAAAACCGCCGCAGACAACATCTCCCAATACGTCGTATACGACGGCATCATAGTTTTCTTTCGTGTGAAATTTTTCGAGCAGTTCAAAGGCTGTAATTATTCCTCTGCCTGCGCATCCGACACCGGGCTTCGGTCCGCCTGCTTCAATACAGCCTACATTTCCAAAGCCCTCAAACAAAATATCGGATAATTTATATTCAAGAGGCGAGTGTGTTTTGATGTAGTCTAATACTGTAGGTATGTTTTCACCGCGCATGAGAAGCTTGGTGGAATCGTGCTTCGGGTCGCAACCTATCTGTAGAACTCTTTGATTTTGCAATGAAAGGGCTGCGGAAATATTTGCACTGAGCGTTGATTTGCCTATGCCTCCCTTACCATAAACAGCAATTTCTCTCATAAGTATTCCTTTGTAAAAACAGCCCGGGAAAAGGTAACTATCTTTAAGTCACCATACCTCGGGCATATGGGTTATACCGTTAAGTTATTATTTTTCGCTCGATTTTGCAGCGATAGCGATTATGTCACTATAGCGCTCGATAATTTTTTCATAGTTGCTGCGAACATGCGGGAACATGCAATTTGTGCAATCCTTAAATCCCGTTTCCGTATACCGGAAGTTTCCGCCGCACTTGTCACCTAGTGCATAAAGGGGGCAATAGCAGAACAGACAGTTAAAATCTTCCGGCTTATTAGTTTTGTGACAAGGGAAAAACTCGCATTCTTTGTGCTGAAAAAATTTATATTTTTCGGTTGTTATATTTAACATGATAACCTCCATATTTCATTTCAAAAATCCTATGCCTATGATATAATTCTATTAGTATGAATCACTGCTGTCAAGGAGTCGAAAAATGTCATTTACGCATCTGCATTTACATACCGAATACAGCTTGTTAGACGGCGCTGCCAGAATAGACGGCGTTGTTAAGCGTGCCAAAGAGCTGGGGATGGATTCTTTAGCGATAACAGACCACGGCACTATGTTTGGAGTTGTTGATTTTTACAAAGAATGCAAGAAGCACGGAATCAAGCCTTTGATAGGTTGCGAGATATATATGGCGGCTCGTAAGATGACGGATAAGGATTCGGATTTGGACCGATACCAAAATCATCTGGTTTTGATTGCCGAAAATAACGACGGATACCGAAATTTGATTAAGATAGTTTCGGAAGGATATATAAACGGCTACTATTACAAACCTCGCGTGGATAAGGATGTCCTGCGAAAACATAACGGAGGAATTATCGCTTTGTCAGCTTGCTTGGCGGGCAAGGTACAGCAGAGACTTCTGAACAAAGACTATGAGGGGGCAAGGCAGGAGGCGTTATCGCTTGACGAAATATTCGGTCATGGTAATTTTTTCTTAGAAATGCAGGATCAGGGTCTTGAGGAAGAAGCTATGGTAAATCAACAGCTTTTAAGGCTTTCGGAGGAACTTGATATTCCGCTTGTCGCAACAAACGATGTTCACTATATAAGACAGGAGGATGCGGAGGCTCACGATGTGCTTCTCGCCATTCAAACCGCTACAAGCATAGATGACGAAAAGAGAATGCGTTTTCCCAATGATCAGTTTTACCTAAAAAGCGAAGCTGAGATGAGGACTATTTTTGCATTTGCACCGCAGGCTGTTTACAACACGGCTAAGATTGCCGAAAGATGCAATGTGGAGTTTACTTTCGGTGAATATCACCTTCCTGAGTTTGTTCCGCCGGCAGGCAAGACCTGCTCCGAGTTCCTGCGGGAGTTAGTGGAGAGAGGACTTGAGCAGAGATATGAACATATAGATGAGTCTTTAACCGCAAGGATGAATTACGAACTGTCGGTGATAGAGTCCATGGGCTATGTGGAATATTTTTTGATAGTTTGGGATTTTATCAACTATGCACGAGAAAATAATATTGCCGTAGGACCCGGCAGAGGCTCAGCTGCCGGAAGCATTGTTTCATACTGCTTGAGGATTACCGATATTGACCCGATAAAATATAATCTCATCTTTGAGAGGTTTTTGAATCCCGAGCGAGTGAGCATGCCGGATATAGATATAGACTTTTGCATCGAAAGGCGAGGCGAGGTCATAGAATATGTGAAGCGTAAATATGGCAGAGAGAATGTTTCGCAGATTATAACTTTCGGTAGACTAAAGGCGAAGGCGGCGGTAAGAGATGTAGGAAGAGCCCTCAATCTCACCTATGCGGAGGCTGACAGGATAGCTAAGGCCATCCCGTTTGAGCTTAATATGACTTTAGAAAAGGCTTTGAATGTAAGCCCCGAACTAAGCAAGATGTATGAGGAAGACGCCGGCGTAAAAAGAGTAATAGATATGGCTATGCGCATAGAAGGTATGCCGAGAAACGCTTCCACCCATGCAGCAGGAGTGGTTATTTCAAAACTGCCGCTAAACGAATATGTGCCGCTTTACATGTCGGACAAGGGTTTAGCTACGCAGTTTAACATGACGACAATAGAGGAACTGGGACTTCTGAAGATGGACTTCCTGGGGCTTCGTAACCTGACAATGATACGCAATGCCAAGGCATTGATAAAGGAAAATCACGGTATAGATATAGATTTCAGCAAGATAGGATATGAGGATTCCGCAGTTTATTCCATGATTGCAGACGGCAACACTCTCGGAGTGTTTCAACTTGAGAGCTCGGGGATGACCTCGTTTATGAAGAACCTTAAGCCGAGCTGCTTTGAAGATATAGTAGCCGGAATTTCACTGTTTAGACCGGGTCCCATGGACTCAATTCCGAAATATATAGAGAACAAAAAAAATCCGCAAAATATTCAGTATGTAACCCCGCAAATTGCCAAGATACTCGATGTAAGCTATGGGTGCTTGGTATACCAGGAACAGGTAATGCAGATAGTTAGAGATCTTGCGGGATATAGTTACGGACGCTCCGACCTTGTGCGTCGTGCTATGAGCAAAAAAAAGGCGGATGTGATGATGGAAGAAAAGGAGTGGTTCATAAACGGAAAAACAGCTGATGACGGAAGCATAGAGATTTCCGGTTGTATCAGAAACGGGATTCCAAAACATGCGGCAGAGGCTATATTTGATGACATGGTCAGCTTTGCCGAATATGCCTTTAACAAATCACACGCGGCGGCATATGCGGTGCTTGCCTTTGAAACCGGTTATCTGAAAAGGTACTATCCTGTAGAGTTTATGGCGGCTTTGATGACGAGCGTTATGAACGACTCATCCGCGATTTCCAAATACATTGCAAACTGTAGGGACATAGGAATTGAAGTACTGCCGCCTTCGGTGCTGAAAAGTGAGCACAGCTTTTCTGCAAAGGACGGGAAAATTCGCTTCGGGCTTATGGCTGTCAAAAACGTAGGCGAGGGTGTAGTAGATGCAATTATCAAAGCCAGGAAGGAAAAGGGCGAGCCGGGAAACATTTTTGACTTCATAAATAATCTCGACATAAGAGAAGTTAACAAAAAGGCGATGGAGAGTCTGATTAAGGCGGGAGCGCTCGACTGTCTCAACCCGAACCGTGCGGCTCATCTGGCAGTATATGAAGAAATAATTGAGTCGGCACAGCAAAACGCACGCAAGAACATAGCCGGTCAAATATCCCTTTTTCAGTTAAACAGTGAAGAGATGGGAAGCGGAGGCGTAACGCCAAAACTTCCTGATGCGGCTAATTTTGATAAAGCGGTACTTTTGAACCTGGAAAAAGAGATGACAGGTGTATATATCAGTGATCATCCGCTAAATCAATATAAAGATATAATAGCAAGAGTTACAAGTTGTAATACGATGCAGCTTGTAGGCGGAGGCTATGAAGAAGGCGAGAATGCCGTGGAGGTAAGCGGAGAAAGCGGCATCAGAGACGGTGAGGAGGTAATTCTTGCGGGACTCATAGTCAGCAGGCGAACTTTAATAACAAAAAAAGGTCAGATGATGGCATTTGCTCAGCTTGAAGATTTGTACGGCGGTGTAGAACTGATTGTTTTCCCTAATACATTTGAAAAATGCTCGGATTTGATTGAACAAGATCAAATCGTAGTAGTCAGCGGACGCGCGGATATATCCGAAAATGGGCAGGCAAAGGTGATAGCGGAGCACGTAGTAGGTATAGAGGAAGCCGAAAAGATTGCAGTGTTGAGAGCTGAAAGGAAAAAGTCACAAGACGCTGTAAGAGGTAAAGACGGCAATGCAGGTAACAAAATCGCGAGCGTAAGAAATGGGTTGAACGATGCTGTAAAGCTGAGAATACCTGAATTTGGCGAAGGTGTTTCAAAAGCGGGAAAAATGCAAGAAGCGGATGTCATAAGTGAAATTCAAAGGATTATGAGTGAATTTCCGGGTGAGAGCAAGGTGCTTGTATATCTCAGAAACGGTAAGATTGTATCGTCAGGGGACAAATATGTAAGGGCAAATTTGGAGTTTGCGGAATCTATGGCTGACTTGCTTGGATATGCCAATGTGAAGATAAAGGAGATAGCGAGATAATAAGGAGTATAGCATGAAGATTGGAGTTTTAACCAGCGGTGGAGATGCGCCCGGGATGAATGCGGCTATTCGTGCCGTGGTCAGATGCGGTATAGATGCAGGTATGGAGGTCTACGGAATAAGCCGGGGTTATGAGGGGCTGCTTGACGGAGAAATAGAAAGGATGGAGTTGTCCAGCGTCGGAGACATACTTCATAGAGGCGGAACGATATTAAAAACAGCCAGAAGTGCGAGATTTAACTCCGAGGAAGGTGTAAAGCGGGCAAAGGTGATTCTGGAAACTTTCGGCATAGAGGCGCTTGTCGTAGTCGGCGGTGACGGTTCTATGAGAGGAGCTCTTGAGCTGTCAAGGCTTGGAGTCAATGTTATGTGCTTACCGGGAACAATAGATAACGACCTTGCCTATACTGAGTTTACTATAGGCTTTGACACTGCGGTGAATACGGTTTTAGATGCAATTTCAAAGCTGAGGGATACAAGCTCCGCTCACGAGAGAAATACAATTATAGAAGTTATGGGCAGAAACTGTGGAGATATTGCGCTTTATGCGGGAATAGGCGGCGGTGCGGAAGCCGTTTTGGTGCCAGAGATAAAGGCCGATGTAAACGAGATTTGCAGAAAGATTCTCAGAGGTGCTGCCAGGGGCAAGATGAACAGTATTATCATCAATGCAGAGGGTTCAGGAATAAGCTCTGCCGAGCTTTCCGAGGAAATAAGTACCGTGACAGGCAGAGAAACCAGAATAGTAGTTCTATCGTATTTGCAACGTGGCGGGGTACCAACACTCGATGACAGAATGCTTGCAAGTCAAACCGCGGCAAAGGCGATAGAGCTTATCGCAGGCGGTTTCAAAAACAAGGCGATAGGAACGGTAAGCGGAAGAATACAGGCTTTCGAAATTGAAGGGGCACTCTTGGAAAAGCGTGAATTCAACGGTGAAATGTACAGTCTTATAGATGTTTTGAGCAGATAGATTTATGCAAAAGGCATAGGTATACAATCAGATTTTAACAAAATATATTAAGCGAGGAATTATTTAATGAAAGAAAGAATAGCGGGGAAATATCGCGGAACCGGAGTCCTGTCCGGACTGATGTACGGAATGGCGGAGTTTTATGGCGGCGGTGCCTTTGTAATAATAAACACATTTTTTATGGTTTTTCTCACAAAAGCGCTCGGTATTCCGGCAGCATGGGCGGGAGCAATTCCTTTGGCAGGCAAGGTATGGGATGCTATAACAGACCCTATAATGGGAAACATCACGGATAGAACGGTATCAAAATACGGTCCTAAAAGGCTGTATCTTCTAATAGGCGGAATAGTATCGGCAGCGACCTTTATTCTTATGTGGACGACGCTTCCGACGGATAATAAAACTGCGCTGTTCATGTATTACATCATAATTTATTGTCTGTTTTCAACAGGTTTTACAATCATTATGGTTCCGTACAACGGGCTTCTTCCGGATATGATAGACGATTATTCCATAAGATCCAAGTTCTCCGCCATGCGCATGATTTGGTCAACCCTTGGAGCTATTGCGGCGGGTATCGTTCCTACTCTATTGATAAAGGATACCTTGGATGTACATATGTATCTCAAGGTCGGAATACTTTTTGGCATACTGTTTTGCTTGAGCTCGCTCTTCACATTTACTTTCACATGGGAAAAACAAAAAGAACCTGTAAAAAGCAATATAAGAGAGAGCTTTACACAGGCTGCTTCAGTATTCAAAAGCAGGGCGTTTAGAATCTTTATAGGCATATATCTGTCCGGACAGTGCGGAATGGATTTTGTTTCTGGTATGGCGATATATTATGTCGACGATGTTCTAAACGGATATTCAAAGGGATATTTGACCATGCTGATGGGCGTTCTTCTGGTGTCACAACTTATAGGAATGCTCGTATTTGGACCTATAATGACAAGAACATCAAAGAGAACCACCATACTGATAGGCGCTCCGATAAGAATAGCATGTACGCTCGGACTTTTGGCGTTCTCATATGAGGGAGCTTCGATTTATCCTATACTAGCTCTTTCGGCAGGGGTGGGTATAGGAAATGCAGCTACTTTAACGAGTATATTCGCCATTCTCGCAGATATGGCAGAGGTTGACGAACTCATTACATCGGTAAGCAGACCGGGTATAGTGTCCGGTATGGCAACCTTTGCCAGAAAGATTTCCGCGGGCTTATCAGCTTGGATTATCGGTATTTTAATCGCTATGGTAGGATACGACACGGATATTGCGCAGTCGGGATTAAGACAGTCTCTTCATACCCAAAACGGCATTGCTCTTATATTTGTAGTTCTTCCCGTTATCTTAGTCAGCCTGCTTTTGATATTCGGATATATTTTCCCTATAACAAAGAGAGAATTCAGCATAGTTCAGAAAGAAATCGCAAGAAGGAAAGGCGAGGATGATTCGGAAACAACAGAAGAAGAAAAGAAGATTCTAAAACGCGTAACCGGTATGGAATACGATATGCTTTGGGGAAAGGAAAATTAGAATGAATGGCAAAAGACCCCTTGTTTGGGCACATAGAGGTGCCAGCGGCTACTGTCCCGAAAACACTATGCCGGCATTTATAAAGGCTATAGAAATGGGGGCTGCCGGCGTGGAACTGGATGTTCAGATGTCAAAGGACGGACAGCTTGTCGTCTGCCACGACGAGAAGATAGACAGAACCTCAAATGGTAAGGGTTTTATCAAAGATATGAGTCTGAGCGAGCTTAAAAGCTTTGACTTTTCCTATGGAAGCGAGAACTATGCAGGTGAGAGGATTCCCACCATGCGAGAAGTATTTGAACTTTACAGCGATACGGATATGTATATTAACATAGAACTTAAAACGGGGATAGTCTTCTACAGCGGAATAGAGGAAAAGATAATAGAACTTACAGAGGAATACGGTTTTACGGATAGAGTCATATATTCATCTTTTAATCATTACACAGTGAAAAAAATTAAGGAACTTAGACCTGAGGCACGCTGCGGATTCCTCTATGCGGACGGCACTATAGATATGCCAAAATATGCTAAACTCCACGGTATTGAGGCACTCCATCCTGCCGTTTACAATCTTCAATTTCCTGGATTTACGGATGAATGTTCAAAACAGGACATAGATGTAAATGTCTGGACTGTTAACGAGGACGAAGATGTTAAAATGTGCTGCGAAAAAGGTGTAAATGCAATTATTACCAATTTTCCAGACAGGGCTCTTTCTCTAATCAAAAATATTATGGGTAAATCAAATGAGTAATTTATTAAATGAAAATATAGAAAAAGCTATGAAAGAGTTCGGCGTAAGGCTGATAAACGATGCCGAATATGATGAATACATCTCAAATGAAAATGCAAAATGGCGCAGTGAATATGTAAGGCAAGGAGATTTTAAGTCTTTTGACGGTCTAAACCTCAGATATTACAACGCATTTCAGCCGAAGGGGGAAACTTCTCAGGGATGCATTGTCATAGTTCACGGATACTGCGGATTCTGGGGAAAATTTCACGAGATTGCGCATTATTTTTGGCAAGCGGGCTATGAGGTTTTCTTTCTTGAGCAGAGAGGGCACGGTTACTGCGGCAGGCAGACGGACGATAAGGATATGGTTCATGTGGGCGACTATTCTGATTATGTAAAGGATGTGAAGCTGCTCATGGATAATGTGATTTTACCGTCCATAGGAAATATTCCATGCATACTGTTTTCACATTCTATGGGCGGCGCCATAGGGACGCTTTTTATGGAAGAACACCCGGGCTATTTTGAAGGCGCCGTTTTGAGTTCTCCCATGTTCAGCATCAAAACCGGAAAAATTCCCAAGATTGCCGTATATCTGCTGCGTGCAAAGGTTAAGCTTTTCCGTCAGGAACTTCAGCCTTTTCCGGGAGGAAAGAGATTCGACGGAATTCCCGTATTTGCAAGCAGCAGCACAAGGTCGGAAGTAAGATATAACTACATATTTAATCAAAGATTAAAAGATGAACATTACCATACATACATGTTTTCAAACGGCTGGGGATGTGCTAGCTTCAGAGCCACGGGTAAGGTTTTGAAAAACGCAGCTAAAGTGAAGATTCCCGTTTTGATGTTTACATCGGGAAACGACTCATTTGTGAATATGGACGGAGCGGAGATATTTAAGAAGAGAGCAGCCTGCGTCAAACATATTCACTTTGAAGAGGCAAAGCATGAACTTTTCAACGATACAGATGAGGTTAGAGCGGTATATTTTAATAATATATTTGATTTTGTTAAGACGATTAGATTATAAATGTAATCGTCTTCTTTGCTAATAAGCGAATAATAAGAAATCGGAAGAACAGGGCTATGGTAAGCTGTCTAAAATAAGCTCACGACATGTCTTTGAACCGAGCAAAAATAATATCGGAATCCGGTATCGGCCTTGATACATATCGGATATAATAGAGAAAAGTTATAGAATACACTGAGCGCAAGCTCACGCATGGCGAAAGCCTTGAGGCAGGATATTATGAACAGAAAAGCTAAGTCGAAGAAAAAAAGAAAATTGCTTGAGGGCGTCATACGAAAAGCAAAGGGCGGATTCGGTTTTCTCGAACACGAGGACTACGAAAAAGATATTTTCATCAGAAGAAGTCATATGAAGGATGCGATGGAAGGCGATGTCGTAGAGGTGGAACTCATCCCCATGCCGCTTTGGGAAAACGGACCGGAGGGTTTTGTTGTAAATGTAAAGGAAAGATCCGTTATCAAGGTGGTAGGAACGCTTGACAAAAGCGGTAAAAACGGTTTTCTAATTCCTATGGAAAACAGACTGAAAGAAGATATTTTCATTCCACATAAATGGCTTCACGGAGCAAGGCACGGAGATAAGCTCATAGTAAAGATAAAAAGATACCCAAGCGAAGACCGGCTTGCCGAGGGAGAGGTTGTGGAAATAATCGCAAAAGCAGATGATTCCGATAAGGATATAAAGGCTATAATCAGTGAGCACGGACTCATCAAGGAGTTTGCACCGGAAATAGAAAACGAAACTCGCAAGGTTTCAAAGCTGGTGATGGAGTACTTGGATATTAAGTCACGGCTGGATTTGCGAAATGAAGAGATAGTAACAATAGATGGAGCTTATTCTAAGGATCTTGACGATGGTGTGTCGCTAAAAATCAATGAGGCGGGTAACTATGTTCTGGGGGTGCATATTGCCGATGTGAGTGAATTTGTACGCGAGGGAATGTCTTTGGACTGCGAGGCGCTGAAGAGAGGTAATAGCGTGTATTTGATAAATCATGTAGTACCTATGCTGCCTACTCTTTTGTCAAATGAGCTATGTAGCCTCAATGAGGGCAAAGACAGGCTTACACTTAGTTGCATCATGGAGATGGACAGGAATGCCAAGGTGGTGGACTACAAGATTTGCGAGTCTATTATACGGTCAAAGGCAAGACTTGTGTATGATGAAGTGTCGGATTTTATAGAATACGGAAAGTTAAGCGCCAAAGTGAAATCTCATGCCGAGATGCTATCAAATATGTGGCAGCTGGCTGAATGTTTAAGAGCATCAAGGGAAGCTCTGGGGAGTGTAGATTTTGATATAGACGAGGCGGAGTTTGAAATAGACGAAAACGGAAGCCCGATTGATGTTTTTGCCTCAGAAAGACGAAGTGCAAACCGTCTTATAGAGGAATTTATGCTCATAGCCAATAAAACGGTGGCGGAACATTATTTTTGGATGGAATATCCTTTTATTTATAGAGTTCACGAAAAACCTCTACCGGAAAAAGTCATGGAATTAAAGGCTTTTCTAAAGGGCGTAGGGCTCTCCTTGCCGCTAAACGAGGGAAATGTACATCCCATGGCTTTAAGAAAGCTTCTTGAGGAGGCGCAGGAAAGCAATCTTATGTCGCTTGTCAGCACCGTTATGGTAAGATCTATGCAAAAGGCATACTACTCGCCTAAATGCCTTGGTCATTACGGGCTTGCTTTTAAGCAATATTGCCATTTCACATCACCTATTCGAAGATATTCGGATCTTTGGATTCACAGGCTGATAAAATATCAAATGCATTCAAGGCTGAACGCGGACGAGCTTTCTGCTTACTACGATAAGGCAGAGGCGATTTCGAAAACGGTTTCCGACACTGAGCGCAAGGCAATCAGCATGGAACGCGAACTCGAAAAGATTAAGAAAGCTCAATATATGGAGAGGTGGATAGGATTTGAGGCAACAGGCGTAATTAGCGGAGTGACGGGATTCGGCTTCTTTGTCCAGCTCGAAAATACTGTAGAAGGGCTTGTAAGACTTGACTCGCTGACAGATGATTATTATGATTTCGACAAAGAGAATTTCAAGCTTATAGGCAGTGCAAAAGGTAAGGAATATCGCCTGGGAGACAGAGTAGATGTAATATGCACAAGGGTTGATACGCTTATCGGTACGATTGATTTTAGGCTCTGCTAGCCTGAAATGGCTCGGAATTCAACTGCTCATAAATACATACACACATGCAATAAATTGAAGCACATGTAAATACATAAAACAAGGCAGGCATGTACAAAAATAAAAACAAATACTTGACATATGTATTTTGATAGGATATAATTTATATGAAAATTGATTAAATTATGTAAAATCGAGGTCAAGTTAATGGCGTGAATACGGGTGATGATTCCCAAATATATATTTATATGTTAATATTCGCTTCCGGATCAGCTATGCTTATCGCAAGCAGGTTTGTGGAAAGAGAGAAAAACAGATAAAGTATTTTAGCAGATGACATCAATGAGTTACGCTCATTGATGTCATAGTGCCAAACAGAAAATTAGTTTTTTAATTATTCCAACTTAAAGTAAGGAGGATATTTTATATGAATAAATATTTCAAAAACAAGAAACTCGCTTTTTCATTTATTATTGCATTTCTGATGGTATTTAATTCGGTTTTACTTTTGCCGCTATACGCTTATGCCGAAGAAGAAATCTCAACGGAATTTGTTTCTGATAAACGAGAAGGCGATACTGCCCTTAATTCCGATGGGACAGAGTGCGTAGTCGGCAAGGATATTCGTATGACAAATTTGATTGTGTTGGAAAACGGTTTCTATGCAATTGTAGATGGAACAGAAAATACGGAGTTAAACACTCAGAACATTCAATTTCCGATATTGCAAGGATTTCCGGATAAAACAAAAACAAAGTATTTCACACACAGGATATTTGATCGCAATGGTAACTTTATGGTGAACTTAACAACAGCCGTTACAGGTCTTTATTCGCAGGTTGATGGCGGTTCATCAAGAATACTAAGTATTTCAGGAAGTTTTTCGGGCGCATATGCAAATAACTTCTCTTATTCAACCGTGTTAAATGGAAGTACGGGAACGATATATTTGTATTACAGGGGAATAAATGCAGGGGCAATTAAATACAGAATATATACTAACGGATATATTGGAGAAATATAATCGTCTCAAAGTAGCTGCCACATTTATTTGAATGGCTACTCGTCAATATGAGAGTGATAAAACAAATGATTTTGACAACCGGCAATATTGCCGGTTGTTTTGCTGCATAAGCAAAACCACGCGCCTAACGCGTGGTTCAGTGTTTGTATTCTTAAGGCTGATACACGATTGTATGATTTTGAGGTATGTACCGCTCTATTTTATAGCTGTCATGTCCTTAAGGAACACCTTGTAGCACTTATATGCTTCGTATATATCAGCTTTGCTGGCGATTTCCCACGGGCTGTGCATGCACAAAACCGCAACTCCGCTATCAATAACATTCATTCCGTAGTTTGCGAGGATATAAGCTATAGTTCCGCCGCCGCCCTCGTCAACCTTACCTAGTTCGGCAGTCTGAAAGCCAACCTTAGCCTCATCGAGAATAGAGCGTATTTTCGCCATATATTCCGCATTGGCATCGTTTGAATCATATTTTCCGCGTGAACCGGTGTACTTGTTGAAGCAGATTCCGTGTCCGCAGAAAGCCGCATTCTTACGCTCGAAAACGCTTTCGAATGACGGGTCAAAGCCTGCGCTTACATCTGATGAAAGCGCGCATGAGTTTCTCAAGGCTCTGCGAAGCTTTATTTCTGAAAATTCATCACATAAATTCATCATCTCGGCGAAGGTATCCTCAAAGAAATGAGACTGCATACCGCTGGCTCCGACACTGCCGATTTCTTCCTTATCCGAAAGAATGCAAAGAGAAGTGCGGCTTGGAGTTTCGCTGTCCATGATTGCGGCAAGTGAAGTGTATGCGCATACGCGGTCATCCTGCCCGTAGCCGATAACCATGCTCCTGTCAAATCCCAGGTCCCTGGCCTTTCCCGCAGGAACAACCTCAATTTCGGCTGATAGGAAATCATCCTCTTCGAAGCCGTATTTTTCTTTCAAAATAGCCATGATTCCGGCTTTGACTCTATCTTTTGCCGCATCTTTGTCCTCTTCATCAGTCGACAGAGGCTTGCTGCCAAGAAGTACATCGAGTGCTTCACCTTCAATAACCACATTTGCTTTTTTGGTCATTTGATTTGCCGACAGGTGTATCAGCAGGTCGGTCACACAGAATACGGGATCGTCTTCGTCATCTCCTACTGCAATATTTATAACGCTTCCGTCTTTTTTTGCGACAACTCCGTAAAGAGCAAGCGGAATTGTCACCCATTGATACTTTTTGATACCGCCGTAATAGTGGGTGTCTAAATATGCGAATTCAGAGCTTTCATAAAGGGGATTCTGCTTTATGTCAAGGCGTGGCGAGTCAATGTGAGCACCCAGTATGTTTGTTCCGTTTTCTATGTTCTCCCTGCCTATAATGCCTAAAATCATAGTTTTGTTCATATGCTGAGCATAGAATTTGTCACCACAGCTTAGCTTTGCTTTGGATTTGATAAGTTCCTTAATATCTGTAAAGCCGTTTGCTTCAGCCATTTTGACAGCTTCGGCAACGCAGAGGCGCTCGGTCTTTGCCGTCGATATAAATCTTTTGTATTCCTCGGATAATTTATCGAGCTTTGCAAGCTCCGCTTCATTATATGTCGGCCATAAATTTTTGGTTTCCATAGTGATTCCTTTCTCTGTTAAATTATTTCACATACATTATATGTAATTTTCATTATGAATTCAATCTTCGCTATTCAAAAAAATGTCCGGCGGGAGTATAATTTATTATGGAGGAATAGAATTATGAACAAAGAGCTAATTAGAATAAATGAGAGTGTGATGCAGATTAAGGAAAAAATCGACTTTGTTCCCAAAATGGCAATCGTGCTGGGCTCCGGTCTTGGCGGATATACGAAGAATATTGATGTTGTGGCAGAACTTCCCTACAGTGAGATAGAGGGCTTTCCCGTATCAACAGTTCAAGGTCATGACGGCAGATTTCTATTCGGTTATGTAAATGAATTTCCGGTAGTAGCGATGAAGGGCAGAATCCACTTTTATGAGGGATATGACATTGAAGAGGTAGTTTTACCTATCAGGGTCATGGGATGCCTCGGTGCAAAATACATACTTTTAACAAATGCAGCCGGTGGAATAGATTTGGATTTTACAGCCGGCGATTTGATGGCGATAAATGATCACATATCAAGTTTCGTCAGAAGCCCTTTGATAGGAGAAAATCTTGATTATCTGGGAATCAGATTTCCGGATATGAGCAGGGTATATGATACCGAACTGCTTAATTGTATTCGCAGAGCGGCTGATTCTGAGGGATTTGGCATCAAAGAAGGCGTATATCTTCAGACGACGGGTCCGCAGTTTGAAACTCCGGCGGAGATTAAAATGTTCAGAAATTTGGGCGCTTCCGCTGTAGGTATGAGCACCGTCGTTGAAGCCATTGCCGCTCACCATATGGGAATGCGGGTCTGTGGAATTTCGTGCATAAGCAATATGGCGGCAGGAATTTCGAATCAGCCGCTTAGTCACGGTGAAGTTCAGGAAACGGCTGACAGAGTGGCGCATAGATTTGAAAGTTTAGTTAGCGGTTTGGTAAAGGAAGTCGCCAAGATAGATTGACAGCAATTATTTTTTATGACTCGGGTATTAAAGGCAGAAAGAGGGTAAATATGAGAAAATCGGTTTTTATAACAGGCGGCTCAAGAGGAATAGGTGCAGCGTGCGTGGAACTGTTTTCAAAAGCCGGATATTCGGTAGCTTTTGCATATAGAAGTGATGATGAGGCTGCAAAGAACCTGGCAAGCAGAACGTCCGCGCTTGCAATCAAGGCGGATGTGAGCAACGATGATGATATTTGCAAGGCATTTGATAATGCACGCACATATTTTGGTATAAAAAGCTTTGATGCTGTGGTTTGCAACGCCGGAATTTCGGCTTCGGGGCTTCTTACGGATATGAACAACGAAGCGATAGAAAAACTTATACGGATTAACCTGATAGGCACTATCAATGTCAGCAGGAAGGCTCTTAAGCATATGATAGAAGCAAAGAGCGGTTCCATCGTGATGATTTCGTCGATGTGGGGACAGCGTGCCGCTTCGTGCGAAAGCGTTTATGCGGCGACAAAGGCGGGTATCATAGGTCTTGCGAGAAGTCTTGCTGCGGAGGCGGGACCTTCGGGAATCCGCGTTAATGTGGTGTCGCCGGGAGTGATTGATACGGATATGAACTGCGAGTACAGCGATGAGGATTTGTCTAATCTGGCTGACGAAACACCGCTTGGCAGGATAGGACATCCGAGAGAGGTCGCAGAGGCGGTATTTTATTTATCCGGTGAAAAGGCAAGCTTTATTAACGGGCAGGTATTGGGAGTGGACGGCGGATTCGCTGTCTGATTTGAAGAGGTTGAAATGTCTTTTTTTGAAAGTATTTTATCAAAGATAGGAAATATGTTTTCGGACTTCGTAAATGTGGGCAGGGAACTTTTGAATTTGCCTGAGGGCTATGGTCTGCTTTACACTGCTATTGCAAGATGGGTCTTCATATTTTTGGCTATCTTTATTCTGGCAAAATCCATATTTTCTTTGCTTGCGAGCAGAAGTCCGAACGAGGTTTGGGCATATTTCAATATAGATGACAAAATAAGTCACCCTATTACTCACTGGGAAAACCTGATAGGGAGATCAAAGAGCTGTGATTTGATTATCAAAGATGGAGCAGCTTCGCGAAGTCACGGAACTCTAAGCAGGGATGCCGAGGGAAACTGGAGCTATATGGATTTGGGGTCAAGCAACGGTAGTATATGTGGCGGCGAAAAGCTCAAGAAAGGCGAAAAATGCTATATTGAGCCGGGCGACAGCATAGTTATAGGTAAAAGCAGGTGCACGCTGTTTCCTATCAGTTTGGAGGAAAGGCGGAATAATCAAAGGCTCAGAAAAGAAGAAACTTTTTTGCTTTCGCCATGGACTTCATTGCTGCTGCTTACACTTTTTCAACTGATGACGGTTATACAACTCAATGTTTCCTTAGGGGAATATTTCACAAGGCAAATTCCTATATCTTTTGCAGGGCTTTGCTGCATGATGTGGATATATGTTATTGTGATGAGGAGCCTAAAACGCAAGAGTTTTGAAATGGAAACCATAGCTTTCTTTCTTTCGACATTGAGCCTTGCGGTAACGGCGAGCAAATTTCCGGGGGCGGTATTTAAGCAGTTTGTAGCCATAGGTTTCGGTCTTGCATTATTTATTGCAATGTGCACCGTTTTAAGAAATATAGACAGAAGTAAAGCCATAAGAAAATATCTGTACTTTGCTGCTGCTGGAATGCTTGTTTTTAACTTGCTTCTCGGTACGACAAAATTTGGTGCGGCAAACTGGGTAAGCGTAGGCGGTCTTTCGGTTCAGCCTTCTGAAATTGTAAAGCTTGCATTCATTTGGGTAGGAGCTGCTTCTTTGGACGAACTTATGGAGAAGAGGAATTCAATTATATTTATGATTTTCTCGGGCTTTTGCTTCGTATGCCTGGCGCTTATGGGAGATTTCGGTACGGCTTTGATATTCTTTGTATCTTTTTTGGTTATATCATTTCTCAGAAGCGGCGACTTTACGAAACTGATATTAATCGTCGGAGTGGCATTTGTAGGCGGTTTGATGGTATTAAAATTCAAATCCTACGTAGCGGCGAGATTTGCAGCATGGGGGCATGTATGGGAATTTGCGGACGAAATGGGCTACCAGCAAACCAGGACCATGTCTGCTGCATCAAGTGGCGGCCTTATAGGCGTAGGTGCAGGTGACGGCTGGCTTAAACATATTCCGGCTTCCGAAACCGATTTGGTCTTTGGGTTTATAACGGAGGAATGGGGTTTGATAATCGCGGTTCTGGCGATTTGCTCAATAGTCACGCTTTCGCTGTTTGCAGTTCGCTCGATTTGGGGAGGCAGGTCAACTTTCTATACGATTGCTGCCTGCTCTGCTATGTCGCTTTTCCTTTTTCAAACCATGCTAAATGTGTTCGGATCTGTGGATTTATTTCCGCTTACAGGCGTAACTTTTCCGTTTTTGTCAAACGGCGGAACCAGCATGGTGGCATCATGGGGCCTGCTCGCATTTTTGAAAGCCTCGGACACAAGGCAGAGTGCGAGCATAGCGGTATCAAATGAGGAGGCTTTGGTATGAAAAAACTTGAAGTAAGATCTATAATATGCCTTACCATGGCTGCAATTTTGCTCTTGGGAACGGGAATATTTGTTTTCAGATTTGTAAAATACGGTTCTAAATGGGCAACATTCTATGGAAATAGAAGTATTTATGAAAACGGTGTGCTGAGGAGCGGCGCTATATATGACAGAAACGATAATTTGCTTGCAAAGAGCGGCGGCGGAGAAATAAAATATAGTGACGACGAAGACGTAAGGGCGGCAACGGTGCATACGGTAGGAGACGTAAACGGTAAGATTGCAACATCGGCTCTTAGGGTATATAAAGACAAGCTCATCGGATACAAGCTTTTGACAGGAACTTACAAGCTCAAAGGACGAAACGATGATGTCAAGCTGACTTTGGACAGCGATGTCTGCAAGGCGGCGTACAAGGAGCTTCTCAATTATGATGCCGGATGTATCGGCGTATACAACTATAAGACAGGGGAGATAATCTGCATGGTGAGCACTCCGAGCTTCGATCCCGAAAATGAACCGAAGCTTGAGGCGGATGACCGATCCGGAATATACATAAACAGATTCCTTTCATCGACTTTGCCTCCCGGCTCCATTTTCAAGACGGTTACTTCCGCCGCAATTATAGAAAATGTTCCGGATTACGACAGTTTCAGCTATGACTGCACGGGAGTCAGAATGGTGCATGGTGAGCCTCTAAAATGTGCATATCCGCACGGTCATGTGGATTTTACGGGAGCTTTGGCGTCTTCATGTAACGGTTCTTTTTCGATTTTGACAGAGAAGGTCGGAGCAGAAACTATGAGCCGATATGTTGACAAGCTGGGGCTTACAAAGTCATATGATATAGACGGAATATCAAATGCTAAGGGAAGCTTCGAATTTCCCGAAAATGCCGATTTGAATTTGGGATGGGCAGGAATAGGGCAGTATCATGACAGACTCAATCCTTGCTCCATGATGGTGTACATGGGTGCGATAGCTAATGGCGGCAAAGCGGCTGTTCCGAAAATTTTGATGCCGGGGCTGGGCTTTACGGATATGACTGAGCAAATGATAGACGAAAAGACCTCGGAAAAGTTGACGGAGATGATGAAAGCAACTGTCGAAAGAAGCTATGGCAGTCATAATTACCCTAATTTAGATATATATGCAAAGACAGGCACGGCGGAAGTTGAAGGAAAGAATCCCAACGGATGGTTTGCGGGATTTATCAAAAACGAAGATCATCCTTATGCCTTTGTAATATGCCTGGAGAACTCAGGTGAAGCCTTATATACCGCTGCACCGGTTGCAAACGCCGTTCTTCAGGTGGCGATAAGTAAATAGTTATATTTTTTAATATGTAATTGTCTTTTACATGGACACTTACATTGATAAGGACTCGCAATGCGAGTAAAAGGTACTAAAATGAAAGATGAAACAAAATGCCTACATTCGGGCTACACCCCTAAAAATTCCGAACCTCGGGTAATGCCGATAGTGCAGAGCACAACCTATGTATTTGATTCAACAAAAGATGTAGCTGATGTATTTGATGATCCGACAAAAGCATTGATTTATTCGCGCTTTGCCAATCCTACCGTAATGGCGGTGGAAGATAAAATTGCCGATCTTGAGGGGGGCATTGCCGCTATGTGCACAAGTTCCGGTCAGGCGGCTAATATGTTCGCGGTGCTTAACCTTTGTAAGGCAGGAGATCACATAGTGAGCGTATCACAAATTTATGGAGGAACATATAATCTGTTTAACTTTACGCTCAAGAAGATGGGAATAGATTGTACGTTTATTTCAACCGATGCCGACAGAGAAGAAATTTACGCGGCATTTAGAGCTGAAACTAAGTTGGTCT
Source organism: Eubacterium sp. (assembly GCA_034180045.1). Taxonomy (GTDB): domain Bacteria; phylum Bacillota; class Clostridia; order Peptostreptococcales; family Anaerovoracaceae; genus Eubacterium_B. The sequence continues at coordinate 35,896 of JAXFOY010000019.1, forward strand.
TTGGTGAAACTATTGCAAATCCGGCATTAAGCGTCTTTGATATAGAGAAGTTTGCCGATATAGCTCATGCTCACGGAGTTCCTTTGATAGTTGATAATACATTCGCCACACCGATTCTTTGCAAACCGCTCGAGTTTGGGGCTGATATAGTGACTCATTCAACTACAAAGTATATGGATGGTCACGCTGTTCAGGGCGGCGGTGTTATAGTAGACGGAGGTAAATTTGATTGGACTAATGGTAAGTTCCCGGATTTCGTAGAGCCTGATGAGTCATATCACGGATTAAAATATGTTGAAAAATACGGAAATCTTGCATACATACTCAAGGCTAGAATGCAGCTTATGCGTGACTTCGGGGCATATCCGTCAGCTCACTCGGCATTTCTTTTGAATATGGGTCTTGAAACTCTGCATGTACGTATGCCGAGATATTGTGAAAATACCGAGGCGGTTGCCAAGTTCCTGAAATCTCACGAAAAGGTGGAGCAAATAAGTTATCCTGCGCTTGAAGACGACAAGTATCATGAACTTTACAAGAAATACCTAAGGGGAGCAAGCGGGGTCATCTCTTTTATAATTAAAGGTGGAAGAGACAATGCTATTAAATTCATGGATTCGCTTAAGTTGGCATCAAATGAGGTTCATGTCGCCGATATAAGAACTTGCGTACTTCATCCCGCAAGCGAAACTCACAGACAACTTACGGATGAGCAGCTTACAGCGGCAGGAATCGATGCAGGAATGATAAGGCTTTCGGTCGGTCTGGAAAACATAGATGATATATTGGACGATTTGAGGCAAGGATTTGAAGCCATATAGAAATACAGATTATCAGTGATTGATAGTTTGTAAATAAAGATATATTTTGATATATAGTAGTTGTAGAATTAAGCAAAACACTTTATCACTGCCTTAGTGAAAGCGCTTTGCTTATTCTTTTTGAAAGAAGTAATTTCTGTGTAAAAGTAAAAGATTTTTTGCTTAAAAAAATGCATTGTCAAATGTTTTAGATAGAAATTTTGTTGCAAATGTGGCAGTCTGGTAGCGAAAGGAGAAATTTATATATGGAGATAGGGCAGAAGTTGCAGGAAGCTCGTATGGCTTCCGGATTGTCACAGGAAAATGTGGCGGAAAAGATTAATGTTTCCAGACAAACTATCTCAAACTGGGAAAATGAAAAAACTTACCCGGATATTATCAGTGTTATTAAGCTAAGCGACTTATATTCCGTAAGCCTTGATTCTTTGCTGAAAGGAGATCAAAAAATGATAGAACATCTGGAAGAAAGCACAGACGTTGTTAAAAGCAATAAAAAACTGATTGGTGCAGTCGTTTTGAATATCGTGCTTATTGTTTTACTGATTACTTTGAGTGTTTTTATTCCGAACAACCGGTATTTCCTTGTCGGAGTATTTTGCCTTACGATAGTCAGTACATCGGCATTAATGTATCAAATCATTATGAAGCTTTAGGGAGGAATTACATATGAATTGGGTAATAACGTTCATTACAATATTAGGCGCCGTCGCGCTGGTTGGAGGCTTTTGCCTTTCATATCAAATTTATCGAATAGTTAAGATAGACGCAAAAGCCAGAGGGCTAAAGCATCCAAAGTTTTGGGGGTTTTTTGCAATATCAAACAACAATGCAGGGGGATTAATCACATACCTGATTGGTAGAAGACGATATCCTATTGTAAAAATGTCGGATGCAGATAAATTAGAAATTGCCGAAAGAAAAAAAACGATAGGTGTAGCCTTGATATTCTTCACTGTCGGTATGCTCGGTATAATGTTACTTTCCGTAAAATTTATGTAAATGTTACGGCAATCAAGCAAATCGGCACCTGTTTATATCATAATATAAAAAAACAATTTCAGAGCGTTGTATGCGATTAAAATCCTAAATCGGACAAATTTTAATTCAAAAAAGTATTTTTGTTGACTATCAAAGTCTTGTAATGTAAAATATCTCTATAAAATATGCAATTATAGCAAAGTAGTCAGATTATGAATAGGAGAAAATATGAGAAATAAAAAAATTTTTGCAATACTGATGATTATGGTATTGGCAGTATCCGCTTTTGCACTAACAGCATGTGGGAATAAAAGCAAGACTCTTGAGAACTTCGTAGAAAGCGATAAGGACTTGAAGGCTGAAATTGATAAAACAGCCGCAGAAAACGGTCTTAAAATTGAAATCAAAGATAATACTCTAACATATCTATATAAGTATGAAATGGAGGTTTCAGACGAGCAGGTTAAGGTAATGGCACCACAGCTTGAAGTTGCACTTTCAGCTGCTGAGAATACATTCAAGGGACTTGCCGCTGATTTGGAGAAAAAGACAGAAATTAAGGGTCTAAAGATTGCTGTTGTATATATGGATAAGAACGAAAAAGTAATCTATAAGACAGAATTCGGTTCAAAATAAATCTAAACATATAAGTGATTTTGATTTAAGCATAGTCGGTTGTTTCCGGCTATGTTTTTTTGTTGAATAGGTGTTGATTTTACTGTAAAATAAAAGTATTAATAATGCGTGAGGTAAGCATGGAAAACAGACAATACGAAAATTATATAAGAAATTTTAGCATTATAGCTCATATAGATCACGGTAAGTCTACACTTGCAGATAGAATAATAGAGAATACCGGACTTGTGGCACATAGAGATATGAAGGAACAATTCCTTGACAATATGGACTTGGAACGCGAACGGGGTATTACGATTAAACTTCAGACGACCAGACTTGTATATAAGTCAGAAGACGGCAACGAGTATATTTTTAATCTAATAGATACACCGGGGCATGTAGACTTCAATTACGAGGTATCGAGAAGTCTTGCGGCTTGTGAAGGAGCTGTACTTGTAGTCGATTCAACTCAAGGAGTTGAGGCACAGACTATGGCGAATGTATACCTTGCACTTGACGAAGATTTGGAAATCCTGCCTATTCTTAACAAAATCGACCTCGCAAGTTCAAGACCGGATGAGGTAAAGGAAGAAATCGAAGAGATGATAGGGATAGATGCTTCCGAAGCACCGCTAGTTTCAGCTAAAGAGGGCATAGGTATCAACGACTTGCTTGAAGCGGTTGTAAAGACAATTCCGGCACCAAGCGGAGATCCTGATGGGAAGCTTAAGGCGCTTATCTTTGATTCGGTATACGATAACTATAAGGGTGTAGTTATATATGCGCGTATTTTTGACGGAACCGTTAAAGTCGGAGATAATATTCTTCTGATGAATACCAAGAAAAAATACGAGGTTACAGAAGTCGGGATAATGGCTCCGTCTCATGTGCCGACAAAGTTCCTAAGAGCAGGCGAAGTTGGATATATCTGTGCCAGCATCAAACAGGTAAGGGATGCGAGGGTCGGTGATACCGTTACTCTTGCTCAAAATCCCGCGGAGGAAGCGCTTCCGGGGTACAAAAAAGTGCAGTCAATGGTTTACTGCGGTATATATCCCGCCGAGGGGGAGAAATACGAAAGTGTCAAGGATGCACTTGAAAAGCTTCAGGTAAACGATGCCGCTTTTGTCTTTGAGCCTGAGACGTCCACAGCTTTGGGCTTCGGCTTCAGATGCGGCTTCCTAGGTCTCTTACATATGGAGATTATAGTAGAAAGACTGGAGAGGGAGTTTGACCTTGGCGTTATAACAACATCACCTAGCGTAGTTTACAAGGTGGTAATGACAGACGGCAGTGAGCAAATGATACAAAACCCTACAAATCTACCCCCTCAGACCGAAATAGATCACATTGAAGAACCAATTGTAAAGGCTGATATCATGACGCCGAAGGAATATGTGGGAACGATAATGGAGCTATGCCAGAAGCGACGCGGAAATATGCTGCATATGGAGTATATCGCTCAAGACAGGGTACAGCTTCACTATGAGTTGCCGCTTAATGAAGTAATATATGATTTCTTTGATGCTCTTAAATCCAAGACCAGAGGGTACGGTTCCTTGGACTACGAGTTTATAAGATACCAAAAGTCGAGCCTTGTTAAGATGGACGTACTCTTAAACAAGGACCTGGTAGATGCCTTTTCTATGATTGTGCATGATAGTGCCGCATATGACAGAGGCAGGTTTGTCTGCAAGAAGCTGAAGGATGTAATTCCTATGCACCAGTTCGAGGTGCCTATCCAGGCAGCTATAGGTCAAAAGGTGATTGCAAGAGAAACAGTCAGAGCTTACCGTAAGGATGTAATAGCAAAGTGCTATGGCGGAGATATTTCCCGTAAGAAGAAACTTCTCGAAAAGCAAAAGGAAGGTAAGAAGAGGATGCGCCAATTCGGTAAGGTTGAAGTTCCTCAAGAAGCTTTTACCGCGGTTCTGAAATATGACGACGAAAAATAGAATGTTAAAAAAGTCGGGGATATATATACATATCCCCTTCTGCATAAGTAGATGTATTTACTGCGGATTTTTCTCAGGTGCAGGTGCTGTAAGCGAGGAAGATGAGCACGCATATGTAAGATTAATTAAACAGGAAATAGAGAATGCAACACGTCGATATGCCGAATATTATGACGAAGTTGACAGCATCTTTTTCGGCGGAGGAACTCCCAGCGTGTTTAAGCCCGAAAGCCTGATTGAAATATTGGATGCCGTGCGTAAAGAGTTTCGCTTGAGCGCCGATTGCGAGATTACCATGGAAGCAAATCCCGGAACCTTGAGCCGTAAAAATTTGACAAAACTGCGTAAGAACGGCTTCAACAGACTATCTCTCGGATGTCAGTCGATGAACGAAAATGTGCTCAGAACCTTAGGGCGTATTCACAGTGCAGAGGAGTTCTTGGAAAGCTTTGAAGCCGCACGAACATCAGGTTTTGATAATATAAATGTGGACTTGATGTTTTCAGTACCCGGGGCAGATGAAGTCGTTTGGCAGGACAGCCTTGACAGGATAGTCGACTTATCACCGGAGCATATATCATTTTACAGCCTGCAAATTGAAGAAGATACACCGTTATATGATATGTATAGAAGCGGCTTGTTTCCTGAGGTGAGCGATGAGATGGACCGTAAAATGTATCACCAAGCGATACGAACGCTTAAGTCCGCCGGATATTTGCACTACGAGATTTCCAACGCGGCAAAACCGGGATGTGAGTGCCGCCACAATATCAAATATTGGAAGCTTTATGATTACATAGGCTTTGGTAAAAGTGCAGCTTCCTTTGTACGCGGAACAAGATTTACAAATTCCACAGATGAGGGCTATGAAGTCGGCGTTAAGGAAGAAAAAAACTTTATAGAAGGGCATTTAGGCGTTTTGCCGCCAAGCACAGATGAAAGTGATTCTTTACCTGAGTACGCTCTGAAGAAATACTCAGAGTACCATATTAACAGCTTTATGGATTCTGCCTCGGAATTTGTTTTCTTGGGGCTTCGCATGGCAAGCGGAGTGAACTACGCTGATTTTAGGGAGAGATTCAGCCGGGAGTTTTCGGATGTGTTTTCAGACAGGATGGAAGAAGTAAAGGAGTTTATATCCTGTGGTGCTTTGATTGAAGATGAGTCAGGCATTCGTCTCAGCGAAAACGGTTTTGATATTTCAAATAGAATTATGGCTTTATTTGTTTAGAACTTATTTGGAGGTAAGAAATGGGAAAGTATATTATGGCTCTCGATCAGGGAACGACAAGCTCGCGCTGCATTATTTACGACAAAAACGGAAGTCAGGTGAGCGTGGCTCAACTTGAGTTTAAGCAGCATTACCCTGAGCAGGGATGGGTGGAGCACGATGCGAACGAAATTTGGTCTTCCCAGATGACTGTTGCATATGAGGCTATGATTAAGGCAAAATCCACGTATAGAGATATAGAAGCCATAGGTATAACCAATCAAAGAGAAACCACTATAGTTTGGAACAAAGAAACAGGAGAACCTATATATAATGCCATAGTGTGGCAGTGCCGCAGAACCGCGGACTTTTGTGATGAGCTGAAAATGCGAGGGCTTGACGAAATGTTCAAAGATAAGACCGGACTTTTAATTGATCCGTATTTCAGCGGTACTAAGCTACGTTGGATTTTAGAAAATGTAGAGGGAGCGAGAGATTTGGCAGATAACGGCAAATTGCTCTTCGGTACTGTCGAAACTTGGCTCATCTGGAAGATGACCGGCGGAAAGGTTCATATAACGGACTATACGAATGCTTCGAGAACTATGATGTTCAACATAAACACTCTAAAATGGGACGAAGATATTCTAAATATACTCGATATTCCTGGCTCAATGCTTCCCGAGGTCAGGGATTCCAGTGAGGTCTATGGAGAAACTATAGACGATATATTCGGTGGCAAAATAAAAATAGCCGGTGCTGCGGGAGACCAGCAGGCGGCACTGTTTGGACAGGCTTGTTTTGAGGAAGGCAGTGCAAAGAGCACCTATGGAACAGGATGTTTTCTGCTTTTGAATACAGGAGATAAGCCCGTAAAATCAAAGAACGGTCTTTTGACAACAATAGCATATGGTATAGACGGCAAAATCACTTATGCGCTTGAGGGGTCGGTGTTCATATGCGGCGCTGTGATACAATGGCTTAGAGATGAAATGGGGCTTTTAGAAAAATCATCCGATTCAGAAGCCATGGCACATTCGGTGGAAAATTGCAACGGTGTATATATCGTGCCTGCCTTTGTCGGACTGGGGGCGCCATATTGGGATGCGAGAGCGAGAGGAACTATATTCGGACTTACTCGCGGTGCTAACAAAAATCATATAGTCCGTGCAGCGCTGGAATCTATAGCATATCAATGCCATGACTTAATTGTAGCCATGTCATCTGATTTGGGGCATGAGTTGAAAGTCCTAAAAGTTGACGGCGGTGCATCCGCCAACGATTTTCTTTTACAGTTCCAATCGGATATTCTCAAGACGGATGTGGTGCGTCCTCTATGGGTCGAAACAACATCGCTGGGCGCCGCTTATTTGGCAGGGCTTGCTACGGGCTTTTGGGAAAGCGTTGATGACATTAGAAAAAACTGGAAAATAGACAAGACTTTCAGACCTTCCATGAGTGAATCAGGCAGAAAGCGCAGACTTGACGGATGGAATGATGCCGTAAAAAGAACCATGGGTTGGAACAGATAACAATAAGTATATCTATTAGCGGCATCGATGCCATATTCGTAAATTCAAAAATAAAATCCACAAACAGTAAATCTGAACGGTATGGATAAACAGACACGGCTTTTCTAAAAGATGTGCCTGTAATACCAAAATGATTTACTGTTTTTATTTTCAAAAACACAATTCAAACACATTAAAAACAAAAATTAGAAACTAAAAAAACACAGGAAATACCAAAGTTTATTTGCAAATAACTATTGACATATATAAAGTAAAGGAGTAAATTATATATAACGATTAGCACTCTAATAGAGTGAGTGCTAATAACGCAGCCGGATATGATAAAACTTATAAAGCGTAGTTATATCGCTTTATGCGTAAATGGAGATGATGCAGATGGAGATGACAGAAAGAAAGCTAAAAATTTTACAAGCTATTATCAGTGATTATGTCAAGTCTGCCGAGCCGGTAGGTTCGAGAGCCCTGGCGAGAAAATTTGAATTCGGCATCAGTCCTGCAACGATTAGAAACGAGATGAGCGATCTTGAGGAGATGGGTTATCTTACACATCCTCATACGTCGGCAGGAAGAGTTCCGTCAGATAAGGCATATAGACTATATGTCAATCAAATGATGGAAAAACAGGAATTGACAGTAGACGAAAAAAGGGCGATAGCACATGAGCTTCAGGCGAATATCAACGAGTTTGACAGAACGATTGAACATGCGGCAAAAATTCTTTCAAGGATAACCAACCTGACATCTTTTGCGGTAACCCCAACTGCAGTTGATGACACTCTTAAGTTCGTCAACCTTCTGCCCGTAGACGAAAACACGGTCGTAATGATGATAGTATCTGATACGGGTAAGGTCAATAACACGGCGCTGCGCCTTAGAACTCCGTGTACGGATGAGAATTTGCAGCTCTTAGCCAAATCAATGACATATAAATATAGGGGTAAAAGGCTTACAGATGTACTGAAAAGCAATATTATAGAAAACTTCCAGACAGATGTTGCAGCACTTGATAGGCTGGAACAGGATATTATGCCGGATTTCATCAAGACACTGGAAAGTATGCTTGATGTTCAGTTATACATGGACGGAATGACAAACATCTTTGACTTGCCGGAATACAGCGATATAGAAAGTGCCAAGAACTTCCTCAATCTTCTTAATCAAAAAGAGGAGTTCATTAAAACGGTAATAGAGCGTGACACCGGAACTATAGTAACCATAGGCGAAGAAAATATGGATGAGCATATGAATGATTACTCGATAATCACGGCAACATATAGCGTCGACGGTAAGCAGATAGGCAAGATTGGAGTAATAGGTCCAAAGCGTATGAAATATGGAGAAATAACTTCAATAATGGAATATCTGACAGATAATCTCAATCGAAGTTTTCAATTAGAAGAGGGAGGAAACGATAGTGATTAACGAGGAAAATACAAAGCAGGTTAATGACGAGAAGCAGTCTGATTTGAACGATGAAACCGTTCATGAACATGTGGACGAAGAATCAGCAGCTGAGCGTGGAAGCTGTGATGAAAAAAGTGATTGCGATTCGGAAAAGAATGAATCGCAAGTAAGTGAAGATGCCAAGCCGGAAGATGACAAAGACATAGATTGCGATTCGGACAGTTCGGATGAAATGACAGGCAAATATGTAAGACTGATGGCTGAATTTCAAAACTACAAAAAAAGAGTTTCAAAGGAAAAGGATGATCTTCGTGCCTATGCAAATGAAAGTCTTGTAGTAAGTTTGCTCGAGGTCATTGATAATTTTGAAAGAGCGCTTGAACATGAATCGACAGATGAGGGTTATGTGACAGGTATGCAAATGATTTTCAAGCAGATTGTGGAAACTCTTAAAAAATCAGGGCTTGAGGAAATTGAAGCTCTGGGAGCGGATTTTGATCCAAGCTTTCACAATGCGGTGATGACAGGCGACGACCCGGAATTTGACAGCGGAAAAGTGACTATGGTCATGCAAAAAGGATATACTCTGAACGGTAAGGTAATCAGGGCATCAATGGTTAAAGTAAACAATTAATAAAATAAACATAAAAGTAATTGTAAATTTCAGGAGGAAATAGAAATGGCAAAAGTAATAGGAATAGATTTAGGAACAACAAACAGCTGCGTTTCAGTGCTTGAAGGTGGAGAACCTACAGTAATTGCTAATGCAGAGGGAAACAGAACAACACCGTCGATAGTGGGTTTTGCTAAGAACGGTGAAAGACTCGTTGGTGAAACTGCGAAAAGACAGGCTGTAACAAACCCGGAAAGAACTATAACTTCAGTAAAAAGACATATGGGTGAAGACTTTACAGTAACGATTGACGATAAAAAATACACACCGCAAGACATCAGTGCCATGATTTTGGCAAAGCTTAAAGCTGATGCTGAAAGCTATCTTGGAGATAAGGTTACAGAGGCGGTAATCACAGTACCTGCATATTTCTCGGATGCTCAGAAACAGGCAACAAAGGATGCCGGAAAAATTGCGGGTCTGGAAGTTAAGAGAATTATCAATGAACCTACAGCGGCTTCACTTGCTTACGGACTTGACAAAGAAGAAGGCTCTCATAAGATTCTTGTATACGATTTGGGCGGAGGTACTTTTGACGTATCAATTCTTGAACTTGGCGACGGTGTATTTGAAGTACTTGCAACAAACGGTGATACCATGCTCGGCGGAGACGATTTTGACAACAAGATTGTAACTTACCTTGCCGACACATTTGCGACCGAAAACGGCGTTGATCTAAGAGCTGACAAAATGGCGCTCCAGAGACTGAAAGAAGCGGCGGAAAAGGCTAAGAAGGAGCTTTCAAGCGCTCAGACGACAAATATCAATCTTCCGTTTATCACGGTGACATCAGACGGTCCGCTTCATATGAATGTTGACCTTACAAGGGCTAAATTTGACCAGTTGACTGCTGATTTAGTAGAAAGATCGGTAGCACCTATGCAGAAAGCAATGGCTGATGCAGGTGTGACAAACAGCGATTTGGCAAAGGTAATCCTCGTCGGCGGTTCTACAAGAATTCCTGCCGTACAGGAAGCTGTAAAGAGAGTTACAGGCAAGGAGCCTTTCAAGGGTATAAATCCTGACGAATGTGTAGCAATAGGTGCGGCGATTCAGGCAGGTGTTTTGACAGGTGAGGTGAACGATGTACTTCTACTTGATGTTACACCGCTTTCACTTTCAATCGAAACACTTGGAGGTGTGGCAACAAAGCTAATTGAAAGAAATACGACAATTCCAACAAAGAAGAGCCAAGTGTTCTCAACCGCTGCTGATAATCAGACCGCTGTAGATATACATGTAATGCAGGGTGAAAGACAGATGGCAAATGACAATATTTCTCTAGGTCGTTTCCAGCTTACAGGAATTGCTCCTGCTCCACGCGGAATTCCGCAGATTGAGGTAACATTTGACATAGATGCAAACGGCATAGTAAATGTTAGCGCTAAGGATCTAGGTACAGGCAAGGAACAGAAAATCACTATCACATCTTCAACAAAGCTTTCCGAAGATGAAATAAATGCCAAAGTAAGAGAAGCTGAAGCATATGCGGCAGAAGATAAGAAAAAGAAAGATGCGATAGAGACAAGAAACCAGGCTGAGGCTATGGCATATCAGACAGAGAAGACTCTAAAAGATTTGGAGGGTAAGATTTCTGATGAGGATGCAAATTCTCTTAAGGCTGCAAACGAAGAACTCAAGAAGGCTCTTGAACTCAACAATGAAGAAGAAATTAAACAGAAGACGGAAGCTTTGACAGCTAAATTTAATGAAGTTTCAACCAAGCTGTATCAGCAGAGCGGTGCTCAGGGAGCGCCGGACATGTCAGGAATGGGCGGTGGAACAGCCCAGGATGCAGGCAACGCATCAGGTGCTGCAAATGATAATGTAGTGGATGCGGATTACACGGTGGTTGACGACGAAAATAAATAAGGCTTTAATTGCAAAAGGATTTGCCATAGTGCAAATCCTTGTTTGCAGTTAATATAGGTGAAAATATGGCAGAAAAAAGAGATTACTATGATGTTCTGGGTATTGAAAAGGGTGCGTCGGAGGGCGATATAAAAAAAGCTTATCGTAAGCTGGCGCTGAAATATCACCCTGACCGAAACCCGGGCGACAAGAGTGCAGAAGAAAACTTTAAGGAAGTAAACGAAGCATACAGCGTTCTTTCGGATGCGGATAAAAAGAGCAAATATGATCGTTTCGGACATGCAGGAGTAGATCCTAATGCCGGATTTGGACAGGGCGGATTTTCGGGAGGTTTCTCAGGTAGCGGATTTGAGGACATCTTTGACATGTTCGGCGGCATGTTCAGCGGTTTTTCCGGCGGCAGAACCAGAAACGGTCCTCAGAAAGGTCGAGACCTTCAGAAGCACATAACCATAGAGTTTGAAGAAGCTGCATTCGGTGTCAATAAGAAGATAAATATAACAAAGCAGGTAAAATGCTCTACCTGTAACGGAGAGGGAACGGCTCCCGGAACAAGCAAGAGAAAATGCGGCAGATGTAACGGGACGGGTACGGTTACAACAGTACAGAGAACACCGTTTGGTCAGTTTCAAAGCCAAAGCGTGTGCCCTGACTGTAACGGAAGCGGCTTTATCATAGATACTCCATGCCCTGACTGTCACGGTACGGGAAGTGTGAGAAAGACAATAACTATAGATGTAAATATCCCGGCAGGTGTTGATAATGAAACGGTCTTACCTATCAGGGGACAGGGAGAGCCGGGAATAAACGGCGGACCTGCGGGCGATTTATACATAGTGCTTAACGTTAAGCCGCATAAGATGTTCAGTCGTTCAGGCAGCGATTTGTATTTAGAGATACCTATAAGCTTTGGTCAGGCGGCTCTTGGAGACGAAATTACAGTACCTACACTTGATGGAAAAGTTACATATAAGGTTCCTGCGGGAACTCAGCCGGAGACTGTGTTCAGGCTGAAAGGTAAAGGTGTTAAAAATGTCAGAAGCAGCAAGATGGGAGACCTGTATGTAAAGGTGCAGCTGGAAGTGCCGACAAAGCTTAACTCAAAGCAGCGCAAGGCAGTTGAATCAATGGACAAGGCTCTTGATGAAACTTGCTACAAGAAGAAAAGCGGTTTTGCACAGAAAGTCAAAGAAATTTTTGGATTTTAATTTTTTTGATGCGGTGCGGAGCTGATTACCCTGCATGAAAAGGCTAATTTGAATGGTATAAAACATATTGTAAACCAAAACGAGTTTTGGTTTACAAGAAAAAATTGTGATGATATAATAACCTTCGTATTTTACTACGGAGGTTATTATAATGATTACAGAAAAAATTCAAAACAGAACAGGAAGACTCGCTATGGCGGCGCTATTTACGGCTTTGGTTGCAGTAGGTGCCTTTATTAAAATCCCTATGCCTTTTATGGATTACTTTACCTTGCAGTTTTTCTTTGTTATCTTATCGGGTATAGTGCTTGGAAGCAAACTGGGAGCACTTTCTCTCAGCCTATATTTGATTCTGGGACTTGTCGGTGTTCCCGTATTTGCGGGCGGAGGCGGATTTAACTACGTTTTGATGCCGACCTTTGGTTACATTATATCGTTTATATTTGCATCATATGCTATAGGATATATTACAGAGAGAGGCAAACCGAGTCTTAAGAGATATTTTTCGGCTACACTTGTAGGTTTTGTATTGATTTACGCGATAGGTATTACATATAAACTTTTGATACTTCTTTGCTATATTCATACAGATAAGGCTGTTTCGGTAATTTTGCTATCATCCCTTTCAATTCAGATGCCTTTTGACATTTTTCTTTGCTTTGTTGTAGCAAATGTAGGACTCAGACTCAGAAAAATCGTATTCAAGTCCATGGCTTAGGTGTAAACAAGTATATAGCCCATATAGCTTCATATTTGTTTGCGTAAATTCTTTGCAGATGTTATATTGTAGACAAGGCAGTTTGTCTCTCTAGCTTTCAAAGGAGAAGAATATGGGACTATATAATTTCGATGAGAAAATCAGCAGAAAGAATACTAACTCTCTAAATGTCGAGGGTTGGAGAACTTACATTTTCGGTGCTGAGGGCGAAAACAAGGAATTTGCCTTTGCTGATGATGAATTTATTCGTATGTGGATTGCGGATATGGAATTTGCCGTCGCGCCTGAGATTCGTGAAGCCATAGTGGACAGAGTCAACCAAAAGATATTCGGATATACGCTTGTATATGAAAAAGAATACTTTGATGTTTTCAGAAAGTGGTGCAAAGATAGATATGATTGGGATATAAATCCTGAAGAAATTTGTTTTTCCGCAGGTATCATCCCCGCGCTTTATCAGCTTGTTGAGGATTTAGTCGCAGAAGACGAAAAAGTGATGACGATGACGCCGGCATACGGATATTTTAAGCATGCATCCGACTACTCGGGCAGAGAAATGATAAAGTGCCCCATGAAATTTGAAAACGGACATTTTAGTTTGGATTTTGATGAATTTGAGCGAAAAATCTCAGACCCTAAACTCAAGATGCTCTTCTTATGCAATCCTCACAATCCTAGCGGGCATATATGGACAAAGGAAGAACTTGAGTTCATGGCATCAAAGATAGAAGAAAAAGGCATATGGGTGGTTTCGGATGAAATTCACTGCGATTTGTTAAGAACGGGTAAAGCGCATACTACAATGGCAAAGATAATGCCCGGCTATGATAAGCTGATAGTATGTATGTCCGCGAGCAAAACCTTTAATATGGCGGGTTTGATGTTCTCGAATGTGTTCATAAGAAATGAAGAGGAGCGAGCTCGTTTCAAAAGTCGTGATAAATTGTTGGGAAGCGTAAGTCCTCTTTCCATTGCTGCACATAAAGCTGCCTACGAAAAAGGCGGAGCATGGCTTAACGAACTTAAGCTGTATATTGACGGAACGCTTGCGGAGCTTAAGGCTTTCTTTGATAAAAACTTACCTAAGGCGGTATTTGAGATTCCTGAGGCTACATACTTTGCCTGGCTTGATTTTAGAGCTTACTTTGATGATACGGAAAGCTTGACGGATTTCTTTGCAGATAAGGCGGGTGTGCTTGTAGAGGGTGGAAATTCTTTGTTTGTAGGGAATGCAGACGGATTTATAAGACTCAATTTAGCAATGCCAAGAGAAACTGTGATGGAAGCTCTTTGCAGAATAAAGAGGGCGATAGACGGCAGGCATACTGAAGGTTTATAGGAGCGGTACGGCAAATTTATGAAATATATTGAAGTAAGAATAAAGACGAGCAAAAGCGGAATAGAGCCTGTGCTAACAGCGCTTATGAATATAGGGATAAATGATGCGATGATAGATGATCCGGATGAGATAATGGAGATGCTGGCTTCGCCTAAATCCACAGAGTGGTACGATGAGAGTCAAATTCCCGATGTCACAAGGATGGAGCCCGGAGTGACAGTTTTCTTTGCAGATGATGAAGAGGGCAGGAAAAAGGCTGCCGAGCTTAGGCAAGCTATAGAATTTCTGGCAAAAAATGCTGCTGAGGGTATGTTCGGAAGTGATGTCGAGCTAGGGGCACTTTCCGTAAGTGCAAAGGTTGAAGACGATGTGCTGTGGCGTGACAAGTGGAAGGAATATTTTAAGCCTGCCAGAATTTCGGGAACTATAGTAGTGAAGCCGTCGTGGTGCGATTACGAGGCCGAAAAGGACGATATTATTATTGAAATCGATCCGGGAATGGCTTTCGGCACAGGAACTCATGAAACAACTTCTCTTGCAATTAAGATGCTGGATAAATATATGCAAAAAGGATATAAGGTTCTTGATGTGGGCAGCGGATCCGGAATCCTTTCGATAGCGGCAGCAAAGCTTGGAGCATCGGAAGTTCTGGGAATAGATATAGATGAGGATGCGGTGAGAGTAGCAAATGAAAATCTCACGCTCAATAGCTGTGAAAAAACCGCAAGATCTGTCAAAGGTGACCTTACGGACGGAGTGAGCTACGAGGCTGATATTGTAGTAGCAAATCTTCTTGCGGATTTGATAATGCGTTTATCAAAGGACGTTCCGGGACATATAAAGCAGTCCGGCATATATATCAGTTCAGGTATTCTTACAGATAAAGCGGATATGGTAGCAGATTGTATCCGTGAATGTGGCTTTGAAATAATAGAAAAAGCTGTGGACGGCGAATGGTGCAGCATAGTTGCTCGAAAAAAATAGTAAATTTATCACCACCGATTCAAAATCGGTGGTTTTTGTATTCTTAGAATGCAATATCTATTTCCGCGATTATAAATAAAATATCTTTAGTAAATAAATATATAATATAGTCTATCTTTCTATCCCGTCTCTTGCCGGTACACCCAGGCTGTAATAATGCTTTATTTCTTTCATCTCAGATACCAGGTCGGCGCGGTCTATAAGGTATTTCGGTGCATATCTGCCGGTCATTACAAGTTCGGTATTTTCAGGCTTGGAATCCACAATGGATAAAATCTCTTCTTTTGTAAGCAAATTAAAATATGTGCAAATAGTAATCTCATCTAAAATGACAATATCATATTCACGGGAATTGAGAATTTCCTTTGCTCTTTTCATACCCGAAACGGCACTTCTTACGTCTCTTTTGTTTGCATCTCTTCCCGCTATACATCCGTCTATACCATAAAGCTCTATCGTAATCTCGGGAAATCTGTTTTTTAGAATAGAAATTTCGTGATACTCCATACTTTTAACAAACTGTCCTATATATATTCTCAGTCCCGCACCTACGCCGCGAAGTGCAAGTCCCAGTGCCGCAGTTGTCTTTCCCTTACCGTTTCCCGTATATATTTGAAAATATCCTTTTTCCATTTTCTCTCCCACTATTGCATTAAACCGAGATAATTTTAATTATAGCCGGCTTAAACTCACAAAGCAAGTTAACATCCGCATCTCTTCACATAATCACCATATGGGCGTAAAGAAAATACCATTTGACAGAAATAATTAAAAGTGATATTCTTACAAAGAATTATATAAAATATTTTAACTAAATTATTTTATATAAAATAATTTATATATTTTCTTGTAGTATTGCATTGAGAAATCTTACGGAAATATATACGGAAAATAAGTGAAAAAAGAGAGGTAAGAATAATGACATTTGAAAAAGTAAAGGAACTGATTGTAGAAACACTTAGCGTAGACGAAGCCAAAATCACAATGGAGGCAAGCCTGGCAGAGGATTTGAAGATTGATTCACTTGATGCAGTAGAACTGGTTATGGCACTTGAAGAAGAGTACGATATCAAGTTGCCTGACGATGTTCTAAAGACGCTTGTAACCGTAAGCGATGTAGTTAAGTGTGTAGACGAATACAAGGCATAAATATGGATTATAAGAATAAGGTAAAAGATTTAATAGATATATTCGAGTCATCAAATTTATCAGAAATGGAATTTGATGCTGACGGGCTTAGACTTAGACTGAAAAAGTCATCGACTTCGGATGCTGAAATGCTGATTGAAAATCAGATGCGTAGAACTGAAAGCAAGCAGGATATTTCAATTTTGGGCACTCAGGACTTGAACAATAATGAAGATGAAAGTTCCAAAGAATATATCAAAAGTCCGCTTGTCGGAACACTTTACCTTGCGGCAAATCCCCAAAGTCCGCCTTTTGTCGATACAGGCAGCAAGGTGAAGGAGGGAGAAACACTTTGCATAATCGAAGCGATGAAGATGATGAATGAACTTAAGGCACCATTTGACTTAATTGTTAAGAGTGTTTTGCGAAATAACGGTGAGATGGTCGAATTTGATGAGAATATTTACGAGGTAGAAAGATGCTGAAGCGTGTCTTAGTTGCTAACAGGGGTGAAATTGCACTTAGAATCATCAGAGAGTGCCTTGATAGAAGTATAGAAACAGTAGCCATATATTCCACAGAAGATAAAGACGCACTTCATGTACTTCTTGCAAATCAGGCTGTATGCGTTGGCGACGCACCCCCGTCTGAAAGCTATCTCAACGCCGATAATATAATTGAGGCGGCGCTTGGAACAGGATGTGACGCGATACATCCGGGGTTCGGTTTTCTCTCCGAAAATTCGGAGTTTGCCGCGCTTTGCGAAGAAAACGGAATCAAGTTTATAGGTCCGTCAGCAAAGGTTATAAGGCAGATGGGAAACAAATCTTCGGCAAGAAGTCTTATGGAAAAGGCAGGAGTTCCAACTGTTCCCGGGTCGTGCGGAGCAGTTAAAAGTCTTGACGAAGCCGGAAAAATAGCATCCGACATAGGCTTTCCAATACTTATAAAAGCCTCCGCAGGCGGTGGAGGCAGAGGAATGAGAAGAGCAGATTCAGAGTCTGAAGTTGCGGGAGCCTTTGACGAAGCTAAAGCGGAAGCTAGGGCGGCGTTTGGTGATGATACTGTATATATCGAAAAATTGATAGAAAATCCAAGACATATAGAAGTGCAGATTCTATCGGATTCTTTTGGCAATACAATTCATCTTGGTGAGAGAAATTGCTCAATACAAAGAAAAAATCAGAAAATGCTGGAGGAAGCTCCGGCATTTGGTTTTAATCAAAGCCTTAGGGAAAAAATATGCAGCGCTGCCGTACGTGCAGCGAAAATATGCGGATATGAGAGCGCAGGTACCGTTGAATTTGTTTTAGATAAAGATAACAATTTTTATTTTATAGAAATGAACACCAGAATTCAGGTAGAACATCCTGTGAGTGAAATGGTGACAGGTGTGAATCTCGTAGCGGAGCAGTTGAGAATCGCCTCGGGACTTCCTCTTAATCTTAAGCAAGAGGATATTGAAATTAAAGGGCACGCAATAGAGTGCAGAATATGTGCGGAAGATCCGTTGAATAATTTTTCGCCATCGCCGGGCAAGGTTGAATTTGTTCACTTCCCCGGAGGAAACGGAATTAGAGTGGAAAGTGCACTCTACAGCGGGTGTAAAATAAGTCCTTATTACGATTCTATGGCAGCCAAGGTTATCGTCTATGGAGAAACGAGAATCGAAGCTGTAAGAAGAATGAGAAGAGCTCTTGAGGAAACCATAATCAGAGGAGTTGATACAACGCTTACGCTTCAGTACTTGATACTGTTCAACAAGGCTTTTCTGAGAGGCGGTTACGATACATCTTTCATACAAAAGGAACAGAAGAATTTGATAGGACTTATAGAAACTGCAAGCAAGATAAGAGGAGAGTAGATGGAAAAATTCTTCAAGGATAAAATTGGACTTCTGAGAGTTGTAAAAAATTTAAGTAAAAGTCCCGGCACGCCGGAGGAAATACGCATTGAAAATGAAACTATAAAATGCTTGCATTGCGGAACTGAAACAAGCAGAAATAAAATGCGTGAGACACTTTACGTATGTCCTGTTTGCGGAACACATAGGAATATTACGGCAAAGCTGAGACTTAAATACACCTGTGATGAGAACAGTTTCAGAGAGTTTGGAAGATGGATTAAGGGTTATAATCCCTTAGATTTTCCGGGATATGAGGATAAACTTTGCCAAGCGGAAGAAAAGACAGGCATATCTGAAGCGGTGATAACAGGAACGTGCAGGATAAAAAATATCAAAGCGGTGATATGTGTGATGGATGCCAGATTTTTGATGGCAAGCATGGGAATGGCTGTTGGAGAGAAAATAACCAGAGCTATTGAATATGCGACCAGGAAAAGATTACCGCTCATAATTTTTTCCGCCTCGGGAGGTGCGAGGATGCAAGAAGGAATGCTTTCTCTTATGCAAATGGCAAAAACTTCAGCAGCCGTAGCTAAGCTGAGAGAAGCGGGAGGGCTGTTTATTTCGGTGATGACAAATCCTACTACCGGCGGTATTACAGCAAGCTTTGCCTCATTAGGGGACATACAGCTTGCTGAACCGGGAGCTCTCATCGGCTTTGCAGGTCCAAGAGTCATAAGTCAGACCATAGGAGAAAAACTTCCGGAGGGATTTCAGAGCGCTGAATTTCTGTTTGAACACGGTTTCCTGGATAAAGTAGTGCAAAGATGCGAAATGAGAAATACTCTTGCCAATATATTATTGCTTCATCAAAAGAGCAGGAAGAACCGTATAGCGTGCGAAATGCCGGAAGCTTATGAGGAATTCTCGGATAAGTTCGATGCTGCGGAAAGAGTGATGCTCGCCAGAAATGAACAAAGACCTACATGCAGGTGCTACATAGATAGGTTGATTGCCGATTTTTGCGAACTTGGCGGTGACCGCTGCTATGGGGAAGATGCTTCCATAATAGGTGGTGTCGGAAGGTTTAGAGATATTCCCGTAGTCGTTATAGGGCAGCAAAAAGGTCGGAATCTTGAAGAAAATCTCAAATATAGATTCGGAATGCCGAATCCTGAGGGTTACCGTAAAGCAGAAAGGCTTATGAGGCACGCTGAACATTTTGATATGCCTATAATCACCTTTGTTGACACTCCGGGAGCGTATCCGGGTAAGGAAGCGGAGGAAAACGGACAGGGAAGCGCAATCGCACATTGTCTTCTGACACTCAGCAGGGTAAAGGTGCCGATAATCAACATATTCATAGGTGAAGGAGGTAGCGGCGGGGCTCTTGCGATAGGATTCGGAGACAGCGTAATTATGATGGAGAACAGCGTGTTTTCCATTCTTTCACCGGAGGGCTTCGCATCGATTTTATACAAGGATTCGACAAAATGGAAAGAAGCTTGCGAAAATATGAAAATGACAGCACCGGAGCTTAGGCGTATGGGAATTTGTGACTATGTGATTGAAGAGTGCTCAGAGGGCATGCACGTTGAAAGCGAGCCGAGCTTTAAGAAGCTGGAGATGACTATCAGTTACGAACTTGGAAGACTCTTAAAATTAAACGCAAATGAACTTGTAAGCCGGAGATATTCAAAGCTTCGCAGAGTGGGAAAGGAACTGATCTAGATGACAAATGAATATCTTGCCATGAAATTTATAGGTACAGGGCTTGCGCACGGAAGTAAAAAAGTTCTAAACGATGATTTAGCAAGGATAATGGACACAAGCGATGGATGGATAAGAGAAAAAAGCGGAATTGAAAGCAGGTGGTTCGCAGAAAATGAGAGCAATCTGGATATGGCGCTTGAGGCTTCTTTGATGGCTATGGAAGATGCAAATCTTTCTTCAAAGAAAATAGATGCGGTAATCGTTTGCACTTTCACGCCCGACAACGCAACTCCGGGTGTGGCAAATGAACTTGCAGGCAGATTAAAGCTGAGAGAAGATGTCTTGGCTTTCGATATAAACGGTGCTTGCTCGGGATATATTTACGGAGCAATACTGGCGGATTCTTTGCTTAAAAGCGGAAGCTACAGGAATATTTTGCTCGTTGGCAGTGAAAAAATCAGCAGCGTTATGAGTATGAAGGACAGAGGCACAGATGTCTTGTTTGGAGACGGTGCAGGTGCGGCAATTTGCGCACTCAGCGATGATTCTGTATTTTCACACTTGGAAGGGCTTGTTCCGAATTCCGATATTCTCTTTTGTGAAAGATTTGAGCCGAAGATAAAAATGCAGGGACAGGAAGTTTACAGGTTTGCTGTGAACAAAGTGCCGGAACTTACAGAGGCCTTACTTAAGACAAATAAGCTGAATAAAGATGAAGTTGACTGGTATATTTTTCATCAGGCGAACAAGAGAATAATCAGAAGCATAGCATCAAGACTTGGAATACCTTTGGAAAAATGCTATATGAATTTGGAAAAATACGGAAATACTTCGGCGGCAAGCATAGCGATAGCCATAGCCGACATGAGAAAGAAAAATCTGCTAAAACCGGGTATGACGGCAGTAAGCGTCGGTTTTGGAGCAGGTCTTACATATGGCGGTATATTGTTTAAGGCGTAGGGAGATGAATATATGATAGAACTTAATAAAATTTTTGATATGGAATTTCCTATTTTTCAGGGCGGTATGGCTCAGATTGCAACGGGATCTTTTGCTGCTGATGTATCAAATGCAGGCGCGATGGGAATTATAGGTACGGGCGCAATGAACGCCGAAATGCTCGAAGCGGAGCTTAAAGCGGTAAAGGCAAAAACGGATAAACCTTTTGGTATTAATTTGATGATGATGAATCCCGATGTGGACAGGATGGCGGAAGTGATAGCAAATTCCGGGGCGGCTCTTGTAACAACAGGCGCGGGAAATCCCGGAAAATATATTGAGCTATGGAAAAAAAACAAGATTAAAGTTTTCCCCGTAGTTTCATCGGTCGCTTTAGCAAAAAGACTTGAGGCCTCAGGAGCTGACGGAATAATTGCCGAGGGCTGTGAAAGCGGAGGACACATAGGAGAGCTTACCAGTATGGTACTTATTCCACAGATAGCGGATGCAGTGAAGGTACCGGTAGTGGCAGCAGGTGGAATCGCAGGCGGAAGGCAGATGGCGGCAGCGGAATTGTTGGGAGCTAAGGGCATACAGATAGGAACAATATTACTTGCCAGCGAGGAATGTCCTATACATCAAAATTATAAAGACGCAATTATAAAAGCTAAAGACAGAAGTACAGTTGTCACAGGCAGAACTGTCGGAGCTCCGGTAAGAGTTATAAAAAATGCCATGACGCAGGAATATATTGAACGCGAAACAGCAGGAGCAAGCCTTATGGAACTTGAAAAATATACGCTGGGAGCTTTGAGAAGAGCTGTCAAGGAGGGTGACATCAAAGCAGGCTCACTCATGGCAGGTCAGGATGCAGCCTTCGTAAAAGAGGTAAAACCGCTTCGCAGTATATTTGAGCAGATTATGAATGAGTATGAGGTTTGTAAGAATGAATTTTGTAAATAAGAGCGATGTAAATATTCTCGGCGGTAAGCTCGAAATTCCGATAATTCAAGGCGGGATGGGAGTAGGCATCTCTATGGGAAGGCTTGCCGGGAATGTAGCTGCTTGCGGCGGAATGGGAGTAATCTCTACCGCTTTAATCGGCTTTCGGGAGGATGATTTTTACCAAAACCACGTAGAGGCGGATGTAAGAGCACTAAAAAAGGAGATACGGCTTGCTAAAAAGCTTTCCAAGGGTCGAGGAATGATTGCCATAAATGCCATGACCGTAACTACCGACTTTAGAGAGTGTATAGAAGCCGCCGTCGAAGAGGGAATAGACGCAATTATTTCAGGTGCGGGCTTGCCGCTTTCCTTACCGGAAATCACCAAGGGGAAAAATGTTCTTATCGCCCCGATAGTTTCCAGTGCTAAGGCAGCCTGTCTCATAGTCAAAAGTTGGTGCAGAAATTACGACAGAAAGCCGGATTTTATAGTAGTAGAGGGTGCAGGTGCCGGAGGTCATCTCGGTTTTAAGAAAGATGAGCTCTTAGAACAAAGCAATATGCCGCTTGAAGAAATTGTCAGAGAAGTGGTAGAAAGCTGCCGTGGTATACCTGTATTTGCAGCCGGAGGTATATTTGACGCAAATGACATAAAAAAGGCTATTAGCTGGGGCGCAAAAGGAGTGCAGATAGGAACAAGGTTTATCGCAACGGATGAATGTGATGCGAGCAGGGGCTTTAAGCAGGTGATACTGAATGCGAAAAAGGATGATGTGAATATAATTCAAAGTCCGGTAGGGCTTCCGGGAAGAGCTGTGAATACGGAGCTTCTTAGGCAAATTAAGACCGATGGAAGAAAGCCGCCGAGTCGCTGCATAAATTGTATTTCGACATGTGACCCTAAAGTCACTCCTTACTGTATAAGCCGGGCTTTGATAGCCGCATTTTATGGAGATGAGAAAAACGGTCTTTTCTTCAGTGGAGAAAACTGCGAAAAGATTACGAAAATCGTGAGAGTAAAGGATTTGATGGAGGAACTTTCAAAAGGCTTTGAATAGCTTTTAACACTTCGCTTCATCTGTCAAAAATCTCAGGAGATAAAATTATGGGAGATAAAAATGAAAACAGCTTTTTTGTTTGCCGGGCAAGGCAGTCAGACAGTCGGTATGGGGAAAGACCTGTGCTCGGAATTTGATGAGTTTGTAAAAGTATTTGATAAGCTCAAACCTGAGCAGAAAAAACTTGCATTTGAGGGTGATTTTTTGGAACTATCCCAAACACGAAATACTCAGCCCATCTTGCTTGCATTTGGAATGGGAATTTTTGAGGTTTTGAGGGCAAACGGCATAAAACCCGACTTTGCAGCCGGTCTTAGCCTGGGAGAATATACGGCGCTGTGTGCTGCCGGAGTATTTGAATATGAGGATGCTCTTAATCTTGTTCAGTTTAGAGCAATGGAAATGGAAAAGGCTTCAAAGGGAATAACGGCAGGTATGTCAGCGGTTTTGGGCATTGATAAACCAAAATTGGAAGAATGCTGCAAACTTGCATCAAACAAAGATTCTAAGGCGGAAATCACAAACATAAACTGTCCCGGGCAAATAGTCATTTCCGGAGAAGCAAGTGCAGTTTCAGAAGCGTCAAAACTCGCCTTGGAGGCAGGAGCAAAGAGAGTGATTCCACTTTCCGTCTCAGGACCTTTTCATACTTCATATATGAAGCCTGTAGGCGATGCACTTTTGGAAAAGATGAAGGAAATAAACCTGCACAAAGAAGGCTTTCCCGTGCTGTTTAATTACAGCGGCAAAATGCGTGCGAACGATGAATCAATTTCGGAGCTTCTTTCAATGCAGGTGCAGTCCGGTGTCCTGATGGAAAAAATCATTAGAAATTTAGTTGAGCTTGGAGTTACAACCTTTGTTGAAATCGGACCGGGAAGTGCGCTTTCCGGATTTGTAAGAAAGGTAGACCGTTCACTAAAGACGATAAGTATTACAACAGCCGAAGAACTTTATGCGGCGATAAAAGAACTTAAAAGATAATTGGAGGAAATATGGAACAGAGAGTTGCGATTGTAACAGGTGCAGGTAGAGGAATCGGAAGGGCAACTGCGGTTGAGCTTGCGAAAAATAATGTTAATGTGCTAATAAACTATAACAGCAGCGATGAAGCGGCCCGCGAAACCCAAAGACTCTGCGAGGCGGAGGGTGTTAAAGCGGTGCTTGCAAAAGGAGATGTTTCTTCTGAGCAGGATTGCAAAAAAATTGTTGAACTGGCTGTTGAAGAGTTCGGTAAGGTGGATATTCTCGTAAATAATGCCGGAATCACAAGAGACGGAATAGGCATAAGAATGAGTGCTGACGATTTTGACGCGGTTATAAAAACAAATCTTAATGGTCCCTTTTATATGATAAAAGCTGTTGCCGGGGTGATGATGAAAAAAAGGTACGGTAGAATCATCAATGTTTCTTCTGTTACAGGACTTGTAGGAAATGTAGGGCAGGCAAATTATGCAGCTGCCAAAGCAGGTGTTGTCGGCATGACAAAGACCTTTGCCAAAGAACTGGCATCGAGGGGAATTACCGTAAATGCCGTAGCTCCCGGATTTGTAACTACAGATATGACTAAGGCTATACCGGAAGAGGCTGCAAATAAGATGTTGGAAGCGGTTCCGCTGCGCAGATCAGGAAGAACAGAGGATATAGCAAAGGCAATAAATTTCTTGGCAAGCGACAATGCAAGCTATATAACAGGAGAAGTCCTGCGTGTTGACGGTGGGCTGGCAATTTAGGAGGCTTTTATGAAGAGAAGAGTTGTTATAACAGGTATGGGAGCAGTCTCTCCGATAGGAATAGGCAGCCAAAATATGTGGGAAAACGCAAAAAAAGGTAAGTTGGGCATAGATTTTATAACTCAGTTTGATACGAAAAATACAAAAGTTAAAATTGCCGGTGAGGTAAAGGATTTTGAGCCTACAAACATCATGGATAAGATGGAAGCGAGAAGAACCGCGAGATTTACGCAGTTTGCTCTATATGCGGCAGATGAAGCCTTCAGGCAGAGCGGACTTGATATGTCAAAGGAAGATTCCCTAAGATTCGGTGTAAATGTTGCCAGCGGCATAGGCGGGCTTCCGGTAATTCAAAAAGAGTGTGCGAGAGGTGAAAAGCACGGTTATGACAGAGTTTCACCCCTATTTGTACCGTCGAGTATTATCAATATGGCAGCAGGTATGGTGGCAATCAGATTGGGATTCAAAGGCAGCTGCACCTGCGTTGTTACAGCCTGCGCCTCGGCATCGGATTCCATAGGTGCGGCATTTCACTACATAAGGGACGGATATGCCGACGTGATGGCATGCGGTGGAGCGGAGGGCTGTATTTCAGAGCTCGGAATTGGCGGCTTCACATCTATGAGAGCACTTTCGGGTTCAGATGAGCCTTCTCGTGCTTCAATACCGTTTGACAAAGAACGCAGCGGTTTTGTGATGGGAGAGGGAAGCGGGATTTTGATTTTGGAGGAGTATGAGCATGCTGTAAATAGAGGCGCAAAAATACTTGGTGAGATAGCAGGATACGGCTCAAGCTGTGATGCAAATCACATGACTGCACCTCTTGAAGATGGGACAGGCGCGGCAAATTGTATGCTGCTTGCTCTGAAAGATGCAGGAATAGAGCCTTTTGAAATCGGATATATCAACGCACACGGTACAGGTACGCCTCTAAATGACGCCGGAGAAACAAAGGCGGTAAAACTTGCTTTCAAAGACCATAGCTATAATTTATTAATGTCGTCGACAAAGTCAATGACAGGCCATCTTCTAGGCGCAAGCGGAGCGATAGAAGCGATAATGACTGTCAAATCTTTAGAAAGTCAATTTGCTCCTCCTACAATAGGATATAAGATCGCTGATGAAGATTGTGATTTGGAAATATGTGCGGGTCATGGCCGTGAGTACAAAAGCAAGTATGCAATGTCGAATTCTCTCGGTTTCGGCGGTCATAATGCGTCTTTGATTTTTAAGTCGGTTTAGTGTAGAATATAGGAGAAAAAAATGGTTCTAAATTCAGAACAAATTAAAGAAATACTTCCCCATAGATATCCGTTTCTTCTAGTTGATAAGATTACGGAGATGGAACCCGGGAAGTTTGCCAAGGGTATTAAATGCGTGTCGCAAAATGAAATGTATTTTCTCGGACATTTTCCGCAGAAAGCGGTTATGCCGGGCGTACTTATTCTCGAAGCTTTGGCACAGACCGGGGCTTGTGCGCTGCTTTGCACAGAGGAAAACAGAGGAAAGCTTGCTTTTTTTGGCGGAGTGAAAAATTGCCGCTTCAAAAGACAGGTAGTTCCGGGTGATTTATTGGAACTTGAGTGTGAGGTCATCAAGAGTCGCGGTAATGTCGGTTTCGGTAAAGTGATAGCGAGTGTAGATGGAGAGGTGGCTTGCAGTGGAGAGATTTCTTTTGCAATAGGATGATAGGAGAACATGGATGCTGAAAGAAAATTTTTCTCGTGTTTACGACAAGTTTAAGTTACTGTTATATGGAAAGGCCTTCAATGATAATTCAGAAGATGCTCTTTCTGCTTTTGAGGTGCTTTGCATGGAGATAATCATGGCTCTGAGAGCGCCTACAGTTAATGAATTTGCAGACGCGGCGCGCATGTCATCACCTAATGCGACTTATAGAATAAATCGCTTGATAGAAAAGGGATATATCAAAAAAAAGCGCGGGAAAACGGATCGCAGAGAATTCTATCTTGAGGCTACAGAAAAATACTCTAAGTCATACGGT
This sequence comes from Eubacterium sp., assembly GCA_034180045.1. Taxonomy (GTDB): domain Bacteria; phylum Bacillota; class Clostridia; order Peptostreptococcales; family Anaerovoracaceae; genus Eubacterium_B. The sequence goes on from JAXFOY010000019.1 coordinate 62,574, forward strand.
GTTGTATATGATTATATAGAACTTTTATGCAATCGCATTACCGAGCATTTTCCAAAAGAGGATGTCGAAAAATTCGATGAAGTTTTGGGAACTGTAGCTAATGAACTTACATTTGAGGTTGAAAGCTTTCATGATGTGGCATCAAAAAACGGTAATCTCAAAGCAAAATAATCACAAGTGAGAAATTATAAATAGAAATTTCAAGTGCACCACAAAAGCCGGATGTTGAACTGACTTTTGGAGGTGTACTTTTTTGCGGAAAAACTGCCCGCACTTACAAAAGAAAACCACCCGCAAAGCGGGTGGTTTGGATTAATGAAGCTATTTAACCGAAAGTGCAACATCTTCAATAGGTGTGCTGCTTGCTTTTGAATATACCTTTACGATATAGAATACAAATACTATTGCAGCAAATGAAATACCTATGATATTTGAAATTGTTGAATCGATTCTGAAGCCTTCCTTTGCCTGTAGAATATAGGCAACTGTTACAGATGTCATATATGTAGCGGGAATTGAAGCAATCCAGCTTCCGACTTTGCTTCTATAGCGGCAGAGATAAACTGCTGCTGCCCAAAGAGCCATCATAGCCAGAGTTTGGTTTGACCATGAGAAATATCTCCAGATGACTGTGTAATCAAGCTTAGAAATACCGTAACCAAGCAAAAGCAGAGGTGCCGTCATGATGAGTCTCTTCTTGGTATCCTTTTGGTCAACCTTGAACCAGTCCGCAATTGTAAGTCTTGCGGAACGGAATGCCGTGTCACCTGATGTAATAGGACATGCTATAACACCGACCATGGCAAGTATGCTTCCCACTCCGCCGAGAAGAACCTTGGACATCTCATAAACGGTGTTTGAATTTCCGCCCTTCATTGCGAGCAGAGCTTGCATACCTGTGCCGATACCATCTTTGTTGTAATAGAATGCGACACCGGCAGCTGCCCAAATTAGTGCAATTATTCCTTCTGCAACCATCGCTCCATAGAAAATTCTACGACCTTCTTTTTCTTTTTTCATACATCTAGCCATCATAGGTGACTGCGTTGCATGGAAGCCTGAGATAGCTCCGCAAGCTACGGTGATGAACATCAGAGGCCAGATTGGGAGCTTATCCTTTGCAGGATACATATTTTCGAAGTGGTCCCATATCTCAAGCATAGGTCTTTCGCCGGAGTTATAGATTGTTGCAGCACCGATGCCGACAGCCATGATGATTAGCGCAAGACCGAACAAAGGATAAATCTTACCTATAATTTTGTCAATCGGAAGAAGTGTAGCAAGGAAGTAGTAAACAAGAATTACTATAGTCCAGAACTGTACACCCAAAGCGCTTGGTGTCAAAAGAGCGATGAGCTGGGCAGGGCCTACCATGAAGACAACACCGACCATTACGAGCAGTACTACTGAGAAAATTCTCATGATAAGTGCCATTACAGGGCCAAGATATTTACCGACTATCTCCGAGATGGAAGCTCCGTTGTTTCTCTCTGAAAGCATTCCTGATAGGTAGTCATGTACACCACCTGCCAAAATAGTACCGAATACAATCCATAGATATACGACAGGTCCCCACATCGCACCCGAGATAGCTCCGAATATCGGACCGAGTCCCGCTATATTCAGCAGCTGGATAAGAAATGCACGACCTGTTGGCATTGGCACAAAGTCGATACCGTCCTCGTTTGCATAAGCGGCTGTTTGACGATCGTCAGGGCCGACAAGTCTTTCAACAACCTTTCCGTAGGTGAAATAGCCTGCAATTAGCAATATAACACCCATAAAAAATGAAATCATAAATTCCCTCCTTTTCTATTTTAATCAAATTAAAAATTAAAATATTCTAATATAATTATAAAGCCTAAACATATTTTTTCAATTATGACATATGATATTGGAAATCCGATTTATCATTAAATATATTAGAAAAATTCATCGGAATTTCACTGATATATGGTGAATGTGAATATCTTGTGTGAATGTGAAACGTCGGGCATTTACATTTAGTCAAATCGAAAGATATTACAAATCATAAAAGAAAAAAGTTATGGTATAATGAGAAAAACTCATTTTATTACTACCCGAAGAGGTATTAATGAATCAGGAAAGTGATATTTTTGTTCATATAATAATCACAAAGAAAAAAATGAATCGGAGAAACATGTACAAAACTGAAAAAAAGTCCTTCTACGACATAATTGTCATAGGAGGAGGTGCCGGCGGACTTATGGCGGCAGTAACAGCGGCAGCAAACGGAGCGAAGACGCTTTTGCTCGAAAAAAATGAAGTTCTTGGGAAAAAACTTTCGCTTACAGGCGGAGGCCGTTGTAACTTGACAAACTCGGCATCAAGAGCGGAACTTATGGAAAACATACCTATAAATAATAAATTCCTATATAGCAGTCTTGCGCTATTTGATAATGAATCAATTATGAATTTTTTTATAGCAAATGGAGTTGATCTTAAATGTGAAGATGGCGGCAGGGTGTTTCCAGCTTCAGAAACATCGCTTGCGGTTATTGAACTGTTTATAAAAAAACTGAAACAGCATGGGGTAAGCGTGAAGACAAAGCAAACTGTTACGGAGGTACTGCCGGAAAATGGGGGGCTTTGCTGTGTAAAAACCGAAGGAGAGGAAATTTATTATGCAGCAAAAGTGATTATTGCCTGTGGAGGTAAATCATTTCCAAATACAGGCTCTACAGGGGATGGGTATGTTTTGTTATCAAACCTCGGGCATAAAATTAATCCGTTATATGCGGCGGAAGTTCCGATAAAATGTGCAGATATTCCATTCGATTCGCATGAGCTGATGGGACTTTCATTAAGCGATGCAGCGCTTAGTGTTTACAATGGCAAGAACAGGAAAATTGTGACTCACAGGGGTGAATTGGTATTTACGCACTTTGGAATTTCAGGACCTATAGCGCTCAGATGCTCCGGATTTGTCAATAAAGTAAAGCAAGTGGAATCTGCAAAATTTGTCGCTCTCAGTCTCGATTTATCACCTGATAAATCAAAGGCGGAAATTTTAAGCGAATGGATGATATGGACAAAGCAAAATCCCGAAAAAGAAATCAAGTCTTTGCTGAGGAATTTTGTTCCCGACAGATTTGCAAAAGTCATACTGAAAATATCGGATAAGGCTGAGAATTCAAGAGTCAAACAGCTAAACCCGCTTGATTTTGAGAAAATGGCGGATTACATTAAAGATTTTAAGTTGAAAGCGAGCGGAACCTTTCCCATTGAGCGGGCGTTTATAACGGCAGGCGGGGTTTCAACAAAGGAGATTAATCCCAAGACCATGGAATCCAAGCTGATACCGGGAATTTACATTTGCGGTGAGCTTTTGGATGTAAGCGGATATACGGGCGGCTACAATCTTACCATCGCATTTTCGACAGGATATACTGCCGGATTTTCCGCAGCAGGCACGCAGACAGAAAGGCTGACAGATGTATAGAATTAGTCAAATAAAATTGAACCTGGATGAATCAAAAGAACTGTTGCCGCAAAAAATAAAAAAGAAAATCGGTGACAAAACCGTTGATATTGTGAACTATAAAATCGTCAGAGAGTCAATCGATGCGAGAAACAAAATGCAAATAAAACTGGTGTATACGGTTGATTTTGATGTTCAGAGAAAAGCAGCGGGAAAGAGGAGTGAGACAAAACCTGTACTTAAACTCAATCCTAAGATAAACCTTACAGAGGCTCCGGATATGAATTACAGGCAAGTTTCATCCGGTAATCTTGAGATGAAGCATAGACCCGTAATTGCGGGATTCGGTCCTTGCGGTATGTTTTGTGCCCTTATTTTGGCGCAGCAAGGATATAAACCTATAGTTATAGAGCGAGGCAAGGCGGTTAACGATAGAGTGGGTGATGTGAAGCGCTTTTGGAGTGAAGGGATTCTGGACACTGAGTCGAATGTGCAGTTCGGCGAAGGCGGTGCGGGGACCTTTTCGGACGGAAAATTGACAACGGGAATCAAGGATACAAGAATACATAAAGTATTGAACGAATTTGTGGCGGCAGGAGCACCCGAAGAAATTTTGTATAAGCAAAAACCACACATAGGAACAGATATGCTCAGAATTGTCGTGACGAATATACGCAAGCAAATTCAGTCTCTTGGCGGTGAGGTGAGATTCAGCAATAAGTTGGTGGGAATAGACTCATCGGACGGAATTTTGAAAGGTGTAAAAATAGAAGATGTTTTGAGCGGTGAAAGTTACAAGCTGGATACGGATATACTAGTGCTCGCCATAGGTCACAGCGCAAGGGACACATTTAGATATGCGAAGAGCATAGGCATAGAAATGTCGCCGAAGCCCTTTTCTATAGGAGTGAGAATAGAGCATCCCCAGGAACTTATCGACACAGCACAGTATGGAGAAACCAAAGGACTGCCTCCGGCAGAGTATAAGCTTTCTCATCACTGCAAAAATGGCAGAGGAGTATATACTTTTTGCATGTGTCCGGGCGGTGAGGTGATTATTGCTTCTTCACAACAAGGCGGAGTTGTTACAAATGGAATGAGTAACCACAAAAGAGATAGCGGAGTGGCTAACAGCGGACTTCTTGTAGATGTGAGAATTTCCGATTTTGAAAGCTCAGATGTACTTGCAGGCGTGGAGTTTCAGGAAAAATATGAGAAGCTTGCGTATATAAATAATGGAAAAAGATTTGGACTGCCCACGACGACTTGGGGGGATTTCAGAGACGGAAAACCCGAGGCTCAAGCCGTTATAAAATCGCTGCCGGATTTTGCTGTGGAATCTATTCGAGAAGCCATGCCTTTTTTAGGAAAAAAGCTGAATGGATTCGATGACGATGAAGTCGTTATGAAAGCTGTAGAAACCAGAAGTTCATCTCCCGTAAGATTCTTTAGAGATGAAAACCTTCAGGGGAACATAAAAGGCTTTTTCCCGGCAGGTGAAGGGGCAGGATATGCAGGCGGTATAACCAGTGCGGCTTGTGACGGGATAAAGGTTGCGGAAAAGATAATTTTAGAGTTTAGTCCTAAATGACAGCTTTGGCTCCAATTTTATTTTCACATGACTTTTCAAAGCTTCAGAAATCAGCTTTACATTAAATTGAACGGACATAGACCATCTCTTTTGAAGAACAAATGCGATAAGACTGAAAACTGTATATATAGAAAATAGCAAAAATGAAATATACAGTTAAAATAAAATATAAACATAGCGGAAACTGTATATATTAAAAAATGATATATTGCATATTTAATAAAATCAAAAAAATGATAAAATATCCGATAGTGATATATTTGATTGCAGCAAAGGAGAGTATTTCAGTGGAAAAAAATAACAAAATTACAACTCAAGAGCTGGTAATTACAGCAGTATTTATCGCTATGGTATATGTAGCTACATGGCTGATTAATATTAGACTTCCTCTAGTGGGCAGCGGGGGGCTTATTCATCTCGGCAATGTGCCTCTATTTATCGGTGCTATGCTGTTCGGTAAGAGAACCGGTGCGATTTCGGGAGCTGTGGGAATGGGTCTCTTTGACCTTATGAGCGGCTGGACGGTATGGGCGCCTTTCACTTTCGTAATAGTAGGCTTAATGGGGTATGTCGTAGGATATTTCGCAGAGAAAAAACCTATTAAAAACGCAGTTTTGAACGATGTTACAGCTATGGTTTCGGCATTGATAATAAAGCTTGTCGGATACTATTTTGCGGAGGTCATCTTGTTGGGAAACTGGCTCGCACCATTCGGCTCTATGCCGGGTAATATACTGCAAGTCGGATTTGCGGCAATCGTAGCCGTTGCAGCAGCTCCGGTGCTACGCATCGCATTAAGAAATATTACAGGAAATACGGTATGTTCAAGATAATGACAGCAGGGCCTACTCAGGTCAGAGAAAATGTAAGATTAGAAAGAAGCAAAGTTTTTACAAATCCGGATTTGGACCCTGATTTTTTTGATTTTTATAAAGAAACTTGTGAGCTTCTTTCAAAGACGATGAACACGCAGATGAGAGCCTTTATAATGGGCGGTGAAGGCATACTGGGCCTTGAGGCGGCATGTGCTTCGCTCACAGAGGAGGGGGACCGCGTCCTCGTAATTGATAACGGCATTTTCGGTAAAGGTTTTGAAGGCTTTGTTACTATGTATGGTGGTGAAGCTACAGTTTTAAGCAGTGACTATCGTAACCCCGTTAAACTTGATGATTTACGAGCTTTTTTATCAAAGGACAGCGATTTCAAATACGCCACAGTTGTTCACTGTGACACACCAAGCGGTGTTATGAATGATGTAGAAGCCATTAGCCGACTTCTTGATGAATTCGGTATAATGACGGTTTGTGACTCTGTTGCGGGGATGTTTGGTGAACCGCTGAATTTGAGCAAATCAAAGATAGACATTCTTTGCGGAGGATCACAAAAGGCTCTATCGGCACCTCCGGGGCTGACTATGGTCTGGGTAAGCGACAGAGCCTTTGAGGCTATGAAGTCACGTAAGTCGGCAATCAGAGCTTTTTATGCGAATATTCTTTTGATGGAAGACTACTATAAGAATCAGTGGTTCCCGTACACTATGCCGATTAGCGATATTATGGGACTTAGAGTGGCAATTGAAAACTATCTTGGTGATTTGAATTTCCAAGAAAGACATAGCAAACTTGCAAAAGCGGTTCGCAAGACTGTGACAAAGGCAGGGCTCGGCCTGTATTTAGAAAGCGGATTTTCGAACAACGTTACTGTAATCGAGGTTCCTCAAGGCATTACAGATGAAGAACTCCTTAACGAAATAAGAGAGGATTTCGGCATTCTAATAAGCGGATGTTTCGATGTGCTTAAAGGTAAGGTTGTCAGAATCGGTCATATGGGTGAAAACGCAAATGTGGAAGATATTGCCGCGACTTTAGATGCTATGCAGAAAGTTTTGCTAAGGCATGGAATTGAATTGAAATGCAATATGATGAATGAATTTTTATTATCTTGCTAATGGGCATAGATTCAAGTAAAATACTCTTATAAATCTTTTAATTAAGTGAGAGTAATGATGGTAAAGAACTATTTACATTTGTTTTTTATGTCTATGCTCCCTATGGCAGAGCTGAGAGTTGCCGTACCTATTTCTCAAGCGCTTAACTTGCCTATTGTCGAATCTTTTATCGTATGCATGATAGGTAATATGGTACCTGTGCCGTTCATATATCTGTTTGCAAGGAAGTTCTTGGTTTGGGGGAGTAAAAGACCTTATATTTGGAAGATGTGCAGATTTTTCCTAAGTAAAGGAGAAAAGGCAGGACACAAATTGACCGAGAAAAGCGGAAAAGGAGTTTTTATCGGACTCTTGCTTTTTGTCGGCATCCCAATTCCGGGAACAGGTGCGTGGACAGGAACCTTGGCTGCAAGTATCCTGGATTTCGGCTTCAAGAAGACCGTACTGGCGGTTACGCTGGGAGTTGCTGTTGCGGGCAGTATTATGATGGTCGCAAGTATAGTAGGAATAAATATATTTAATTGACAAGGCTGCTTCGTGCGGCCTTTTTGATATTTAGGAGAAAGCAAATGAAGAAAATTATCTTGGACGGCTGCGAGTATAGTATCGAGGAATGTCGAAACTATCTGATATTAGAGGAACTATTCACAGCTTCAGGTCTTGAATTTATGAGAAAAAGACTTGAAGCCGGTTCAAATTCTAAGCAAAAAACAAAGATGAGCACCTTGTGTTATATAGAGCGTGATGATAAGTATCTGATGTTACATAGGGTTTTCAAAGAAAACGATGTCAATAAAGACAAATGGATAGGTGTCGGCGGGCATTTTGAATTTGCGGAAAGCCCTGAGGAATGTCTTTGTCGTGAAGTTTTCGAGGAAACCGGATATGTGATAAGCGATTATAAATTCAGAGGATTGATTACTTTTGTTTACGGCGAAAAAGGAAAAGAAATAGTAGAATATATGCATCTTTTTACAGCGAGAAATGTAAAGGGGGAGCATAAAAACTGCGATGAAGGCATTTTAGAATGGATACCAAAGAAAGATATTTTTGAACTTGATTTGTGGGAGGGGGATAGGATATTTTTAAGGCTTTTAGATGAAAGAGATGATTTCTTTTCTCTTAAACTCGTGTATAATGACAAGGATGAACTCATCGAAAGCAAGCTGGATGGAGAGTATATATGAAAATAAAGATAAAGGAAAGGGATATTTCCGATGTGCTGAATATTCCTAAAGAAGCTCATATTAAGCCGAAGCGGCAGAGTTTTCTTATGCGTTATTTGCTGAAGCTCCTATCAGAAAAAGAACTTAAGGAAGTAAACTTTAAGTGTGAAAAAGAAAATATGGACTCTATTTCAGCAGACGAACCTGTATTATTTCTGATGAATCACTCCAGCTTTATAGATTTGAAAATAGCATCGAAAATTATTTATCCGCGGCAATTTCACATTGTTTGTACTCTCGACGGCTTTGTCGGTAAACGCGCTCTGATGCAAAAAATCGGTTGTATTCCTGCAAGAAAATTTATAAATGACATATCTTTGGTTAAGGATTTGAAATATGCGGTTAATGAACTTAAGAGTTCGATTTTGATGTTTCCCGAGGCAAGTTACAGTTTTGACGGAACAGAGACGGCATTACCAGAAAGCTTAGGTAAACTCATATGCATGCTGAGGATTCCTGTTGTGATGATTAAGACAGAAGGAGCATTTATCAGAGATCCGCTATATAATGCCTTGCAAATCCGTAAGACCGATGTATCCGCAAAGATGAGTCTTATTTTTTCAAAGAAAGATATCGACGCTCTTGACGCCGATTCCATTAATGACAGATTAAGGGAGCGGTTTGATTTTGACTATTTCAGGGAACAGCAGGAGTCAGATACAAGCATATGTGAAGCTTTTCGAGCCGATTATCTCGAGCGGGTGATATACAAATGTCCACACTGCCTGAAAGAAGGCGCGATGGAAGGGCGCGGAATTAAGTTGTATTGTAAGGAGTGCGGATGTGAATATATTCTTGATGAAAAAGGCTTTCTCAAAGGAACCAATATAGACGCTGTTTTTACTCATATCCCGGATTGGTATCGTTGGCAGAGAACTGAAGTCAAGAAGGAGATAGAGCGCGGTGAATATGAACTCAATATAGAGGTTGAAATAAAAATTTTGGCGGACACCAAGGCTTTATACAGTGTTGGTGACGGCGTCCTGAAACATGATTTGGACGGCTTTACTCTCACGGACAAAAGCGGGATTTTGAAATACCGGCAGCACTCGAAAGCATCTTATAGTCTTTATGCGGACTACTTTTGGTATGAAATAGGTGATGTTATTTCAATCGGAGATGCAAGGCGTCAATATTACTGTTTTCCCAAGGATAGAAGTGTTAACGTCTGCAAAGCCAGACTTGCTACGGAGGAAATATTCAAATTAAAGAAAAACTGCTAGTTAAATATTTAAGCATCTGCTCAAAACAGAATAAGAGATGATTATTAAACCATATGGAGGAAAGAATACATGCCTATATCTCTCATACCGTCATTTTTATTTTATTGTTACATAAACGGAATTACGCCCGGACCGGCTAATCTGTGCACCTTGTCCGCATGTTTGAACGGTGGAAAAAAAGAGGCTATAAGACAGTGGTGGGGCATTTTCATAGGATTTTTTCTGGATGCGATGATTGCCGTTTTCTTAATTTACTTTGTCGGAAGCGCGCTGGGAGAATACATCGGATATATGGCATATGTAGGTGCCGCATATATAATCTGGCTGGCATTTCATATGCTCGGAAGCACGTTTTCACCTGATTCGACAAAGAAAATGGAATACAGCATAAGGACAGGACTTATTGTGCAACTGACAAATCCTAAAGTGATATTATTGTGTTTTACTGCTCTAGGGACATATGTTGCACCGTACAGCAATTCATTTATGAGCCTTTTTCTCGTAGGCTGTTTTTTGCCTTTAACAGGTCCTATATGTAATTTGGTTTGGCTGTTTGCAGGAGTGAAGCTAAGAGAGCTGTTTATAAATCATAGAAAGCCCGTGAACATCATAATGGCAATAATGCTTATTATATGTGCGATGAGCATATTAATCAGCAAAAATTAAAATCTTTAAGAAATCGTACTGTCCTATGCCATGCAGCAGTAAAGATGTACATATGGGTTTGCAAACATAAATACTTAAGGGTAAGCAAAACGGATGCCGTCTGTTAAGTACAGAATGGCATCCTTATATTTTATCTTATTTTGTTGCAGTATCTTCTTTTCTCGTAAATATGTAATAACGAGGGCTTCGATTTGCCGCATCCGCATCCACGACTTCAGGTTTTGCGTAAATCAGGAATCCTTCTTCACGAACCTGTCCCCTGCGACCTTCTTCCTGAAACTTTGTCGGGCTCCACGACGGGTCAAGAATCATAAATTCGCCGTTGCTATAGCTTACTGCTACGATGAAATGCCCGCTTTTAGTGAATAGACCGTGGTGTCCTTCGTAGTCTCCGCCTACATTGATTATAGCACATCCACCGTTTCTAAGCCCGTCGATCATGTCGTGGTAATTATCTGACTCTACAAGGTTCAAATTGAATCTTTCGGCAAGAGGAGGAGCAAGAAACTTCATCTCTGTGCCGGGGTCGAGGTTTGCCTTTGCATCAATTGACATTTTTATACATTCTTCAAGACTGAGTGATTCAGTAGTGAGCCTGTCCACCATCATACAAGCTGAACAAATTCCGCAACCTGCCTCCTTGATATTTCCGTTAACATCCAAATCGCAACCCGGTTCCTTAACATTGGTAGGATATTTTATATGTGGGTATTCTAATTGATTGATATAGAGCATAAATTCCTCCTTTGGGTACAAATTCATGAGCCATAGTTTTCTTTTAAGTAATATTAATACACGGGCGGTTAAAATACAAGTAATAAGCGACAAATGTGCAGACAAAAGAAGCTTGTGAATGTAAAAATATCTATGCTCTAAAAATGCTGTTTTCTGCAAATTCGACCGCAACGCTGCTAAGAATGACAGATTTAAGAAAAAAAGGAGAGTGTGAGAAAAAGTCTGTAAATTAAAATCAAGCCTTCTATGGTAGAATCTAATTACCATAGGAGGCTATTAATTATGGCAAAGAAAAAAGAAGTATATCATGTTAAACCTCTAACCGAGGGAAAGAAAAACATCATCGCATCTCTAATCGAGGAATACGACATAGAGACAGCGGAAGACATCCAAGAAGCTCTGAAGGATCTTCTCGGAGGAACGATTAAGTCAATGATGGAAGCTGAAATGGATGAGCATCTCGGCTATGAGAGTTACGAGCGCAGCGACAATGGCAACTACCGTAATGGGACTAAGAAAAAGAAGGTTCGTAGCAATTACGGAGAATTCGAGATTGATGTTCCTCAAGACAGAAACAGTAGTTTCGAGCCACAGGTCGTTAAGAAGCGTCAGAAAGACATCTCCGGAATAGATCGGAAAATAATCAGCATGTATGCACGAGGACTCACAACAAGGCAGATTTCAGAGCAGATAGAGGAAATCTATGGCTTTGAATGTAGCGAAAGCTTCATCTCCGATGTGACCGATAAGGTTCTTCAGGATATTGAGGATTGGCAGAACAGACCGCTTGATGAGATTTATCCAATACTCTTCATAGATGCCGTTCACTTCTCTGTTAGAGATGACAACATAATCCGCAAGCTTGCTGCTTATGTAATCATAGGAATTAACTGCGACGGCATGAAGAATGTAATAAGCCTTGAAATTGGTGAAAATGAGAGCAGTAAGTATTGGCTGGGCGTACTTAACAGCCTTAAGAACAGAGGTGTAAAGGATGTTATGATAATCTGCGCTGATGGTCTATCCGGAATAAAAGAAGCCATATCT
>JAXFOY010000017.1:0-18819 GCA_034180045.1 Eubacterium sp.
ACTAAAACAGAAAGGGTAAATGAATTTATATTTCAATTTGCTTCTATTAAATCGATTCACCAAAATTTATAATGCTTTTATTAGTTGTATTTATATTTCAATTTGCTTCTATTAAATCCAAGACATCTCTTGAATCTCCTATAGAACGTTGGATATTTATATTTCAATTTGCTTCTATTAAATCCTTTTAATACATCAGACTTCTGTTGCTCACTTCCCAATTTATATTTCAATTTGCTTCTATTAAATCTGACAGTTGTTGATAAGTGCAGAAATGCTTATCTCATTTATATTTCAATTTGCTTCTATTAAATCTTGACAGTTGTTGATAAGTGCAGAAATGCTTATCTCATTTATATTTCAATTTGCTTCTATTAAATCAGAGCGTGCAGGACGCAGCAAGCGGTGAAGATGTAAATTTATATTTCAATTTGCTTCTATTAAATCCATACCTTTTATTGATAATGATTTTCTAAATTCTGTATTTATATTTCAATTTGCTTCTATTAAATCCTATTGATGTGCTGATTGACTTTATTTTTCCAGCAAATTTATATTTCAATTTGCTTCTATTAAATCGACAGCGGAGCGAGAATTTCTTTACCGATTGTTGCATTTATATTTCAATTTGCTTCTATTAAATCAGGACTGACATTGGTTATACAGAATGCGTTAAATTATTTATATTTCAATTTGCTTCTATTAAATCTTGCGACGAATTGAATTTGCGTGTGGACTTGCATAATTTATATTTCAATTTGCTTCTATTAAATCAACAAGGTCGAAGACGAAATTAGAACACTTAGTGCAATTTATATTTCAATTTGCTTCTATTAAATCTTGTCCAATGTGCTATAAGGACATCCCAGTAGTCTTTATTTATATTTCAATTTGCTTCTATTAAATCTCCGGACGCAATTCCTGTTTAGGTGCTTCGGTCTTATTTATATTTCAATTTGCTTCTATTAAATCTCTATCCCAAGCCCCATCGACTTGCTTCGATTCAAAATTTATATTTCAATTTGCTTCTATTAAATCACCGATTGAAAGATATGTGACTGTGCCATTTCGAAAATTTATATTTCAATTTGCTTCTATTAAATCGCCAGGTTATCAAACTTGAACACAAGCGAATTTTCATTTATATTTCAATTTGCTTCTATTAAATCTCGTGTGCGCGTTCATGTTTACATCTGTCCCTCTCCTTATTTATATTTCAATTTGCTTCTATTAAATCCCGTCACCCTAAACTCGTGTAAATTCAATGCCTCTATTTATATTTTCTGTCGAAGTCATATAAACATTCTTACATAAATATAAATTCAAACTAGAGTATTTATCAGGACATCTAAAATATATAAGAAAATCAATGTTTACACAATTTCTGTCTAGGATATAGCTTTTTTACATAATTACACATCGACATATTATATGTAAATCTTACTTTTGTTCATATGGGTATATAAATTTCACAATCTAAATAATATGTCAGTATTTTAATTGGTCATTTCCCTTTGAATTTTTGACATATCATAAACTTAAATTTTAATTTGCTTTACTAGCTATATGAATGATGACATATTACTATCTTCTAATCCCCAAAATTCTTTATCTAACCATCTTTCGTTCCTGCTTTTGAACATAATTACGGAGTCTTTGTCTTTTCTAATATATTTTGATAATTCCGCATTAAGCCTCAGATATTGTAGTTCTGTCAACTCACCTTCAAACACGGATTTTTGAATATGTGTCATATATTTTTTACAAATTTTGAATATATTTCTAGAGATTCTCGCCCCACATTCATTCATTTCAATATCATAAATCAAAATACAATACATTTATTCACCACCATATTTTAAATGCCTCATACTCTTTTTCATCTGTTAAATGTTTTATCAACTTATAACATTCAAGCCGAAACAAGTATCTGTAAGAAACATCTTTATTTAATTCCTTATGATTTATTGTTCTTTGTAGCCTTTTATCATATTCCTCAAGAATTAATTTTCTTGCATGTTCCTTCAAATATAAAAAGTTTGATTCTTTATCAAAATCATACTCAGTTATCATATTTTTATTTAATAGTGAAAAAATCATTCGCTCCGCTAATAGCGGCTTAAATATCTCTGCTAAGTCAAGCGAGAGTGAATACCTCTTTGTTCCGGTTTCATGAAGGTAACTTATTGTTGGATTTAGCTGTGTTTTGTATATCTCAGATAGCGCTGTTGTATATACTAGAGAGTTAGCAAACGATAGCAATGAGTTTATCATATTATCGGGTGGTCTTTTTACTCGCTTTGTGAAGTTAATATCTTGTTTTATAATATCATTCCATGACTCATAATACTTTTTCCGTATATTGCCTTCAATTCCCATGAGTTCACTTATTGATTCTGATGCTTGAATTCCATTTCTCAAAGATTTTAATTCCTTTAATACATTCCCTAAATCAATATTTCTGCTATTATAATATCTTACATTTCTGTATATGTTATATGATGCGCTTTCTATAATTTTTTTTGCTAAATTTAAGCGTTTTTCTTTGTCCAAATAATGTTCAACCTGTTTCACAAGTAAAAATCCGCTTACATTTTGCTCCCTTGGTATAAAAGAGCCTGAATAAAATCCATAGTAATTATAAACATGAAGGAATATTTTTTGTTGAGCCAATAAATTAATAATCTTTGTATTAATATTTGTTTCTCCAAATATATAAATGTCAGAGGTAACCTCGCATGGAATGTCTTTCTTCACACCTTCATCAGTAATAAATCTTATTGTATTGTCTTTTCTCTTAAGCGTTCCATTCTTTGAAATATAAAAATTTCTATTCATAACACACCTCTTAAATAAAACAAAACTCGTAATATGCGCATTTCTTACATATACCTCTTTTAATCAATTCAGGTGGGAATTCTGCACTTATTATAGATTTTATTTCTTCAGTTATTTTTCCCAATTGTAATCTGTCATCATCCGACAAATATATTACTTTCCTTTTTCTTATATTTGGGAAATCTAATATGCCTTTTTCAATTTCAAGACCCTTTCCCTCTAATATCATCATATAATATTTAAGTTGCCATACAGAAGCTAATTCGATGCTTCTAGATTTCTTTACTTCGTGAACTATTTTCCAACTCTGCAAAAAATCAATATTTACAGCTTCATCTATTAAAATATGTTTTTTCTCTCTTGAATAGCTTTCTTCATCCACTAACTTACCTATGCCTACAAGTTCACTTGTATTTTCCATATCAAGTTGATGACAGAAGTACCAGAGTTTTCGTTTACAAACACAGTAATAGTAAATCATAGTTCCTGTTATCGGTTTCACATTATCCCTCCAACATTTCAAATGATATTATCTATTGAATCACCATTTCTTTTATATATTTTTATTAGCCCAATATTTTCATCATATTCCGCTTCAACCACATTAATTACTTCATATTTCCCTAAACTGAGCCTCTTATTTAAACTTTCTAAAGGTAAATTATATGTTTCAAGTTCAAGTGTGTACTCCTTTAATTTTTCTCTACTTTTTATTCGCTCTTCTGGTGAAGTTTGAGGGTTATTTATGCAATCTAATAGTCCACTGATAACTTCCTGTTCTTCTATATAAATACTTGATGGAATAATTGTTTCAGAGCAAATATTCCTAAATAAATTTTGCGCTTCTTGCGGACTCTTTTCTCCGGTAAGAAAAAGATTAGGAACTTCAATGCAAGCTAAAACCTTTTTATAATATTTTAGATTTTTCATGTTTTCAGTTGTATATGTAGTCTTAACTAAGTCCATCTTGTCTTCCTCACTCAGCTTTGACGAATGTTTATCAAAAAAATCCCTTAATGTTTTCTTTGAAAGGTTGAAGATTTCTTTATCTACATTTCCACCTACACCCGAGCAAAAATTTTCCCCTCCGTCAAATACATGACAGTTATGACCTTCCCCTATCCACTCTCTTTTTCTATAACATCTTCCTAGCCTTTGAAAGAGACCATTAATATCAGATAGTTCAGTTATTATTATATCAAAATCAATATCAAGAGATGCTTCTGCAATAGTGTTTGTAATCCAAATACCTTTATTTTTATTCCAACTTCCATCTTTGTGATAGAGTCTACCGAATTCTAAAATAGCGGTCTCCCTTTCATTCCTATCTTTATGAATAAATTTGGCATGAAACAAATTCAGCTCTCTATCCGCAATAACTTTATCAGAAATATCGCTCTTAGATAGGTTTAACTCTTTAAGCAACTCATAATATATTTGCTGACATTTTTTTACAGTATTACATATTACTAAAACCCGATTGTTATTGTACATTTTACTTATAAATTCACTGCTCAGCTGTTCTTTATGTAGCTGAACACTATGGCGTATTTTTTTTGAATCAACAAATGCTTTCTCTGGCGTCTCAAATATTAATCCTTGTTTTTGCATCAAGTCTTTCATAAAGCAAGGAAAAGTGGCTGTTAACACTGCAAATTTACCGCCAAGTTCTTGTATCATTTTTAGACCGCAAATTAAAAATCCCACAATGTCCGGTCCATACATTTGAATTTCATCAATAATAATTTTAGAATATGAAAGCGTTGCAAGTTTTGATTCATATCCTCTGTATCTAAATACGGAAGTGAAGAGTTGATCCAGAGTGCACACAGTGACCGGCAAAGAAAGCTGTTTTGTTTTTGTGTAATAATCTTCCCAATCTAAATTACTTTTGCTGTATTTGCTTGATTCATTAATTTGTAAATATATTCCTTTACTTTCACTATGTAAGAGCCCAATTCTATCATCAATGTTTTTATTTAGTAAAATATCCTCTTTAATTCTCTTAAAAATCGCGTTTATTGCGGTTCTTACCGGTAAGGTGAAAAAACCTTTATTATTTCCTATCCACCATAATCCGGCCTCGGTTTTACCCATACCTGTCTGTGCAATTACTACAAGGTTTTTATTTTGATTTTTTTTCATATATTCTTGTAGTTCGTTCCATTTTGGCTTATCATTTCCTCTTTTGGCGCTTTTATCTGCCAATCTTTCCATAAAGCCATCTAGGCAATCTATCAAAAAATCATTCTTATTCTCTACTGAAATATGTGCACTTGCCGCATAATCTAGGCGATTCAAAAGCCCCTTCAGCATGACAAATTGCATTAGTTGACACTTTTCTTTTTCACCT
Source organism: Eubacterium sp. (assembly GCA_034180045.1). Classification (GTDB taxonomy): domain Bacteria; phylum Bacillota; class Clostridia; order Peptostreptococcales; family Anaerovoracaceae; genus Eubacterium_B. The sequence goes on from JAXFOY010000017.1 coordinate 5,192, forward strand.
AAAAATCTTGATATTTTATTCTCTTTGAAACGATTAACAACTACCTTATTTAATTTATCATATACAAAGCCTCTTGCTGTATTTTCTAGTTCTATTTCGAATTCACTTTTTTTATTTCCACATAATTTCTTAAATATGTTATTCTGCACTGTTTCGCTAGTTAGACTTTCCCTATCATGATGATAATATATGCTGGAAAACAGAAGCTTTGATTTCTCAAGAAACTCATCTTTATCTTTATAAATTAAATTCAAAGTCTCAACATCTATAAATAGAGTACTGAGTACTCCATGCGGAATTTCCTCGTCTGATTTTTTCCCTTCAATTATTTTTGCTTGAAACTCCTTATTTATCTTACCTATATCATGATATATACACGCCAGTCTAAGAAGTTCCCAATCCACATTGCAATCCGGATATATCATTTTGAACTCCTCATATTCTTTGAGAACTGCATCGGTATGTTCTTGAATGGTCTCTGCATTGCCATTTATAGCAGATTTTGCATAAAATTCGTTTCCCAGCATAATTATACTCCCTACTTAAGCAAAAAACACAAAATTTTCATCTTCATCACATTGAAGTTCATAGTCACAGTTGGCATATATATTTGATGTATATAACACTTCTATTTTATTCCATACTCTTATGTTTTTTTCCGACTTATTGTTACCATAGTTAACAAAGGAATAGTCCTTATTCAGTAAATATCTAGTTCCTCTTGCTACCACGTTATTTTCACGGTTGCTTCTCAAAATAGATTCATCCAGATAGTTAAACTCCTCAACTACTTCTTGTCCATTAACATCTTTATAGTACTTAAGTGGTATATAAGCATACCCATCTATATATATATTATTGCAAATCTCCTTCAAACATATATCCGTAATCTTCACATCAGAAATAAGAGCAATATCTTCTCTCCTACCTAATGATGGATACTCCCATGGATGTATAAATGCGTTATATATTTCCTCAACGCGAGATTGTTCCTTTGGACAAATGTGAATTAAAAGTTCTATTTGCGATAGTAATTCTGCTGTAGCTATACCTTTTCCTACGCCATATCCACCTGCATTAAGTTGATGCCTTCCAGCTTCAAACTTAGTATCATTTTTAAATTCATATCTGGTATAAAGATCATTTACTTTTGAAACATATTTACCTTGTATACTTACTTGCATATCTACATACTCTTCGTATCTACACAAATTATGCACAAGTCCTATGACAGTTGAATATGGCGGCAATGGATATGATTCCTTAATTTGAAAACTCATAGGTAGCTTATAGTTCACTAAATCTTGAGAAATTCGAACTTTAACAGCCCTCATAGTAATTTTTAACCTCACATTTCATATTTTCAAAGAATTCCTGCATTGTAACTGTGTTAAGCTCGTTTTTTATATCGGAATCATTCGCAAACTTACCTGGAATCAATGCACTTTGAGTATTCTTCTTTATCTGCTCATATATACTTGTTATAGCTTCTATATCCAAGTTGTTGTTTTTCATATTAATCACATTATGAAAGAACGGATTTTTAATATCATATACTCCGCCTATAATAAAGAGCGGCTTCAAATCTTCTCTTCTACCCCTAATATCTCTATAGAGAAAGGCAATTGTGTCTAATAGCTTACACACTCTTCTAATTTTCTCCTCTTTAGGAAGCTCAATATCTTCTACTTCATCTATGCCTATCTGGTCTAAGTCAATAGTCATGGTGTACCTGTAAAATGACTTATGAATTTCTGCTTGGGCAATATTCATATTATTGTTTATTCTATCTGCAAGGCCTTTGTTAGTTAGAAATTCTATGTCGCCCTTATATGGTTCCAATGATACGGCATGTGACAATCTGACTTTTGCGGATCGCTTCTTGCCATTCGTTTCTTTTTCTGTCTTTAAATATCCGAAAAAATCAATCTCTGGATACTCTTTTATGCTCGCATTTTTATCAAACTGCACGACCTTCTTATCTCCTTTGCCTTCGAGACTTACATCTGCAAAAGGTTCACCAAGCTGTTCAATAATGTTGTATCTCAAAGCTTGACGAGATATGTAAGAATATTGCTCACCGTTGTTTCTAACGACTTTTTTTAGGGTAGCCACATTACCTATTGCTTCTCCATAATTTGCACTTTCCGCCTCGAAAATTGCGGTGAATGTTAACCCCATTGGTTTTAGCTGTTTACTCATTTATTTTTCCTCCTTTTTTTCATCATATTGATTATTTTTACTAATTCCTAGCATGCCGGTAATAAAAGCATATCCAATAATCTTAAATTCCTGATAATCGCTTTCCCCTAAATGTTCAGCAAAAATTGTCGGGATTTCTTTTTTAGCATACATGTATGCCTTTATCATAGTATCCATAAATAGAAATTTATTATCCGTCCTCAAAGCATTTAGCATTCTGTATGCGATACTATCTAGTTTTTTATTATATTTCTTTTCTCCATTTTTTTTCTGCATGTCATTTGCATAATCACTTAAACCGCTTTCATAAATCCCTCCGAATTGATTATAAAAATTTTGTAATTTTTTTCCTTGCAATTCTGCCATACTGATAACATTCCTATCTTTTTTTTCGTCTTTAGCCATATAACCTACCTCCTTTAGAAATTGTAAATTAATTTTCAATATATTGCTTACGGTGTCCATTGTATATTTCGAAGATTCAGGCATTGACAACTTGTTGTATATGAGTTTATGTATCAATGAAAATTGATTTGAATTATTAAATAATCTTTGTATCACCTCATTATACACATATATTCTTTCTTCTCCCTCTGAAAAGTATGCGTTTCTTATTTTCTCTAGTTGAAGCTTACATTCTTTTACAGTTTTAAGCATGGATTTACTTAAGATACTAAATGAGTATTTTATTTTTTCTTTATCACGCTTGAATCTTACTACCTGTATATCTGCAAGTTCAAATGATGTGTTTTCATTTGTCATATAATCCATCTGTTTTTGTAATGCGCGATAAACTACAGTATTATTATCCATGGACTGCAAAACATCATTTTTTATACGTGTATTAATTCTATATAATTCCCTTAAATCCATTGAATAATTTACAAATATACCTCTATCATACAGATATGTAAATCCCGCAGAAACACATGCATAAACGAGCCTGCAAATAGGGCAAATGCCAACATAATTATTAAAATCCCAAACATGTGATGTTTTTCTTTTAACATCAAAACCAATTTCTTTAATAAATCCTAAATCTATATCAAGATTTTTTATTTTTGAGTTGCATGAAATACATCTGTACTTTGAATTTGTAAGTTCTTTCTCAGAAATATTCAAATATTCCTTTACAGGCTTTATAAAATACGAGTCATATTCAGAATACATGTCCGGGTTTTTAACCTGCCTGTTCAGAAAGCTGATATTCCCCCATGAGTTATTTATAACAGAATACATAGCGTTTTTAGCACCTATATATTTTCTACTATCGTCTCGTTCGAAAAAATTTATAATATTTCTTAGTAATTCAACTTGTAACTTAATATCCGCAATCCTATCTTGTATATTTTCATTTTTCTTTAAAATTATTTTTTTGAGTTTTTTTTCTTCATCCAGAGGCTTAAATTCGCTTTTAATCAAACTATATGCACTTACATAACTGTTACTTTTCATATACTTCTTTGTCTGTTCAATCTGTGCATTTAAGCCTTCTAGGCTATTCTTATCAAACTCCTTAAAATTACTATTTTCATGTTTATCTAAAAATGACTTAAATGATATTATCCTATACATGGAAAATGTTTTTTCATACGTGTCCATAAAATATTCGAAATATTTATCCGCCATGCCCTCAATAGCTGAAATAGGAAATTCAAAGGTATCCTGACCAAGTACCATTCCTTCAACATCGCTATTATGAGAAAGAATATTGTATAGTCCTAAAATTCCGCAGTTATAGAGCCAGTCTCCGTGGCTTAGTTTTATAATTTCATCCAATACATTCACCTCCTTTACATTACTTCGAGCATACCAAAGCCCGTAGATGCATATGCTAAAATCCCCGATTGATAACAAAAATTAAGTATATATGGTGCAGCCTTCATTTCAAACACACACAAGTTTGAATTAACCTCAATCCCATAGTGCTTAACTTTTACTTCTTTATTTCTTATTACCGAGATATCGATTTTATCAATATCAGGAATAGCTTCAGGAATACTTTCTAAAATTTGGTACTTTAAGTTTTCTAAAAAAAGCGCCTTTCCTTTTTCGGAAGATATGCTATGAAACCAATTGCGATTAGTTTCTCTATTATGTTCCCTTATGACTATTGGAGATAGTGTTCTAAATATTGTTTTATCTGATGTAAATATATGCTCATGAACTAATTCAATATTTTCCACATGCATTTCTATCTCGCCTTTATACACATATTTTCGATTAATAGCTTTTAGCATTGAATTACAGAATTGAATCCCTGTCATATAATTGTTTGTGGAAAAATTCATCACAATTTTCTTTTCCGGTATCTTAATAGTATCCCTTAAAAATACCGCATTTTTCATATATAAAGAATATGTAAAGTTCTTTCTTTTAGTAATATTTTTTACATAGAGCTTATTAAAAAAATCAGCATCATTTTCACAAATACAATTTTTTATTAAGGATAAGAACAACCTATTTTTGTCCTTAGGAATTTCATCAGTACCATCTAAGGTAAGATATAACTTATACCTCATTTTCCTCCTCCATTCTTATTAATTAAATTATCAGTCTTATCTGTTAGCTATATATTAAACCCTTAAGTATACCTTGTCAAGCTTTTTTCCCAGTTTAATTTTATTTATTGTCAAGTTATAATGTATCTAAATAAAACATTGAAAAACAAGCTCTACTAAATTATAATAGAGTAGTATTTATAGAATCATATTGAAATATAAAGGTTTAATTTTATTTATGAGTTAATTTTAATAGAAACAGATTGAAATATTTCATCAAAAAAGAGCCTCCAGGCTCTTTTTTATTGCAACACAAATCCACCGCTTTCTTTTCCCATCATTGCATACTCAAATAAGGTCTCCTTACAAATGGCAGCAAAATAATTAGCTTTCTTGTATTTATCTTCATATTGATTTTCAATTATTCCAAGCACATCTTTTAGCTGTAGCATTACAGCAAATATATGCTTACAGTTGTAGCTACAGAAACAAGAACAGGTTAGCCTGCTAATTTCCCCTTTTTGATAAACAAACTCAACTTCATAATTTCTTCGTCCCTCAACGATGGCATATCCCTTTGTCCCATCAATACACAAGTATCTGACCTTATTATTCAAATAATACTCGTGTCCGCGTTCTGCGACAAGCTCGCTTATCATCAACCCTTTTAAGTCATCAAGACAAAATGTAGTATCATCGCTTCCACTTACGAATTCCTCTCCATCCTTATCTGTAGCCCTAAACCAAGAGCTTGCCTTGCTTTTCGTCAAAGCATTATCATCAAATGTAACAAAATGAGAACCTGCCATATAGAAGCAACCATGCACATTTGTATCTATCACTTCGATGACACGTTTATATTCCGATAACTTAATCTTAAAGTTGTAATTCACCGCAACAACTCGCCCAAGCAAACCCTCAAACTTACCGTCGACATATACCAAATCCCCGCGATAAAGATTAAAAGCATCGTTATAATATGCAAGAGTCTTATTTTTTTCTGCAAAAAATATATGGACAACCGATTTCCTTACTGTAGCATTCTCTTTATGCTCATTGTTTGTGTTTTCTACCGTTTTTTGTTCCTGCATATCCAATTTGAAACCCATTTTAGATGACATATCTTTTAACCCACCCTTTCTAAGATATATATGAATCAAATTAAGTAGACTCAATATTAGTATTCACACTAATATTTTCTATATATACATTTTAACTAATCAAGTGTCCCATAAAACGGACTCTATATATCTATTTTTTACAAGTAATCAAAACGTGGATTTTATTCATTTAGTCTTAGCAGTAGATTATTCTCGTCTCAAATTGTTTTTATCACTCTATTTCTTAACCGCCTTTGTCGCTATATATGTCTTAATGTTCAAATCATGGAGTCTACCGGAGCCATTTGTGTCCTCATATATATCAAGCAAAGTAAAGCCGGCTCTTAGCTGACCTCCTATCTGCTCAGTCATATTGTGAGAAAATTGCATTCCGACATTCGCTTTAAGCATATATTCCTTGGCAACGCTGTCTTTTAGCGGATTAAACGGCATTCTCCAGATAATTTCTTTCTCATCATCATCTACAATATAGTTAATTTCATTACCCAGTCCTGCAAGAAAAATACCGCCCTTCTTTAGAACTCTATATACCTCATCAAAAACATGCTGAACATCTTCTATATAGCAGTTTGAAACCGGATGGATAACCAGGTCAAAACTTTCGTCATCAAAAGGAAACTGCTTTGTCATATCACCTTCAACAGCTTCAATTTCATAACCTTCTCTTTCAGCTACCATAATCTCGCTTTCTATTTGCCTTGCAGAGTAATCTAATACTGTGCACTTTGCTCCTAATGCACTGAGTATCGGCATTTGCTGACCACCGCCTGATGCTAAACCTAAAATTTTCTTTCCCTTTATATCCCCTAACCATGAATGCGGCACAAAGACTGTTGGAGTTAAAACAATATTCCACTTACCGTTTTTTGCATTTATGTATTCATCATGAGAAATCGACTTTCCCCACTCCCAGCCTTCATCTATCCATCTGTCTATGGTTTCTTTATTAATATCTTGATATGATTTCATTAGAATTTTTACCTCCTGTAAACATTGTTGCTGCAAAGTTTTGCTCCACTTTTTCCGCCTATATCGTTTTTAATCGTTTGAACGGAACAAAATCGAATTTACAAATTACTGTCCAGTCAACATATCTTATACTTTATTCTCCAATCCGCCTTTTCAGACTGCCAAAAAAAGCGTATAACTTTTGCTTCTCCTCAGGCCACATCTTACCGACCCTATCTACGGCTATCACAAATATCGCAATCGCTGAATAATCTTTGGCGCTGACAATTATCCCTATTTGCTCCAGTATAATTAGAATCAAATAAAAAACAAAAAGTATAGTTCTTTTCGGCAGTGCAGCAATAAAATCCACTCCTATTTTTGTTCCCCGATAAAACGGTTGCATATATTTTGATGCTCTATTTAATCTCTTTTCTATAAATTTTGCTATTTCTCTATAACACCAGTCCGATGTAATAATCAAAGATTGTACCGCAAAAACAAGCAAGCTTATATTATCTGCAAATTTCTCATTTACCCCCAATACTCTTGCTATGACATATGCCACATCACTGTTACCTATAAAAAAATCGGCTATAAAATATACAAATACGAGCGCAATAAATATTACCAGTGCGGAGCTGAGCCAGCGTAGTGATTTCATAGTTCCCCCTATAAACATCATCCAAAATTACGAAATAAATACATCAACATATACAAACAATTATATCATATAAATAGCCTCCCATGGTATTTAGCTTGTACCATAGAAGGCTGAATATCGGTCTATTTAATTCTCAGACATTTTTCTAAGCCTGTTTTATCAAATAATTTAACTTTGTTTATCCATCGTCGCTCTTTTCTTAAACATTAGCAGTGCTATTGCCATGGATGCAATAAGCCCCGCTAGCATGGCCATCAAATTATTTGAGTCCCCCGTGTTTGGAGGTGGCGGTAGTTTTGGTTTGTGAGTATTGGTAATTACAATATCACCCGGATTTTTATCATCTATAGATACAGTATATCCCTCAATCTTACCAACTTCCTTTACAGTGTACTTAATCTTCTTACCATCTTTCATTTCAGGCAGCTTGCTCCATGTATATGTCCACTTATCTGCCGCTGTTAGTTCAACAATATTTCCGACTTTTTCTCCATTAGCATAAAGCTGTATTTTAACACTTCCGGGTCTGATTTTATCCTTATCGTTTGCATCGTCCCAGCGCTTTGTAACCTTTATGCTTGTTTCAGATGGCTTATGCCTATTTTTTATGTCATATCCGTTTACTTCTGTAGTATATCCTTCCACAGCATTTTCCGTTACTGTGTATTTTATCTCCTTACCGTTCTTAAACTTAGGAAGATTTGTAAAACTATACTTCCAGATTCCGTTAGCATCAGGCACTACTTCTTTTTCCGCAACTTTGCTTCCGTCTGCAAAAAGATTTACGACAATCTTTCCGGGTCTCTTTCCATCCTGATTATTGCCGTCATCCCATGTTTTCTCTCCGGAAATTTCTATTTTAGGTATTTTCTTATTAACAACTTTTTTAAGAGCAACCTTATCGCTTCCGAAATCTGCCGGTTTGATTTTAATTTTTTCACCCAAAAGCAAATGTCCACTTGGAGCGGCGATTTCCTCCAGTTCATAATTATCTTTCAAAAGCCCGCCTATACTACCCACTCCGTCAGTATCAGTTGTTATCTTGCCCACAATCTCTTTTGATGCCACTCTTTTTACGTTAAACTCCGCGCCCTTTAACTTAGTTCCGTCTTCACTTTCCTTATGAATCTTTATGGTAAAAGTGTATCCGTTTGCCTCGCCTTCAGACTCCTGATAAAGAGCTTCTGCCGTGCGCGTAATCTTTTGTATGCCGGTAGCTTCTGCTACAATCTTGTTTTTAACATTCTCTTGATTTACAGGCTTATGTCCCAATTTGACAGCGTAGCCGACATGGTATCCTTCACCGTTAATGTTGCCGAAATTGATAGTAAATCCTTTTCCTGTATATGCAGGTTGGAACTGATTTGTTACGTTTTGCTTATTTTTTAGCACAAAAAACCCATTAGAATTTACTTCCCACTTGCCTTTTTCAACGAACATACTGTCTTTTACGTATGTTGCATCTGCGGTCATAAGTTCGTCCGTCAAAATGTAATTACTATAATTGCCACCTTTTCCGTTAATACGAATTCTACAGTGTATTATAGTAGGATCATTTTCGTCAAACCATGAATACTTTACTAATTCCTCATTCGGATTATCATTTCCGCCAATTCCAAGAAATTCAAACTGATCCAAATCAAATTTAGGATTGCCTATACCCATATCAATTTTAGTTTTAATTATCTTAGGCACTGTAACAACTGTTTTATCAACCATCACGGTCACATGAAGAAAACCTGTTACATCAGAGTGCTTCTCAACGAAATCTGTATATGTCATTGTTACTGTCTTTGTAGCCGGATCAGTAACCGCATTTGCAACAAGTTGACCATTCGGATTCTTTATTTCAAAATTTTCTTTTCTAAATACTTTCAGTTCGTTCGGAATGGGAATAACGGTCTTATCCCCTGCATGAACTACGTTATTAGGTAATGCAAAATTCACAACTAATTGCATTTGTGACCATTGCGATACTTTTCCCGGAGGAGACTTCAAATCTGATTTTGTCAATTTAGCTCCCGTTACAACATTATTATGCTCCGTTCCTCCTTGAGCGTGAACTCGTGTGGTAGGTATAAATATCACAGCCAGCAAGATTGCCGTCAATATCCATAGTACCAATGATTCTTTCAAACTCTTAGATTTCACCATACTTTAATCCTCCTCTGTATTAAGACATATCTTTCATTTGTTTATCATTTATAAACAAAATGAATTTCAACTACATCTGTTAACAGCAAAATAGTTTTACATGACTAACTGATATTATCACATATTAAGAAAAAAGTCTACCTTTCACCTATATTCGGGATTAAAATGATTCCGGGTGTAATGTGATAAGACATATGTTACAGAAATAAATAAAAAAAGAGAGGAACTTTGGTACAATAGGTTTTACCACAAACAAAAAAGTATCAAAAGAGTCCTCTCATGAAAAGTATAACTGAAGAAATGTATTTTCACCAGCGTTTATGTGAATATGCTATTAAATATGGTCTAGGATTATCAATAATCATCGAGTAATCAATCTTGATTTATTACTGAACGACAACTCTCGGTTTATCTAAATAGTTTTATAAGAATACCTATTTTCATAAAGGCACAAAAGACCGTAGCAACTTTGCTACGGTCTAATTTTATATTCATTTTCTATTTTTTAGAGTCGTAGATGTTAATCCAATTATATGAATTGCAATCAAACAAAACACAATTTTTATTGGGATTTTAGACACATCAATCACCTCTGAAAAAGCTCAAATTTGACAACAGTAAACAATACTAACGAAACCATAAGCAATATCAATCCTCGCTTTACTGAAAACCCATATAGTTCTTCAGGATTTCTTTTATCGTATTTTATTCTTTTCTTTTCACCAATTTTTGTACTCATTGACACTTGTATCCTGTTGTTAGATATATAATTTTTTCCATCAATAGAATAACTGAAATTAGCCCATTTGGAATTTCCTCTTTTCACTGCTTCAGGATTAGGTTGCCAAATCGAAACAACTCTTCCAATAGTATAATCAGTATTATGCCTCGACAAAAAGTTTCGTCCTAAGTCGGCGGTTCCTAAGACCAAAAACAATATAGCAGCCAAATAAATGAAATACTTTTCCATATCTTAGCCTCCTAATTCAAACTGATACCCAATAATACTATTCCCTAATATTCTTTTTTAATCATAATTACAATAGATAAATTTATTGTAATTCCAATGATAACAAATCCTATCAAGGCTATTCCTATTAAAATCATTGACATTGAATGCTTACCAAAAACTTCCAACATATTCATAAGAAAATATCGTTTTTCTTTTAATAAAGTTGAAAAGGTAAATATAGTGAAATATGTTATAACCATAATCAATCTGCCTTTTTCCGCACCGTATTTAAGAATAAACGGAAGCTGAATAGTCGACATTAAAATACTTGCCACCAATGTAATAAATGAAATCAGGATTATATTATCTATCGGCATCTTATTTTGAACTACCAATAAAACAAATAAACACACCGAACCGATTAACCCAAATGCAAAAGAAAAAAATAATTTACTAAACACATAGCTGCTCTTTTTTATAGGCATCGAAAAAGCAAATTGCTCAAAATTTGATTTCCCGTCATAGCCGAAAGCAATAGCTGTTAAAATCAACGGTATCATTGCACAGATAAGCGGAATCATAAAAATCGCATTTTCATATATTCCATATACAGCAAATATAATGCAAATAGCAATCGTCAAGAGCAGTGTCTTTTTCAAAGTAGCTATGTCCTTTAATATCAATGCAATCATTATCTTTTTTCTCCTTTCGCAAAATATATCATAATATCTTCAATAGACGGTTTTTGTAATCTTATTTCATCCGGAACAAGACTCCTTTTAACGAGCAGGTCTTGCCCAAATGCGTGAACTCTTCTTCCAACAATTGCTTCTTCATCAATGTTCTTAACTTCTTCATTTGATAAAGTACATATACCATAGTTTTCCTTTAACTCATCCTTTGTTTCAACAAAAAGAATTTTACCTTCATTAATATAAACGATATAATCTGCTACCTTCTCTAAATCTGATATAATATGTGAGGAAATAAGAATCGTATGATTCTCATCTTGCATAAAGTCAAGAAGTAAATCTAAAATTTCTTCTCTTACGATTGGATCTAGCCCGCTTGTAGCTTCATCTAATATCAGAAGTTCCGCATTGTGAGATAAAGCTACTGCCATAGATAATTTCATTCTCATACCACGAGAGTATTTTTTAATCATTTGTTTTTCTGGCAAATTAAATTTCACTTTTAATTGATAGAATAAATTTTTATTCCACTTTGAATAAACTCTTGAACAAAATTTCTCTAAATCAATGGGCGTCATATCTTCCGGCACTAATAACTCATCAAACACAACACCAAGTTTATCTTTCAACTCAATGCTTTTAGGGTTATCATCTCCTAAAATTTTTATTTCTCCCCGGTCTTTATTAATCAGTCCCAACAACAATTTTATCGTTGTACTTTTACCTGCTCCGTTTTGACCTATGTAGCCAACTATCGTTCCTTTGGGAATACATAAATCTATCGGTCCCAATGTAAAATCATCAAACTTTTTAACCAAGTTTTTAATTTCAATAGCGTAATTATTCATATTTCCCCTCCACAAAGCTCTTAAGCATCTGCACTAATTCATCATTTGCTATACCTGCAATTTCCGAAATCTCGACAACCTCTTGCAGCTTTGATTCAATTCGCTTTAAGTATTCTTCACGAATGAGTTCTTTATTCTGAGCAGCAACAAAGTTCCCTTTTCCTTGTACCGAATTAATGAAACCATCAAGTTCCAATTCATCAAAGGCTCTTTTAGCGGTAATCATACTCACTCTAAGTTCTTTTGCCAAAAATCTAATGGATGGTAATTGTTCTCCAACCTTTAATTCTCCCGAAATAATCTGTGCCTTTATTTGATTTTTTATCTGCAAATAAATCGGAGCATCACTTGAATTATTAATCTGTATATTCATCGTTCACCGCCTACTGTTAAATATGTTATATCTGTTATTATTATAGTATAACAGTATGGTGAAATCAACCCTTAAATTTAAGAACACAAAATGATGCAGCGACAAACGGAACTGTGCTTGCAAAACATCTTATGCTCTCTTTTCAGAAACATATTTATTTCTATTTTGAGTATATTAAGTAGTTTTCGTTCTGTACGAACTAGATACTCGTACTGCTAAAGATGACATCGCGGAAAAATCCTAAGAATTCGTAGCATACTTGAACGGTGGCAAAATGAAATAATAGTAAAAGATTAATATAATGTGAAATTCCACCGATATAAAATAGGCACAAAAAAGCACATAGCTAAAAGATTTTATTATCTAAAAGCCATGTGCTTTTATAATATTTGAGAGTGTGAGATTTTTTCTGTAAATTAACCTTCTATGGCAGTTATTAGAAGAGTCTCGCCGAAATTGGGCGACTCTGTTGACAGCTTAAATATAAAATATTAGACAAGACATGTCAAGAACCGCTCAATTTATGAGCGGTCCTTGTTTGTTGCTATGATTAATCTAGAGTGGCATTCTGCCATCATACATTACACTGAATTCTCCATATGCCTTACCCCAGTTTCTAATAGGCTGAGTCCATTTGCTTGTAGCCTGAAGAGTCGAAAGGTACAAGGATTTCAGAAGAGCCTTATCGCTAGGAAATACAGTTCTCTGCCTATTGAGCTTCTTGTATGTGCTGTTCAGGCTCTCTATCGCATTCGTAGTATAGATTATCTTCCTCACATCTGATGAGAACTTGAAGATAGGAGTCAAAACATCCCAGTTGTTATGCCAACTCTTCATGGAATTAGGATACTTGGAATTCCATTTCTCTGTAACACGCTCTAATTGCTCCTTGCCCTTAGACTCGTCAGGAGCAAGGTATATTTTCTTAAGGTCTGCTGCAAACTCCTTCATGTCCTTGTAGGAAACGTATTTGAGGGTATTCCTCACCTGATGAACGATGCACCTTTGGTATTCCGTCTTAGGAAATGCTGTAGATATGGCTTCTTTTATTCCGGATAGACCATCAGCGCAGATTATCATAACATCCTTTACACCTCTGTTCTTAAGGCTGTTAAGTACGCCCAGCCAATACTTACTGCTCTCATTTTCACCAATTTCAAGGCTTATTACATT
>JAXFOY010000016.1:0-2998 GCA_034180045.1 Eubacterium sp.
TCATAAATTGAGCGGTTCTTGACATGTCTTGTCTAATATTTTATATTTAAGCTGTCAACAGAGTCGCCCAATTTCGGCGAGACTCTTCTAATAACTGCCATAGAAGGTTAATTTACAGAAAAAATCTCACACTCTCAAAAACCGCAGCAATTTTGCTGCGGTTTAATACAAAAGCTCTCTAAATGGCTTATACATTGAAGAGGAAGTTCATGACATCTCCGTCTTTAACGACATATTCCTTACCTTCCGCACGTATAAAACCTTTTTCACGTGCCGCTGAAAGGCTGCCTTTACATTCCATTAGTTTATCATACGCAATAGTTTCTGCTCGGATAAAGCCTCTTTCAAAGTCCGTGTGTATCTTACCTGCGGCTTGCGGTGCCTTAGTGCCGTTCTTTATCGTCCAGGCTCTAACTTCGTCTTCGCCTGCTGTAAGGAAAGAGATTAAGTCAAGGAGCTTGTATGAGGCTTTTATCAGTTTATCAAGACCTGATTCATCTATGCCAAGCTCTGTTAGAAACATTTCCTTTTCATCCTTGTCAAGCTCCGAAATTTCTTCTTCAATACGAGCGCATATGCATACTACTTCCGCGCCCTCAGTCTTTGCAAACTTTTTTATCTGCGCAACTCTGAGGTTATTATCGGTATCGTTTATCTCATCTTCTGAAAGATTAACGACATAGATAATCGGCTTGAACGAAAGTAAGTCCAATGTTTTAATAAAATCAGCTTCCGAATCTGACAAATCCATAGCGCGTGCCGATTTACCTTCCTCAAGGAAACTCACAAGCTTGTTTAGAATATCCAGCTCCTTTTGCAGCCCTTTGTTTGCCTTGAGATTTTTTTGAGTTTTGGCAACCCTTTTTTCAAGCAGTTCCAAATCTGAAAGAATAAGCTCGGTGTTGATTGTCTCTATGTCGGAAAGCGGGTCTATTTGTCCCGAAACATGCACTATATTTTCGTCGTCAAAACCTCGAACAACATGAATGATTGCGGCAACTTCTCTGATATGCCCCAAAAACTTATTTCCAAGTCCTTCGCCCTTTGATGCGCCTTTAACAAGGCCTGCTATATCGCAAAATTCAATTGATGTATATACTGTTTTCTTTGAATTATATATTTCATGCAGTGTGTCTATTCGGCTGTCGGGCACTGCAACAACTCCTACATTCGGTTCTATTGTACAGAACGGATAATTAGCAGCTTCAGCGCCTGCCTTAGTAATTGCATTAAAAAGTGTACTCTTACCGACATTAGGTAATCCTACTATTCCAAGTTTCATAAATTTCTCCTATTTTACTCGTTAAATTAGCTTATATACCTATCTTTTATTTTCTTTTTTTGACAAGTATATATATAATATAATGCTTGCGGCGATGACAAAAATACTTAAAAGCTGAGCCTGTCTAAATGAACCTATCATCAAACTGTCGGTTCTAAGTCCCTCAACCCAAAACCTTTCAAACGAATATAGCATTGCATATAGCAGGGCGATTTGACCGCTAAACTTGCGGTGCTTTGTGATGGATACTAAGAAAATAAACAACAATAAGCACCAGATAGATTCATATAGAAAAGTAGGGTGCACTTTTTGACCGTTAACCAAAATTGCCCAAGGAAGATTGGTTGGGCCTCCGTGCGCCTCAGAATTAAAAAAGTTTCCCCAGCGACCTATACTTTGAGCCAGAGCGACTTGCGGAAGAATTAAATCAGCAAAATCACGAAATTTAATATTCTTCTTTTTACATATAAAATATGCTACCAAAATTCCGGCAATAATGCCGCCATGAATTGCGAGTCCGCCTTCGCGCAGATTTATCATTTTGAAAATATCGCCTTGATAATCTTCTAAGCTGAACAAGACATAATAGACTCGTGCGCCTATGATGGATATAGGTATTAGGAATATGGTAAAATCCAATATGTAATCTTGATTGATATTAAATTTTGGGGAACGCCGGTAGCTGATATATATGGAAATAAGGAAGGCGATTCCTATTAGGATACCATACCATCTTATTTCGTAGCCGGCAATTGAAAATGCAATAGGGTTTGGTGCTTGCATATATTTAACTCCTCTCATATAACCATATTATTATAGTGGAAAATGCATTTTAATTCAATTACTATAGACACTTTTATTGATATGGTTTATAATAATCGAACTATATGCGATAATTAGACATTAGGCTAATTTCAAGCTATGCAAATATGTGTCAAAAAGTTATTGACATTTACTAATGATTTTGGTAATATACTTCTTGCAGTGATTTTGCACAATATGGCGGTGTAGCTTAGTTGGCTAGAGCGTCCGGTTCATACCCGGAAGGTCGGTGGTTCGAATCCACTCGCCGCTACCATTGTGGGCGTTTAGCTCAGCTGGGAGAGCACCTGCCTTACAAGCAGGGGGTCATAGGTTCGAGCCCTATAACGCCCACCAACATTGCGGCCTGGTAGTTCAGTTGGTTAGAATGCCAGCCTGTCACGCTGGAGGTCGACGGTTCGAGCCCGTTCCAGGTCGCCATTTTTTTTTTCAACAATGTTTAATATGGTGGGTATCGTCAAGTGGTTAAGACCCAGGGTTGTGGCTCCTGTATGCGTGGGTTCGAGTCCCACTACCCACCCCATATAGTAATATGGCGACATAGCCAAGTGGTAAGGCAGAGGTCTGCAAAACCTTTATTCCCCAGTTCAAATCTGGGTGTCGCCTCCAATTGTTGGGGTATCGCCAAGCGGTAAGGCAACGGATTCTGATTCCGTCATGCGCAGGTTCGAATCCTGCTACCCTAGCCAGAAAAAAACCGTTGTTATCAACGGTTTTTTAATTCCAAAATGAATATCTGTGATATAAAGTAAAAGGGTTATAGGACAAAAAGCGTTGGTGGAAACCGGTATAACTGTTGAAACTTCAACAGTTATACCGGTTATATCTTTTTTTGAAGAAGATACAGGGTGGACAAAAAGCGTTGGTAAAATTGTGTAAAACTATTGAATTTTC
>JAXFOY010000010.1:0-64216 GCA_034180045.1 Eubacterium sp.
TGAAAACTAATTCTAAGGAAGATATACCACATTTTAACGTTGAAATTTGAATGTGTTTAGAAGTTTTTATCAACACTTTTTGTCCACCCTTAATCTTCTTTCAAAAAAGATTAAATCGCCATACACATTGGAAGTTCAATGCATATGGCGATTTTTATCAACACTTTTTGTCCTATAGCCCGCGTTTTGTTTGTGAAGAGAATAAATCAATCCCGTGTGAGGACTCGTACCCGAACAACTCCTTCAACTTTTGGCACCTCTGTTATCTCGTCATCCGTGTCTAAGAGAGCGTAGCCGTAATCTCCGCGAGTCGCACCTGCTATTGCTGTTACATTTTTGTCGGCAAACATGGCAGCCGCAAGCTTTAGCGGGTTGGGTTCACCTTTTGTTATGACTGCAACGCGGGTATGCTTGCCTAAAGGTCCTAAATCAATTGTAGGGAAGTTTACTGAATTTCGGATATTACCGTTTTCGAGGTAATCCATAATTTCTTTTGCAGCCATTATGGCGCAATTATCCTCTGCTTCAGATGTAGATGCACCGAGGTGAGGCATGCAGACTACATCATCTCTCCCTATTATTCCGTTTGTTGCAAAATCGGTTACATATTTTGAAATACGCTTTTCATCTAAAAGCTCTATCATTGCGGATTCTTCAATCAGCTTATCTCGAGAGAAGTTAAGGAATACCGCTCCGGGCTTGACATTTGAGAGCAGCTGTTTGTTGAACATGCCGTTTGTACTTGGAAGCGACGGAAGGTGCAAGCTTATGTAATCGCCTGCCGCCAGAGCTTCTTCAGCCGTTTTGGAAATCTTTACGCTTGAGTGTAGGCGAACTGCCGAGTTGAGGCTGAGGAAAGGGTCAAACCCCACAACATTCATGCCAAGGTCTGCCGCTGCATTACACACGAGTATACCGATGGCTCCAAGGCCAAAGACTGAAATTGTCTTATTCATCAGTTCGCTTCCGGCAAATTTGCTCTTGCCTTTTTCGACTTCCTTGCTGATATTTTCACTTTTGCTTCCGGCAAAAGCGTTAGTCCAAGCTATTGCCTTGTCAAGATTACGAGCTGACAGAATCAGTGCACCGATAACAAGTTCTTTAACAGCATTAGCATTTGCGCCCGGAGTATTAAACACGACTATACCTTTGTCCGCACAGGCGTCCAGCGGAATATTGTTGACGCCTGCGCCCGCCCTTGCAATGGCAAGGAGCGAGCTGTCAAAGTCCATGTCGTGCATACTTTGACTGCGGACAAGAACGCCTGACGCTCCGTTGATTCCGTCTGAACCGTCCAAAATCTCATAAGCGTCCGTGAAGCGTGCAAGTCCCACCGGAGAAATTTTGTTCAAGGTTGAAATTCTATACATTTTTGCCTCCTGATATGTGTATATCTGCCTGATTTACAGGTGTTTTGCAATAAACAAAATCGTTAAAAGAATTATATCACTTGATTGCACAGCTTTCAATATAGTGATAAAATAGCAAGTGAACTATAGCTATTTTTAAGGAGAGCTTAATGATGAATAAAAGAGTTTTTAATTTTTCCGCAGGTCCGTCGGTCCTGCCTCTTGAAGTTATGGAAGAAGCGGCAAAAAACCTAACGAATTATAACGGTTGCGGTCAGTCCGTTATGGAGATGAGCCATAGATCCAAGGACTTTCAACAAATTATTGATGATGCCGAGAGCAATTTAAGAAAGCTCATGAACATTCCTGACAACTACAAGGTTCTATTTATTCAGGGGGGCGGCACTTTGCAGTTCTCAATGGTTCCGATCAATCTACTGCGAAACTCGAAAAAAGCGGACTATATAGTCACGGGCAACTGGGCGAAAAAAGCAGCTGAAGAAGCGGCGAAGTTTGGCGATATCAAAGTGATTGCAAGTTCAGAAGACGAAAACTTTACATATATTCCAAAGATAGAAAAAACAGATATAAGGGAAGATGCGGATTATGTATATATCTGCACAAACAACACGATATTCGGCTCACACTTCCCATATGTTCCGGAGACCGGAGATATACCTCTTGTTGCGGATATGTCAAGCTGCATTCTTTCAGAAGAGGTGGATGTAACAAAATACGGACTTATTTATGCGGGCGCACAGAAAAACATAGCGCCGGCGGGGGTTACTATAGTAATAATCAGAGAGGATTTAATAGGCTTTGCACCTGAGAATACGCCTATATATCTCGACTACAAAATCCACGCGGATAAAGGGTCAATGTACAATACACCTCCTTGCTTCCCTATTTATATTGCAGGGGAAGTATTCAAATATTTGGATGAGCTCGGGGGAATTAAGGCAATAAACAAAATAAATATAGATAAGGCAAATATGCTCTACGATTATATAGACGGAAGCGAATTTTATAAGGCTCCCGTGCGAAAAGAGGATCGTTCTCTTATGAATGTTGTCTTTGTTACGGGAGACGAAACACTCGATAAGAAATTCATTGCAGAAGCTAAAGACAGAGGGATGATTAACCTGGCAGGTCATAGAATTTTAGGCGGAATGCGTGCCAGCATATACAATGCAATGCCGGTGGAAGGTATTGAAACTCTAATAAAGTTTATGAAAGAGTTCAAGGAGGCAAACCAGATATGAAATATCTAATCGTAGTACCCGACGGTTCAGCCGACGATGAAGTAGCCTCGTTGGGCGGGAAGACACCGCTTGAGGTTTCAAACATACCTAATATTAATGAATTGGCGCAAAAATCAATAGTGGGAATGGTGAGAACCATCCCGCCGGGAATAGCTCCGGGAAGTGACGCCGCAAATTTGGGTCTTATGGGATATGATGCAAGAACAGATCTTGCGGGCAGATCTCCGCTTGAGGTTATCAGTATAGGAATAGAGATGGAGCCGAGTGACGTGGCATTCCGCGCTAACTTTATTACCGTCAAAGGTGACTGTAAATATGAGGACATGACAATAATCAATCATGATGCCGGCTGCATTTCATCAGAGGAGTCGGATAAGCTTATCAGAGCACTTAATGAGGAGTTCGAATCTGAAAGAATAAAATATTATACAGGTACACAATATAGACATTGTTTGCTGGTGCATGGAGGCAGAACCGATTACGTTACGGTACCGCCACACGATCACTTAGATAAGAGAGTGGGGGATTGGTTGCCGCAAGGTGAGGATGCGGACTTCTTAATCGATATGATGAGAAGAAGTTACGATATAATGAATGAGCATCCCGTAAACCGGAGGAGAAGAGAGCAGGGGATGCCGCCTGCAAATTCGCTTTGGATTTGGGGACAGGGGAAGAGACCTAATCTTATGGATTTCGGTGAAAAATACGGCGTAAAAGGAAGCGTTATCAGCGCCATAGACCTCATCAGAGGAATCGCTATGTACGCCGGTCTGGGAACCGTTATCGTTCCCGGTGCGACAGGGAGTCTTGATACGAACTACGAAGGTAAGGCGGAGGCCGCACTTAATCTGTTCGATAGTGGAAACGACTTTGTTTACGTGCATGTGGAGGGACCTGATGAGTCTTCACATGCGGGATCTTTAGAAGATAAAATTAAATGCATAGAAAATATAGATTCAAGAATTGTCAAACCTATAGTTGAGGGACTGAGAGAAAGAGGTGAGGAATTTAGAGTTCTGATTGCACCCGATCACAGAACCCCTCTAGCTATACGTACACATTCAAGCGATCCCGTTCCTTTTGTTCTCTACGACAGCAGACATGAACTTAAAAGGGATGAAAGCAAGGCTTTTAATGAGCATTCTGCGGCAGCTACCGGAGTTTATGTAGATGAAGCATTCAAGCTTACCGATATTTTCTTTGAAAAAAGAAGTCTTTAACTTGGAAGCATTTTGAAGCATTTTGAAAACGGATATTATGCCCATGTATCTTTAGAACGACGGTTTCATGTTTTTTATAACTTATTTGAGGGAGAAGATGTTAAAGAAAAAATTTGCCTGTATTTTAATAATCTTGATGCTGTGCGTTTCGCAGATATATATATATGCGGAGGATGAAGTGCAGCCTGAACCGTCACTAGGTAACGGACAAGAACTTCAGGAAGAAGCTTCGCCTTTGAATGAGCAGGAAGCCGAAGTGACCGAAAGCAACACTTCGGGAGAGACACCTGCGGAAGCTGAGCCGAAACAGGAAACAAAGACGGAAGCCGAGACTGAAGACGACGGAAAGGTTAAGCTTGAAAAAAACGGCAAACCTGTATTAAAATCGGGCTCGGCAATCATATATTGTAAAAATACGGGAGAAATAGTATTTTCAAAATCTGAGGAGAAAAAGTTTGCGCCTTACAGTATAACCAAGCTTATGACTGCCCTTCTTGCAGCACAAAAACTGTCTCTCGACGATAAATTAACCATTTCTGCCGCTGCGGCGGCAGCCAGCAACAAAGAGAAAGGTATTGAACTGAAAGAAGGTGAGATTTTAACAGCCGAACAGCTTCTTTACGCTACGCTGGTGATGTCTGATAACGGCGCCGCATATGCATTAGGAGAAGCAATATCGGGTACGATGCCTGAATTCATAAATTTGATGAATGAAACCGCTAAAAATATAGGGTGCAATAATACTCTATTCGCTACGCCGAACGGGCTTATCGACGATGTTGCGGCAGAGCATACCACAGCTTCCGATCTTCTCGAAATTTCCAAGGTCGCTTTTTCAAACAAGACAGTGCTTAAAATTTGCGGAACTCTAAAGTACGAAATCCCTAAGACGGAGATGAGTAAAGCCCGTAAGATGGAAAACAGCAATAAGCTTTTGGCAAAGAAAAACTCAGGTTACATTTCAGGTAAAGTAGGTTATTGGAGCGATAACAAGACTACGATTACTATGGCTTATAAGAAAAACGGACTTGAGCTTATAATGGTTGTTTTGGGAAGCGGCAAGAATACAAGATATACTCTTTGTGAGAAAATGGTGGACTATGCAATTTCGAGCATAAAGGGTATAAGTGTTGTTTCTAAGGGTGAAATCCTTGGAAAAGCAAGAGTGAAGCACGGGGTGAAGACCAGAGTTGATGTCGAATCAGCGACAGAGGCTATGGCATATCTTCCGGCACAAGGCTCAAAGGATTTAATAAGAACCGAAACGGTAATAAAAAGTGATATAGAGGCGCCCGTAAAAAAGGGCGATGTGATGGGCAGTTATCGAATTTATGTTTCAGATGAACTTGTAAATGAGGTGGAACTTATTTCCGTAGAGTCTGTCGGAATCGGCTGGTTTCCTTCGTATATCGGTATTTCAAATAGAGCAACGGTTTTTATCCTCATAGGGGTAAGCCTTGTAGTTTTGCTTTTGTTTGTCAGACTTATAAACAAGGCGAGAACAAGACGCCTAAAAAAGAGACTGCGTAAGGAACAGATAAGGCAAAAAGCGATGGAAGAGCTTATGAGAGAACACGAGCAAATATATAGATATAAGCGCAGATAAAGGCAATTTTAATGTTTAATATCAAAGAAAATCTAAAAAAACTCCCGGACAAACCGGGAGTTTATATACATAAGGATAAATTAGGGCAAGTAATTTATGTAGGCAAGGCGGTTTCATTGAAAAACAGGGTGCGCCAATATTTTCAAAGCTATGGAAAATCTACGGCAAAGCTTAGGGCCTTGACGGATAATATAGCGGAATTTGAATATATTACCTGCGCAACAGAGATGGAAGCTCTTATTTTGGAGTGCAATCTGATAAAAAAATACATGCCTAAGTATAACGTCCTTTTGCGTGATGATAAAACATATCCGTATATCGTCGTGACTCTTAACGAGAAGTTTCCAAGAGTCATGAAGACGAGGATTCTGAAAAAGGACGGAAACAGATATTTCGGACCGTACAGCGATGTGGGCGCAGTTAATCTCATGGTGGAATTGTTAAACAATACCTATGGGCTTAAGCGTTGTACTGCACTTGATTTTCCGGCAGGTTTCAGACCATGCCTGAATTTTCATATAGAGCAGTGTAAAGGCATATGCACAGGCAAAGTTGGTGCAGCCGATTATCAAAAAGCTGTAGATGAGATAATAGAATTTTTATCAGGAAAGAAAGAAAAGCTTATAGAAAATCTAAAGAACAAAATGCAGCTGGCATCAGAGGAACTAAGATTTGAAGATGCGGCAAAATATCGCGATGCCATAGCTGCGGCTACGGAGCTTTCGGAAACACAGCGTGTAAGCATGGTGGGTTCTAAGGATTTAGATGTGGTTCTTCCTGTTAGCGATTTGGAAAATTACTTTGTTGCATTATTTACGGTAAGAGACGGAAAACTTGTAGGTAGAGAGACATTCAGCATACAAGAGGGTATAAGCGATAAACGCAGCAAGGTTATTGCGGAGTTTCTAAAACAGTACTACAGCAGATG
The DNA here is from genome assembly GCA_034180045.1 of Eubacterium sp. Classification (GTDB taxonomy): domain Bacteria; phylum Bacillota; class Clostridia; order Peptostreptococcales; family Anaerovoracaceae; genus Eubacterium_B. Next base: position 6,366 of record JAXFOY010000010.1, read on the forward strand.
GGCTGATGTCCCGCGCGAAATAATTGTTGAGGAACTTCCTGAAGATGTGGAACTGATAGAAAACTTTCTTTCTGAAGGCGGACACAAGGTTAAAATTTTGCTGCCTAAACGGGGAGAAAAACTGGATATTTTAAGACTCGCTCAGAACGACAGGCTTGAGATGAGCAAAGTCATAGGTGAAAAGAGTCGAGCAAGTCAAGAGAAGCAAAACGCACTTAGAATGGAAATTAAATCTGCGTTGCTTGAAGGCTCGATAGACATAGAACCCGCAGGCAAGGTTTACCGCATAGAATCATATGATATTTCCAATACAAATGGAGTGGACTCAGTGGGGGCGATGGTTGTCTTTGAGGGAACAAATAAAATACGCAAAGATTATCGCAGATTTAAGATTAAGACCATAGAGGGACCTAATGATTACGGAAGCCTTCAGGAGATGATATACAGACGTTTTAGCAGAGCAAAAAAGGGTGACCCCGCATTTGCGACTTTGCCGGATTGCATATTTATGGATGGCGGAAGAGGGCAGGTCAGCGCAGCCAAAAAGGTACTTGATGCCTTGAGGCTTGATATTCCCGTGGTAGGGCTTGCCAAAGACGACGCTCACAGAACTAGGGCTATAGTATTTGAAGACGGTAAAGAAATCAGTCTAAAAGAGAGACCTCTTCTCTTTGCATACGCCGGAACGATTCAGGAAGAGGTGCATAGATTTGCAATTGAGTACCACAGAAATCTTCATGGTAAAAAGTCCATAAGCTCACTCTTAGATGAAATAAAGGGTATAGGTCCGAGAAGAAGAAATGCACTCTTAGCTCATTTCGGGTCAATTGACACAATCAAAAATGCCGGTTTGGATGAGCTTTGCGAGGTAGAAGAGATGAGCAAAGCGGCGGCACAAAATGTAATAGATTTTTTCAAATCGACAAAGAGATAATTTTGTAAATTACGGTTGCGCTATATCGGTTTTGGTGCTATAGTAAACTGTAAGTGTCAATCGGACACTAATATGTTGATAATCGGAGGTAGAAATGGCAGATAAGAAACAGTCCGTTCAGGACGAAGCTGCAATCATCACATTGGAATTTGATGACGGCGAAGTTATTGAATGTGAAGAGATGGGGATTTTTGATTACGACGGCAAGGACTATATTGCGCTTATACCGCTAGATGGTAGCGATGATGTATACATTTATGGATATAAGGAAGTCGGAGAAGACGAGTTTGAACTGCTCGACATTGAAGATGATGATTTGTTTGCCAAGGTAGTTGAAGAGTTCGATACCATAATGGATGCAGAGCAGGAATAATTAATACTGAAGATAGGCCTCATCACATGATGGGGTCTCTTTATTTTGAAGGGAAGAGAAGATGAAACAGTATGATATAGTGATAGCAGGTGCCGGCGCTGCCGGTGTATTTATGGCTTATGAGCTTACCAAGATAAATAATAACGCAAAAGTTTTGATGATAGATAAGGGGGCTCCTTTAGAAAAGCGCCTTTGTCCCATCAAAGCGGGAAAAACTCCTAAGTGTATAAAGTGCTCTCCCTGTCACATTATGAACGGCTATGGTGGTGCAGGTACTCTTTCGGACGGAAAATATAATATAACGACTCAGTTTGGTGGGGAACTTCACAAATACATAGGTGAAAAAGAAGCTATGGAACTTATGGAATATGTTGATAGTGTACTTTGCTCTATGGGTGGGGATGAAGCAAAGCTTTTTTCTACAGCAAATAAGGCGTTAAAGACAGAATGTCTAAAATATGACCTGCATCTTCTTGAAGCGAAAGTAAGGCACCTCGGAACAGATAGAAATGTAAGGATTTTAGGAAAGATATTCGATTACATAAATCAGCGTATAGATACTCTCTTTTATACCGATATAGAAGATGTAGTTCGGGATGAAAACGGGCTTTTCCATGTAATTACAAAAAACGAAGAATTTGTATGTAGGGACATGATTTTGGCGACGGGTCGCTCGGGCTCAAAGTGGGTGTCAAAGATTTGTACAGCTTTTGGCATAGAACAAAAGAAAAATCGTGTAGACATAGGTGTCAGAGTAGAACTGCCCGCGGAAATTTTCAAGCATATTACAGATGATGTTTACGAAAGCAAGATTGTATATAAAACAAAGCAGTACGGAGATTTGGTAAGGACTTTTTGCATGAATCCATATGGTGAGGTGGTATCGGAAAACACCAATGGAATTGTAACTGTTAACGGACACAGCTATGCAGACGAAAGCCTTTTGACTAATAACACAAACTTTGCTCTATTGGTATCAAACAGCTTTACCGAACCGTTTGAGGACAGTAATGAGTACGGCGAGTCCATCGCAAGACTATCGAATATGTTGGGCGGGGGTGTACTTATGCAAAGGTTCGGAGACTTAGTTAAGGGGCGAAGAAGCAGCGAAAGAAGAATGGAAAAATGCTTTACCGTGCCGACTTTGAATGCGACGGCAGGAGATTTGTCTCTGGTGATTCCGAAGCGCCAGCTCGATGATATAATCGAGATGATATACGCGCTGGATAAGATAGCGCCGGGAACCGCAAATGAAGACACTTTGCTATATGGAGTTGAGGTAAAATTCTATAATTCAAAGGTTATAGTCGACAGTAATCTTGAAACCTCCGTCAAAGGCTTGTATGCACTCGGTGACGGTTCCGGAGTGACACACTCATTATCGCAGGCAAGTGCCAGCGGTGTTCTTGTTGCGCGAATCCTGGCGAAGAAATATAGCGGCTGAACCGGTAGCCGAACAGGAAGTGGCTAAGACTTTGCTATAATAGCTTATAAAATATGTAAAATAATACCCCGAAGACATTTCGGGGTGTTTTTATGAGTCTGCCAGTTGCTGAATTTATTTAATTTATCAGGTTAAGTAAAGCTGATAAACTGCCCGGAGCTTATTCGGCTTTTTTCATATACACAGTTGCTTTGAACAAATCGCCGTCGATTTTGATTTCAAATTTACCCTGCATAAGCTTGATGAGATCTCTGGCAATGGTAAGTCCCAGACCGCTTCCGTCGGTATTTCTTGAGGCATCACCGCGCTGGAATCTCTCCATAAGTTCATCAGGACTGATGTTAAGCTGCATGCTGGAGATGTTTTTTACTTCAAGAGCAAAATATGAGCCTGCATCATATACATCGAGATAGGCCCTGCTTCCGGGTACGGAATACTTGGAAACATTGGTTAGCAGATTATCTATAACTCTCCAAAGTTGCTCGCCGTCTGCCATTACATACGCATTTTCGAGCCTTGTATTCATTACGGGAGTTATATTGTTTTTGATGAATATATCGGAAACTTCCGCCACTGCTTGGCTTGCCAGAGATATTATTTCGAGCTTTGTCAGCTCTACGGGTATATCGCCGCTGGAGGCCTTTGCCGCCTCGAATAAGTCTTCTGTAAGCTTGGAAAGCCTTTGAGTTTTGTCTGTGATTATCTTTAGGTATTCAGGCGCTCTTTCACTATCGAGTCCCTCGTGCTTAAGCAAGTCAAGATATGAAATCATAGAAGTTAGAGGTGTTCTCAAATCGTGGGAAACATGGGATATAAGCTCAGTCTTCATCTTTTGGTTGTGAAGCTTGTTGCCTACCGCAATTTCCTGTGCGTTTGCTATGGAATTGACATCTTCGGAAAGTTTGTCTATTTCACCATTTCCGTTTATCGGAATTTTATATTCGATATTGCCGTTCTTTACTTCTCTTATACCTTTTTTTAACGCTGCGTACTTTGCCATTTCACTCGGAACGAAAGCGAAGATGAATATTAAAACGACAAAGGCGCCATAACCGGTTGCAGAGATAACCGTAATCAGAATCAACATGATCATTACCTTTGCAAAGCTGTGCTCGCAGCCGTTTGCTTTGTGGTAGAGATATAGCCAAATTGAACCGAGAAAAGTCTTTTTCCAAAAGGTTCCGCTCTTTATTTTCTTTGCTATGGAGTGGACAATCATTATATCAACAAAGAATACAAAAAATGCAGCAAGCACTCCTACAACGAGCTGTACCCAGTGCGGTTCAAAGAAAAATTCTCCGTTATCATAAGTGTAAACGGAATCTTGAATGAAACTTTTGACGTCGCCGTTAGTCGGATCTATATCACTGATTTTTTTGAGCATAATTGAAATAGGTTTGTCGAGAAGATGACTTCGGTAAATCCATGTGTGGAGAAGCCAGTTGGATAAGTCGAGCAGTATTATGGAGACTATGCCGATGAATACTTGAATTTCGGTAAAAATCCTGTCAAACCAATTTAACTTGATATTCCCTTTATTATCAAATTCCCCCGCCTTTATTATGGAAGGGATTAAGGTGAGCGGCACCAGCACCAGAGAAGGAATCATGATTATCCATGGAACACCAAGATACCTGTCTGCGTGTATATCGGAAGCTTTAAGATTTATATCTCCAGCATAGAAAACGGCATTAAATACATTGGAGATTGAGATAATAGCAATAGCCAGAACAAAGACAAGCGTAATGGACAGTATAAATACCACAGTTGAAGCTATGTATATAGTGCGCCTTTGCCTATTTATATTATTTAATGTTTCGGAATCCGTTTTTTCAAAATCCGTAAATTTGGTTTGTAGCATGAGCTGTAATCCCCTTTTATGTTCGAATATATAATTTCTTTATACCTATACTGAAAATATAGTACACTTTTATTACAAAAGTATACATATATTTCTAAAGAATTTATTACTTTTATATTTTAATTTTGATGATATAATTAATTTGAACAATATTTAATGGAATTGAGGATGAAAATGAATTTAGGAATAAAGAATAAGATTAGAAGAAAAGTTACAGATGAGCTGACGGCCAAAGCGATGGGAAGCGGTACTTTAGATGTATTTGCTACACCTGCTATGATAGCTTTGATGGAAGAAACCGCACATACTTCAGTGGGAGCGGAACTTGAACAGGGACAGGGAAGTGTCGGGACAATGATAAAGGCGGAGCATCTTGCGGCAACGCCTGTGGGAATGGTGGTTGAATGCGAAAGTGAATTGATAGAGATTGACGGCAGAAAGCTCGTATTCAAAATAACAGCTACAGACGAATGCGGTCTTATAGGTAAGGCTGTGCACGAGCGTTTTATCATAGACGATGAGAAATTTTTGACAAAGGCAAAAGCTAAACTTAACGTGGAGCGCTGATTCCGAGGCTTAAGTATGGATGTTATGGAGGAATATTATGGGGCAATTATTCGGCAGTTCCCGTAAGAATGGTGTCGCAGAGAGGGCAGAGAGGATGGCGGTCGCTGCAATAACGGAAAAGATGATTGCGTTCTTTGAAGGAGACCTTCATGAGATTAATCACTTTCTGAAAGTGTGGGCATATGCTAAAACTATAGGGGAACTCGAATCACTCAACGCGGAGTCTCAATACATTCTTGAAGTTTCGGCAATTATACATGATATTGCCTGCCCGCTGTGCCGCAAGAAATACGGAAATGCAGACGGAAAGCACCAAGAAGAGGAAAGCGAACCGTTGGTTACCGAATTTCTACAAGGGTGTGGGTTGACGGAAAAGCAGACTGAAAGAATAGTGTATCTGGTCAGCCATCATCATACTTATACAAATGTCAACTCAAGGGAGTATCAAATTCTTCTGGAGGCTGATTATCTTGTAAATGCCGAGGAGCTGCGGTATTCTTCCGAGAGCATAGCTAATGCGCGAAACCATATTTTCAAAACGAAATCCGGAAAAACATTGCTTAAAAGCATGTACAGGGTGTAAAAACATCATTGACTTTACAGCTGGCAATTAGGGCAGAAACATGCGCTTCTTCCTGAAATTGTCAGTTTTTCTATTTTTTGACCGCAAATCTTACATTCTTTGCCGGCTCTTTGATAAACAAACATGGTGTCTAAGTCGGAGTATTGGTTTGAGGCGCCGCTTATGAATTTTTCGATGGCTATACTGTTTGCTGTGATTGCCTGCTTTATCACCGTAGGAATCGCCTTATGCAGAGCGCTTATTTGGGATTTCGAAAGCTGAGAACATGGACTGTCGGGGCGCACATGTGCCTGAAAGAGGATTTCGTCGGAGTAAATGTTACCGATTCCGGACACTATAGTTTGGTCGAGAAGTGCTGTTTTTACGGCTCTGGATGTAGCTGATAATTTATTGTACAAGTATTCCATGCTAAGATTTTCGGAAACGGCTTCTACTCCGAGTTTTCCTATACCGCTTTCGAGATAATTTTCATCTTTGCCGAACAACCAAAGTCTGCCGAATTTTCTCCGGTCGCAGAAATAAAGCTTAGATGAATTGCCGTCTTTATTTTTCAAATCAAATTCGATTCGGGTGTGTTCGGGTAAATCTATTTGTTCCTTGAAACCGGCTTTTGAGGGGAATTCCGCATACACTAAATTTCCTGTCATTCGAAGGTGAATGACAAGTTTGAATGATTTTTCCAGACTGAGTATTAAATATTTACCGACTCTGTCAATCTTATTTATCTTCAGCCCCCGGATTAGGGAATTAAAGGCTTCAACAGAAGGTCGCGCTATGGAAGTTCTGTTAAATATCTCGGTCTTCAATATTTTATTGTTTAATATTCGCTTTGAAAGCATGGTTTTGACCGCTTCAACTTCCGGTAATTCAGGCATAACAGCCGGCCTCCTATCATCTATTTACTTTCTACTTTGATATTAACATATATTGTCAAAAATGTGCAGAGGATATATGAATATAAAGCATGGGCAGGATATTTACAGAAAAAATAATTGTGTTTAATTGTTATTTCAAAGATGGTATTATATTTAAGATGGCTTGTGTTGTCACAAAATATAGGAGATAGCTTTGATGGATAATTTTTTTAGAGAAAAAAATGATATTTTAGACGCAGCTTGCGAGGCATACGAACTTTTTTCTTCAGGTGAAGAGGCATGTAAAACGCAAAGGAAGCAGACTGAAGTTTTGATAGATAAATTGAATACGAAAAGCATAACGCTATCGGTTATAGGGCAGTTCAAAAGAGGAAAAAGCACGCTGAGCAACTGTATTCTCGGTAAGTCTTTTATGCCCGTGGGAATAGTTCCTATTACATCTGCGGTTACAAAGGTTGTCTATGGTGATGAAGATGCGAAAGTATATTTTGAAAATGGTGAAATTAAGCCTGTTGCGATTAAGCAGCTCTCTGAATACATAAGTGAACAGAAAAATTCGAACAATGAGCTTGGGGTAAAAGAAGTTGTCATTCAGACCAAATCAGACTTTCTGAGTAAAGGTATATGCTATGTGGATACTCCCGGCGTAGGCTCTTTTCATAAAAACAATACGGATGTTGCATACGACTATATGAAGGAAAGCGATGCCGTCATCTTCCTGCTTTCAGTAGACAGTCCTATAAATCAAATAGAAATAGATTTTTTGCAAAGTGCCGGAGAATATGCAGGGAAATTTTATTTCGTTGTCAACAAGACGGATACGGTGAGCAAGGATGATTTGGATGCATATTTGTCATATTGTGAAAGCCTTTTGAGCAAAATAATGAAAAGCGATGAGATTAAACTTATACCTGTCAGCGCAAAGACGGGTGCAGGTGTAGATAATCTGAAAAATATGATTCTGGTTGATTGCAAGAGGTCAATCAGGGAGATAATGCAAGAGTCTACTCGCAAGAAGCTGACGGACATAATCGCATCTGCGATGAAAGAATTGAATTTTTATTGGAAAGCTATGACGATGTCGTATGAGGATTTAGACGATCAGTTTGCGGCATTGCGTGAATACATAGATGAACAAAGGGCGACAGCTACAGAAACTCAAAGTATGTTCGAAGTGAAATTAAATGAACTCAAACTCGGATTATCCAAAAAGATTTTGGAACTTTTCAACATGGAATACAGCTTTGAAATAGAGGAACTGGGAATAGACTCATTTGTCATGGAAAAGGAAGAATACTTGGAAAAAGTGGATGAGATATGTGAGAATATACAGAGTGTATTATCATCGGTACTTCTTTATCGAGAAGAAAATGCCTATGTAGTAATTCGCAGGATAGAAAACATTAATCGTATTACCAGAAGGCTGCGCTCGCTGAAGAACAGAGTCGAAAATATGAAACTCGATTACTAATTGAATCACACAATAAATTTGCAATTTTATTGGTTAAAAAAACAAAATTTATAATAAAACCTTTTGCACTGCTCCCGGACTTGTGGTAGAATTGTAAACGGTTTTATTTTTTATAGTAGTGTTCTTTTACGCAATAAAGTAATAAAGAAATTTATTTTTTTTTGTTAGAGAAAACGGGATATGTGATGAAATTATGTTGCGTGACACGAAAAAATAAGGTATTATTAAAGTTAATCATATATGTGATTAATGTGACTAAACCAAAAGGAAAAGGTGAAAAGATAATGAATTCTAGGACTTTGCTATATATCCTAAAGAGGATATTAATTGCAATTGTGACTGTGTGGATTGTAATCACCATTACTTTTTTTGTAATGAGATTAGTTCCGGGGGGACCGTTCGTTGGCGAGAAAGCCGCTTCTCCACAGGTTCAGGCGCAGCTTGCGGCAAAATATGGGCTTGATAAGCCTGTTATGGAACAGTATTCCACATATTTGAAGGGGATAGTGACTGAGTTTGATTTCGGTCCTTCGCTAAAACAAAGAGGAAGACAGGTAATTGATGTACTGACCGACGGACTCTCCGTTTCTATTAAACTTGGATTTACGGCTGCCTGTTTTGCATTGCTGACGGGTGTGCTTCTCGGTGCACTTGCGGCACTTAAGCGAAACAAGCTTGTAGATAAGGTCATAATGGTTTTGACTACAGCCGCGGTATCTATGCCTTCGTTTATAATGGGTGTATTCTTATTGATTGCATTCTCCATTAAGCTCGGGTGGTTTCCGGCAAATGGAGATTCGGCAGGAGGTCTTGTTTTACCCGTTATAACTTTGATGCTGTACCCTATGGCATATATCACTCGTTTAACAAGGTCATCCATGCTTGATGTCCTTGGACAGGACTATATTCGTACGGCAAAAGCAAAGGGTGTTTCTAACAGAAATATCATCTTAGGGCATGCTCTTAAGAATTCTCTTATACCGGTTATAACATATTTCGGACCTATGCTTGCATACATCGTAACAGGATCGCTTGTTGTCGAGAAAATTTTTGCAGTGCCCGGTCTTGGACGCGCATTTGTAAACAGTATCACAGGTCGTGACTATCCTTTGATAATGGGAACCACGATTATTCTTGCAACACTTATAGTTGTGATGAACCTCGTCAGCGATATACTTTACAAAATTGCAGATCCGCGAATCACATTGGAATAGAGAGGGCATAATGGATAATATCAGCAAAAAATTTAGCATGCAGGTAGATATGAGCGATTTCATCCCTGCGACGCCTGAAGAAAAGGCATATATGGTGCAGATGAGAGAATCAACTACATTTTTTAAGGATGGAGTTAGGCGCCTGATTAAGAATAAAGTAGCTCTTATCAGCTTTATAATAATAGTTGTGATTACGGTAGCATCTATTGCGCTGCCGTTTTTCTGGCCATATTCATTCGAAAAGCAGCTTGGCGTTAACAAGGGAGAGCCTGTGGACGCAAGCTATAACAATATAGCACCTATGGAATATGGAAGAACGGAACAGATGAAGATAGATAAGGGAGAAAAGGTCTTTCCACATATCTTCGGAACGGATGAACACGGCAGAGATTACTTCATCCGTGTAGTATACGGTACGAGAATTTCACTTGCGGTAGGCTTTTTTGCCAGCATTATAGTGCTTGTCATAGGTATGACGATAGGTTCTATAGCAGGATATGTAGGCGGCAAGGTAGATATGATTTTGATGAGAATTGTCGATGTCATATATTCACTTCCGGATATGCTTATGGTAATACTGCTTGCTTCTGTACTTAAGGTAGCCTTGAACGGCTTGTTGCAAGGAACTATTTTAGAAAAACTGGGAACTAATATAGTGAGTCTATTTGTCGTATTCGCTTTGCTATATTGGGTATCTATGGCAAGACTTATAAGAGGACAGATTCTTTCTCTAAGAGAACAGGAATATGTTTTGGCGGCTCAGGCGACAGGAGCAAAGCCGAGATGGATAATCAAAAAACACCTAATTCCGAATTGCATAAGCGTCGTTGTTATTTCAACGGCTTTGCAGATTCCAAGCGCCATATTTACAGAGAGCTTCCTTTCGTTCTTAGGTCTTGGTGTAAATGCACCTATGCCGTCGCTCGGTTCTCTGGCATCAGAAGCGCTAAACGGAATTACATCGTATCCGTCACACCTCATATTTCCGGCAGTCGTTATTTCTTTAATCGTTCTTTCCCTAAACCTTTTCGGCGATGGATTGCGCGATGCATTTGATCCTAAATTAAACGCCTAAGAAGGGAGTATAGTAATGGCATTATTAGAAGTAAAAGACTTACAGACCTCCTTCTTCACCGATGCGGGTGAGGTCAAGGCGGTAAATGGAGTATCATTCAATCTGGAACGCGGTAAGGTTCTGGGAATTGTAGGAGAGTCGGGTTCCGGCAAATCGGTGACGGTCTATTCTGTACTTCAGATTTTAGCATCGGCAGGGAAGATTGTCGGAGGTTCAATCAAGTTTGACGGACAGGAACTTGTCGGCTCCGGCGAAAAAGTGATGAAGACCATTCGCGGAAATAAAATTTCTATTATTTTCCAAGATCCTATGACTTCGCTAAATCCTACATACACGGTAGGTAACCAGTTGATGGAAGCTATCATGCTCCATACTGATAGAGACAAAAAACAGGCTTATGACAGAGCTGTTGAAATGCTGAGACTCGTAAATGTAAACGAGCCAGAAAAGCGCATGAAACAATATCCATATGAGTTCTCAGGAGGAATGCGTCAGCGCGTTATGATTGCTATGGCGCTCGCTTGCGAACCGGATATTCTGATAGCTGATGAGCCGACAACCGCTCTTGATGTTACTATACAGGCTCAGATTCTGGAACTTATGAAAGATTTGCAGAAGCAGCTCGGCATGGCTATTATCATGATTACTCACGACTTGGGCGTTGTAGCGCAGATGTGCGATGAGGTAATAGTAATGTATGCCGGATCATATTGTGAGAGGGGTACGGCCGACGAAATTTTCTATAATCCTAAACATGAATATACAAAAGGCCTGCTGAGATCGATTCCTACAGGAGATAATCTAGGCAAGAAGCTAAAGCCGATTTCGGGTACGCCTATCGATTTGCTAAATCTTCCTAAGGGATGTCCGTTTGCGCCTAGATGCGATAATGCGATGAAGATTTGCATAGACAAGGCGCCGGAGAGCATGGACATCAATTCGGACCATAAGGCTTCATGTTGGATGAATGTCAAGGAAAAGATGGAGAGCGGTGAACTTTTGGCAGAGAAAAACGCTGAATGTGTTTGCGAAGAGAAAGGCGGTGAAGCTAATGAGTGATATCATCAAAAATGAACAGCCGCTTATCCAAGTAAAGAACCTCAAACAATATTTTGATATAAATATGGGATGGTTCAAAAGTAAACCTCTCAAGGCAGTTGACGATGTAAGCTTCAATATAAACAAGGGAGAAACTCTTGGTCTTGTTGGAGAATCGGGATGTGGTAAGACTACTGTAGGCAGAACCATTTTACACCTGTATAAGCCTACTGCCGGAGAAATCATATACAACGGAAATCAAATAAAAACTAAGGCTGACATCAAAAAATTCAGAGAAAAAGCGACCATGGTGTTCCAGGATCCGTATTCATCTCTAAATCCGAGAATGACGGTGGCAGACATCATAGGGGAGCCTTTGGATGTACACCATCTGTATAGTAACAAAAAAGAAAGAGAAGAAAAAATCCTTGAGCTTATGGAGCATGTCGGACTTAACAGTGAACATGCGGCAAGATATGCACATGAGTTCTCAGGTGGACAGAGACAGCGTATAGGCATCGCAAGGTCTCTTGCGGTCAACCCGGATTTTATAGTCTGTGACGAGCCGGTTTCAGCGCTTGATGTGTCGATTCAGGCGCAGGTTATAAATATGTTTGATGAACTTCAAGATAAACTTGGTCTGACATATTTATTCATAGCACACGATCTTCTCGTTGTAAGGCATATAAGTGACAGAATTGCAGTTATGTACATAGGCAAGATGGTGGAGCTTGCTGATGCGGAAACCATATATACCAAGCCGCTTCATCCGTATTCACAGTCATTACTATCTGCGGTTCCCGTTCCCGATCCTAAGATTGCCAGAGCAAATAAGCGAATTGTGTTAAATGGAGATATTCCAAGCCCGCTTAACGCTCCGTCGGGATGTCCGTTTAGAACAAGGTGTCAATACGCTCAACCTATCTGTGCGGAGCAGGTTCCTGAATTTCAGGAGGTTGAAAAAGGACATTTTGTAGCATGTCACAGAGTTAAAGAAATTAACTAAATGTGACCTAATTTGTCGGCTTAGGACAAACAGTCCTTGCTATAAAAAGCATAATGCTAAAGAAAAGGAGAAAAATCATGAAGAAAGAACACATGAAAAAAGTACTTGTATCAGTTCTTTCTCTGGCACTAGTTTTTGGACTAGCTGCGTGCAAAGACAAATCTGCAGAGAAAAAACATGATGCCGACACAATCTCTGTCTGCATAGCATCAGAACCAGAGAGCATTGATCCGGCTAGAAACTCAACAGTTGACGGCGCAACAATGATCCTTCACATGTTTTCGGGTCTGGCTAAATGGGAGCAGGATAAAGACGGAAAACCGGTACTAAAGGCAGATCTTGCAGAAAAACTTGTTGACGGCGTTGAAAATCCTGACGGAACTTACACTTACACATATAAGCTTAGAGAAGGCGCTAAGTGGTCAGACGGTAAGCCTGTTAAAGCCGGAGACTTTGTATTTGCATGGAACCGCGCGGTTTCAAGATCACTTGCGGCAGACTACTCAAATATGTTCCAGATTATCAAGGGATATGATGATATTTGGCCTGAAGGAGATGCAGAGCCTGTAGAAGGAGCAAAGCTTGATGTAACAGCTGTTGATGATAGAACACTTCAGGTTGTTATAAAGAATAAAGTATCATATTGGAACGAGCTTCTCGCTTTCCCTACATACCTTCCTGTAAGAGAAGATATTGTATCTGACGAAAAGTGGGCAACATCGCCTGATAAGTATGTAACAAACGGTGCATACAAACTAAAGGCTTGGAAGCATAACAGCGTAATCACTCTTGAAAAGAACGATGACTTCATTGACGCAAAAAATATAACAATGAAGACAATCAAGTTCTACCTGTCAGATGATACTAATAACCAGTTAACAAACTTTAAGAACGGCGATTGGCAGATGATTGATGCTATGCCGACAAATGAAATAGAGAACTTAAAGAAAGATTATAAGGATGAGTTCCACATTGCAGATCAGCTGGGAACATATTATGTTGCTTGGAATGTAAACAGGAAGATTCTTCCTGAAACATCTACACTAACAGGTGCAGAAGCAGAGAAAGCTCAGCAGGAAATCCGTAAGGCTATTTCACTAATGTTTGATCGTCAGTATATCGTTGATGAAATCGGTAAGTCGGAGCAGGTTCCTGCTTCAACATTCGTTGCTAAGTCACTGACTGAACCTGATGGAAAGAGTTTTGCATCAAAGGCAGGAAAGAGCAAGGATTTCGAAGGTTACTACGATGTAGCTGCAACAAAGGATAACTACAAGAAAGCTATTGAAACTCTAAAGAAATATTATAAGTATGATGAAAAGTCAGGTAAGTTCACAGATGTACCTACACTAACATATTTGTACAACACAGATGATGCTCACAAGGCTATCGGTGAGTACCTACAGCAGGTTCTGGGAAATGTCGGAATCACACTTAACCTGGAAAACCAGGAATGGGCTACATTCCTTGCTACCCGTAAAGCAGGTGACTTTACACTTTCACGTAACGGATGGATAGCTGACTACAATGACCCTAACACCTTCCTTGAAATGTGGCAGACAAACTCAGGAAACAACGATATTCAGTACGGTAAGGGTGAACATGAAAACCTTGCAATGTACAATCTTGACCTAACAAAGCTGGGTATTGATGTAAAGGTTGAAAATGGTACATGGGCTCAGACATTCGATGTTCTGATCGGTAAAATTAAGACAACTGTTGATGATAAGAAGCGTTACGAAATGATGCATATGGCAGAAGATATGTTAATGGATACAGGTTGTATCATGCCTCTATACCACTACACAGATCCTTACATGCTTGCAAAGGACGTAAAGGGATTCTATAAGAACCCACTAGGATTCACATACTTCATGCACTGCACATACGAAGAGTAAATCGTAAACAGTTCTATTTGAATACATTTAGAGTCGGAGAAATCCGACTCTTTTTTGTAAATATAAACTTAGCTTGCGGTCAAAGACAGGATTACGGAAATAGCAGCGGGTGAACAGAATAAGGGTTAAACTTATATAGTTATTGACAGTCAATTGCTCATTTGTTATGATTTATATAGAGTGTGAGAAGTCACACGAAGGGGTGCACCACCGTGGGTGTATTGCTTCGTGTGGCTTTTTTATTATGGACTTTTAATTTTATTGTTTGCCTAAAAGGAGATTGATTTATGAGGGTTAACGGAGAAATTTTCGAATTCGGCGATAAAATGACGGTGAGCGACTTGTTAAAAAAAATGGCTTATGAGGAGTCTCAGGTTGCAGTAGAACTTAATTTTGAAATTCTTCAGAGAGCGGAGTTTTCCAATAGGATACTTAAAGAAGATGATTCACTTGAGGTTGTAAGATTTGTAGGGGGTGGCTGATGACTGAGATTATAGAACGTGAAAAAGGCAATACGGCATATGGCTCTGATAACGAGGCGCTTTGTGACAACCGCGGCAGCGGCTGCTGCGAGCCGCCTTTGCCGTCAGAGGCGGAGTTTGACGCGGCAAAGGACGAGCGTTTTTCAGCGGAAATCCATGCCAGGCTGAAAAACGCCGGTGCCGCCGTCGCAGGGCTCGGCGGGCTCGGCTCGCATATAGCCGTGATGCTGGCGCGAAGCGGAATAGGGCAGCTGCACCTGGTTGATTTTGATAGAGTTGAACTGAGTAATTTGAACAGACAAGTTTATTTAGTCGAGCACATCGGCAGATATAAAACCGAAGCGCTTTGCGAAATATTGCAGAAGATAAATCCATATATGAATATCAGCTACGAAACGCTGAGAATAGATAGGGAAAATGCAGCAGATACTTTTTCAAAGTATAAATATGTTTGCGAAGCATTTGATAAACCTGAGGCGAAAGCGATGCTTGTAAGTGAAATTCTGGCTCGCAATAAGGATACGATAATCGTTTCCGGCTCGGGGATGGCAGGCTATGGTGAAGCAAATGAAATCAAAACCAGGCGCGTGATGTCAAGACTTTATGTCTGCGGTGACGGAATAAGCGATGCGAATGCCGGCATAGGCTTGATGGCGCCAAGGGTTATGATATGTGCAGGGCATCAGGCCAATATGGTAATTAGATTGATACTGGGTGAATGAGACTGCAGCAAAACACGGCATTCATGTCGGTATACCGCAAATTATATATGATAGGAAGGAGTGCGTGATTTTCGGTCACGCGTTACAAGATGAAAAAAGATAAACTTATTATCGGTGGACACGAATTCGAATCGAGATTCATTTTGGGGTCTGGTAAATATGATGTGGAATTGATAAAGGCGGCTGTTGAAAACGCAAAAGTGGAAATAATAACATTGGCATTGAGGAGAGCAAATTCTACAAGTGAAAACATACTCGAATACATTCCCGAGAATGTAACTTTGCTGCCTAATACATCAGGTGCGAGGACTGCGGATGAAGCGGTGAGGATTGCCAGGCTTGCAAGAGAGCTGGGATGCGGTGACTTTGTTAAGATTGAAGTTATACGAGACAGCAAGTACCTGCTGCCGGACAATTACGAGACGATAAAGGCAACAGAAATATTAGCCGATGAGGGATTTATAGTAATGCCGTATATGTATCCGGATTTGAATGTAGCAAGAGATTTGGCAAGAGCCGGTGCCGCGGCGATAATGCCGCTTGCTTCGCCTATAGGCTCAAATCGCGGTTTAGCTACGAAAGAATTTATAAAAATTCTTATAGAGGAAATGGATTTGCCTATAATAGTTGATGCGGGAATAGGCAGCCCGTCGCAGGCTTGTGAGGCTATGGAGCTTGGAGCGGCGGCAATAATGGCAAACACAGCTATAGCTACTGCCGGAAATATTCCTGAAATGGCATCTGCTTTTGCAAAGGGAGTAGAGGCAGGCAGAAGTGCATATCTTGCGGGACTTGGTAGAGTTTTGGAAAAAGGTGGAGATGCCTCATCGCCGCTTACAGGTTTTTTGGCTGATTGATGAGGAGTGTGCTTGATGAGTTTTAATAAAAATATAAATTTGTGTACAGAAAACAGAACGAATCATATGGAATATATGGCGGATATGGAGCAAATTCCGCACGAAATTCTAGATAAGGTTATATCGGAAATAAACTCCTATGATGCAGACGGATATACGGCTGAGGATGTAAAAAGAGCTATAAATGCAAATAGCTGCTCATTACAGGATTTTAAGGCACTTTTATCAAAGGCGGCTGAGCCGTTTTTGGAGGAAATCGCAATAAAGGCAAAGAGTGAAACCCGTAAGCATTTCGGTAATTCCGTCTACCTTTTCACACCTTTATACATTTCTAATTACTGCGAAAACTACTGCATATATTGCGGCTTTAACTGCCATAATAAGATAAAGAGGGCAAAATTAAACGAAGCGGAAATTCGCAGAGAAATGCAGGCTATAGCAGAAACAGGCTTAGAAGAAATTTTGATTTTGACAGGGGAAAGCCGTAAGGCATCGGACGTAAAATACATAGGTGAGGCATGCAGAATTGCCAAGGAATACTTTAAGAACATAGGACTTGAAGTTTATCCCATGAACAGTGAAGAATATCGTTATCTGCATAAATGCGGAGCGGACTATGTTACAGTGTTTCAGGAGACATATAACTCGGGCAAATATGAAAGACTTCATTTAGCAGGGCATAAGAGAATTTTTCCATACAGGTTTAATGCGCAGGAGAGGGCTCTGATGGGTGGAATGAGAGGGGTAGGATTTGCAGCACTTCTTGGACTTGACGACTTTAGAAAAGATGCACTTGCTACAGGGATGCACGCATATCTATTACAGAAAAAATACCCTTGGGCGGAGATTTCAATTTCATGCCCAAGACTAAGACCTATTAAGAATAATTCTGCCATAAACCCGAAAGATGTGCATGAAAAACAGCTTCTTCAGATAATGTGTGCATATAGAATTTTTATGCCGTTTGCAGGCATGACTATTTCTACAAGGGAGCGTGCCGACTTTAGGGACAATGTTGTAGGTCTTGCCGCAACAAAAATATCAGCCGGAGTAAGTACAGGAATAGGAAGTCACGGGGAAGGCGACAGCAAGGGCGATGCGCAGTTTGAGATTGCCGATACCAGAGATGTTTGTGAAATTCACAAATGCCTAAAAGAGCGCGGGTTGCAGCCGGTGATGAATGATTACGTATATGTTTAGAAGAATAGTAATAACAAACAGATATCTGTGTAAGTTAAGTTTGGGAGAACAAATTAAAAAGATTTGCCGTGAAAAAACGGCAGATACCGTAATTTTGCGTGAAAAAGATTTGTCAGATACTGAATATTTAGAACTCGCAAGAGAAATTAAGGGGATTTGCGACATAAATAATATTGAGTTTATTTGCAACAGCAATTTTGATGCTTCGGTTAAACTGGGTGTGGGATTGCAACTTTCATATCAAAACTTTGCCGGGCTTGTTCCTGATGTTAACCACGACATTTTAGTATCGGTGCATAGTCTTGCAGAAGCGATGAATGCGGAGAAACTAGGTGCAAACGGCATTATAGCCGGACATATATTTGAAACGGACTGCAAGAAAGGTCTTGCACCGCGAGGAATTGATTTTTTGAAAGAGATTTGTGATTCCGTAAATATTCCGGTATTTGCGATAGGCGGTATAAATGAGAGTAATTTGCCTGATATAAAGAGAGCAGGCGCATCAGGCGCCTGCTTAATGTCATGGTACATGCATTATTAAACTGCAAGTTGTCTCTTTATTTCCAAGCCAAGTTTGCGGTAAAAGCGATGACTTGACTTTTAGTTTCCTGTAGCGATAAACGGATTAATCGCAGCAGCAACGCTGTTAATAGGCATCGTCTGAAGTAAGATTTTTCCGGGTCCGGTAACGACCGTATTGAATAATCCTTCGCCGCCAAGCAGTGCATTTTTGATGCCGCCTACTCCTTGAATGTCTATGGTGCAAGTTGCATCCATTACGGCGATGTAACCTGTGTCTACAATGATTTTCTGACCCGGAGCAAGTGTGTATTCGACAGTGGCTCCGTCAATTTCAACAAAGGCTGTGCCGTGGCCCGAGAGCCTTTGCATTATGAAGCCTTCACCGCCAAACAGACCTGAACCGAACTTCTTTTGAAAAAATACGGAAAGCTCAACGCTTGCTTCGCTGGCAAGAAATCCGCTTTTCTGTACGATGATTTCTTTGCCGGGTTCTATGTAAAATGGCTTGATTGTTCCCGGAAACGAAGACGCAAAAGCTATTTGTCCGGGGCCTCCTTGAGCTGTATACTTATTTTGGAACATACTTTCGCCGCTGAACATTCTGCCCATCATCTTGCCGAAACCACCTGTCCCTTGTGTTTCCATTTTCATATTAGGGCTCATCCAGCTCATTGCACCTTTTTCGGTGATTAGACTCTCTCCGGCGCTCACGTCACATATAACTACAGGCAAAGGTTCGCCGACTATCTTATATTGCATATCTACCTCCATGATTAAAAGCTATTTTATGGTTTTAATGTATATTAAATTATACAATAAATTTGTAATTTATGAAATAAATTTCCGGTGCTTTCTTCTATAGATTTTAATTTTATGATATACTTATAAAATGTATTGCTCTATAATACACGGTGTAATTCAAATAAAGTTCGATTTAATTAAATTTATAAACTTACGGATTTATACCGTATCGGAATATTTAAGAAAGTAGGAGTCAAAGATGAGCGAACCTATTTCAAACAATTTTATACATAACTTTATTGACAAGGATTTGGAGAACGGTGTTTACAAAGAGGTATACACTCGTTTCCCACCCGAACCTAACGGTTATCTTCATGTCGGGCATGCCAAGGCGATTTGTGTTAACTTCACAACTGCCCTAAAATACGGAGGTAGATGCAATCTTAGATATGACGACACCAATCCTGTTAAAGAAGATGTCGAATATGTAGATGCGATAGAAGAAGATATCAAATGGCTTGGATTTAAGTGGGACAAACAGCTTTGGGCGTCATCATATTTTGACAAGATGTATGAGGCTGCGGTTACGCTAATCAAAAAAGGAAAAGCCTTTGTTGATGATTTAACTGCGGAAGAGATAAGACAATATAGGGGCACGCTTAAGGAACCGGGGAAAGAGAGCCCTCATAGAAACAGAAGTGTAGAGGAAAACCTGGCTTTGTTTGAGGATATGAAGCTTGGCAAATATGCTGATGGTGAAAAGGTTTTGAGAGCGAAGATTGATATGTCTGCGCCCAACATTAACATGAGAGATCCTGTTATCTACAGAATTGCTCACGCACATCACCATAACACAGGGGACAAGTGGTGCATTTACCCTATGTATGACTTTGCCCATCCGATTGAAGATGCTATTGAGGGGATAACACACTCGCTTTGCTCGCTCGAATTTGAAGACCACAGACCGCTGTACAACTGGGTTCTTGACGAGATTGGCTGGTGGAAGAATCCGCCTAGGCAGATAGAATTTGCCAGACTTAATATATCAGGAACAGTAATGAGCAAAAGGCTTCTCAAAAGCCTCGTAGACGACGGTATTGTTGACGGTTGGGATGACCCGCGTATGCCTACTATCGCAGGACTTCGCCGCAGAGGATATACACCTGAGTCAATCAGGGATTTCTGTGAGAGAATAGGCGTAGCAAAGGCAAACAGCACGGTTGAAGCAGCGCTTCTTGAACACTGTGTCAGAGAAGATTTACAAGATAAAGTGCCGAGCCGCAATGTTGTAGAGGATCCTATCAAGGTTGTGATAACGAATTATCCTCAGGATAAAACCGAGATGGTTGAAATAGAAAATAACAAAAATGTTCCGGAGATGGGAATGAGAGAGATTCCTTTCTCAAACGAACTTTATGTTGACGGAGCTGATTTTATGGAGGTGCCGGCTAAGAAATATTTCAGATTGTTCCCGGGTAACGAAGTGAGATTCAAAGGCGCGTACTTTATCAAATGCGAAGAAGTCGTTAAAAATGAGGACGGAAGCATTAGAGAACTTCGTTGTACATATGATCCGGCAACGAGAAGCGGACTGGATTTTACAGAGCGAAAGGTCAAGGGAACGATACACTTTGTCGATGCAAAGACCGCTGTCAAAATCAAAATCAGAGATTACGATCAGCTCTTGACGGAAGATGAAAACGGAGAACTTGTTCCTAACAAGAACTCCATGATAGAAAAGATTGCCTATGCCGAGCCTGGTATTGCCGAGGCAAAGGCGGGCGAACGCTTCCAATTTTTCAGGCACGGATATTATATTGCAGATACAAAGCAGTGCGGCGGGGATGAAAAGATATTTAATAAAATAGTAGGGCTAAAGAGCAGCTACAAGCCGGGTAAATAAGGCACCGGTCGTATTTTCATGCATGGTTATCTGAGAGAAAACTTGACAATAAATAAGTAAAAAGATAATATATCTAATGTGACTTTGTGTTTGCATTCTTGATATAGAATATCGGCATTGCACTCATACAAGCGAATTTATTTTGATATAACATCGATATAATGAGAGAGGTAAATATAATGAAAAGAATTAAGACAATTGAGACAAGAAACCTAAAAGAAAGCCTAAAGAACGGGGGCTGCGGTGAGTGCCAGACATCAAGCCAGTCTGCTTGTAAGACATCTTGCGGAGTAGCTAACCAGGAGTGCGAAAAGAAGAACTAGTATGGTACATCAATATAAGCTGAATGGTTACAACATTGTAATCGATGTTTATAGCGGAGCAGTACATGTGGTGGATGATGTCGCTTATGATATCATCCGTCTTTTTTGTGAGAAAAGCCGTGACGAAATCCTTGCGTATATCATGAGTGAATATGCACACCTCGATGATGTAACGGCAGATGAAGTTTTGGAAACATACGAGGATGTTGTAAGTCTTAAAAATGCCGGGAAGCTGTTTTCGGAGGACATATATGAGCCTGAGGCGAGCGTGCTCAAAAATAGGCATACCGATATAAAGGCACTTTGTCTTCATGTTGCGCATACCTGTGATCTCACATGCTCTTATTGCTTTGCGGGACAAGGAAGATTTAACGGAAAAAGCGCTCTTATGAGCAAAGAAGTAGCTCGCAGAGCCATTGACTTTTTAATAGAAAACTCAGGAAGCAGGCGCAATCTTGAAGTCGATTTTTTCGGCGGAGAGCCGCTGCTTAATTTTGATGTTGTCAAAGACACTGTTGCCTATGCAAGGTCGGTGGAAAAAAAACATGATAAGAATTTCAGATTTACTTTGACTACAAACGGCATGGGTATTGACGACGAAGTTATAGAATTTGCAAACAAAGAATGTCACAATGTGGTTCTGAGTTTGGACGGGCGAAAACATATTCACGACCGTGAGAGAACTACGGCGGACGGGAAGGGCAGCTACGAGGTAATCGTGCCCAAATTCCAAAAACTTGTGGAATCAAGGGGCGGTAAAGACTATTACATAAGAGGTACCTATACACGTTACAATACGGATTTTACCGAGGATATCAAGCATATGCTTGAGCTTGGTTTTGACGAGCTTTCTCTTGAACCTGTAGTGTGTGAGCCGTCGAGCGAGTTTGCACTGGGTAAGGACGATTTACCCGTTATATTTGAGCAATACGAGATATTGGCTAAGGAGATGATTGAGAGAGCGCGTGCCGGAAAACCGTTCACCTTCTATCATTATATGATAGATTTGAATCATGGACCTTGCATATATAAACGAATTTCAGGTTGCGGCTCGGGAACCGAATACTTTGCCGTTACACCTCAGGGTGAGCTTTATCCTTGCCACCAGTTTGTCGGTGAACCGGAGTATCTGATGGGCAATATATTTGACGGAATAACTAACGATGCGGTCAGAAACGAATTTAAGATGTGCAATGTGTATGCCAGAAAGGAGTGTCGCAGTTGCTGGGCAAAGCTGTATTGCAGCGGCGGCTGTGCGGCTAACGGCTTTAATGCAACAGGAAACATCAAGGGCGTGTACGAATTTGGATGTGAACTCTTCAAAAAGCGTATGGAATGTGCAATAATGAAGGAAATTGCTTTGATATAGCATTTATATCAAAGGGGGAAAAATGAGAATTAATAGATATATAGCCGCGGCGGGAATTTGCAGCAGGCGAAAAGCGGACGAACTTATTCAAAATGGGAATGTTAAGGTTAACGGCGCGGTTTTGACAAGTCCGGGATACGATGTGAAAGACGGCGATACGGTTTCCGTAAACGGCAGAGTCATTGAGGCGGAAAACAAAAAAGTATATATTTTACTTAACAAGCCTGTGGGATATGTTACAACTGTAAACGATGAGCTGGGAAGACCTACGGTTATGGAGCTTGTTAATGATGTAGATGTCAGACTTTTTCCCGTAGGCAGACTGGACTACAATACCTCGGGAATTATTGTTATGACAAATGACGGTGAGTTTGCATATAAACTTACTCATCCTAAACATGAATTGCCGAAGACTTATAGAGCTCATGTTGCCGGGTATTTATCCAAGCAGAAGTGTCATCGTTTGATTAACGGCGTGGATATAGGCGGCTACAAGGTGAAGGCCGATTCTGTGGATATAGTCAAGGATTTACCGAAATCCACGATTGTGGACATTACGATTCACGAGGGTAAGAACCGTCAGGTCAGAAAGATGTTTGCGGCGGTGGAGAATCAAGTTCAGGAATTGCAGAGAATTGCCATAGGCGATATTAAAATCGGCAGACTTTCGCTTGGACACTATAGAAAGCTTTCGAGAGAGGAAATAATCAAATTACAGGGATAATATCAAACCGAGCAAGGTAATCTTTGCATCGGTTTTTTATACATAAGTTGAAATATATTGTTGTCAAAGCGCTTGCTAAATTGAAAAGGCACCGTTTGATAAGCGGTGCCGAATTTTGTGATTTTAATTTTATGTGTTTTCTTGTTTGTTTTCATAAAACTACTTTCTCTTGCTTTCTTTAGGTGTTACGCAAGTTCCTGTAGCTCTGGCTACAACAATCGGCTCCTCGAGGAAGTCGGCAGCTGAAGCGTTGATATCCGTTCTGGCAACGATAACTTTACGAGCTTCGAAAGACATCTTTCTTGATGTGTTTCCAATCTTTGTGATTTCGCCAACTGCCTCGATATAGTCACCTGCATAAGTAGGAGCAAGAAATTCTACATTGTCATAAGCACAGAAAAGACCTTCGTCTCCGTCGCATTTGATAAGAAGTTCTGTAGCAACATCTCCAAATAGATGCACCATGTGAGCTCCGTCTACCAAGTTTCCGCCGTAGTGAGCATCTTTAGCCGACATTCTTACTCTAATCATTGAAGTGATTTTCTCTTCCATTACTGTTCTCCTTTTACATATATACCTATTTGATATTAGTTTTTGTAATATAAATTATATCTTTTGTTCCGGATGCTGTCCATATAAAACAGTTGCAAAAAATGTGCTCATGCGGTAATATTGAAAATAAGTAAGAATGAACCGAAAAAGGTTCGAAAGCATGGAGTGAACATTAAATGAATAATAGTTACGGCATCAATCGAGTTCTGGAGCCTAAGCATGTTTTGCCCACATCTGCGTGGCGCCTTGACAACAATCATAAACTATTTCCCGACGAGATACGAATTGATATTAAAAGAATACATATAGAGGGAACAAGCTTTAAGGAGATTTGCCTGGAGGCTAATGACAACGACCAGAAGATAAAGCAGAAGATAATGGATATTGTCATTCGAAGAGGGAAGTTACACAATCCTGTAACGGATACAGGCGGCATGCTTTACGGTGTCGTGGCAGAGATAGGTTCGGAATACGAAAATCGCAAGGGATTCAGCGTCGGAGATGAGGTGATTTGTAATGCTTCATTGACTTCGCTTCCTCTTTATATAGATAAAATAACCTCTATAGATAAGGCTTTTGGTCAAATTGAGGCCGAAGGCTACTGCATTTTGACAAACGATGTGCCTATTATCCGTAGACCTGAGGGTTTGCCACTAAAGCTTTTGATGTTTACATTTAATGAATCGGGGACTATTTACCGCATAAGCAGTACATCTGTCGGAAAGAGAAAGTTTCTTGTTGTCGGAAACAATCTGTTATCCAATCTGTTATTCGGTTTTGCCATAAGAAAGGTGGCGAGAGAGGACGCGGAGGTCGTGTGCCTTTTGGACCACAAGACGGATATGGTGCTCAAGGGCGAGGGCATCAATCAGTTAATAAGCAAGGTGTTCACGGAGGTTCACTATGTGGATATTCTAAAACCGATAGAGTGTATTTCGGGAATAAACGGTGACTCCGCATTTGACCTTTCGGTAAACTGTGCGGATATTCAGGGTGCGGAAACCATAAATATTTTGGCGACAAAGAGCGGCGGAACTGTTATCTTTGCAAATCTTATAAATAACTACAATATCGCGCTGTACATAACCGAAGCTATATCGAGGCAGCTTGATATTCGCTGTGCGGACGGATATTTGGAGGCTTACGACCGCTTTGATATTGAAATCGTCAACGATCTTGCGCCATATATCGAGAACGCGGAGGAAACTACAGTTAAGTTTAAGGATGAAACTTCATATGGCGGAACAAAGAGCAGATTTGTCAATGCAAGCGGAGTAAATCAGACTATTATGGAGGATTTTGTCTTTACCAGTCACGCTATGTCCGTAGTGATAGATGAAGTTTTGACCGTGGCAAAATATGACTGCAATGTGCTGATTACCGGAGAGACAGGGGTCGGAAAAGAAAAAGTGGCAAATTTGATTCATAAGAACAGCAATCGCAAGATGCAGCCATTTATAAAAGTCAACTGCGCATCCATAGCTCCGTCTATGCTGGAAGCTGAATTTTTCGGCACTGAAAATGAAGATGAAAGTTTAGGTCATGCAGCGGTAAAAAAAGGTTTTTTTGAGCTTGCCGATAACGGCTCGCTATTCCTGGATGAAATAGCAGACCTTCCTCCTGATATGCAAGCAAAGCTATTAAGGGTTATACAAGATGGAGAGTTTTTTAGAGTAGGCGGGCAGGAAGCCGTCAAATTCAATGTGAGGATTATTTCCGCAAGCAATAGAGAACTTGAGGATTTAATTGATGCGGGCGGCTTTAGAAGAGACTTGTATTACAGATTGAATGTGGTGAGAATTAGAGTCCCTGCACTTAGAGACAGACCGGCGGATATTCCCGTTCTCGTCGGGCATTTTCTTGACTCGTATGGGAAGGTGTTTTCCATCAAAAGAACCATCAATGAAGACGCTATAGACTATCTTGGGCAATGCGAATGGCCGGGTAATACAAGAGAACTTGAGAACATAGTTCAAAGGCTTATGATTGCGGCAAGGAGCGAAGAAATTACCTTGCTTGATGTTATGAGAGAGCTGCATGCGGATGTGTTTGACATGAATGTGATTAACCCGAGCGAGGAAACGGCGGCTGCGGAGGAAGTGAATATGCAGGTAATGGTTGAGAATTTTGAGAAAAACATAATAAAGCATGCTATTGAAAAATACGGTTCTACCAGAAAGGCGGCTAAGGCGATAGGTATTAGCCAGACACAGCTCGTTCGAAAGAAAAATAAATACAACATTTAGATGCTTCATGTATATGATTAGCTTGTGTAATTATTAGATTTTCAATGGATGCAAAGTTATGAATTGATTATGGTTCAGTGGGCTTTTTATACGAACCGAAAAAGAATCGCTTGTTATTTTTTTGATAAATTCTTGTATACTTGTAGCGAATCATAGACACAAATTATTTGACTGCTTTATAATGAATGAAGATAGTGTACAAAACTGTATACAAATAAATTGTTAGTTAAAATTTTATATTTTTAGGAGGAAGCTATTATGAAAAAGGGTAATCCTTACGGTACTCACAGAGTAATTTCACCAAAGGGCGTTTTGCCACAGCCGGCTGACGTTATCGATAACGATATGGAAATCTATGATAACGAAGTTAAGATTAACGTTCAGACACTGAACATCGACTCAGCATCTTTCACATCTGTTTGCGACCACGCTTGCGGAAAGAAGCCGGGAGATGACCTTACAGCTGATGACATCGAAAAAATTAAAGAAACAATGCTTGGCATCGTAGCTAAGGCAGGTAAGCATAAGAACCCATGGACAGGTTCAGGCGGAATGCTGATCGGTACAGTTGAAGAAATCGGACCTGAATGGAAGGGCGACCTAAAGGTTGGCGACAAGATTGCTACACTTGTATCACTTTCACTGACTCCGCTTGTAATCGACGAAATCGTTGCAATGAGACCTGCTATCGACCAGGTTGATATAAAAGGACATGCTATCTTGTTCCAGAGCGGCATCTACGCTAAGTTACCTGATGATATGCCGGAAGGACTTGCACTTTCAGCACTTGATGTAGCAGGCGCACCTGCACAGGCAGCTAAGCTTGTACAGCCTGGAATGAGGGTTCTGGTTATAGGCGGCGGCGGAAAATCAGGTCTGATGTGCCTATACGAAGCTAAAAAGAGAGCCGGTGTTACAGGTCAGGTTATCTGCGCTGCCGGTTCACAGAGATCAGAAGACAGAGCTCGTAATCTTGATCTTGCTGATGCATACTTCCATCACGATGCTACAGATGCTGTAGGAATGTATGAGAAAGTTGCAGAAATCACAGACGGAGAACTTTGCGACATCGTAATCAACTGCGTAAACATTGAAAACACGGAAATGGCTTCAATCCTTTGCACAAAGGACAAGGGTCTTGTATACTTCTTCTCAATGGCTACAAGCTTCACAAAGGCAGCTCTTGGCGCTGAGGGTGTAGGTAAAGATGTTGATATGATTATCGGTAACGGATACACAGCAGGACATGCAGAAATCACACTTCAGGTTCTAAGAGAGCATGAAGGTCTAAGAAAGCTGTTCAACGAAATGTACGCATAGTATGTATAGTATATTCATTTATACATATTAGAAATTTGTTAAGATGACTTATATCGGGCGGATGATATTTATCCTCCGTCCGGTATACTCAATATTTCAGGGGTTTACCCTATGAATGAAAAGGAGAAAATAATGGCACTTAGAAATTGGAAAGATATTCCATTATTTAAGGATGTAACGGATGAGCAGTGGAATGACTGGCATTGGCAGGTTTCACACAGACTGACAACGCTTGAGGACATCGCTCAGGTCGTAAATTTGACAGAGCAGGAAAGAGCTGACATCGAAAAGGTTATCGACGGATTCAGAGTAGGTATCACACCTTACTATGCCTCTTTAATGGATCCGGATGATCCGACAGATCCTGTAAGAATGCAGGCAGTACCTACACTTCTCGAAATGCACAGATCACCGGCAGATGATGCGGACCCTCTACATGAAGACGCAGACTCACCGGCTCCCGGACTAACACACAGATACCCTGACAGAGTTCTCTTCCTTATTACAGACCAGTGCTCAATGTATTGCAGACACTGCACAAGAAGAAGACTGGCAGGCGAAACTGACGGAGCAAGATCAAGAGAAGATATAGATGCATGTATTGCATACATCAAGAGAACACCGGAAGTTAGAGATGTACTTCTATCAGGCGGAGACGCTCTCTTGGTGGAGGATGATACACTCGAATATATCATTAGCGAACTCAGAAAAATAGAACATGTTGAAATTGTAAGAATAGGTTCAAGAACACCTGTTGTTATGCCGATGAGAATTACTGACAAGCTGGTTAATATGCTAAAGAAGTACCACCCAATCTGGCTTAACACACATTTCAACCACCCACAGGAAATCACAGCGGATGCTAAAGAGGCGCTGAGAAAGCTTGCCGACGCGGGTGTTCCTCTAGGAAACCAGAGCGTACTTCTAAGAGGAATCAACGACGACAAGTCAATCATGATGGATTTGGTTCACGAACTTGTTATGAACAGAGTAAGACCATATTACATCTACATCTGTGACCTATCGGTTGGTATCGAGCACTTCAGAACTACAATGGCTAAGGGACTCGAAATCATGGAAGGTCTAAGAGGACATACATCAGGATATTGCGTACCTACATTCGTAATCGACGCTCCTGGCGGCGGCGGTAAGACTCCTGTAATGCCTCAATATGTAATCTCAGAGACACCTGACAAGATTATCCTAAGAAACTACGAGGGTGTTATCACAACATATACACAGCCTCGCCTACCTGAAGTTAAATGTAATTTCAACTACAGAAACGGCAAAGAAGGCATTAAGGTTTCAGGCGTATCGGCACTGGGTGAGGGTCTACAGATTAAATCTATGGAACCTGCTAACCTTGCCAGACATGAAAGAAATAAACACTAGTATTTAACGCCATCTTTTAGAATAGGTTTGAATTTAATATAGGGGACTTCGGTCCCCTATATCAATAAATAATTAAGGAATTGAAATGGGACTGATTTATGATTTATCACAAAAGTATAAGACTTTGTCCATAGTAGGAATGTCCAAGAATGCGGGCAAGACTACAGCCTTAAATTATTTGATTGAAGAGGCGATGGACGAAGGAATTAAACTTGGTATCACGTCAACGGGTCGTGATGGCGAGACTGAGGACTTAGTAACCGGAACCGAAAAACCGAGAGTATACTTGGATGAAGATACTCTTGTGGCAGTACCCTCATTTCTGTATGAACTGTCAGATGCAGGACTTGAGGTAGTACGAGAAACTAAATATTCCACGGCAATAGGAACACTGCTCATATGCAGAGTAAAATCCGCAGGATATGTTCAGGTAGCAGGTCCTGTTATAAATGCCGAACAAAAGATGCTCTGTCAGGATATGCTCGACGAGGGCTGTGATATGGTAATGATAGACGGAGCAATAGACAGAAAAACCATCGCATCACCGGATACATCGGACGCGATTATTCTTGCAACCGGTGCGGTAATATCGAGAAAGATGAATAAGATGGTAGAAGAAACTGCTCATGTGGTTAATCTCTATTCTACTGAAGAGTTGGAAAACGGGATGTTTAGAGATGCTATTGAGCAAAATAATTTTGATGATAAGATTATGCTCGTAAGCGAAGACGGAGAAGTTAAGAAACTTGATCTTCTCACCGGGCTTGGTGCGGCAAGATATATAGATGAAGCGATAGATGACAGCACCAAGTATGTATATATACCGGGAGCGTTTACTAATAGCGTAATTTCCGATATAAGCACGAAAAAAACAAAACAAGTCAGATTCGTTTTGAAGGATCCGACTAAGATTTTTATAAATACGATGGATTGGGGTAGACTTAGAAAAAGAGGCTTTAGAGTTTCGGTCCTAAGAAAAATCAAAATCGCATTGATTACAGTTAATCCATGGGCGCCGGCAGGATATACTTTTGATAACAGAGAACTTTTGCAAGCTATGAAAGAAGCCATTCCTGATATTCCGGTGATTGATGTGAGGATGTAGATATGCAATACGGTTCAAACAGAAGACTGGCAAATATAAAAACGAAGAAAGAAACAGGTCTTGATTATGTAATGCTTAATCTTGACATAATTTCGCCTTTCGGAAAAAAGAAGCTTAAAGCAATGCGCCCGTTTTATCCCGGCGATGAAGTCCTATTGAGAGAAGAACTGGATAGAACCCGGCAAATTGTTGATTTTATACAAAAATATCCTAAGTTAAAAGACAAAATCCAAGAAATTTATATGGAAGTAAAGGATTCGTCAAATACGATTGAAAGAAGTGAAAACAATGTTCTTTCAGTTGTAGAAATATTCGAGGTCAAATCGCTTTTGTTGCAGATGAGGCGACTTTTGAAGATAACGAAGGAAAAAGAAATCGTGGCGTATAAGTCTGCTTGTGGCTGTAATGAGGTCAATAAAAGGGATGAAGACAGCCAAGCCGATTTTGAACAAAATGCACAGCCGGATGATGAATTTAATGAAAAAATAAATATTCCTGAAAAATATTATCTTGAGGATACCGAAGCACTGCTGGATATTCTTGATCCCAGAAAAGACAGGATGAATACCTTTTACATATATGATGAGTTTAGCGAAAAGCTGGCTTCATATAGAAAAGAAAAGCGCGAACTTGAGCTTGAAGTTAGAAGGGTACAGAAAAAGGCAAGGGAAAACCTCCGCAGAGAACACGGTGTTCAGTTGACTCCAAAATTTGATATAGTAGTTGCAAGATCTCACCCTGAACTTGAGAAAATCAAATCCTTGCAAGAGCTTGAGGCAGTAGACCAGGATTATATGAGCATTACATTCAAACTAAAGCCGAGTGAGGATGTGTTCAAACTCACTGAGCTTATGGAGGATTTGAACGAAAAGATAGAGACGGAGGAAGATAGGATAACCGAGATTCTTTCGCGCAAAATAGCCGGTTATAAAGAAGTTTTACTCAAGAACTGCGACATTATGGGAGAATTCGAGCTTGCTCTTGCAAAAGGTATTTTTGCTATTAAGCGTAAGCTGGTAAAACCTGAGATAGTTCAAGAACATATTATAGAATTTGAGAATGGAAGGAATCTGCAAGTAGAAGAAATTCTCAACAAAAAAGGAAAGGAATACTGCCCGATTTCAATTCGTCTTGAAGATGGAGTCACCTGTATAACAGGTGCGAATATGGGTGGAAAAACAATTTCGCTTAAGCTTTCCGGACAGATGGCAATTCTCGCACAATACGGGTTTTTCGTACCGGCAGAAAAAGCAAAAATAGGTTTGTCAAACTACATGCAGATTTTGATAGGAGACAGCCAATCTGTAGAGAGAGGTCTTTCCTCGTTCGGTTCCGAGATGGAAGAACTCAAGGAGATTTTTGACCACAGCAAGGACAGGTCGATTATATTAATCGATGAGATAGCCAGCGGTACCAATCCTATTGAAGGCTTGGCGCTAACAAAGGCTGTAGTAGATTATCTTATAACAAAACCATATATTACCTTAATCACGACGCATTTTGAGACTGTAAGCGAAAAGAAAGGTGTAATAAATATGCAGGTAAGAGGACTTGCCGATGTAGATTTTGCACTTCTTGACCGAGAGATAAAATATGCAAAGCGACGTGATAGGATAAATATAATAGCAAAATACATGGATTATCGACTTTTCAAAGTTGAAGAAACCGGTACAGTTCCTAAGGACGCTCTGAATATTGCAAAAATGCTGGGTATCAGCACGGAAATAATAAATGGAGCGAAGAAATATATCAATAAGGAGAAAAAAGATGAAAAGCAAACTAAATCTTGACTTTGATGTTGTTGCAAGTGCCAGAAATCACGCGGCTAACATTGCTAAGGACATGCAGGATTTTATTTCAAGACACACGACAGTGTCAACTGAAAGAACTATCCTAAGACTTCTTGGAATCGACGGCGTGGATGATGTTGACACTCCGCTTCCAAATGTTGTGGTGGATCAGCTCAAAGAAGCAGGTGCTCTTTCAACAGGTGTAGCCTATTGGATTGGTAACGCTATTGTTCAAACGGGCAAGGATCCGCAGACAATCGCTGAGGAGATGGCTGAGGGTAAGCTTGATATTACAAAGCTGCCAACTTGTTCAGTAGAAGAAGCTGAAGCTGCGCTACAACCTTCAATTAAAAAGACATTTGAGAGAATTGACCAGCAGAAGGCAAAGCGTCAGCAATATCTGGATACCATAGGATCTGGTCCGGAGCCATATCTATATGTTATCGTAGCTACCGGTAATATTTATGAGGACGTTGTACAGGCAAAGGCTGCGGCAAGACAGGGTGCAGATATCATCGCCGTAATCAGAACCACTGCTCAGTCGCTTCTTGACTATGTACCATATGGTGCTACAACAGAAGGATTCGGTGGTACTTATGCTACACAGGAAAACTTCAGAATCATGAGAAAAGCTCTTGATGAAGTTGGAGAAGAAGTTGGTAGATATATCAGATTGTGTAACTATTCATCAGGTATGTGTATGCCTGAAATCGCCGCTATGGGTGCGCTCGAAAGACTCGATGTAATGCTTAACGATGCTATATACGGCATATTGTTCCGTGACATCAATATGCAGAGAACTTTGGTAGACCAGTTTATGTCCAGAGTTATCATCGGATATTGCGGTATCATATTCAACTCAGGTGAAGATAACTATTTAACTACAGACGACGCTATTGAAGCAGCACATACAGTAACAGCTTCACAGTTCATAAACGAACAGTTTGCAGTGCTTGCAAACATTCCGGAAGAACAGATGGGACTTGGCCATGCGTTTGAAATGGATCCTAAGACAGAGAACGGTTTCTTGCTCGAACTGTCACAGGCTATCATGGCTAGAGAAATCTTCCCTAACGCAAGACTAAAGTACATGCCTCCAACAAAGTTTATGACAGGTAACATCTTCATGGGACATATTCAGGATGCGCTTTTCAACCTTGTTGCTATATGGTCACACCAGTCGCTATTGCTACAGGGAATGCTTACAGAGGCTATACATACTCCTCATATGCATGACAGATACCTATCAATCGAAAATGCTCAGTACATTTTCAACAACTGTAAGGACATAGGCGAAGAAGTTGAATTCAAGAAAGACGGTATAATTCAGACTCGTGCTCAGGAAGTACTGAAGAAAGCAGATATACTTCTTGCAGAAGTAGAAGAAGAAGGTCTTTTCACAACTATTGAAAAGGGTATCTTCGGTGGTGTTAAGCGTCCAAAAGACGGAGGCCACGGTCTTGAAGGAGTAACCACAAGAGGTGAAAACTACTTCAACCCGTTCACAAAGTTGTTCATGGATCATGAGTAAGGATGAGGAGGTAATGAAAATGGCAGAAAATGCAGTACAAACAACTGGAGATCTTACAAAAGTTAAGCCATATGGTGACACCTTAAATGACGGTAAGGTGGAGATGGCGTTTACACTTCCTGTTCCTTATGGTGAAGAGGCGGAAGAATGTGCAAAGCAGTATGTTAAGAAATTGGGATTTGACGAACCAAGTGTAACATACTATCACGAGTTAGCTCCGGGATATACTTTCTTCGTAGTTTACGGCGCGGCGCAGCAGACGATTGACTTCACTGCTATCAAAGTGCCTAAAGTAGAAGGTAATGTGCTTGATAGAGTTGAGTGTGGCGAATGGATAGGCGAAAACATCGGTAGGGATATCGTAGTTGTGGGCGCTTCCATAGAGTCTGATGCTCATACCGTAGGTATAGATGCTATCATTCAGATGAAAGGCTTTCACGGTCACTTCGGTCTTGAAAGATTTAAGAATGTAGTAGCATATAATATGGGTTCACAGGTTCCATGCGAAAAACTTATTGCAAAAGCTAAAGAAGTAAACGCAGATGCAATCTTAGTTTCACAGACTGTAACTCAGAAAGACATTCATATAATGAATCTGACAAAGATGATTGAACTTGTTGAAGCCGAAGGTTTGAGAGACAAGGTAATCATGACTTGCGGCGGTCCTCGTATATCACATGAATTAGCTCAAGAGTTGGGATATGATGCGGGATTTGGTCCGGGTAAATATGCAGAACATGTAATGTCATATATCATGCAGGAAGTCGAAAAGAGAAACTGGCAGGATAAGGCAGAAATAGCTTCCAGATAACCAATCAGATATATAAAGCGATAAAATATAAATTCCGATTGGTGCTTGCCGGTCGGAATTTTTGTTAAACATACCCCGGATTTCTACAGCTCGGCTCAGAGGAGATTAGGGAACTTCGTTTAATTTTAGCTGATTTTATGCTATAATATATAAAGTTGATATTTTAAGGAAAGGTGATTTAGAAATGGCAATTAACAAAGTAATAACTGCTGACGAAGCGGTAGCCGGCATTAAAGACGGCATGACCATTATGGTTAGCGGATTCCTTGGAACCGGTTCACCTGAGATTCTTATTGACGCACTTGTCAGAAAGGGCGTAAAGCATCTTACAGTAATCGGTAATGACGGTGGTCTTGCAGAGGGACAGCCTGCAAACGGACCGGGAAAAACTCCAAGAGGAATTGGTAAACTTCTGGAGCATCACATGGTTGATCACATCATTGCTTCACACTTAGGAGTTAACCCTAGACTTAACGAACAGTTTGCAGATGGAACTCTTACATATACACTTGTCCCACAGGGCACACTTGCCGAAAAGATTAGAGCAGCTAACTTCGGGCTTGGCGGCGTGCTTACACCTACAGGCTTAGGCACACCGATGGAAACCGAAAAAGATGAGCTTGGCAGGGATAAGATGGTAGTAGAAATCGACGGAAAGAAATACCTTCTGGAGAGACCTCTACGTGCTGATTATGCGCTTTGCAGAGCTTCGATATGCGATAGGTTCGGTAACTTCACTTGTAATAAAGCGACAAAGAACTACAACTATGTAATGGCAGGTGCTGCTGATAAGGTAATCGTAGCAACCGAAAAACTTGTTGAAATCGGTGAAGTTGATCCTGATACATTCCAGGCTTCTGGCGTTCCGGTAGATTATGTAGTGGAAGGAGAACCAAAATGGCAGATATAAAAGCAAGAATTGCTAAGAGAGTAGCAAAAGAGCTACACGACGGAGATGTTGTGAATCTTGGTATCGGTCTTCCAACGATGGTACCTCAGTTCGTACCGGAGGATGTAACCGTAACACTTCATTCAGAAAACGGATTTGCAGGTCTTAACTCGGTTATTACAGATATTGCAGATGCTGATGTTGATAATATCGACTCAGGAGGAACATATGTAACTGTAGTTCCATGGGTAAGCTATTTTGACTCGGCTACAAGCTTCGGTATTATCCGTGGCGGACATGTCGATGCTACAGTTTTGGGTGCAATGCAGGTAGCACCTAACGGCGACTTGGCAAACTGGATTGTTCCGGGCAAAAAGGTTGCAGGAATGGGTGGAGCTATGGACTTGGTAGTCGGAGCAAAGAAAGTAATCATCGCCATGACACATACACAAAAGGGTAATCATAAAATCTTGGAGAAGTGCACACTTCCTCTGACAGCCGAAAAAGTTGTTGATATGATTATAACTGAGATGGGTGTTATGGAGGTAAGACCTGAAGGTCTTGTAGTTACAGAGCTTCATCCTGATTTTACAAAGGAAGATATCCAGGCCGCTACAGGTTGCAAACTGATTTTTGCAAATGATATGAAGGTAATGGAAGAAGAATAAATTCAAATATTCAAGGTCAATCAAGTTAGATTGACCTTATTTTTTTGCATCAAAGATTGATTGTTTATTTTTCAAGGGATTGATAAATTTTGAACAAAAAAATATGGTTAGGCATAACTAATCTTTGTAGGATTTATTGACTTTGATTAATTCTGAGAGTAATATAAATGTGTATACAAAGTTATTTGTATTAAGTGTATATAATTTTAGGAGGGAGATATCCACATGAGAAAACTTAAAACTATGGATGGTAACACAGCTGCTGCTCACGTAGCGTATGCGTTTACAGAAGTTGCTGCTATCTATCCGATTACTCCATCTTCACCTATGGCAGAGAGTATGGATGAGTGGGTTTCTGACGAAAGAAGAAATATCTTTGGTGAGAAGGTGCACATCGTTGAAATGCAGTCAGAAGGTGGTGCCGCAGGTGCTGTTCATGGTGCTATAGCATCAGGTTCTTACACAACAACATTTACTGCTTCACAAGGACTTTTGCTCATGATTCCGAACATGTATAAGCTGGCAGGTGAACATACTCCGGCAGTATTCCATGTATCAGCTAGAGCATTGGCAACACATGCTCTTTCAATTTTCGGTGATCAGGCGGATGTAATGGCTGTGCGTCAGACAGGTTTCGTATTGCTTGCTTCTAACAGCGTACAGCAGGTAATGGACCTTGCAGCTGTTGCACATCTTTCAGCGATTGGAGGCAAACTTCCTGTTCTTCACTTCTTTGACGGATTCAGGACTTCTCATGAAAATCAGAAGATCGAGATGTGGGATTATGAAGATTTGGCATCTATGATGGACTGGGATGCAGTTAAAGAATATAGAGCAAACTCATTACATCCTGCACATCCGCACAGCATGGGTGCAGCTGAGCAACCGGAAACTTACTTCCAGCATAGAGAAGCAAGTAACGGTGTTTACAATGATACTCCGGCTATCGTTGAAAAATACATGAATATGGTTAACGAGAAGATTGGAACGGATTACAAGCTGTTCAATTACTATGGAGCACCTGATGCAACAGAAGTACTCGTAGCCATGGGATCTGTCTGCGATGCGGCTGAAGAAGTTATCGATATGCTTGTAGCAGAAGGCAAGAAGGTTGGTATCATAGAAGTTCATCTATATAGACCTTTCTCAGCTAAACATCTTCTTGCAGTTATGCCGGAAACAGTTAAGAAAATTTCGGTTCTTGACAGAACTAAAGAACCGGGCTCAGTGGGAGAACCTTTATACTTAGATATGGTTGCTGCTCTAAAGGGAACTAAGTTCGAGACATGCGAAATGACTCGCGGTCGTTACGGTCTTGGTTCAAAGGATGTTCAGCCGGGAGATATCCTAGCTGTATACGAAAACCTATGGGCAGACGACAAAAAAGAAGAATTTACATTGTCAATCAACGACGATGTTACACATCTATCACTTACACCATCACGTTATCCGGATACAGTTCCTACAGGAACAGTTGCGTGCAAATTCTGGGGTCTTGGTGCTGACGGTACAGTAGGTGCTAACAAAAATAGCGTTAAGATTATCGGTGACCACACAGATAAGAAAGTACAGGCTTACTTCCAGTACGACTCAAAGAAGTCAGGCGGTGTAACGATTTCTCACCTTCGTTTCGGTGATCAGCCAATAAAGTCAACTTACTACGTAAAACAGGCTGACTTTGTTGCTTGTCACAACGAAGCTTATGTAAATCTTTACAAGATGGTTGAGGACGTTAAACCGGGTGGAAACTTCCTGCTAAACTGCACATGGTCGGATGAAGAACTGGATGCACACCTTCCTTCATCAATGAAGAGATATATCGCTAACAACAATATTCAGTTCTATACTTGCGATGCGGTTTCGATTGCAAAGGAAATCGGTCTTGGCGCAAGAAGAACAAACTCAGTACTTCAGGCAGCTTTCTTCAAGATTGCAAACATTATCCCAATCGAAGAAGCGGCAGGCTATATGAAGGAAGCTATTCGTAAGACTTACGGCAAGAAGGGCGAAAATATCGTAAACATGAACATCGCCGCTGTAGATCAGGGAATCGAAAAAGTTCATAAGGTTGAAATTCCTACAGCATGGGCAACATGTGAAGCTGATGTAGCTCCAATTCCATTTGTAGGTCGTGACCAGCTACATACAGACTACCTAAACAAAGTTCTTTATCCATATGCTCACATGGATGGAGATTCAATTCCTGTTTCAACATTCCTGGATACACCTACAGGACTTGTACCTAACGGAACTGCTGCATACGAAAAGAGAGGTATTGCAACAGATATACCTGTATGGAACAAAGATAACTGTATACAGTGTAACCAGTGTGCATATGTATGTCCTCACGGTGTAATTAGACCTTTCGTAATTGAAGGCGAAGCTGAGATTGCAGGAACAGAAGGCGATTACGCAGAATTCAAGGGAGGTAAGGACGAGAACAAGAAGTACACAATGGGTATTTCAGCTCTTGACTGTACAGGATGCGGTTCATGCGCACAGACATGCCCTGCACCTAATAAGGCTTTGGTTATGAACACTGTTAATAGGGAAATCGTTGCTAAGGCACAGAAAAAATATGACCACCTATTCAACAATGTTACGGAAAAAGAAGTTCCATTCAAGGAGAACACAGTTAAGGGTGTTGAATTCAAACAGCCACTTCTCGAGTTCTCAGGAGCATGCCCTGGATGTGGAGAAACTCCATATGCTAAGCTAATCACCCAGCTGTTCGGTGACAGAATGTTCATTGCAAATGCAACAGGATGTTCATCAATTTGGGGTAACTCTCTTCCAAGTACACCTTATACAGTAAACAAAGAGGGAAGAGGTCCGGCTTGGGCTAACTCCCTATTTGAAGATAACGCTGAGTTCGGATTCGGTATGGCAGTTTCAATGAAGGCTCGCCGCAACGAACTTAAGACAGTTGTAGAAAGACTGGCTGCAAGCCTAGGTGACGTTGCAACAGCATGGGTTGATGCAATGGAAGATGCGGAAGGCGCAGAAACTACAGGTAAGGCACTTCTTGCGGAATGTGAGAAAATCGCTGACAGTAATGCGGATGCTAAGTATGTAGTAGAAAATAAAGAGATGTTGATTAAGCCATCAATGTGGATCTTCGGTGGTGACGGATGGGCATATGACATCGGTTACGGTGGTGTGGACCACGTATTGGCAAGTGGAGAAAATATCAATATCATGGTATTTGATACCGAAGTTTACTCAAATACAGGTGGACAGTCATCAAAGGCAACTCCACTTGGAGCTGTAGCTAAGTTTGCTGCTTCAGGTAAGGCTGTTAAGAAGAAAGACATGGTTCAGATAGCTATGGCATACGGCTACATCTATGTGGCTCAGATAGCTATGGGTGCAAGCCAGAAACAGACTCTTGATGCAATAAGAGAGGCTGAAGCTTATAACGGTCCATCATTGATTATCGCTTATGCTCCATGTATCAACCACGGTCTAAAGAATGGTATGAACAAGGCGCAGGATGAAATGAAGCGTGCAGTTAACTCAGGTTACTGGAACCTAATCAGATTCAATCCTGATTTGGCAAAAGAAGGTAAGAATCCTCTTATCATCGACAGCAAGCCTGCTACAGAAAGCTACAGAGACTTTATCATGAGCGAAGTTCGTTATAACTCTCTACTAAAGAGATTCCCTGATAGAGCAGAGCAGCTATTTGAAGATGCTGAAAAGCTCTCAAAGGAAAGATACGAGCACTTCCAGGCATTGAAGGAAAGCTTTGAACCTGAAAAATAAAATCAGAATAAAATAGGCTAAAAGTCAAAAGCCCCGCAAATTTTGCGGGGCTTTACTTATAAACTTATCTGCATGCTAAGCAGCGGAATTTCATAAGCAAAATCGGGTGACTATAGGGTGGCTCGGCTTTACTTATTTAATCGCTGTTATTTTGCTTTTCATGATGATTTTGCGTAAGAGCGGATTGAATATTATATTGTGTTTATAAATCTTACGCCAAAGCTTAAATCTTAGCGGGCGCGTCAATTTCCTGTATGTTTTGGCAATTTTATGTTCGCTCGAGGTGCGAAATGCCTTTGCTAACATGCTTCCGCTTATAAAGGCTGAGCTGAACCCTTCAAGGGAACTTGCACTTATGAATCCGGCTGCTTCCCCTATAAGAAATACATTATCCTTTCCCGTAACGAAATCCTTTAGTCTCCTGGGGCTGCAAACCAGGCAAGCTTCGGTTTTTTCCGGAGTACCGAGTTTACCCCCTATGAATTCCTCGAATCGCTGCTTCTGATTATCAAAAGCCTTGCGGCAATTATCAGGTTCAAAGGAACCGCCGAAAATAACATAACCGTCTTTATGAATAGTCCAAGAGCATCCGCTGCTTGTCTTTTCATCAAAAATACATGAATAATAAGGACTTCCTTTATCAGGATACTTAAACCACTGCTGAATTGCAGTATATTTATATATTTTTTGTTTGAAAAAGCTGCGTCTGACGATGGAAGAACCGCCGTCGGCACCGATTAAAAACCTGCAATCTATGAAAACTTTTGTTTCTGAGCCATCCGATAACTCGAGCCTAAAACCGTGTCGGCTCCTGTCTGCCCTAATCAGCTTTGCATTGATGACGCATATATTATCGGGAATTAGAGTCAGAAGAAATTTATCAAAGGCACGCCTGTCCATATTCATATAGTAGCGCTGATAGTTGCATACTAATTTTGTTTCCAAATCTATCGTCTTAACAGAAAAGATTTGCGGGTCGACAAGGATTTCTTTTGGCAGTACAAAATCACGATATGCCATGATTTTTTGGGCATCAGGCGCAAGAAGACCTCCGCAAGGCTTGTTGCCGATTAAATCTTGACCGTCAATAAGCAAGACCGAATACCCGCAATCGGCAATTTCTCTGGCAAAGGTCGAACCTGACGGTCCTGCACCGACTATGACAATATCAAATTTGCTTTTGGGAGAATCCTTGTAGTTTTTCATTATTGTACTCTCGTTGCTGTTTTTTTATTTGTAAGTATTATGCTGATTATGCCGCAAACTCCCATGAGATATGGATAGAATAGGTACGGCATTATATCAAAGCTTGATAAACCGGTGAGGCTGGCCGCGGACAGCAGCTGAGCACCATAAGGTATGATGCCCTGAAATACGGATGCAAACATATCGAGTAAGGATGCTGTTCTATCTGACTCGATGCCGTAGTCATCGGAGATTTCTTTGGCAATCGGACCTGCGATAACTATAGCAACGGTATTGTTGGCAGTTGCACAGTCTATTAGACCGACAAGGGCTGCCACGCCGAATTCAGCGCCCTTGTATGAATTGATATGCCTATGTATGCTGTCGAGGATGAAAGCAAATCCTCCGTTATGTTTCACAAGTGCGCTTATGCAGGCAACTAAAATAGAAATTACGGTTATATCATACATACCGGTAGCGCCTTCACCCATGGAAGTAAATATTTGAGACACTTCCATAGCACCCGTTCCAAGCCCTACTATGACGGATAAAACGATTCCGCCTATGAGTACAAGGAAAACATTGAGACCTATGAGCGCAGTTATAAGAACTAAAAGGTAAGGAATAACTTGGAATATGTTGTAGTCCAAATTCTTTGAGACATTGAAGTTTGCACCGTTTGTCAGAAAAAACAATATGGCAATCGTGGCAATAGCCGCAGGCAGAACAATCAAAAAGTTCTTGCGGAACTTATCTCTCATATTACAGCCTTGGGTTCTTACGGCAGCGATTGTCGTATCTGAAATCATAGAAAGGTTATCACCGAACATTGCTCCTGAAACAAC
Source organism: Eubacterium sp. (assembly GCA_034180045.1). GTDB lineage: Bacteria > Bacillota > Clostridia > Peptostreptococcales > Anaerovoracaceae > Eubacterium_B. Next base: position 47,647 of record JAXFOY010000010.1, read on the forward strand.
AGCACCTATACAGATTGCGATAGAAAATCCCGTCTTTTCGCTTATGCCTATGGCTATAGGCGCAAGAGCGGCAATAGTGCCCATAGATGTTCCCATAGATATTGAAATAAAACAACCTATGATGAAAAGTCCTATGACTGCTATGCCCGGAGGAAGCAGGGAAAGCCCGAGATTAACCGTGCTGTTAACTCCTCCGGCAGCGGAAACTGTACCTGAGAACGCACCGGCTACAAGGAAAATAAGACACATTGTGATTATATTTTCGTCTCCGACACCTTTTGAAATAATGGAAATCTTTTCGTTGAAACTTATTCCTTTTGTCTGAACAAAGGCAACCGCAAGAGCAATAAGAAATCCGATAACCGCAGGCATTGAATAGAAGTCGTTTTGCAAAATACCGACACCTATAAACAATACCAGAAAAATTATGATGGGTAAAAGTGCCCATCCGTTTGATTTGATTTGATTTTCGTTCATAAATATCTCCAGATAAAAATTATTTTCAATTAATTATTATACCATAAATATGCAAGATTGAATTTAAGTTTTTACTAAAGTAGTAGGCATTGTTATTAATATTGTATATAATAATGAGTATGAAAGAGGAAAAGATTTTTATCGGTAAAATTAAAGATAAGATAAAGTCGGCAAGCGAAAAATATATGACGATATGCAGTGATTTTCTTGATCCTCACGAGCATAAGCTTGCACTTGGTGCTATCAAAGAAAGCTGCGTAAATGATATAAGCATAGAATTCTTCGGCGGATATGGGGATGCTGAGAGAGTGATGATGTTTTGTTTACCGGAGTATGCATCTCTTGAAGAAGCGGCAGACGAGAACCTAAGGGTCATACGAGTATCGACAAAAGATGGTGGAAGAGTGCTTCGGCACGGTGATTATCTGGGTTCACTGACCGGACTCGGAATAAGTCGAAGTAAAATAGGTGATATCTTGGTTTATGAAAACGGCGCGGACATAATAGTCAATGATGAAATTGTTGACTTCCTGCTCACAAACTATGTGAAGGCGGGCAAAAACTATCTGCAAGTCTCGGAACTGCCGATTTCAGAGTTGAAATTACCCGAGGGTGCTAGAGAGTTACTTAGAACGACGATTGCTTCTCAAAGGCTTGACAATATAGTTTCATCCGCCTTCGGACTTTCGAGAAACAAAGCAGCGGAAGCTGTAAAGAGAGGGATTGTCTTCGTAAACAGTCTTGAGCAAACAAAGATAGACAAACAAATTGTTGAAGGTGACAAGATAGCGCTTAGAGGAAAAGGCAAAATCATAGTCAAAGAAATTGGAAATAGAACCCGTAAAGATAGAATCATTATGGAGTATGAAAGATATATTTAGAAAATGAGGTTTAGAAAAATGTGGAATTCACCTGAATTCGATGATTTCGACATAAAAATATTTAAGGCGGCGAAGCGGAACTCGCATAAAAATACATCTATTGATGTAAATGGCTGCAAGATAGGAAACGGTGAATTTTCTGTTATTGCCGGTCCCTGCTCAGTGGAGTCGCAGGAGCAAATACTTGCTATAGCAAACTCGGTTAAGCTTTCAGGAGCTGAATTTCTAAGAGGCGGCGCATTTAAGCCGAGGACTTCACCGTATTCTTTTCAAGGCATGAGAGCCGAGGGGATTGAGCTTCTCATTGAGGCAAAGAAAGCTGCGGGTTTGCCTATAGTATCCGAGATAATGAGTGAAAAGCATCTGCCTCTATACGAGGATGTGGACATAATCCAAGTAGGCGCCAGAAATATGCAAAATTATGAGCTTCTTAAAGCTTTGGGTAAAATCAAAAAGCCGATACTGCTGAAAAGAGGTACGGGCTGTAGGCTTGAGGAATTGCTTTTGAGTGCAGAATATATCCTCGACAGCGGCAATGAGCAAGTTATCTTATGTGAAAGAGGAATTAGAACCTTTGAATCATACACTCGCAGTACGCTTGATTTATCGGCAATTCCGGCGCTTAGAAGCATGACTCACCTTCCGATAATAGTCGATCCGAGCCATGCAACAGGCAGAGCCGATTTAGTCAAACCCATGGCGCTCGCAGCAGCTGCTTGCGGTGCGGACGGATTGATGATAGAGGTCCACAACAATCCTGAGGCGGCGCTCAGTGACGGTAAACAATCGGTAACACCGGAAGAATTCGACGATATTATGAGGAGTCTTATTCGCATTAGAGAAGCTATAATATGAATGATTTTGTAAGAGAAAAGAAAATAAACAACATAGTAGACGGAGATTATCGCGATTTGCCTGATTTGTTATCATCTTTTCAAAAGGGCGGAAAGATAGCATTGATATTCGACGACAAGATAGGCAAAGATATAATTGAAAATTATTATGAAGCTTTGGCGGAAGCGGATTTTGAGGTGTATAAATTTGCTGTTACAGCGGGGGAGATTTGCAAAAGCATATCTGAATACTCGAACATGGTAAACTCTCTTGCAGCGGTAAATTTTGGACGTAAGGACAGCCTTGTTTTGATAGGTGGAGGCTCACTTGGCGATATGGGCGGATTCGTGGCGGCAAGCTATCTTCGCGGAATCAGATACATTCAAGTGCCCAGCACGCTTTTGGCTATGGTGGACTCGTCGATTGGGGCAAAGACGGGAATTAACCTGGACGCGGGTAAGAACCTTTTAGGCGCTTTTTATTACCCGGAGTTTATTTTGAGAGATATGGCTTTTTTGAAAAGCTTGCCCGAAAAGTATTTTTGGGACGGTTTTGCAGAGGTTATCAAATACGCCATGCTATCAAGTAACATATATGATTTAATTATTGATAAATCCAAGCTTGAAAAAAATCTGGAGGCGATAATAAAAAGCTGTGCGGATTACAAAATCGGTATAGTAGAAGTGGACTGTCACGAGCAAAATCAGAGAAAGCTGCTCAATTTCGGTCATACATTTGCTCATGCGATAGAAAGAGCATCAGGCTATAAAGTAAGCCATGGAGAGGCTGTGGCAAAGGGGATGGCGATGATGACAAGGATTTCCGCCGAAGAAAATTGGTGTGAACGCAAAACTTTGGACATTCTTATGGATTTACTTTGTGAATATGGGTATAGTGTAGGCATAGAATTTGATGCGGATGAGCTTTTAACCTATATACGCATGGACAAAAAAACAGATGGCGAAAGCATAGACCTTGTAATTCCGGCAGCTTCGCACAGATGTGAGATAAAGAGACTAAGACTTGAAACCTTCGAAAACATTGTAAGAAAATATCTGAAATGAGAACAATTAAAGCACCACAATCAAAATCGGAAGCACATAGGTTTTTGATATGCGAATGCCTGTCAAGACTCTCTTTATATGCGGAAAATGCGGAAAAATCATTTGACGAAGCGCAAGCAATTAAATTAAAAGAAGTGATAGCTCCAAACTCGCAGGTATCTATAGACTCAGATGATGTAAAGGCTACATCAGAATGCCTAAATAAAATAGAATTTGCCGCTTTGGCAAAAAGACAATCACAAAGTGCCGTAAGTGCGTGCGAAGAACTTTTGCTTGACTGTAAAGAGAGCGGTTCGAGCCTGAGATTTTTGCTTCCGATTACGGCAGCACTCGGTTTGAAAGTTAAATTTATAATGGGCGGAAGATTGCCGGATAGACCGATAGAGTCTTTAATAAATCAGCTTTGTGCGCATGGATGCAAGATAGAGCAAAACAAGAACTATATAAAATGTGAGGGAAGGCTCGCGCCGGGAGACTTTTATTTGCCCGGAAATGAAAGTTCTCAGTTCATCAGCGGTTTGATGTTCGCCTTACCTTTGCTTGATGAAGAAAGCCGCATCATTGTCGGAAAACCCATAGAATCTTCGGGATATATAAAGATGACTATGGAGATGCTGCACAACTTTTCAATAATCGTGGAAAGCATAGATAAAGGTGATAATTACATATATAAAATAGCATCCAAGCAAAAATTCAAAGCTCCAAATAGCTGCAATATAGGCGGTGACTGGTCAAATGCCGCCTTTTGGTTCGCGGCAGGAGCGCTTGGAAATGAGCCTGTTTCGATAAGCGGACTGAACCTGAATTCCGTGCAGGCGGATAGATATATAAGGGATATTTTGTGCGATATGGGCGTCATAATCAAAATTTCAGATTGTAACGGAATGCCTGCGTGCGAAATCTATCCAATTAGAAAAAACAGACTTAAAGCTGTTAAAGTCGATGCGGCAAACATCCCCGACCTAGTTCCGGTTTTGTCTTTGCTGTGTTGTTTTGCAGATGGCGAATCGGAGATATATAATGTGCAGAGGCTCAGGGGAAAGGAGAGCGACAGAATTTTGGCTATAGAGGACCTTATAAATTCTATTGGTGGAAAAGTAGAGGTTAAGGGAAACTCAATATTTGTAAACGGTATAGATTTCTTGCATGGCGCAAATGTACGCTGCTATGCGGATCACAGAATGGTTATGACTGCCGCTATAGCTTCTATCAGATGTAAATCCAAGGTGATTATCTCAGAGGCGGAAGCGGTAAACAAGTCATATGCAAATTTCTTTGGTGATTTAGCAAAGCTTGGACTTGACGAAAATATAGAATATAGATAAAAGTTCAGCCGCTATTTTGAGGAAAAGCGTAAAGGCATATAGTTATAAAGCAGAGAGGTATTATATGGCTTCAATATTCGGAAACAATATCAAAATATCCATATTCGGACAATCTCACTCCGAGATGATAGGCGTGACTATAGACGGTTTGCCGTGCGGATTCAAAATTGATGTGGATAAACTACGTGCATTTATGGATAGACGCGTGCCGGGCAAAAACGCCGTTGTAAGTGAGCGTAACGAAGCGGACAGATTCAATATCATCAGCGGTATGATGGAGGGTAAGACCTGCGGAGCTCCTTTGACGGCAATAATACATAACACGGATGTGAAATCAGTCGATTACGAGCAAATAAAAGATTGTCCAAGACCGGCACATGCTGATTTTTCGGCGCACGCAAAGTATCGCGGCTATGAGGACTTTAGGGGTGGAGGGCATTTTTCAGGAAGGCTTACAGCACCGCTTTGCTTCGCAGGCGGACTGGTCTTGCAAATGCTGAATCGCCAGGGAATCAGTATAAAATCGGAAATTGAAGAGATTTACGGAAAACGAGATAAATTTGATGAGATTATAGAGGAGGCTAAGTCAGAGGGGGATTCTGTAGGGGGCATAGTTTCTTGCAGTATAGACTCATTGCCAAGCGGAATCGGAACACCTATGTTTGACGGCTTGGAGAACAAAATTTCACAGGCCGTTTTTGCTATACCCGGTATAAAGGGAATAGAGTTCGGAGCGGGATTTGATCTGGCTAAAATGAAAGGAAGCCAAGCAAACGATGAATACTTTTTCTCAGACGGAAAAGTCGGCTTTAAGTCCAATAACAACGGTGGAATTTTAGGTGGAATAAGCACGGGCGCACAGATTTTTTTCAGAGTTTGTATCAAACCTACGCCTTCGATTTCGAAATCACAAAACAGCATAAGCTATACGGATAAAGATAATGTAGAACTGAAGATTGCAGGAAGGCACGACCCTTGTATTGTCACAAGAGCGCTCCCTTGTGTTGAGTCGGCGGCGGCTATTGCCGTTTTTGACTTGATGCTTGGAGACTTAAAAGCGGCGGGCAGGTGTATTTACAATGATTGATGATAAGAATATAAAAGCGTGCAGAGACAAAATAGATGAGCTTGATGAGAGACTGGTTAAGATTTTTGAAGAAAGACTCGGTATAGCGAAGGAAATTTCCGAATATAAGAAGGCTCGCGGATTACAAATACTTGACAGCGACAGAGAAGAAAAACTCATAACAAGAATAAAAAATATAAGCTGCAAGGAGTTGGCAGAATATAATGAGGAGCTTTTTATCAAGATAATGGAACTTTCCAAGCGGCATCAAAGCAGATGAGGGGAAAAAAGTGAAGATACTTATTATAAACGGACCTAACATAAATATGCTGGGGATTAGAGAACCGAATATATACGGCAGGCAAAGCTATGATGACTTGGTAAATATGATTGCAGAAGAAGCAAAGAGACTGGATGTGTATGTAGAGTTTTATCAATCTAATCATGAAGGTGCGTTAATTGACAAAATTCAGGAAGCACATGGAAATTTTGACGGCATAATTTTTAATCCCGCGGCTTATACACATACGAGCATAGCACTTGCGGATGCCGTAAAGGCTGTGGGGATAAGAACCGTGGAAGTTCACTTAAGCGATATTTCAAAAAGAGAAAGCTATAGAAAAAATTCATTTATCAGCGAGGTTGCATACAAAACCGTTACAGGGAAAGGCTTTGACGGATATATAGAAGCACTCCATATGTTGACAGAAATGTGAGTTTTTATTATAATCAGGTTAGAATTGCGATTATTTGACAATTTATTGACTTATTTCTGTATAATTATATTAAACGACACGGAGGTGCAATATGTTAAGGTTGGAGTGGCTGAAGGACGGAGATAATGTGGCTTATGTAGAGGCGGCACAGTTTATGGACAACTTTGAGAAAGAAACCGGGCTTAGCAAGTTTCGCAAGGAAGTTGAGGACTTTGTGGCAAACCCTACTCCGGAAGGGAAAACCCTTATTGGAACAAAGCGAACAGCGGTTAAAATTTTCATTCCGGATGTAAGCTTTGATGAACATATTGAAATGGGTGAAAACCCTTGGATATATATGGGTGAACATTACCCTGCTTACTGTATATATGGGCTGTAAGCCTTGATTTTTAGATATATCATATCTTGGATGGATTGACTCCGGGTGCCTAATCGGTTCTCGGAGTATTTTAATATAGACTAAATATAAAATAAATAGTATCATTATCTATGAAATACTTTGAGACAAATTTTATGTTAGAGGATTATAGAGAATATGAATTTAGAAACGATAATTTTGATACTGATACTGCTTGTCGCCGTACTCACAATTATTTTGATACAGGTTAAAATAGGTAAAATAGACAAAAGCGAAGAAGTCGAAAAGTTGATTCGCCAGCTTAGAGAAGAGCTACGCGACGATAGCGACGGGATAAGACGAGATACAACAAATCACATAAACAGTAGCTTTAGAAACTATGGCGATCTGATAGCGGGTAATCAGGTTGAGCAGTTCAAGGCACAAAATGAAAGCCTCAGACAGATAAATGAAAGTTTGTTGAACTTTAGTTTGCAGAGCGAGCAGAAGCTGGAAAATATAAGACAGACGGTAAGCAAGCAGCTTGGCGAATTAAAAGACGACAACAATAAACAGATTGCGGAGATAAGAAACACTGTAGATGAAAAGCTGCAAAAAACGCTGAACGACAGGATAACCCAGTCGTTCAATGTTGTAAATGATAGACTGGAACAGGTTTACAAAGGGCTTGGAGAAATGCAAACTCTGGCGTCCGGAGTGGGTGACCTTAAGAGGGTTTTAACAAATGTCAAAACGAGAGGTATTTTAGGTGAAGTACAGCTTGCGGGAATACTTGAGCAAATTTTGTCTCCCGAGCAATATGATGAAAATGTCAGCGTAGACGGAAGCGCTAAGCGAGTCGAGTTTGCTATCAAACTTCCCGGTCTCGGAAGCGGGGAAGACAGCTTCGTGTATTTGCCTATAGATGCTAAATTTCCGGGAGATTCATATATAAAGCTATTAGATGCATACGACTCGGCTGATGCCGGTGAAATAGATAAGGCGGGAAAACAGCTTGAACAGGTAATCAAGTCTGAAGCAAAGGATATTTGCAACAAGTATGTAAAACCGCCGTTGACGACGGATTTTGCGATAATGTTTTTGCCTTTTGAAGGTCTTTATGCGGAGGTTATAAGGCGAGGTCTTGTCGAAGTGCTACAAAGAGACTATAAGGTGAACATAGCAGGGCCTACTACTATGACAGGTCTATTGAACAGTTTACAGATGGGATTCAGAACCCTGGCTATCCAAAAACATTCAAGCGAGGTATGGGAAATTTTGGGAGCGGTCAAGACTGAGTTCGAGAACTTCGGCGATGTGCTGGAGGCGACGAAGAAACGCATAGATCAAGCCAATGTAGAGCTTGATAAACTGATTGGAGTGAGAACAAGAAGTATTAATCGTAAGCTGAAGAATATAGAAAAGATAGATCACATGAGAGCGGGCAGAATTTTAGAGCTTGAAGGAGAATTTAGAAACATAAGCGAAGAATAGCAAGTTTATGTCATATATTTGAGGTGTTAAATTTGAGCATTTATGCGATAGGAGATTTACATCTGTCTTTTGATGAGAGAATCTCAAAGCCAATGGATGTATTCGGAAGCAGGTGGGAAAATCACGCTGAAAGACTGAAGCTTAATTGGTTAAAGAACATAAAAGAAAATGATACAGTTTTAATATGCGGTGACATATCCTGGGGACTAAGACTGGATGAAGCTATGGCGGATTTCGAATGGCTGGATAATCTTCCGGGCAACAAGGTTATTACTAAAGGTAACCATGACCTATGGTGGGGGTCAGTCGCAAAATTAAACCAAATAAGTGAAAAGATTACTTTTCTGCAAAATAAGGCATTTGCTCTTGAAGATAAGGGCATGAAAATTGCGATTTGCGGAAGCCGTGGATGGATTTGTCCGGGTACCGACGGCTTTGATTCCCATGATGAAAAAATATATAAGCGTGAGTTACTAAGGCTGGAAATGTCATTAAATGATGCCGCAGGTTTCGATGCGGATGTTGTTATTGCCATGCTTCATTACCCGCCGTGCAATGATAAATTTCAGCCTTCGGGATTCACGAATCTGTTATCGGAGCATGGAGTAAAAACATGCGTTTACGGGCATCTTCACGGTAAAGATGCTTTCGGAAAGGGATTTCAGGGTATACTCAACTCAGTAGAATATAAATTGGTTTCTTTAGATTACATAGAGGCAAATCCGATAAAAGTCTTGTAAAGTGAGGTGGTATTCAGTGGATAACAGAAGAGTAATATTGATTGTACTAGACAGTTTGGGCGTGGGAGCGTTGCCCGACGCATCAAAGTACGGAGATGCGGGTGCTGATACCTTTGGTCATATATCGGAGAAGATGGGAGATAAACTTAAAATCCCGAATTTGAGAAGATTAGGTTTTGGAAACATTGACGGGCTTTGCTCAGGCAAGTGCGATTTTACAACGGAAAGGCCTGAGGGTGCTTTTGGAAGATTAAGAGAAAAATCTCCGGGAAAGGACACTATTACAGGGCACTGGGAGATTGCCGGAATAGAAACTTTGACACCTTTCAAAACCTATCCTGACGGTTTCCCTAGCGAATTCATCACAAGATTTGAATCGGAGATAGGCAGAACGTGTATAGGTAACTATGCGGAATCAGGTACTGTTATAATAGAAAAACTCGGAGAAGAACACGAAAGAACAGGAAGCCCCATAGTTTACACCTCTGCGGACAGCGTATTTCAGATTGCTGCAAACATTGACGTGATTCCGCTAGAGGAGTTGTATCGGATATGCGAAATCGCAAGAGGCATATTGCAAGGCGAGTGGGCTTGCGGCAGAGTTATAGCAAGGCCGTATAAATTGATTGACGGGAAGCGAATCAGGACTTCAGACAGGAAAGATTATGCAGTTTCACCTTCGGAAAAAACTATTCTGAATAATATATATGACGCAGGTCAAGAGGTTTGTGCCATCGGCAAAATCAGTGATATTTTCAACGGCAGCGGAATCGGCACCAAGTACCATACAGACAGCAATATGGACGGAGTGGACAAGACGCTTGAAGCCATGGATAAAGTTAAGCGAGGACTTATATTCACCAATCTTGTTGACTTTGATTCTTTGTTCGGGCATAGGCGTGATGTTTTAGGCTATGGCAATGCGATAATGGATTTTGATGCAAGAATCCCGGAACTTGAGGAAAAGCTAAAGGACGAGGATATCCTTATGCTGTGTGCGGACCACGGAAACGATCCTACGCACAGCGGGTTTGACCACACGAGAGAGTACATTCCGTTAGTTGCGTTCGGAAAGAACGTAGCATGTGTGAATCTCGGGACAAGAGAGTGCTTTGGAGATATAGGTGCAAGCATATGTGATTACTTGAATGTAAGGGCACCTCTTGTCGGTAAAAGTTTTCTTGAAAAGATTATGAAATAGAGTGTAGATATGAGTGTGAATGCAGTAGATATAATTTGCAAAAAAAGAGATGGTAAGGTTTTGAACCGTACAGAAATCGAGACTTTTATCAAAGGCTATTCAAACGGCGAAATTCCCGACTATCAGGCGGCGGCTCTTTTGATGGCAATATATTTTAGCCAAATGAGCGAAGATGAAACCTTTGATTTAACAAGAGCGATGCGTGATTCCGGAGACATCGTTGATTTATCCGATATAGCAGGAACAAAGGTTGATAAACACTCTACAGGCGGGGTAGGTGATAAAGTTACCTTGATTGTGGCTCCGATTGCGGCGGCATGTGGCGTACCGATAGCGAAAATGAGCGGAAGAGGTTTGGGATTTACAGGCGGCACAGTGGATAAACTGGAGTCTATTCCGGGATTTAGAACATCGCTTGAACCTGAAGCTTTTCACAAACAGGTAAACGAAATAGGCATTGCAGTAATAGGACAAAGCGGTAAGATTGCACCGGCGGATAAAAAGCTTTATGCACTTCGAGATGTAACCGGAACCGTCGAAAATTTGAGCTTGATAGCCTCAAGTATTATGAGCAAAAAATTAGCTGCCGGAAGCGATGCTATTTTGTTGGATGTTAAGTGCGGGAAAGGTGCATTTATGAAATCCGAAGCCGATGCGCTAAAGCTAGCGGAGCTGATGTGTAAAATAGGAATATCCCAAGGCAAGAAGATGGCTGCGATTATTTCGGATATGAGCTGTCCTTTAGGAGAAGCGGTCGGAAACAGTCTGGAGGTTATAGAAGCCATAGAAGTGCTCAAGGGAAATTTCAGCGGAGACTTGCTCAAGCTATGTCTCAACATAGCAGCTGCTATGATAGTTTTAGGTGAGAAAGCGGATTGTTTTGATGAAGCTTATGAAATGGCAAGTTCGGCTATAGCAAGCGGAAGCGCATTGAAAAAACTGAGTGATATGATAGAATATCAGGGTGGAGATTCCTCGGTAATTGACGATTACTCAATTTTTCGCACGGCAAGACTAAGTCGGAATCTGATTGCACAAAGCCATGGATATATAGCTGCTATTGATGCCGAAGCCATAGGTTTAGCATCTCAATATACAGGTGCGGGAAGAACTCGCAAGGAAGATGAAATAGATTATGGTGCAGGAATCAAAATCCTCGTGAAAGTCGGCGATAAAGTAAAAAAAGGCGATATTATCGCAAAGCTGTATTCATCGGAGGAAGAGAAGATTAAAATAGCAATGTCTGAGGCAGCCAGGGCATTTGATATAAGCGATTGCAAACCGGAAGAAATAACGCTTATCAAAAATAAAATCGGAATTAATTAAGATTGTGAGTAATTACCCAAAAGATGAAGTATTATTTTTTTATTAATCCTGCGGCGGGGCAAGGAAACAAAAGCGAAAAACTGATTGCAGAGATTGAATCGACAATGCGGGAAAGCGGTGAAGAATATGAAGTGTTTCTTACCAATACAGCTTATGACGGCGAACACAAAGCACGTGAGCTTGCCGAAAAATTAAACGGAGAGCCGGGGCGTTTTTATGCTTGCGGAGGAGATGGAACCGCAGGCGAAATCGTTAACGGAATAATCGGTTTTGAAAATGTTGAATTCGGAATAATTCCTATAGGAACGGGAAACGATACCGTAAGGAATTTTCCCGAGGCGGGAGATTTTTTGAGCATTGAGGCTCAAGTAAAAGGCGAGAGCAAATTAATAGATGTGATGAGCTTTACGGGAGTTATAGACGGAAAATATCAGCGTCGCTACTGCCTAAATATGTTTAACATAGGATTCGATTGTAATGTTGTCGAAACTGCCAGTAAGCTGAAAAAGAATCCGCTAATTGTGGGGGCTGCGGTTTATCATTTGGCAATACTGCATAATTTTATCGAAAAAAGCGGTGTGAATCTTACAATTTACGATGGAGACGAGCTTGTTAGAGAAGGTCAAATGTTGCTTTGTGCGGTAACAAACGGTTCATACTGCGGAGGAGGCATCAAGTCCTCACCTCAGGCTCTTGTCGATGACGGTTATTTTGATCTCAACATAGTGAACAATATTTCAAGAACAAAATTTTTGAAGCTTTTGCCCAAATATAAAGCGGGAACGCATTTGCAAAGCAAAGGTATAGAGAAAGTTGTATATACCAGAAAATGTAAGCAATTGAAGCTTTTACCGCATGCAAGCAAGGACTTTATTTTATGTGTTGACGGCGAAATTGTTATAACTGAGGGGATAGATGTGCTAATCTGTGAAAAGGCTATACGATTCATTTTGCCTAAAAACTGAGTAACGGCTTACTAAATCGAAATGCAAGAAATGCAAGTCGCTTATTCTCAAGCGAAACCTATCTTTAGTTTTTATTAATCATATATTTATAGTTAGTATATTAAAGGAGATTAAATGGAAAACAACAATTATCAAAACGATTGCAATCAACAGGGAAATTACAATCAGTACGGCTCTTACAATCAGCCGGGCGGAAACGGATTTCTACCACATTTACCGATTCATAAGAGAAATATAGTTTTGTGTATTATTTTGACACTTATAACCTGTGGATTATACGGGATATATTGGATAGTAGTTATAAATGATGAAATTAATTGCCTAGCGGGTGAGTCTAATGATACATCGGGCGGAATGGTTATTTTATATACATTTATAACATGTGGTATCTATGGTATCTTTTGGTTGTACAAAATGGGAAACAAAGTAGACAAGATTAATGGAAAAATTAACGGTAATTCCGGTTTAATGTATATTATACTTGCTTTTTTAGGACTAAGTATAATTTCTCATGCAATTATGCAGGATGTAATCAACAACTATGCAAGAAGAATGTACTAAAGGTAAAAAAAGAGATTTTTTAAGGCATTTTGTGAGGCGCATAACACCTTTTGTTATACTTGGGCTTATATATTTTGTTTGGCTAAAAATGACGCAAATATATATACCTTGTGCCTTTAGATTTATTACGGGATGTAAGTGTCCGGGATGTGGAATTACGACCATGTGTGTCAGAGGGCTAAGCCTTGATTTTACATCGGCATTTTATGCTAATCCATTCATTTTTTTGACCTTGCCATTCATCATTTTTGAAATTATATATTGTGAATTAATCCGTTTTAGAAATCAAAAGATGCCAACTTGGAATAATATTCTTATTCTGATTTACTGTTTAGGACTCGTTATATTCGCTATCGTGAGGAATATCTTATGATAGCGAAGCTGTTTTTCTTGAAGTGTACTTGATGATATGTTATAATATTTTTCGTTGCTGAACTTGTTTAACACATATTTTCAGCGAATAATATATTGATGGAGAAGTATCGAAGTGGTCATAACGAGCCGCACTCGAAATGCGGTTGCTCTCACGGGCACGTGGGTTCGAATCCCACCTTCTCCGCCAAAATACTAAGTCTGTAGGCGGCGTTTGCCGTTTGCAGGCTTTTTTATATATTTAGAAGCGGCTTACGAAGCGAAGGTGAAATGTGCAATAAATCATCGGCTATACCGTTGAGACTAAAAGGCTTTAGTGAAAAAATACCTCCTATGCTAAGATAAATGCGGTCGCGTGCCGCAACATCAAAGCAAGGAGGGGTTCAAATGTCAAAGAATTTTCTTTTGCCAATTAAAAATACATGAGAAATTTTCAAAAAATGTATTCTACATTAAATCTGCAACTCCATTTTTTTAGTGAAATGAATAAGTGACAGTCTAAATCTCGTATCTTTCGCTATACTTTATATGGGCGTTATATTATCAATACATATAAATATAGGTTTTGACATAGATAAACTATTCTAAATATATTACCATAATTATCAAAAAAATAAAAGACTTGTTTTTTGATAATTCTAATTTATTCTTTATTTAAGGTTAATATTATATTATTTACACATAAAATTTTTTGGGGGAGTGTTTCCAATGTGGTATGAAAAATAACTATTATTTTCAATCTATATTTATGTTATTTGAAACGAGATTCCATATGAAAATTAAAAGTAAAAATTTAAGAAAATTAACTAGAACTGTAACAATGTATAAACATATAATGCATGGGTGATGTTATGAATAAAATAATTGGTGTTTTTTTGGGATTGGTGTATTCTATTAGCTTACTGATAGGATTAGTCTTTTTGAAAAATAATATTATTCACTCTAATGTTTTTGTGTGTATGTTTACATGTGTGATGCTAATTGGCACTTTATTAAAATCTCAGAAACACAAAAAAATGTTGCTAGTTCTTTCATTTGTATATTTAGTTCTCACCATCATGTCTATACTTTACTCATTATTCGCTTTCGCTACACCTAAGTATGAAATGGTTACTTTTATAATTACGGTGATTCTAATAATCTTTCAACCTATTGCATCATATTATATTATTGGGCAGCGAGATATAAAAAAAGATTAAAAACTCCACCGTGTTAAATCATAAACACCGGCTTATCCGGTGTTTTATATTTCCATCTCAACATCATCATCTTTTGATATACCACGATAATTATTTTCTTTATGCAGAACTATCTTTTTGTGTATGATTTTGGTGTGGTAACTTAAAGCATAACGCAGATTGAGAGTTTCCGCTCTTTAATTATTCAGTTGTAACATATCTATTGTAATCCTATGTTTCCCTTATAAATCTGTAATAATCATTGATTTAAGACATCATATATGATATGCTAAAATTATATAATTATAACTACCTGAAAGTGAGGATAGCCTAATGGATTCTAACATCGAGCGTTGGTACTCAATGAAAGAAATTTGCGAATATCTCGGGGTCAGCCGTGACACCGTTCTCGCTTGGATAGAAAAGAGAAATATGCCCGCCGCAAAAACAGGTCGTTTATGGAAATTCAAGGTCAGCGAAGTAGACGCTTGGATGAAATCCGGCGTTGCAGCAGATAAGTAAGGGCACGCATTATGAACGAAGAACGATTAAACGCTTTTGAAAAAATGCTTTCCGACATTCTTTCGCAGTATGACTCGGTCACAGAGAAATTGGCGGCTCTCAAGGCTGAGGGAAAAGAGAAAACCGTTACCTATCGCCAGCTTTTTACAAACAAATTGTCGTACTACCGGACATACGGTCTTTTGGATAATGATAAGAAATAACGGAGGTACGAAATGGCACTTGAAAATAAATTAGGACTGACAAGTTCTGCCGACCTTGCACGTGAAGAAGAACGAATCAGTAAGAAAAAGGCTGTGAAGCTTTTTGATAAAGAAATTTTAGATAGTCTTCCTGCCGGCAAGTTTTCTACATTGCAGGCAATCCATAAATACCTCTTTGAGGACATTTACGACTTTGTAGGCGAACTCAGAACAGTCAATATTGCAAAGGGTAATTTCCGTTTTGCTCCTTTAATGTATTTGCAAGCAGCGCTTGAGAACATTGATAAAATGCCGCAGTCAAACTTTGACGAGATAGTTGAAAAGTATGTTGAGATGAACATTGCCCACCCGTTCCGTGAGGGCAACGGGCGTAGCACTCGCATTTGGCTTGACCATATCTTAAAGAACGAAATCGGCAAAGTGGTTGACTGGAGCAAGGTTGATAAAGAAGATTATCTCCTTGCAATGGAGCGCAGCCCGATTAAAGATGTGGAAATCAAAGTGTTACTAAAAGGTGCGCTTACAGACGAAATAAACAGCCGCGAAGTCTATATGAAAGGCATCGACCACAGCTACTATTATGAGGGTTATACAACCTTTAAGACGGAAGAATTATAGGAAATGAGGTACAAATATGCCCGATAAGAATTGGCAATTTGAACTTGAAGAATATATAAGACAGGGCGAGCCTGAAAGAGCCGAAAAAAGTGAAGCTTGGCAAACTGCTATCGGCTTGCAGGCGGTTGACGGGTTGAAAACCTCCGAATATTTGCTGGACACCGCAAAGGATCACATCGAGGGCAAAATCACCATTGACGAGGCTCAAAAGCGTATTTACAGCTATTATGAGCAGAGATCCACCCGTACAGAAACGGAAAACGAAACAAAGGAAGCGGACATCGTTTCTGCAAGAATAACCAAGCTTTTAGGCGAAAAGGCGTTTCAATTTTCCCCTGCCGAGTGGATTACCATTCACCGCAGATTGTTTGAGGGCGTATTCGACCACGCCGGACAAATCCGAAAGTACAACATTTCCAAAAAGGAATGGATACTGAACGGCGAAACAGTTACCTATGCAGATTTTAACAGTATAAAAGATACTTTGGATTATGATTTTGCCATTGAAAAACAGTTCTCTTATGAGGGACTGTCGGTTGAAGCATCGGTAAGGCACCTTGCAAAATTTGCATCGGATATTTGGCAGATTCATCCCTTTGGCGAGGGTAACACAAGAGCCACCGCCGTGTTTATGATTAAGTACATGAAAACCTTTGGATTCCGTGTCAATAACGATGCGTTCCGTGAGAA
>JAXFOY010000012.1:0-22833 GCA_034180045.1 Eubacterium sp.
TGTGTTAAACATTAATTGTTCAGAAATTGTTTTAGGTTCCATACAGATTACTCCTGTTCATCTTTCTTTGATTTACGTATTTCATCAAGAACATCCCTTGTGCGCTGTACCTCTACCTCGGGATATGTATAACGCCAACGGTCATATTCCTCTTTGCTGATTTCGCCGTTGCGATATTTCTCCGCTTCTTTCTGCCAAGCGGTAAAACGCTCAAGCAAAGAAATGTAAGATGTTCCCCTATTCTTATCAAGACGAATGCAGATCTCGTCATCGAGTTTGTCGATTTTTAAACCGTAAATGTCCTCTAATGCAAAGAGGGTGTGCATAAAGCCGAGATCAGTATCAATGTCAGGAACATTCAAAGCCATAGTCGAAACACCCAATACATCAGCAAGCGATTGTGTCAAATCTGCTTTGGGACATCTTGAGCCGGACTCATATTGTGCCATACGAATGTCAGCGGTTTTCTCAGGAAAACCGACCTGGACACCGAGAAACTTTTGTGTCATTCCTTTTAGATTTCGAAAAAATCTTATTCTTTCACCGATTGCCATAGCAATTACACTCCTTAATCTGTGTTGTATAAAGAGTATAGCATATATAGTTAGGATATGTCAAGATAACAAAAACAAAAAAAGTTAGTATTTTTTCAAAAAACTATTGACTTAACGGAAATCCGTTAGTATAATAGAGTTAAGCAAATTCCGTTAGTATGTTTGCGGACAAATGAATGACCGTCCGAGTGGGATACTCCGCCAAGACCTTCTGCAAGGAAGCGAGCGAGAAAACGCCGCTGAAAAGCAGGGATAGGAACGACATTCGGGGAGAACGGCAAATGGCTCTGCAAAAAACAAAAATATGAAAGGAGCGATTAAGAATGAAGATGACAAAAGGTGAACGGCTCGTTGCCGAAATGCTCGGAGAAATACCGCAGGCGGGTATGCCCGTGCTGACCGAAGAACATCCTTTTCTTCGGAAGGTAGTTACCTTTATGCAGACAAGGAAGGAATGGCTCGGTACGGCTACTGATCTTCTGAACGCTGTCGGGGATAACTACACCCCAACCAACACCGTCACAAAACTGTTGCGGAAATATGATTACAAATATCTTTATAAAGAAAAAGGAATTGACGTATCCTTCCGCCGCACCAACCGTAAGCGGCTCATAGGCTTATACAACAACGGGTAAAATCAGTATCTTTGCCGGAAAAGTTTTCTGTGCGGATTGCGGAGCAAAATTGCATTACAACACCTCAAATTATCACGAGGAACGGCAGGACTGCTTTGTATGCTCCAATTACCGTAGCAATACGGGAAAGTTGCACAATCCACTATATTCGTGCGGTTACGTTAAATCAGCTTGTGTTCAAACATATTCAAGGTGTTCTATCCTATATTCAGCAGTTTGAAGCGACCTTTGTTAAGAAAGAACGTGAAAAGGCGGATATGATGCACAGAATTTCGGTGGACAAGGCAAAGGCGGATATTGTAACACTCAAAAGGCGTGACGAAGATTTAGACACCATTTTCAAGCGTATCTACGAGGATATGGTATCGGGCAGACTTTCAGCAGAAAGGTTTGACAAGTTATCTACGGAATACGAGGAAGAACAGCGACAAGTGAAACAGGCTATCGTTGAACTGCAAACACTAATCGACAATGGCGAGCAGAACGAGGTTGATTTGCAGGAATTTCTCAGAAATATCCGTAAATATACAGATCCAACTGAATTAACTGCTGAAATACTCAATGACTTGGTTGACAAAATTGTGATACACGCTCCAGACAAGAGTAGCGGTCACAGAAAACAAAAGATTGAAATTTACTACAAGGCTGTTGGAATTATCAATATTGCCAATGAGGATTGCGTGGCTCTCGATGGCAGACTCGGTATGCAAAACCGAAAGAAAAAAACAGCCTGATAACGCAAAGCGGCGGCACAGCTTTCGCTGTACCGCCACCTTACATAAATACTTCGTTATCGCACCTCGGCTAAAGGCTCGGAGTGCTTTTATTATGCAATCCCCAAAAGTGTTTATTTAGGATAAACTCTTTAAGATACGCAAGCTTATTTTTTTTCTGTTATTATTTCGGGTAAAACAAAGTCGTGCGGCTGCACCGGAATTGACTTTGTTCTTTGACAATCAAATGCTACGCCCACAATACTTGCATTTACAGCCTTCGGCAAGAAGCGGTCGTAGAAACCGCCGCCCATGCCTATTCTGTTTCCGGACTCATCAAAGCATACCAGCGGGCAGATAACTAAATCAAGCTCAGAGGCGTCTATTTCTACGGAATCATTCCGTTTAGGTTCAAGAATTCCAAAAGACCCCCTGCTCCAGATCGCATCTTTTTTAGGCATTAAAGCACGCATATAGCCGGCTTGCTCGCACAGAGGATAATAGACTTCCTTGCCGAGCTCGGCTGCTGCATCTATCAATAAATCTAAATTGACTTCGTTTTTTATCGCCTTATATACGAATATTTTTTTTGCTTTGTTGAAGGGCTCGCCTGATATTATCTTTTCACAAATTGACTTTGAAAAATCTGTAACTTCCTTTTCGCTAAGCGAATTTCGTGCCTCAATACCACGCTTTCTGAGGACCCCTTGGAATGCTTTAGCAAAGCAATTTCTAATCTTCCCCGCCATGTAAAGAGAACCGAAAGCAATAGTAGGGCAGCGGTCGTCTTTCATCAAGGCAAAGCTTATACAACTTTCCGCAGAATCGAATTCCTTTGCTTTGAAACCGGTCTTTTCTATAAGCTTGACAAGCGAGTGGGCGGGAAGAGCCCTTTCGCTGTCAGGTGTCAAGCAAAGAAATTCACAGCTCTTAGATGAAAGTATTTCTACGACTTTTTCCACATCTTTATCACCTAGAATGCCAAGGATAAATCGTACTTTTTCTCCCGGCAAATAATCGGAGAGGGCTTGCATAAGAGCTTGTGCGCATTGCACATTATGTCCGCCGTCCAGGATAAAAATAGGATTTTCTGACAGCAATTCGAATCTTGCGGGCCACTTTGCTTTCGTAAGACCTTGGCAAAGTGCTTCATCTGAAATTTTATAACCGCAAGAGCGGAGCACGTTAACCGCTTCGATTGCGACCGCGGCATTTTTACACTGATGCTTGCCAAGCAAGCTAAGAGCGTACTCTTTGTCATAATATGTAAAAATTTGACCGCTCAAATCCTGAGATTTAACAGATATTTGCTCGAAATTTGCGATATATAGCGGTACTTGTAAAGCTTTGCATCGACTGCGAACGGCTGTGAGTGCAGCTTCTTCAAGCCGATATGATACTACGTGCGTACCTGCTTTTATAATCCCCGCTTTGTTTTTTGCGATTTCACCGAGAGTAGTTCCGAGAAACTCGGTATGATCAAGCCCGATATTGCAGATAACGGCAAGTTCCGGCGAGTTAATGACATTGGTGCTGTCGAGCAGCCCGCCCATCCCTACTTCCAAAACCACAATATCGCATCCTTGCAGATGAAAATATAAAAAAGCAATGGCTGTGGATATTTCGAACTGGCTAGGATGGTCCTCCATGAGGTCTGCCGCTTCGGCAACCTTTTTTGTGACTTCCACGAACTTTTTTTCGCTTATGTTTTTGCCGTCTATTTGAAATCTCTCGCGATAATCGCAAAGATGCGGTGAAAGGTAAAAGCCTGTTTTAAGACCCGCCTCTGACAAAATCGAGCTGAGCATGGCACAGGTACTGCCTTTTCCGTTGCTTCCCGCAACATGGATAAATTTTAGCTTATCTTGAGGATTGCCGAGTTTTTCTAACAATTCTTCTGTACGGGAAAGCCCGAGGCGCGTAGTGCTCCAGGTATAATTTTCTATGTAATTCAATGCTGTGGTAAAACTATTGATGTCTTTAGCTGTGATTTGTGAACTTTGATTGGACATTTTGACCTCAGATGTTTATCGTTATAGCGTAAACTTTGTTTTACTTGCTTACTTGCTGATTTTTCTCAGCGGTTTAATCAGCTCGGGTACGATTATGGAAAATGCAACCGCCTTTGCCAGACAAATCGCAATTCTCGGCAGCAAAAGTCCCAGGATTAATGCAGGTGAATAATAGTGATAAATATGACTGTCTATATAAAGTGACAAAGTATTAAGTGCGGTAATCAAAAGTTCGCCGCTGATGACGATGAAGAATGTCTGTTTTTTGTTAAGAACAAAGTTGTGTGATTTTGCATATGCACCGACTATAATCCCATAAACGGCATACGGTAAAATCCAAAGAGGTGTTGTTAAGGTTATGCCAAATTTGAGAAGCTGGTAAATGCTTGTTCCTAAAACGCCTATGGCAAAACCGCTAAGAGGACCGAATAAAAGCGCACCGATGAGAACCGGAAGGCTTTCGAATGTGATTTTCAGCCCCTGTGTAGAGAGTGCAAGAAATGCCAGTGTGGCACATATTGCGGCTAGAACTGAATTGATGGTCATTTGCTTTGTGTTTGTTTTCATAAATAAAAAACTCCTTTCGTGAACGCCACAAAAGAAGAACTCTAAAGTGGCAGCGGATGCGGATAAGGCACCGCAGGGATAATCCCTTTCGTTCGCAGACAACTTCCCATTCTGCGACACTTAACGCGCCAAATCCTACTCTGACATTAAAATATATATGAATCGGAACTGTCTCCGAGTTCATTTGAATGTATTAAATTTACTGAAATGAATTTTGTTTAATAGCAGCTTCAATCACGTTTTTCACAAGAACTGTTGAAGTGACGCCCCCAACCCCGCCGGGTACAGGAGTTATAGCTGCAACTTTATCTGCGACTTCATCAAAGTCGACATCGCCGCAAAGCTTTTGTTTTTTTGCGTTATAGCTGACTCCAACGTCTATAATACATTGCTCGGCATTGGTGAATCCTGCACCTATACTTTCTGCCTGACCTGTACAAGCTATGAGAATATCGGCAGAACTTGCAATTTCGGCTATGTTTTCGCTCCTGCTGTGGCATATCGTAACGCTTGCGTTTTTGCTCAGTAACATCATTGCAACAGGTCTGCCGATGACCAGCGAACGTCCCAAGACGACGACTTTTTTCCCACTGCAATCAATGTTATAGAAATCTAAAATCCTGATAGCGGCTTCTGCCGTGCATGGAGGATATCCTATGTCTTTACCGGTGAAAACGCCGGCAAGAGATAAGTCGGTGCAACCGTCAACATCCTTTTCGGCAGCTATCAGGTTCCTTGCTTTTTCTCCGTCTATGTGTTCCGGCAAAGGTCTGAAAAGCAAAATAGCATTGATTGATTTGTCAAAATTCAGCGCTTCGATGTTGCCGTAGAATTCGTCCGCAGGAATATCTTCAGGCAAAATTACTTGTTTAGCAGTTATGCCTATCTTATCACAGCGCTTGATTATGGTCTTTTCGTAGCTTATATCGTTCGGCTTTTCACCAACGCGAACTATAGCAAGACAAGGTTTTATAGAGTGCGTTGCAAGCACTTGTACTTTCTCGATCAGTTCCTCACACATCATATCTATGAGAGGAGCCCCTTTAAGTAGTTTTGTCATCTAAAATCTCTCCAGTATCTCATTGAAAATCTCTTCTGAACGCTTGCGGTATTGCTCGGCAAGATTATCTGCTTCTTCGTTCAGTTTTTCGGCACAGCATCTGTCCTTCATCAACTTCGTGTTTACCTTGACGTTTACAAGGGCACCCATAAGAGCCGCACGACATAGCGCCACTCCTGTCGCGGCATCTGAAATCACAAGGGGATTGCCTATGATAGCAAACTCGCGTTGAATTTCGATGGATTGAGCGGCGAGTTCCATGATTCTGAGCGGAACTGCGGCTGCTTGCTGCAAACAACCTTCCATAATTTGGTCTCTGCCGGGCGTGTCTTTAGGAAGCGAATAGCATCTCGCCAGAGGCGCAAATGCATCGGCGTCCTTTTGGATACACTCTGTGAGATTATGCATTAAATTTTCGGCATTTTTCATCAACATTTGAATTTCGTCATTGACGCCCGCATATTTTTCTTTTCCGGTTGTGAGAGCACCGACCATGTGCCCCAAAGCCGTTCCTATTGCACCGACAAGTGCACTTGCACCGCCTCCGCCCGGAGTAGGGCTGCCGGATGCTAATTCGTCAAGAAATTGTTCTATAGTATATGATCTTATCATTTATTACCTCTATAAGAATTGTGTTTATAAAATGAAACTAGAATAATCCCGTAATCTTGCCGCTGTTATCAATATCAATTCTTTCGGCGGCAGGGCGCTTAGGTAGTCCCGGCATCGTCATTATGTCACCTGTCAAAGCCACGATGAAGCCTGCTCCGGCTGAAACCTTAAGATTTCTGACGGAAATCACAAAGCCCTTAGGTGCTCCAAGCAGAGCCGGGTTATCTGAGAATGAATACTGCGTCTTTGCCATACACACAGGCAGATTTCCGAATCCCAAAGCCTCGAGTTCCTCAAGCTGCTTAGGAGCTTTTTCAACAAAGTTTACGGAATCGGCATGGTAAATTTTAGTAGCTATAGCTTCTATTTTTTCTTTGATGGAAAGTTTTTCGTCATAGGCAAATTCAAAACTGCTTGGGCTGTCACAAAGCCTGATTACCTCTTCAGCAAGTTCTTTTCCTCCGGCTCCTCCCTTTGCCCAAACCTCGCTTAAAGCTACATTCACGCCAAGCTTGCGGCATTTTGTCTTGATGAGATTCAGTTCGGCTTCCGTATCTGTTGGGAAGGCATTGATAGCGACAACCGCAGGCAATTTATAAACAGATGTTATATTTGAAACATGTCGCAGCAGGTTAGGCAAGCCTTTTTCGAGAGCTTCAAGGTTTTCGTCATTGAGCCGGTCTTTTGGGACGCCGCCGTTGAATTTAAGTGCTCTTACAGTCGCGACTATTACAACGGCATCAGGTTTTAGACCTGCGATTCGACATTTGATGTCGAGGAATTTTTCGGCACCCAAATCTGCTCCGAAGCCGGCTTCCGTGACGGTGTAGTCGCTTAGAGAAAGCGCCATTCGTGTAGCGGTAACGGAATTGCAGCCATGAGCTATATTTGCAAACGGTCCGCAGTGAACAAAAGCCGGGGTGCCTTCCAGCGACTGCACCAAGTTAGGCTTAAGTGCATCTTTCAGAAGCGCAGCCATAGCACCGTGCGCTTTAATATCTCCGGCGGTTACAGGCTTATTTTCGTAAGAGTAGCCGACTATGATTTTGGCAAGCCTGCTTTTCAAATCTTCAATATTGCTTGAAAGGCATAAAACCGCCATGATTTCGCTTGCGACGGTTATGTCAAACCCGTCTTCTCTGGGAGTGCCGTTTGGTTTACCTCCCAGACCGATAACTATATTACGGAGTTGACGGTCGTTCATATCAACGGCTCGCTTCCATGTTATGCGGCGCGAATCGATATTCAATTCGTTACCTTGTTGAATATGATTATCCAGCATGGCTGCAAGCAGATTATTGGCAGCACCTATCGCATGGAAGTCTCCGGTGAAGTGAAGATTGATATCTTCCATAGGTACGATTTGGGCGTAGCCACCGCCGGCTGCACCTCCCTTAACACCGAAAACCGGACCTAATGAGGGCTCACGAATAGCCATTATTGAATTTTTGCCAAGTTTGCGAAGCGCATCGGCAAGGCCGACTGTAGTCGTGGTTTTGCCTTCACCGGCAGGAGTAGGGTTAATAGCCGTCACTAAAATAAGTTTGCCGGGCTTTCTCTTCTCTTTTTCCAGAAAACTGTAGTCAACCTTTGCCTTGTAGTTTCCGTAAAGTTCAAGATATTCTTCATCTATACCGGCTGCTTTGGCTATGTCGGTTATCTTCTTCATCTCACAAGATTGTGCAATCTCAATATCAGATCTAAAAACCATCGTCACCCTCCATCTATTTTCAAAGTTATGATATACAAGTATATCATAGATTATCTGTGAATAAAATATAAAGTGGTGTATCAAATAAATATAATAAATGTTATAATTAAGCTATGAAAAGTAAGATATCATGATAAGATATTTTAATACAAGTGAAAGCGTGTATTTCAAATGAATTACAGCTTAGGGTCTTAGGTGATTTTGTTTAATGAAAGGGTGCAAAATGTTTATAGAGAATAAGATTTACATGGGGATTGATGCAGATGGAAATCGCGTGGATATGGCGCTGAATATGTGTAATAGGCACGGACTTATAGCAGGTGCAAGCGGAACCGGAAAAACTATTACGATGAAGGTTATGGCGGAGTCGTTTGCAGATGCAGGAGTACCTGTTTTTCTCTGTGATGTCAAAGGTGATGTCTCGGGCATTTGTATGCCGGGGGTAAAAAGCGAAGGTATGGAAAAACGCATAGATAAGTTCGGAATCAGAGATCTCTTCACATATAAAGGATATGCAACTACATTTTGGGATATATATGGAGAGGGCGGTCATCCCGTTCGTGCTACAGTTTCAGATATGGGACCCGAACTTCTTTCTAGAATTTTAGGATTGACAGAGGCACAAGAAGGAGTGCTGAACATAATATTCAGAATAGCTGATGACAACGGCCTTTTGCTTATAGATCTAAAAGATTTGAGGGCTATGATAAGTTACGTGGGAGAGCATAAAGATGAATATCTTCTGAAATACGGAAATATTGCACAGCAATCTCTGGGGGGAATTACGAGGGCACTTTTGCCTCTTGAATCACAAGGCGGAGATATGTTCTTCGGAGAACCGCAGCTTGATATTTTAGATTGGATTAGGAGAGACGATCAAGGAAAGGGAATGATAAATGTTCTCCACAGCGTCAAGCTCGTACAAAATCCTAAACTGTACAGTATGTTTTTGTTATGGCTGATGTCTGAGCTTTTCGAAGTGCTTCCTGAGGCGGGAGATGCAGATAAGCCTAAACTCGTATTTTTCTTTGATGAAGCGCATTTGCTGTTTTCGGATGCACCTGCCGTACTCATCCAAAAGATAGAGCAGGTCGTGAAGCTTATAAGATCAAAAGGCGTAGGCATATATTTCGTAACACAAAGCCCGGGAGATATACCTGACAATGTTTTGGCGCAGTGCAGCAACAGAGTTCAGCATGCGCTGAGAGCCTATACTCCGGCGGAACAAAAAGCGGTAAAAGTTGCAGCGGAATCGTTTAGAGAAAATCTGTCACTTAAGACTTCCGATGTGATAATGCAGCTTGGTGTCGGCGAAGCTCTAACTTCTTTCCTGGATGAAGAGGGTATCCCTCAGATTGTGCAGCAGACGAAGATAATTTGCCCGCAAAGCCTTATGGCACAAGCTGACGCAGCATCGAAAAATGAGGCTATGCAAAGCGATATGATGAGCAAGTATGACAGCTATGTAGATAACGAGTCCGCATTTGAGGTACTTGAAGAGCGATATAGGGAAGAAGAAGAACAGTCTAAACTCGCCGCAGAAAGAGAGCAATTCGAAAAAGAAAAAGCTGAATTTGAGCGCATGAAGGCAAAGGAAGCGCAAGCCTTGGAGAAGCAGCGTGCCAAGGAAGAAGCGGCAGCAGAGAAAAAGCGCGAACGCGCTGAGGCGGAAGCTCAGAAAATAGCGGATAGGCGTAAGGCTAAGATAGAATCACAGCTGATAAGCGCAGGGGGGCAGATTCTTAAAAGAGGACTGATGAGCACTCTAAAGAAAACGCTGTTCAAGTAGACTGAAACAGTGAAAATCAGATAAAGTTATATTAATGAGGTAAGAAGAATGGATGTCACAAAACTTAAAGTACTGCACCCGGTAGTAGCGGATATGGCGGAAGCAAAAGAAGTATTTTGGCTGAACAAAAGGGCGGATGAAAAAAGAATCCTCGATTTCGGCATGAAGGATATAGAGGAAGCGGAGGCTCGCCTTGCAAGGTTTGCCTCGTATATTTCGACGGCTTTTCCTGAAACAAAGGAATCCAAAGGAATTATCGAGTCGCCGCTGAAAGAAATTCCGAATATGAAAAAAGAACTCGAAAAGATGACAGGAAAGGAATTTGACGGCAGACTTTTCATGAAGATGGATTCACATCTTCCGGTATCCGGCTCAATTAAAGCTAGAGGCGGGATATATGAGGTGCTTAAATTCGCTGAAAAAATTGCTATGGAGCAAGGACTGCTAAAATATGAAGATGATTACTCAAAGCTTATGAGTAAGGAGTGTAAAGCTCTGTTTTCAGATTACAGTGTTGCAGTCGGCTCGACGGGCAATTTGGGGCTTTCAATCGGAATAATAAGCGCAAAGCTGGGATTCAACGTGACGGTTCACATGTCGGCAGATGCGAGAGAATGGAAAAAAGCACTTCTGAGAGCAAAAGGAGTTAAGGTTATCGAGTACGAGGATGATTACCAAAAGGCTGTTGCAGAGGGGCGAAAGGCGGCTTACGGTGATAAAAAATGCTATTTCGTAGATGATGAGGGCTCAGTCGATTTATTCATGGGATATTCAGTGGCGGCTAAGAGAATTTCCAAGCAGTTTGAAGCAGAGGGCATAGTTTGTGATGAGGAACATCCTGTCTTCGTATACATGCCTTGCGGAGTCGGCGGAGCACCGGGAGGTGTTGCTTTCGGACTGAAACAAATGTATGGAAAAAACATACACATCTTGTTTGCGGAACCGACTCATGCTCCTTGTATGACGCTTGGCCTTGCCACGGGACTCAATGATAAAATTGCAGTGTCGGATATAGGTTTAGATGGAAAAACGGCTGCTGACGGACTTGCTGTAGGCAGGGCATCAAGACTTGTTGGTGATATAATGTCAACTTTGCTGGAAGCGTGTTTTACAATAGATGACGATAAGCTCTATCCATTTTTGACGAGGCTGGCGGACTGTGAAGGTATTTTTATAGAGCCTTCAGCATGCGCTTCATTTACAGGACCTATGCACATAATGCAAAACTTGGATAATCTAAGTGATTCCGGTATCAGAACAAAGATGAAAAATTCAGTACATATATTATGGGCGACCGGCGGGAGCATGGTTCCTGAAGAAGAAATGAAGTATTATTATAGCTTAGGTAAGAAATAGATTTAAGGTATAAGTTTTAGGAATATTGTATGAAAATACTTGTTATAAGTGACACACACGGTGACAATCGCAGAGTATATGATATATTTGACAGATTACCGAAAATAGACCTAGTGATACATTGCGGTGATTACAAAAAAGATGCAGATGAATTGGCAAAACATATAGGACAAATACGAATCGAATCGGTAAAGGGTAACTGCGATTCTCATCTGAACACTGATTTTAGCATAGTGGAAACTGAAGCCGGTGACATCTTTGTAACGCACGGTCACGATTTCGGAGTGAATTACAGTCTTGACGGACTTGCGGAGGCGGCTTTGGATTACGGATGCAAAGCGGTTTGTTTCGGACATACTCACATGCCTTTATGCATTGAACACAAAGGCATCTTGATGGTAAATCCGGGGAGTCTGAATGAGCCGAGAGGTGCAAGTTGCGCTTCATGTGCGGTAATAACGACGGAAAAAGACACTTTCTACGCAAATATCGCTTTTTACAGCACTCTGTGCAAAAGTGCCAAAGAGGTAAAGAAAGGCGGTTATCTAAGGGATATGTTGAATTATAGCGATGGATTTTAGGCAAGGGGACGGACAATGAAAAAAATATTGCAAAACAGGTATTCAAGGTTTGTGGTTGCGCTATTTATAGCGGGTGCCCTGCTGATTATATTTAACCAAATTGTCGGGCACTATGCAAACTTCCAAAAGAGCGTGGATACGCTTAAGTCTATCATTTCACCTTTTATTTACGGCTTTGTTCTGGCATATCTTTTGTCACCTGTATATAACGTTACGGTTAAATACACCTACAGGCTTGCGGAAAGGCATTTCAGCAACAAAAAAAGAGTATTTTCCATATGTAAGATAATAGGCTCTACAGTGTCTCTTTTGGTGCTGCTGGGCATAGTTGCAGGATTGATAGCGCTGATAGTGCCTCAAGTTATTGACAGCATTACGGGGATTATAAAGAGTCTTCCGGGCAGGCTTGAGCAGACAAGCCGATTCTTCTACGAAATGACTGCGGACATGGATAACAAAAAAATCGCCATGCGATTGACAAAAATATTTGAGGAAACACAGACGACCATAATCATGTGGGCGCAGGAGAAACTTCTTCCGGGCGTAGGAAGCTTTGTCGAGCAGATTTCCACACAAGTGGTTCTGACGCTAAAAACTGTGATGAATCTGATGATTGGAATTATCGCTTGTGTGTATATGCTAAACAGTAAGGAACGCTTTCAGGGGCAGATAAAGAAAACCATAATCGCATTGATGCCGGAGGAAAAAGCTAATGCAATATTTGATTTTGCAAGATTCAGCAACAGGACTTTCGGCGGATTTATCAACGGCAAAATCATAGACTCGTTTATAATAGGAGTAATATGCTTCATTTTGATGAGCCTTTTCAACTTCCCATATCCTATTCTGATAAGCGTGATTATAGGCATAACTAACGTAATTCCGTTTTTTGGACCGTTTATCGGGGCTATCCCGTCTATGATAATCATTTTTTTGGTAAGTCCTGTATATACGCTTTACTTTATGATTATGATTTTCATATTGCAGCAGGTGGACGGAAATATTATCGGTCCTGCAATTTTGGGAAATACCACGGGTATAGCAAGCTTTTGGGTACTGTTTTCAATCGTCATTGGCGGCGGACTTTTCGGTTTCATCGGAATGGTGATAGGGGTTCCTGTATTTGCCATAATTTACTACTATTTTGCTCGCAGTATAGATAGAAGACTTGTGGCAAAGGGATTTGAACCTGAAACTACGCACTACGAGGAATTAAAAAAATACGATATTGATAAGGAGGGTCTCCTTTAATGAACTTAATTAACAATGCGCCTATGTCAAAATACACAAGCTTTCGTTGCGGCGGCAATGCAAGAAGGCTTTTTATCTGCGATGATGTTTCGGAACTTACGGAAGTAATGAATCAAATTACAAACGAGGGCGAAAAATATGTATTTCTTGGAAACGGCAGTAATACGTTGTTTCCGGATGAAGGATATGATGGTACGGTCGTGTCTTTGGGCAAGGCTTTCAGTGAAATAAAACTCTGTGATGAGGATGAGAATAATATCAGCTTGAAGTGCATGTCGGGGGCTTTGCTGTCAAAAGTCTCTAAAGTTGCAATGGATGCGGGGCTTTGCGGTTTGGAATTTGCATCGGGAATCCCGGGCAGCATAGGAGGCGCTGTATTTATGAACGCCGGGGCCTACGGCGGAGAGATGAAGGATGTTCTTGAATCGGTAGAACTGCTTTATTGCGGAGATGACGGCGCCTGGTCGCTAAAGAAAGTCTATGCGGGCGAACTTGAGCTGGGATATAGACACAGCAAGCTTCAGGAAACCGGGGAAATTGTAGTTTCTGCTACGCTTAAGCTTACAAAAGGAAACAAAGAAGAAATCATCGCAAAAATTTCGGAGCTGACAAAGAAAAGAACGGAGAAGCAACCTCTTGAGTTTCCGAGCGCAGGCAGTTTTTTCAAACGACCTGAAGGATATTTTGCTGCGAAGCTGATAGAAGATGCCGGTCTAAAAGGCTTGACAGTGGGAGGCGCTCAAGTTTCGAGTAAGCATTGCGGCTTTGTTATAAACAAAGGAGATGCAAGCGCGGAAGATATTATTAATTTGATGAATTTGATACAGAACACGGTATTTGATAAGTTTGGCGTACATTTGGAGCCGGAGGTAAGAATAATTGGTTTATAGTGCTTTTGAAATAGAAAAAGCGGTGTCCGGGTTTCGTATGACCTTTGACTATCATACTCATACGACTTTTTCTCACGGTAAAGGTTCTATTGAGGATAATGTTAAGGTGGCAGTTTCAAAAGGGCTTAAGGCCCTGGCAATTTCCGATCACGGACCGGGACATTTGACATATGGGATAAAGAAGAACGCTCTTCCCGTCATGAGAAATGAAATCGACAGATTGCAAGAGATATATCCTCAGATAAAGCTTTATCTGAGCGTGGAAGCCAATGTAATAAATCGCAACGGTTATGTAGATGTATCCAAGGAGGATTTGAAATATTTGGACTTTCTTCATGCGGGGTACCACTACGGAATATTGCACGGCTATTGCATAGGCAATTGGCTTGATTTTAGAAAGCTTTATCCGGAAGCTTTCGGGAAAAAGCTTTTGATAAAAAATACGGATATGTGTATTAAATGCATATACGAAAATGATCTGAAGATATTTACTCATCCGGGGGATAAAGGGAGGTTTGATATTGCTGAGATAGCAAAGGCATGCCAGGATAATGATACTTGGATGGAGATAAATATGAAGCATCCTTTTTTAGATGAGGAGGGAATCAGGACTTCATCGAAATACGATGTAAGTTTTGTAATAAGCAGCGATGCGCATAGCCCCGAAAATGTGGGACTTTATGAAGGCGGACTTGGAAGAGCCTATGTAGCGGGACTTGATTTTGATAGAATTGTAAATATAGAAAGAGTTTAGCCATGAAAAAAATGAGTGTGGTAGTTGTTACGGGGCTTTCGGGAGCCGGTAAGACAAATGCGGTGGCTTGGTTTGAAGACAGGGGATATTACTGTGTAGATAATATGCCGCCTGCGCTTATAAAAAACTTTATTGAGCTTACCAAATCATCAAAAAAACAAATTGACAAAGCCGCTTTTGTAGTTGACGCAAGAGGCGGGGCATATTTTGATGATATGAAAGAATACATCAAAGTTCTAAAGAGCGACAGCAATATAGATTGCAGAGTTCTATTTATTGAGGCGTCGGACAGAGCGCTTATAAAGCGATTCAGCGAAACTCGAAGAGCACACCCGCTCGCTACAGGAAGCACCGATAAAGACGTGATTGCGGCGGAAAGAGATGTACTTCGCGAAATAAGGGATTTGTCGGATTACATTATAGACACTACTAATCTGAAAGTAGCTGAACTTAAGATGGAGATAAGCAAAATCTTTGAAGAGGGTAATACGAAATCTTCATTTTTGATAAACATAAAATCTTTCGGGTATAAGCGTGGAGTTCCATCGGAAGCAGACTTGATTTTGGATATGAGATTTATACCTAATCCGTATTATCTGCCGAGCTTGCGAAAACTCACAGGTAACAACAAAAAGGTTTCTTCGTATGTGCTTAGGCAAAAGGTGAGCCGTGACTTTATAGAAGCGGAGATGGCGATGCTGGAAAGACTCATACCTGCGTATATAAAAGAGGGCAAGTACCACCTGAACATAGGCTTCGGATGTACGGGCGGACAACATCGCTCTGTTGCAATGGCTGACTATTTTGCAAAAGAACTCCGAGCAAAAGCTTATCGCGTTACTCTTGAACATAGAGACATTTGATGTTATAATGAATCTATGGAAATAAGCGAGTCGAAAATGACTCGCTGTTGAATAAGTAGGTTTGACAAATAGGTAGGTTTATTTTAAGGAGAGAGAAAATGGAAAAACTTATTATCAGCGCTTGTATTTGCGGAGCGGAAGTTACCAAGGAGCAGAATCCGGCGGTTCCTTACACGGTAGAAGAAATCGTAAGAGAAGCTAAATCAGCTTATGATGCCGGTGCCGCTCTGATTCACCTTCACGTAAGAGAAGATGACGGAACGCCTACACAGAGCAGGGAAAGATTTCAGGTATGTGTTGATGCAATCCGCAAGGTATGCCCTGATGCAATTATTCAGCCTTCAACAGGCGGTGCGGTCGGCATGACCGACCTTGAGAGACTTCAGTCGACAGAAATTGTTCCTACACCGGAAATGGCAACACTGGACTGCGGAACATGCAACTTTGGCGGAGATGAGGTTTTCACCAATACAAATACAACAATCGAAAACTTTGCAAGAATTTTGAAGGAAAGAGGAATCAAGCCTGAACTTGAAGTATTTGACAAGGGTATGATTGATTTGGCTCTTAGAGTAGCTGACCGCAAGGGGCTTTTGGTTCACCCGCTGCACTGGGACTTTGTACTCGGAGTACAGATGGATGCTACGGTAAGAGATCTCGTTTACATGGCAACATCAATTCCTGCTGGCTCAACATGGACGGCTACAGGTCTTGGAAAGAATGCATGGCACATTGCTGCGGCAACGATTTCAATGGGAGGACATGTAAGAGTGGGGTTTGAGGACAACCTATATCTCGAAAAAGGTGTTCTGGCTAAGAGCAACGGCGAAATGGTAGAAAAGGCTGTTAAGATTGCCAAACTTCTCGGAAGAGAAATTGCCACACCTGATGAAGCAAGAGAAATTCTTGGACTTCCAAAGAGAACCTGGTAGTTTTTGTTTGGCATTTAACAACTGAAACTTCAGTTTTTTTACAAAATAAATATAACAAATTCAAGGCTCGGTCCGACTTCCAGGACTGAGCTTTTTTAATGAGAATAATCTTGCATATGTATAGGTATAGGAATATAATATTTGTATATAAATATATGCAGCAAAACAGTGTTTATGGGAATACGGTGCGAATCCGTAACAGTCTGCGCTACTGTATGGGGAACGAAGATACAAGGTGTCACTGTGTATTATAAAATCCATTGAAATTTACAGGATATGGCAATGATTTTATACATGGGAAGGCGTATTGATAGGATGAACCCGAGTCAGGATACCGATTGTTTTGTTAATTATAATGTTCAAAGCTTCGACAGTAAGGTTTTGATGTTACACCGTAAATTTTAGTTTGGATGCAAATCGGGTGTACGATACATTTATCTGATGACGGTCGAGGAACCGTTTTTTATTTTGCAACAGAAATGATGACATCTGTGGAAAAGCGGGTTTTTACATTGTCCAAAGTGAAGTTAAGTTAAGGAGGAAACAAGTGAAGAGATTAAGCAAGATCAGAAGAAAAATTATGACAGTTGTTATAATTGCAGTTTTTTTTGCAGTTAGTGCTATTCCCGGTTTCGCCGCAAGCTATCAGGACGGTACATACAGTGTTCCGGTGAATTTAAGCGGTGGAAGAATGGGGCACAATGCCATCGTTTCGCCATGCACGGTAACCGTATCAGGCGGTAAACTTTACGCAGATATTATTTTTAAGAGAGTTAAATCGCCATGGCATGCTCCTATGTATAGATACCTGAGCACAAGCTTGGGAACGGTATATCCTGAGGTGAATGAAAGCGAGATGACCAATGTCTTTTATCAAGTACCTATTCAAAGTCTTGGAAACGTTCAAGTGTCTACTTTGAGCGACGCCATGTCCGAGCCTAAGGAAATAGATTATATTCTTTATTTTGACGAGTCTGCTATACCGATGGCAGGAGGCTCGGCGACGGAAGGAACCGGCGGAAATACCAATCAGGCGACCTCCGGAAGTGAGGCGGCTTCAAGCACGGCAAATCATGAAACGAATTCAAAATCCGAAAGCGGAAAGAGCGAAAGCGAAAAGAAGTCTGAGGACAAAGAGCAAAAGGACGAGAACTCTAAAGAGGAAAAGGACGAGAGCAAAGGGAAGGACAGCAAGTCCAAGAAAGGCGACGAGGCTAAAGCAAAGAAAAGTAAGGCGGCTTACGATGATGCTAAAACAGGAGAAAAAGGCGAAACAAAGAGCAATAAGCTTATATTTTATATAGCCGGAGCAATCATTTCTCTAGCAGTTGCCGGAGTAGGAATTTGGATGCTTATAAAGGGAAAGGTAAGCGGAAAAAATGTCTAAGAGAAACAAAGGAATTATAATCGGTATCATAGCAATTGCAGCGGCTATTGCAATTTTCTTTTTCATAATGATACTCAGGGATTTAGGTAATACCGATTCAAATAAAAGCGGCGCTCCGCAAATAGAAGGACTTGAGTTCGAAAAAAAGGTAGAATTGAAATATGCAAATCAGTTCGCCATATATAAATATAAGGGCGGTTATGCATATATAGATATGATTGACAGCGATAAGATGCTGGTAGTTCCAAAGGGCGGGAAGGTGCCGGAAGGGCTGGACAAAAAAGTTGTGGTGATAAAGCAGCCGCTCAAAAATATTTATTTGGTATCTACTGCCGTTATGGCTTTGTTCGACTCTTTGGATGAGCTTGACAGCATTAAGTTTGTAGGAACGGATCACTGGTATATAGAGAGGGCGTCTAAGGCCGTAGAGGATAAAAAATGGATTCTTGCGGGAAAATATAACGCTCCGGACTATGAAACCCTAATTAAGGGGGACTGTCAGCTTGCCATCCAAAATACCATGATTTTGCACAATCCCGAGGTCAAAGAAAAGCTTGTCGATTTGGGAATTAAGACGGTAATCGAAAGATCAAGCTACGAAGAACATCCACTAGGAAGAACGGAATGGATAAAGCTATACGGTACTATTTTCAATAAAGAAGATGAGGCGAATAAAATTTTCGATGCAGAGGCGGACAAGATAGAAAGGCTGAAAAAAATCAAGAGCACCGAAAAGAAAGTTATTTTCTTCTACGTTAATACCCGAGGTAATGTAGTAACATATAAGACAAAGGGATATGTTCCTGAAATGATTAGAATAGCCGGCGGCGAATACGCATTCAGTAACCTCGGACTTGACGATGAGAGTAAGCTCAGCACCATCAATATGAGTATGGAGGAGTTTTACAGCACGGCTAAGGATGCGGATGTACTTATATATAACTGCAATATAGTCGAACAGATTCACAATATGGACGAGCTTCTTGACAAAAGCCCGGTGCTTAAGGACTTTAAGGCTGTTAAGGAAGGCAATGTTTGGTGCACAAGCCGCAGCATGTTCCAACAGACAAATAAGATGGGCAGCATAATCGAGGAGATGAATGCCGTTTTTTCGGGTGATAAGGAGGCTCAAAAAAAGCTTCAGTTTTTATTTCAGTTAAAGTAAAGAGGTTTTAATGACACTTCCGGAGAAGAATAAAAAAAGTGAAATATGGAGATATTATGCGGTTTTCAGCTTTCTGATACTCGCATTTATCGTTCTGATAATATGGAATATCAACTCGGGTGCGGTGAATATTTCTTTTTCAGAGATTATAAAGATTATATTCACAAAGAAAGGTGACCCGACAAATGTAAACATAGTTTGGCAGATAAGGCTTCCGAGAATTATAACGGCTGCGGTTTTAGGCGGCGGGCTTGCGGTATCCGGGTTTTTGATGCAGACTTTTTTCAGCAACCCTATAGCAGGACCCTACGTTCTTGGCATTTCGTCCGGTTCAAAGCTTTTTGTTGCCATGGTGATGATAGTAGCGCTAAAATACGTGCATTACACAAGCTCGTGGATGATTGTCGCGGCAGCGTTTTTAGGAGCGCTTATTGCCATGGGATTTGTTCTTTTGACCGCCAGAGCTATCAAACAAATGTCCATGCTCCTTGTTGCAGGTATAATGATAGGCTATATCTGTTCCGCGATAACGGAGTTTCTGATAACATTTGCCCAGGATTCAGATATAGTTAATCTACACAACTGGTCACAGGGAAGTTTTTCGGGTGTCAGCTGGAACGATGTAAGTCTCTCAAGCAAGATAGTGCTTATCTGTTTTGCTTTGGTATTTGCGATGTCAAAACCTATAGGGGCGTATCAAATGGGCGAATCCTATGCTCAAAGCATGGGCGTAAATGTAAAACGCTTTAGAGTCTATCTTATTATGATGTCCAGCCTCTTGGCAGGGTGTGTAACCGCCTTTGTCGGACCCATTTCATTTGTCGGAATCGCTGTTCCGCATGTGGTAAAGCTGGGGCTTAAGACTGCAAAACCGATTTTGGTAATTCCATGTTCTTTCATGGCGGGAAGCGTCTTCTGTATGTTCTGTGACTACATTGCAAGGACCGCATTTGCACCTGTCGAACTTTCAATAAGTACAGTTACAGCTCTATTTGGTGCGCCTGTAGTAATCGGGATGCTTATCAAGCGACATAGTAATAAGTATTAGGGGTAGCTATGGATAATTTCTATTTCAAAACTTCCGATTTGACAGTCGGATATAATAAAAAGCCGCTTATCAAGGATATTAACATCAATGTGGGGCTTGGAGAAATCGTTACGATGATAGGCCCTAACGGTGCGGGCAAATCTACCATTCTAAAGAGCATTACAAAGCATTTGGAAATAATAAACGGCGATGCACTGATTGCAGATGCCTCTCTTTCGCATATGAACTATAAAAAGCTTGCGCAGCAACTTTCCGTGGTTTTGACCGATAAGATAAAAGGCGAACTGCTCACCTGTCTTGATGTTGTGTCCACGGGTAGATACCCGTATACCAACTCGCTTGGCATTTTGGATGAAAATGACAAGCAAAAAGTTAAAGACGCCATGAAAAAGGCTCATGTGGAAGAACTTGCAGGACGTGATTTCAGTGCGATAAGCGACGGTCAAAGGCAGAGAGTTTTACTCGCCCGGGCTATATGTCAGGAGCCTAAGATTATAGTGCTTGACGAGCCGACCTCGTTCCTTGATGTTAAGCATAAGCTTGAACTTTTGAATATCTTGCACACTATGGCAAAGAAGGAGAATATAGCGGTGCTCATGTCGCTTCATGAGATTGATTTGGCTCAAAAAATTTCGGATAAGGTCATTTGCGTGCATGGAGATGCTATAGAGCATTTCGGGCATCCGAGTGAAATTTTTACTGAGGAAATAATAAGGGAACTTTACGATATACGAAACGGTTCATATAACATCACATTTGGAAGTGTTGAATTACCTAAGGCGGAAGGGGAAGCTGAGGTATTTGTAATCGCCGGAAACGGCAGCGGAATACCTGTTTACAGAGAGTTGACAAAGCTTGGCATACCGTTTTGCACAGGAGTGCTTCACGAAAATGATGTGGATTATTATGTGGCGAGGAATCTTGCGGCGGAACTTATCTCGGTACCGGCGTTTGAAGAAATAGACACGGGCAGCTTGGAACGCGCACTCAGGGTCATGGAAGCTTGTAAGCGTGTAATACTGGCAAATGACAAAATAGGAAGCTCAAACGCTCGTATTGTTCAGCTCATTGAACAGGCGGAATCAAAGGGGAGGCTTGAGAGAGCGTAAGTTGATGTTATGAAAGTTTTGGGAGCGTATTTATGAATAAAAGATTGAAAGCACAGATTGATTTTGCTTTGCTTTTAGATAAAGAAAAGAATGTATTCAGACAAACTCACATTTCCGGTGGTGTTCGTAAGGAAAATGATGCCGAGCATTCATGGCATATGGCTGTCATGGCATATCTTTTCGAAGAATACGCTAACGAGGATATTGACATCGCTAAAGTCATAATGATGTGCCTGATTCATGATATAGTTGAGATTGAGGCGGGAGACACCTACGCCTATGATGAGCAGGCTAAAAAAAGCCAAAAAGAACGCGAGGAAAAAGCTAAGAAAAAGCTCTTTGGAATTCTTCCTAAAGACCAAGGAGAGAAGCTTGAAGCTCTGTTTGATGAGTTTGAGGCTATGGAAACCGCAGAAGCAAAATTTGCAAGAGCAATGGATAATTTACAGCCTTTGATATTAAATGACAGTAATGACGGTGGAGATTGGAAATTTCACGGAGTTACAGCTGAGCAGATTTATCGCAGACAGGGAAGAACCAAAGCCGGCTCTGAGAAGTTATACGAATATACGGAGGCGGTGATTGAAAAACACATAAAAGCGGGTAATATAAAGAGATAAAGACTGAATTTCAAAGTGATTTTTGTGTAGGAGGGATGATTTATGAGCTTTGCCACCGAGGTGAAAAATGAACTGGCAAGAAGCGAAGCTGAAAAAAAATGTTGTCAGCTTGCGGAGATTGCGGGTTTTTTGCGTGTGGCAGGGAGTTTAAGACTAGCCGGTGCGGGAAAGTTCAAAATCGCCGTTTCTACGGAAATACCCGCTGTCGCCAGGCACTATAAGCGCCTTATAAAGGAATATTTTAAGGTAGATACGAGACTGGAAATCGGTGAAGGGTTCGGATTTAGCAAGACCAGAAGCTATATGCTTACTATTGGACCTGAGGAAAGGTCGGAGCAGATATTACGAGAAACCGGTATTTTGCTGGTGCGAGAAGGAAACAATTTCATCTCCGACGGCATCTACGATGAGCTTGTTCGAACTAAATGCTGTCGAAAATCGTATTTGAAAGGTGTATTCTTGGCGGCAGGCTCAGTTAACAACCCTGATAAAACTTACCATCTCGAATTTGTGTGTAACAGTGAGAGGCTTGCGTTAGACCTTAAGAAGCTTATAAACGGCTTTGTGGATATGACGGCGAAGACCATGGAAAGACGCGGCAAATACATAGTGTATATTAAGAATTTATCAAATATCAGGGATATGCTGGCTATAATGGGCGCACATAGTCATGTACTGAGTTTTGATAATACTGTTATTAAAAAGCAGATGCGCAACCAAACCGTGCGCATCACAAATTGTGATAACGCTAACATGGACCGGGCTTTGGACGCGGCGCAGCGGCAGCTTGCAGCCATCAGAGCCATTGAGGCTGCCGGCCTGTTCGACAAGCTGCCGCCGAGGCTGCGCGGAACTGCGCGGCTCCGCCTTGAGAATCCGGACGCCAGCCTCACACAGCTCGGAGAGCTGTGCGCGCCGCCGCTCAAGAAAGCCGGAATCAACAGCCGCATTCAAAAAATCCTTTCTTTCGCGGAAGAACACGGATGTATATAAGTGAATTTTGCGGGGCACCGGGAAATAAATACGGAGCCCAATCGAATTAGGCTCCGGAAACTAAACCGTTGAATTTGTTTAAGTAAATATAGGGTTATAGGACAAAAAGCGTTGGTGGAAACCGGTATAACTGTTGAAACTTCAACAGTTATACCGGTTATATCTTTTTTTGAAGAAGATACAGGGTGGACAAAAAGCGTTGGTAAAATTGTGTAAAACTATTGAATTTTC
>JAXFOY010000011.1:0-20256 GCA_034180045.1 Eubacterium sp.
GCAAGCGATGATATAGGGGATTTAATAGAAGCAAATTGAAATATAAATTTAATACTGAGGATAAGACAAATACGTCGGTGTCAGGATTTAATAGAAGCAAATTGAAATATAAATTTAGCCTCGGTCATTACTTTATCTGTAGCTTTATTTGATTTAATAGAAGCAAATTGAAATATAAATAAAGTTCGCCATGTGCATCAATACTTTCTGCATAACGATTTAATAGAAGCAAATTGAAATATAAATTTGTCTATAGTAGAGGTTCTCGCTCCATGTTTGAACCGATTTAATAGAAGCAAATTGAAATATAAATGATGTTATGAAAGACTCTCACTTTTACGGTGTGGAAAGATTTAATAGAAGCAAATTGAAATATAAATAACCCGAGTCGGTGGCGGATATGCCGCAAAATATGGAGATTTAATAGAAGCAAATTGAAATATAAATTATTGTTTCCGTCCGCTTTACCGAACACTCTGCAGGATTTAATAGAAGCAAATTGAAATATAAATTGTATCAATTTGTACAATCATGATGCACCTCCTTAGGATTTAATAGAAGCAAATTGAAATATAAATAGCTTACTCAGAACGCAACATCTCAGCACGACCGATTGATTTAATAGAAGCAAATTGAAATATAAATCGTGTAGACAGAATTGTGCTGAGGTTTGACACAGCAGATTTAATAGAAGCAAATTGAAATATAAATGTAGAAAATAAAGGTAAAATCATGTGGAAGTCACAAGATTTAATAGAAGCAAATTGAAATATAAATAAATTGTATAAACTAATAAAGGTATTATCAGGCGGGATTTAATAGAAGCAAATTGAAATATAAATATGTGACGAAATAAAAGAAATCCACGAGCAATTCGAAGATTTAATAGAAGCAAATTGAAATATAAATTCAAATTCCTCCGTGCGTAGAATCAATGATTTTCTTGATTTAATAGAAGCAAATTGAAATATAAATCAGACTCCTTTTTTCTATAAAATGCTTCGCAACCCCTGATTTAATAGAAGCAAATTGAAATATAAATTATTGCTTACGACATACATTCTGTACGGATCTTGGATTTAATAGAAGCAAATTGAAATATAAATATTGTTCAGGGACGAATTTATGGCGCAACAGTAAAAAGATTTAATAGAAGCAAATTGAAATATAAATAGATTAATTTAATAACGCAAGCTGGAGGCGATACGGGATTTAATATAAGCAAATTGAAATGTAAATTTTTGAAAAGTAAAAAAGTATCAGAAAAAAATTAGTACAGTTATATTGAACATAACATTACGCGGAAGATTAGAACTTAATAAGTTGTTAATACACATCCACACCAACATTCAAGCTAGCCTCAAAAATAATTTATTGGTATAATGTAGTAGAAAATTTGTGTATAAAAGTCATAGCTTAAGTTTGCGTGTCGGGACACGAAGGTAGAAGATATACGTAAATTGCGTTTGTGGTACAAATCTTAATCTATGACGGTGAGGAGTATGTAGAAGATATGAATATAATTATAACAAAGAACTATGATGAAATGAGCAAAGAAGCTGCAAAGATTGTTGTTGAGGTGGTGGAGAAGAAAGGCGATGCTGTTTTAGGCTTGGCGACGGGGTCCACGCCTGTAGGAACATATAAAGAGATGATAAAGGCACACGAAGCCGGCCTTGATTTTTCAAATGTCAAGTCGTTCAATCTTGATGAATATGTGGGACTTGATGCGGAAAATGATCAGAGTTATCGTTATTTTATGAAGAAAAACCTGTTTGACCATGTCAATATCAATATAGAAAATACTCATTTCCCGGATGCAGGTATAGATGGCACAAAAAATCCAAGTGATTATGACGATGCAATAAGGGATGCGGGTGGTGTTGATTTGCAAATTTTGGGAATTGGTCAAAATGGACACATCGCTTTTAATGAGCCGGCGGAGTCAATCGTATTTAAGACGCATGTTACAGGGCTTACGGAATCGACGATTAAAGCAAATTCCAGATTCTTTAACAGCATTGATGAGGTGCCTAAAACAGCGGTGACATCAGGGCTTGGAACCATTCACATGGCGAGAAAAATCATAATTCTTGCCAGTGGAGCGGAAAAGCATGAGGCTGTAAGTAAACTCATCGAGGGAAAGGAAATATCGCTTAGCTGTCCGGCTACCATGCTTTTATTTCACAATGATGTTACACTTATTTGTGACGAAGCGGCAGCATATGGAAAACAAAAGTAATTATGCAGTAAAGTAATTAAATGGCGTTTTAGCCGTTATAACCGCCGTAGCTGTGCAGCTTTGCAGTTTGTATAGGATTATTTCAAAAGTCAGAGAAATATAAAACCGGCTTGCCATAGGCTCACTCCAAAAGTCAGAACGCATCCAATTTTAGTGAGTTGCCGCCGTGCAGACCGGTTTTTGATTTAATGATTATTTATTCTTTTAGATTAGTTTTAGTCTATGTAAATATCTATAGTTTACCAACCAAATCGATTCCCGGCTTTAGTGTTTTTGCACCCGGTTTCCACCTTGCCGGGCACACTTCATCGCCATGCTCTGCGACGAACTGGCAAGCCTGTAACTTGCGAAGGAGTTCTTCGGCGTTTCTGCCTACATTTCCGGCATTGACTTCGTATGAAACGATTTTACCTTGAGGATTTACGATGAAAGTGCCTCTTTCTGAAATCCCGTCTGCTTCAATGAAAACATCAAAATCCTTTGCAAGAGCGTGAGTAGGGTCACCGAGCATAGGGTATGTTAGGCGAGAGATTAACTCCGAGCTGTCATGCCAAGCCTTGTGAACAAAGTGGGTATCGCAGGAAACTGCATATACTTCGCAGCCTGCATTTTTGAATTCTTCATACTTGTCCTGTAAATCGGCAAGCTCAGTAGGGCAAACAAAAGTGAAATCCGCAGGATAGAAGAAGAATACGCTCCACTTGCCTAAAATATCTTCCTTTGTATATTGCTTAAATTCGTTATTAAAATATCCGTTAACATTAAAATCCGAAACTTCTTTGCTAATTAATGACATATCTTTTCTCCTTATTTTTATTAATTATTTTATCTAAAATACATTACTTATGTACAAAGACTATATACCACAGGTTAGGCTAATCTAACCATATGATTTGCCTAATTCTATAAAATATTTTAGAATTAGCTTATTAAAATATAAAATGTATTGGAAATAAGCATTATAATTGAGCAGATGCGAGGGTGCAAGTATGGAAGGAATAAAAGGGGAGACGAAAGGCAATAGAGAGAGCAGCTGTTTTAGGCACACGATTGAGCCATTTTTCAATGACAGTTCTGAAATATTGATTCTTGGCAGTTTCCCGTCTGTAAAGTCAAGAGAGGAAAATTTTTATTACGCAAATAAACAAAACCGCTTTTGGAAGGTTTTGGCTGCTGTTTTTAATGAAAATCTACCTGTGAATATAAAAGAAAAAAAGCAATTCCTGAAAAGTCATGGGATTGCTTTGTGGGATGTTGTTGAATCATGTGAAATTATCGGATCTTCCGATTCTAGCATTAAATCCGTTGTTCCAAGTGACATAGGCGTTATACTTAAAAGCTCAAAGATAAAAAAGATTATCTTAAACGGAGGGAAAGCTTCGGAACTTTTTTCAAAATATCAAGGTAAAAGCTCGCTTATAAAAAGTAGTATGAGCGAGGAACTTGAAATTTTTAGTCTGCCGTCGACAAGCCCGGCAAACGCGAAGTTCAGTTTGGAAAATTTGATTGAACTTTGGCAGGTCATACGCTGATTAAAAGTATATGGCTGTTATAGGTATTGTTTTGCGAGTCTTTCAACTTCCAACTTTGTTTTTGCGACCACACATTCGGGTGCTACTATTTTGATATCTTCACCGAGGGCAAATATCCAGCCGAAGAATTGACGGCTGAGCGCTACGGAAACAGTGGTGCGGAATTTATCATCTCCTGATGGACAAATGATTATATCCTTGCCGAAACGATCAAGAAGAACACCTACCAAATCGTTTTTTGCTTCTATGGTTACATTTGTTTCATCGCCGCTGAACATACCGAAAAGTTTGTTGGTGTATTTTGGCAAGTTGAACTTTTCGAATTCACTTTTTCCGTCACGAGCTTTTTCTGCATCAATCACTATCTTTTTCATTTTATCAACGCGGAAATGTTTGATTTGATTCAATTCGGCATCAAAGCCTATCAAATAATATTTTTCATCATCCCACACCAATGCCCAAGGACTTATGTGATAACTATTTCCGTTGTTACGAAGTTTCATCTCTTTGTCAAGGTTCCATCTGAAATACTTAAACTGTATTTGTCTATCAGATATAATAGCTTCGTGGATGGAGTCTATATTGTAATAGATGTCTTCGTTGAAACTTTTTATTCTGCCGGTACTTATTACCTGTCTGTTCAGCTGTTTTGCTTGGCTATGGCTGACCAGGGACTCTAATTTTTTGATTAAAACCTTGGACTTCTTGTCTGTTATGAATTTTGCGGACTGCACAGAATCGACAAGAAGCTTTAATTCAGGAATTTCGAAATCTCTGCCTGCGAGAAAATAATACCAGTTTCTGCCGACACGCTCCTTGCAAATGTCATAGCCGAAGTTGATTAATTCCTCAAAATCAAGGTAAAGAGTCTTGCGGTCTGCACTTATATCGTAATTCGCAAGCTTCTTTATTATTTCACTTAAAGTGAGTTTATTGTTTTCGTCACTTTCTTCGAAAAAAATCTTCGCTAAATATAAAAGCTTAAGTTTTTGATTTGTTCCCCTAGCCATCGTATCTCCTCCATACATCACTCTCAAAATATATAATAAATATATCGTTTTGTAAAGTTTGGCTAAACATCGGAAGTGACAAATATATCAAAATAAGTTATAGTATTGATATTAAATCTCGGTTATTTGGAGGATTTTATGGAAGAGATGAGAACTACAGTCGAGCTTAATTTGGATGAATATATGCGATTTGCCTTCACCGTACAGAGGCAAAATAAAAAATACCGCAGAGCAAAGTGGATTCTAATGATAGGGCTGTTTGCGCTTGCAGTGATAAACTTTGCTACTAAAAATAAATCTCTAGGAATCCTTATGATTCTAATGGTTGTAGCGTTTCCGACAGTCCTTGATATAATGATGAAAAAGCAGATAAGGCAGGCGTATGAACAAAATAAATCCATCCAAGGTCTAAAAAACGAGCTGCTTTTCTTTGATGATCATTATGAGGTGCATAGTGAAGTAGGGGATAATCGTTATGAGTATAATAAGTTGTGGAGCATAATAGAAACACCGACAAATTTCTATATAATGATGTCGGAAACAAGCGGCTCTG
Source organism: Eubacterium sp. (assembly GCA_034180045.1). Taxonomy (GTDB): domain Bacteria; phylum Bacillota; class Clostridia; order Peptostreptococcales; family Anaerovoracaceae; genus Eubacterium_B. The sequence goes on from JAXFOY010000011.1 coordinate 5,338, forward strand.
TTGTTATTAAATCAAATTGCAGTGATAAGCTTATCAATCATATATATGAAATTAAGGAAAAACTTGAATAAAGAAAAGAGGTTCTCTTCGTTTAGATGAGAACCTCTATAGCTTAGGACTTTCCGCGAGGGAAGATGAATAATGCTCTTTTATGCCCGCCTGCACGAGCTGACATAACTTTGGTGTTTGTGAAATTTGCTTATATTTACCGTTTTGCCTTCAAAAGCGAAATAATTCGGTTCATCTCGTTGTGAACTATCATAAATCCCTCGTCTACGCCCATGCCGGGCTTTGCCAGAATTTGGTCAGGTCTTGTTGCCATTGCACAGCTTACGCAAACCTGTGCACTTCGGTCAGTTTCGTTGCAGGTACCGCCTTGATATGCGCCTACTCCTTTTTTCTTACAATACAAAACCGCTTCAATTGTGTTGTTTATACCACCAAGATCAGGCGTTTTTATCTGAATCATGTGTCCCGCTTTGTTATCTGCAAATAGTTTTATATCTTCTAATGTGTTACACCATTCATCTGCTACCAATTCAACATCGCAGCCGCGATTATCGAGTTCTTCGGTCAAAGCGGAAAGAGCTTCAATCTGCTCTTCACGATTGCTGTCACAGTCCATAGGACCTTCTATTCTAAGATGAAAAGGCTTTGCAATTTCACCGAGGTTTTCAATATAGTTTGCCATTTCGACATAGTTTTTGTTTCCGAAAGCCGCACCTATCGTGCCGTACACATCTATATGGATAACAGGGCTGTACTCTTTAGAGCTTCTTTTGTCGAGTATTCTGTCTCGGAGCCAAGCTATATAATCCCTGAGTTTTTCGCCATCTTTGCCGAGTTTGTCATCTACGTTGTTTATCAAAGCGTGCGGCAAGACATCGGCGCCCTTTATTATCATTTTATCAGCATTGTCATATCTGTCATCACCTGATTGAGTAAAAATAGGGATGGATTCAGCAGTTAGCTTACAATCGTATTCGTGGGCTACTACTTCACACATAAGTCTTTTGGATGCCTTTGCGACAGCATCAAGAATTGCCTGTGAAACGCCGTATCGAATCGCAGTGTGCAGTCTATTGCCGTCAACTTTGATGGATTCCATTTCATTGCAAAGACTTCTGAAACTGTCGGCTTCTTTTCCTACGAGAACCGGTTTTATATGCTTTTCTATAATAGGAATGAAGTCATTTGCCAGAAATAGAGGATCGCGTCCGCCCGCCCCGGAGTACTGTACTGCGGCGCAGTCTCCTGTGGCAATTTGACCGTCTTCGAGCAAAATCATAACTGAGATTGATTCTCCGGCTTGGCGAACTGATTGAAACCCTTCAGTTACAGCCTTGCCTGTGTAGAAGATGCCGTCGTGTCGGCTTCCTTGCTTTATTGCTCTTTGGTCATCAAAGTAAAATCCTGTGCGACCGGGTGAACAGATTACATCGACGATTTTCATTTTTTTCTCCTTTGCTAAATCCGGAAAGCTAACGTTTTGGTCTTCCGACCAGTCTACCTTTACCAATTGCGTAAACATCATCTATAACCATTTGAAACGATGCCTCGCGATCTTCAGCTTTTGCTCTCTCATTTATTTTTTCGGCGTGGAAATCCTTAAGTTCTTGAGTGAAAGGAAGATTTCCCGTGCTTAGAATTCTCACCGCTCCGTTGTTGTCGCGGCAAGGAAGCATTAATCCTGCGTTGAATCGACACGGTGCGAACGGAATATCGAGAACACCTGCTTCTGTACCTCTGCAAGCTCCGACGGCGATATCACCGCCGCCAAGTTCAAAACATTTATCAACTATGCAGCGAGTTTCAAGGCGAATTATTTCTTTTTCATCTTCCAATGTGGAATCGTGAAATTCCTGGTCTTTAAGCATATTAACAACTTGTTTTGTACACTTCATTCCCTGTGCATTAGCTTCCATTGTAGGTATTCCCACAGCTTCGTGAGGGCTTTTGACAATTACTTTGGTTACCTTAGACAGAGCGGCTATAAGGCTGCCTGAGGAAATAACACCGAATGCCTTTGCTTCATCAGCGGGGAATCCGCCCATCCACTGATGTAACACGGTGGTAACTACTACATCTTCGTAGCCGTATTTGTGTAAATATTCTTCGGTTAGTTCTTCAAGAGTTCTTATTGCAGCGATGTCTTGAACGAGGTTGCCGCACTGTCCGTAACCTACCGTTATATTTTTTACTCCCTGTTCAGCTGCCAAAAGTGCTTCTATGATGGCAACCGAGTGTGAAATGCATGCCGGCACAAGTGTGCCTGTGAGAGGACCGTAGGGTTCACGATTAATTGAAACTCCCATTTCCTCATATAATCCTGTGAGTCTGTCTACATATTGCCAATCTTTGATTGTACGCTCCATCGGAACATCCTTGCAATATGGCAAGTTATATGAAATTCCGCCGCCCTCATAGCTTGTGAATCCGCCTGCATATGTAATTTCGGTCAGAAGCCTTGCATCAGGGGTACCGTGTCTTACCTGAACAGGAGTGTGAACGCTTTCGATGACTTTGCGGCAACCGTTGACTCCGTGGTTTACGGCAGGAAAGCCGTTCATCATGGCACGACCGAGGCGAACGGATTCTTCTATACCGTTTTCGGCTTCTTCATATCTGTTTTGTCTGGTGTAGCTATCTATTGTAGATGGGAGAAGATCGGCTTCGCCATTGTCCTGTAAGTACTGCAATAACTTGATATGCTCATCTATTACAGGAACTCCTGCTCTTGGCTGAACGAGAGTATTCTTGTTCTTCTTGGCCTCTATGAGCTTCTGAGAAAATATTCTTTCTTTAGGCATTTTTTTGTGGTAAGCAACCGCTTCGTCTAAGTCTACATCTTTACCTGTAGGCCATTGCAATAAAACTTCCTTGCGAATAGCGGTAAATTCTTCATCTGAAATTCGTTTATTTGTTAGATTCATCTTTTATTAATTCCTTTTTCATTATTCGTAGTGCCGTTTCGGGATAATGTGAAGCCAGTAAACCCATTGAAGCCAGTATATATTTTCTGTCAACTCTTATTTCGGCATTTTTTGGTCTTAGAGACATCGGATTATTAATGTCAAATAGAGCATATGAAGCAATATCGGCAGTCCTTATTGTGTGAATGAGGCTTCCTCCGGTGACAACGATTTGATTTACGTCCCTCAAATCCTTACCTGATTGCAAATATGTAAGGCCATACATTGTATAAGTTTCTTCTATTGTTCCGGCGTGCCTTGAAACTGCTGTTTCTATAGCCATGGCAGCCAAAGCGTAATCTAAATTTTCGAGTTCTTTGTCACCGTTTGGAATAAGATCTGTATGAGTACTTAAATACTCTATAAGATATTTCGCCCGTGCTTTGCTTAGCCCTGAAATTTCGCAAATCCGCTCGATTCCTACGGCATCGACTATGCCTTTAACGCTGTACCTCATACCTATATCGCCTTCAACTGTACGCTTTGAATATGGTTCGGGAAGACCTTTGTAAACAGTAGAGGAGCGAGACGGTTTGCCTGAGGCGATAGAATAGATGTCAGTGGTTGCCCCTCCGACATCAACTGCAATCAATTCTCCTATGCCGCTTTCTTCTGAAGTGCCTTCGGCGAGAAGATTCATAGCTTGAAGCACGGCTGAGGGTGTAGGCATCATTATGTCTGAAAGGATAGATGCGGCTTTGCTTAGTCCTTTAGCGCTAACTATGCGCTTTAGAAAAATCTCTCTGATTTTGCTTTGTGTTTCTATTATATCTATTACACCGAATTTCGGCATAACATTAGGGCATATGTATGTTTCGTGTTTATTCAATATCATTTGGCATTCCTTTGCGGCATTGCGATTGCCTGCAATTATGATTGGAAAGCCGGGTTCAAGGCTTGAAAGCATTCTCGCATTATGTGTGATACATTCGGTATTTCCTCCGTCAGTACCTCCTACAAGCAGGAATATATCAGGTTTACCCGTTTTGATTTCATCTATATCATCTTCGGTAAGCTCAAATGAAAATAGCTTGATTATCTTTGCGCCTGCACCTAAAGTCGCCATCTTAGCTGCTTCCGATGTCAGTTCGGGAACAAGTCCTGAAGCCATCATTCTCAGCCCGCCGGCTGCGGAAGAACAGGCAAATGTCTCTTCAAAACTGATATCTCCGACAGTTTCTCTAAGTTTAGAGAGGGCGTTTTCCAGCCCTTCGTTGATATCGCTTTCAATTGTTGTAAATGATGAGGCTGTACCTATGATACTTTCACTTTCTATATCGACGGCGCTCAGCTTGGTATATGTACTGCCGAAGTCAATTAATAAGATGTTTTTCATCAGGCACCGGCTCCTGCGTCTTTCGCTTTATCTTCGCATTCATTTTCAGGCGGATTAGATTCGCCGGATGAGAAAATTTTGTGTAAGGCTTCTATTGTCGTTTCAGGTGCTGTACCGGGAGGGAAGGCGTAGTCGAATCCCATAGCCTTAAAACGCTTTTCGACATCTTCAAATTTCTGTTTTCCAATCACGATATTTCCACCTACGAGTAGAGGAATATTTTTGAGTCCGGCTTCCTCGCATTTTTCTCGCATTCCTCGGCAGTCAAGTTCACCTTGACCGTATAAGGATGAAATAAGAATGGCATCTGCGCTTGATTCAATGGCTGCGCTTATGAATTCCTCCTGAGAAACCATAACTCCAAGGTCCACAACATCAAAGCCTGCCGCCTCAAAAGCATGATGAAGAATTTTGATGCCGACAGCGTGCACGTCTGCGCCTATTACTCCGATTATCAGAACCTTTTTTTCTCTACTAGATAACATTTTATTAACCTCGTTTTCGCTTTATCTTGATTCATCCATAAATCATAATCAAAGTATTGTTATATAACATTATAGTACAGTGAACTATAACAAAAGTCAATGTATACATTGTTATATTGAAGGCTTTAGGCATAAAATTTTCTGAACAAAAAAACAACAAGGTTAATATATATCAACCTTGTTGTTTGAATTAATTCATGAGTTAAAGTGTTAAAGAGCTCTTACAGCTATGAGCTTTTCTATTTTGTCTCTGACATACATAAACGAGCCTGCATCTATCCTATAGCTGCACTCGACGAGCCTGTGTCTGTTCGAAAATCTTTTGAGCTGCTCGGATACTTTTTCACTACAGTATTTCTGATAGTTTTCCGGAACTAAGATAACATCTTTTTTTGCAAGATACTTAGATATATCGCTGTCATGAGAAACGGTAAGCGGGGGAGAAATTCTTGTATTTTCAGTATATCTGCCGCAAAGTTCAAAAAGCATATTGCCAAAGCGCTCGCTGCTGCATACTATACCGATTTTTTCGCCGGGACCGATTTTAATTATGCCGGCAACACTTTTTGGCATAAGAGTCAAGGCTGTCTTAAGAATTTTGTCACCTTGGGAAATTATGCCTGAAAGTTCATCGGAATGTTCCGCCGTGGTGATGATTAAATCCATCTCGTCACTGATTTTATATGGATACTCTCTTAAATCATCAAGTAAGTATGAGAACAAATCGATATGGCTGATTTCTCTTAATTGGTCAGTTAACTGATACAAGGTTTCCGGATTGCACTCAACCACGCCGATTTTTATCTTGTCCTGATGAGACGCTCGCTCTCTTAGGCGAAGATTTATGAATATATTTATTTCGGACATTGAAAACTGCATTTCTTCGAGTTCATCAATCATCCGGTCTATGGCTGACATGGCGCGTTCCTTACGACTTTCACCGTTATGTGGATTGTAGCTTACAAAAGTTCCGTGACCTCGCTTTTTCTCAACTATACCCATGAGCTCAAGTTCATCGTATGCACGTTTTATCGTACCGCGTGCAATGCCGAGTTTATCAGCTAAATCTCTAACGGTGGGCAGTTTGGTATTAGCTTGCATTTTGCCGCTTTTGATATTTGCTTTTATGACATCGACAAGCTGTTGATAAATAGGGATGTCCAGCTTGGAATCAATATGGAATAGGTCGGACATATTTGCCTCGTTTCTGAATTTATTTTCTATTATTTATTTATTTATGCCGGTGCTTAATATACTCGAGATACTTGTTTTTTCCGCTTTCGTAAAGATTATTTCCCTGGCTGTCAATTACAACTACCACAGGTAAATCTTCCACGTAAAGCTTACGTATTGCTTCAGCACCCAGATCGTCATAAGCGATAACTTCAGCCTTCTTAACGCATTTGCTCAGAAGTGCTCCGCATCCGCCTATTGCGCCGAAGTATACCGCTCCGTGTTTTTTCATTGCTTCCACGACTTCAAAACCTCGTTTGCCTTTTCCTATCATTCCCGTTTCGCCTTTTTCTATCAAAATCGGGCTGTAAGCATCCATTCTGTATGCCGTGGTAGGACCGGCTGAGCCTATAGCGGTACCGGGTTTTGCGGGCGTTGGTCCTACATAATATATAATGGAATTTTTAATGTCAAGCGGCAGGGGTTTATCTTCCTTGATAAGCTCGCAAAGTCTTTTATGAGCTGCATCTCTGGCGGTGTAAATAACACCCGAAATCAGACAGCTGTCACCGCTTTTTAACTTTCTTGCACATTCTTTTGTAAGAGGTGTATTTATTTTGATGCTCATCATATCACCTCCGTCATATGTCTTGTGACATGGCAGTTGATGTTGACGGCGACGGGAAGTCCCGCAATGTGAGTAGGGGCTTTTTCGATATTAACTGCCAGAGCTGTAGTTTTTCCGCCAAAACCTTGTGGACCTATACCAAGTGAATTTATTTTTTCGAGAAGCTCAGTTTCAAGTGCTGAATAGAAAGGGTCTGAATTTCTTTTATCGACAGGTCTCATCAAAGCTTGTTTTGCAAGTAACGCCGCCTTATCGAAAGTACCTCCGATTCCGACGCCCACGACTATCGGAGGGCAAGGATTTGGGCCCGCTTCTTCAACCACGTTTAGAATAAATGACTTTACACCTTCAACATCGTCAGAAGGTTTGAGCATCTTTATTTGGCTCATATTTTCACTTCCAAAGCCCTTAGGAGCCACCGTTATTTCCAGTTTATCACCGGGTACAATGTCGTAATAAATCATAGCAGGTGTATTGTCACCTGTATTTAATCGGTTCAAAGGGTCCGCCACAACGGATTTCCTCAGATAACCTTTTTGGTATCCTATTCTAACTCCTTCATTGACGGCGGATTCCAAGTTACCGTTTATATGAACATCCTGCCCGATTTTGATGAAAACGCAAGCAATGCCTGTATCTTGGCAAATGGCTTGCTCCTGCTGCTCTGCAATGTTGAAATTTTCAACTATTTGTTCAAGTATTAAAGCTGCCGGCTTCCATGTTTCATCTTCGGATGAGGATTTTATTTTGTTTTTCATATCTTCAGGGAGCTCATAGTTTGCTTTAATACAAAGTCTTGAAACAACATCGACTATCAATGATGAATCTATTTCTCTCATATTTCATAACCTCACATCAGTATTTCAGTGTTAGTATCTACGAGGAACACTATATATTTTATCTAAAACACCGCCGTCTCGTGAAATCACTTCGGCTACAATTTTATCGCCTCTAGGTGCCTTGACCGGAATTCCTGTATAACTTTCGGCCTTAAGTTTCAGATCGTGAATATCTATGATAGGAAGCCCTGCATCTAAAAGTCTTGATTTTAATTCAACATTCCTCGGATTTACGGCAATTCCACCTTGAGTTACAAGCACATCCACATCTTTTCCGGGTGTGGATATGCAGTTTACACGGTCTGTAACAATAGGTAATCTGCCGCGAAACATAGGCGCGATAATCATTGATAACTTTGCACCTGCCGCCGTATCGCTGTGACCTCCGGAACCTCCCATAATATAACCGTTAGAATCAGTGTGCACATTTACATTAAAGTCGGTGTCTATTTCGGTAGCGCCAAGTATTACGACATCGAGACTGTCAACAACAGCGCTCATGGAGCTCGGCGAAGCATAGTGCATGGCTGAAATCTCTTGATGATTGGGATTTGTTCGGATTGATTCCACCGCTTTAAGATCAAAACATTGCACATCAAGAAGGCTGCGGAAACACCCGGCATTCAACATATCGACCATATAGCCGGTTATGCCGCCGAGACCGAAGCTTCCTTTGATGTTTTCTTTTACCATTGTTTCTTTTAGAAATTTTGCGGCGGCAAGAGATGCACCGCCGGCACCTGTCTGAAAGGAAAAGCCGTCAGTCAAAAGCCCGGAAGCTTTGATAACCTTTACCGCTTCTGATGCCATAATCAAACCTACGGGATCGCGAGTGATTTGCGTTGTGCCTGAGACTATTCCCTGCGGGTCGCCTATGGCATCAACTACCACGACATAGTCGACATTGATTTCGGAAATGGAGCAATCTATAAGCGGATAAGGCATAAGCGTGTCGGTTATTATAATTACATGTTTTGCATTTTGTGCATCCGCAATGGCATAACCCAAGCTGCCACAAGCCGATTTACCGATTTTTCCACTGCAATTACCCATAGGATCTGACGCAGGTGCAGCTATGAAAGCTATATCTATAGGCGTTTTTCCGCTGTCAATATCTGCGGGTCTTCCGCCATGCGTTCTGAACTCTACGGGATTATTCATAATTCCCTCGGAAATGCTTTTTCCGAGGGCAGATGACATATAATCGGTGCGAATCCTGCTGACAACGCCGTTTTCTATGTGTTCAAGCAATGCTGAATGCCTGTCAAAAATAGAACTTGCGTTTATAGTAATGTCTTTGATTCCCAGAGCGGCTATTTCGTCCATGACCATGTTGAGAATAAAATCACCGTTTCTGAGATGGTGATGAAAGGATATGCTCATTGAATCGTCGAGCTCACAAAGTGAAATTGCTTCTTTGAGTGAAGAGACGAGTTTAGTGTTATCCATCTATCTGTTCCTTTCTGATTCCCATAGATTCAGCCATTTCAATTGTTTGCCTTGCTCGGGCAACTATGGGCGCATCTATCATTTTACCGCGAAGCGCTATAGCACCTCTCCCTATAGCTTGTGCCTCTTCGATGGCATCCATAACTTCATACGCATATCTGATGTCATCAATTGACGGACTGAAAACCCTGTTTATAAGCTCAACATGCCTTGGTGAAATAGAAGCCTTACCTGTAAATCCAAGTGATTTTGCATATTCGGCATCTATTTTGACTCCATCGTCATCGTTTACATCTGTAAAAGGGGTATCGTATACATCAATACCGCTTGCTCTTGCTGCAATCACAAGCCTTGATCTTGCATAGTCGATTTCTTTGCCGACCTTTGTCCTTTTGCAGCGCATATCGGCGGTCAAATCCTCGGCACCTAAGAATATTGCGCAAACTCTTTTGTCTGAAGATGCTATCTGATATGAATTTTCAACACCGAGTGCTGTCTCTATAAGAGGCATTATCTTAAATGTGTTGTTTTCTATGCCAAGCCTAAGTTCCATCTGTTTTATATACTCGCTCACAAGAAGAACATCATCAGCATGGTTTGTTTTAGGCAGCATAATGATATCAGGCTTTACGGGGATAATCTCCTCTAAATCTTCTTTCCAAAAACCGCTATCCAGCGCATTTATGCGAACTATAATCTCTATACCTGTGAAATCCATATATTTTATGGTATTTCTTACAAGCAGCCTGGCAGAGTCCTTTTCGCCGGGTGCAACCGCATCTTCAAGGTCAAAGATGATTGCATCGGAACCGAGACAGTTGCTGTTTATAAGTAAATTAGGCGTGTTTCCCGGAATAAAAAGCATTGATCTACGCATTTTGTTTCTCGCTTCCTCTGTTTACGGCAGTCTCGACACGCGCCCGTATTACACAGTCAAGAGCTCCTCTATCTACAAGTTTAATTTTTATATCTGTAATATTTTTTTTCTCAAGAGTGTCAAATACAGCATTTCGAATTGATTCTCCAAACTGTTCGATGACAGCAGAATCAAGAGTGAAATCTATGCCGTGTACACAAGGCTCAACTTCTACATATACATCGCTGGATTCTAATGTGCCTGCACAAGCCTTTTGGATTATCGTTGCCATTATAGTCATAGCCTCCCTTACAAATTGTTATATAATTGTATTATATCAATTTATGATATTATATAATACAATATGAGCTTTTTCAATTAATTGAATACAAATACTGAAATGCAATTTTTGCCTTTCAGTTTGCAAATCTCTTTTTTTGGGATATACTAAAGTTTAATAAAGTGAACAGTAATTATTATAATTAAGGTGATGCCGATATATAAATAAAATTTGATTTTGAGGAGTTTTCTCTATGGAAATAGAACGCCTTATAAAAAATAGAGACAGAATTGAGAAATTCAATGAAATTGCAGATTTTCTCGCGGAGTCGGAACTTGAATTTGATGATGATGTGGAATACACCGTTTGCATTAGAGAACAGGGACGCATTGTGGCGACAGGGTCAAGGGCTGAATATTTGCTTAAATGTATAGCGGTAGATGAGAATATGCGCGGAAGCGGACTTGCGGCAACTTTAATGAGTGAGCTGTGGCGGGAAGCTTTCCGGAAAGGAATTAAGGATTTACTGATATATACTAAAGTGCTTAATGTTCCTATGTTTGAATCGCTTTTCTTCCATACTGTGGCAAGCACAAGAGAAGTTGCACTTATGGAAAAAGAACGTGGTGAGGCAAGACGTTTTGTTCGTGAGCAAATTGAAACCGCCTTTGCCGAAAAGAACCGCACCTTTAAGGGCATAGATAATACGAAAACGAAAGGCTCCGCCGTAGTTAACTGTAATCCTTTTACAAGAGGTCATAGATATTTGATAGAAGAGGCGGCAAAGCAGTGCGATATTTTATATGTTTTTGTTGTTTCTGAAAATGCAAGTGAATTTAGCTCTGAAGAAAGAATCAAGCTTGTAAAAAAAGGATGTGAAGATTTGGAAAACGTATATGTAGCAGAGACGGGACCTTATCTTATTTCAAAGGCAAGTTTTCCGCAGTATTTTATTAGAGATAAGGCGGAAGTTCCACGTATTAAATGCGAACTTGATTTGGAAATTTTTTATAGGATTTTTGCGAAAGAACTCGGAATTACAAAGCGATTTTTCGGCAGCGAACCGCTATCGGAACTTACAAGACAATATAACGAGACGATGAAAGAGTACTTGCCGAGGCATGGGATTGAAGCCATAGAAATAGAGCGCTTAGAGGCGCTTGGAGAAGTGATAAGTGCCGGCAGAGTCAGGTCTTTATTAAAAAAAATGGAAAGAGGAGCAGAGCAATCGGAACTTTTATGTGAGATGAGAGTGCTTCTTCCTGATTCGAGCTTTGATTACTTGCTATCTAAAATAAAAAAATAGAGTAACAGATTGGAGAAATTATGGAACACGATGATAAGCTGAGGAGTCATCTTTTTACTACATATTATGCGCCAAGAGGCAGAAGAAGAATTTTTGCTCTGGGGATTCAGCTCGCACAGCAATATCTTTCACCATTTGATAAGCTTATCGGTGTCATAGGTGAGGCGGGTTCAGGTAAAAGCGCTTTGATTAAAGGGATGTTTCCGGGGCTTGAGCTTACAAATGACGATGACGGAGTAAATGTCAGGCCTCTTCCTATACTTCAACAGGATTTTGAGCAGGGATTTTTTACACCGCATACCTATCACCTCGACATTCGTTTTGAGATGGGATTTAATCAATTATCTGTTTTGGCGGGTGCGATATTGCAGGCGATAAAGAGAGGAAAGCGTGTAATTGTCGAGCATTTTGATATAGTGTATCCTCATTTGAACATGAATGCGGATCTTTTAATAGGTGTAGGCGAAGAGATTGTTTTGACAAGACCGAGAATATTCGGTCCTTTTCCTGATGAGATATACGATATGGTATATACATCTCTTTCGTATAGACTTATGGCGCATACGGCTGAAGACATCTGCGAATACTTTATGCCTAAGGACGAGGTGGCGCGATGCACACATGATGATATAAGGCACGGATTTATTTTGGCTTTTCCTGATTATAAGCCTAATTTTGATCTTGAAGAGATGGAGAGAAAGGTTAAGGAAGTTATCAGTAAGGAAGTGCCTGTGTCCTACTATGACGATAATCATATTAAAATTGGGGATTTAATTCACCCGTGTACAGGTCCTCGTACCCATGTTTCGAATACAAAGATGATTAATGAGTTTCATCTTCTGCACAATTTCATATACGATGTTATAAACAAGCGATATTTGATGGTGGGGTGCGTGGGAGAAAACTCTCTTGAAATGCTCAAATCACTTGATAATATGAATAACTGAGATTATAGTGAAAAGTGAAAGCGAATGTATAAAATAGAAAAAGTAGGGCTTGAAGATTTGCTTGCTTCAAGGGAAGCGCGTATGGATGTCAAATTGCAGCTCATCGAGAAATATAATATGTCTCTTGTCTCATTTTCTATGAATATTGCGGGTGAGATAAAGCGAACGCCCCTGATTGAACTTGCTTTTGATTATGGCTACGACAAGCTGATAAAGAGATTGGGTGAGCCTTTTACCGATGTGGTCCAAAAGGATGCAAGCGGCTGTTTTGCCGCACTTTGCTATGATATTGATGCGGAAGAACTGAAGAAAATTTGTGTGGAAATTGAGGACACTGAGCCGCTTGGAAGGCTGTTTGATATGGATGTTATGAACTCCGCGGGGATTCAGCTCAGGCGCGGCGATGGCCGTAAATGTCTCATTTGCGGCGGCGATGCCTTTTCATGCGGTCGCAGCCGGTCGCATGGACTTGAAGCCGTCATATGCCGCACGGAGGAAATACTGGTTGAATTTGCGACCGGCTACATCGCCTCGCAAGCCGTGAGCTCACTGATAGAAGAACTTGAGCTCACCCCAAAGCCCGGGCTTGTGGATTTGAATAACTGCGGAGCTCACAGCGATATGGATTATCTCATGATGCGAAAAAGCGCTTTTGCACTGGAACACTTTTTCGCTCAGGCTCTGCGCTGGGGCTATGACAACTGTGATTTGGAAAGCATAAGCCGAAGCAAGGTGAAACAGCTCAGAAATTTGGGCGTAGAAGCTGAAAAGAGAATGTTTGAGATTACCGGCGGAGTAAATACCCATAGAGGTGCAATCTATGGAATGGGAATTTTGCTTGCCGCTTCCGGAAGTACTATGCACAGAAAAGGCGAAATAAGAGAAAACTCAAAAAAGATTTCCGCAGCTTTAGAAGTTGTAAACACATCAGAAGATAAAGCTTCAAATGGAAGCAAGGTCAAGATGAATTATGGCATCGGGGGAGCTTGTGAAGAAGCTCTGCAAGGATTTAATACTGCATTTGAAGCGATGAAATACTTTGAATCAGCTTTGCAAAGCAGAGAATGTGATAAGGCGTACAAGAGGCAAAATCAGGAAATCGAAAAGTATCAAGCTAAGGCTTATGAAATCAAAGTTTCAAAGCTCAGAACCTTAATGTTCATATTGTCGAAAGCAAGTGATACAAATCTTGTTCATAGAGGTGGAATTTCAGGACTTGAATTTGCGAGGGAAGAAGCAATGCGCATACTTTCTTTGCCCGATGATGAACTGTTAAACGAACTCACAAGTCTTGATGAAAAATTTACAGATAAAAATTTAAGCCCGGGTGGCAGTGCTGACCTGCTTGCAGAATGCCTCTTTTTATATAAGATGAAAAAGGCACATGTACTGTGAGGTGACACAGAGCATGTGCATTTACGAATGAAAATTATATCCAATTACTGTTACAACGAGATGAATGTAAAGCGGTAAGATTTACATATTGATTTGTTGTTACAAAAGAATTATAATCGGATATATAAAATTAGTAAAACGCAAGTTAGTTATCAAAATAATGAGCATGACTAATTTAATTAAAAATTTGGAATATTTTCGGAGGATATGATGAGTATTTCGCAATATCAAGCTTTTCTGAAGACAATTGAACTTGGCAATCTTACTCGTGCAGCTGAGGATTTGGGGTATACTCAGTCAGGAATTACGCATTTGCTGAATTCTCTTGAATCGGACTGCAACCTAAAGCTACTTGTAAGAGAAAAGAGCGGAGCCTATGCTACAGCTGACGGCGAGGAGCTTATGCCATATTTTGAAGAAATCTGCCAGTCATATGAGAATTTATATCGTAAACTTAACGATATCCATAGACTCGAGTCGGGTTTAATCAGAATTTCTACATTTACCAGTGTTTCGGTTCAGTGGCTTCCCGGTATCATAGCTAAATTTGAAAAAGATCACCCCCTTGTTCGCTTTGAACTCCTACACGGCTCGGATATGGAGAGCGAAGAATGGGTGCGCAGCGGCAGAGTAGACTGTGCGTTTATGAGTATATCAGAGGATACACCATTCGTTACCTATCCGCTTCATAAGGATCCTATGGTTGCAGTAGTACCCGCAGACCATCCGCTTGCTTCAGAGGAGGCAATTGCTATAGATGATCTTGTGAAATACGACTATATCAAGTTGAACGACAGCTCTTTTAACGAGGCTAGTGAGGTAATATCGGTATTCAACAAACACAATGTTAAGGCTAATGTGAGATTTGCCGAAATGAATGACTATGCTGTTGTTGCCATGGTAGAGAAGGGGCTTGGAGTAACATTGTTGCCGCAGATGATAGTCGAAAAGACTTCCAGAAATATTGCGGTAAGACCTCTTGTGTCAGGAGAAGAGCGTACTTTAGGTATTGCGGTAAAAAACCAAAACCACCTAACAGCATCGACAAAGGAATTTATCAAATATACGCAGGAATGGGTTGCGGATAAATATTCTAAATAAATATAGTGCTTACAGATTAGGTCAGTTTACAAGGAACTACACGCAGACCGTGAAACGGGCTGCTGACAACAAACGGCGCTATGCTCCCGGCTGGGTGCATAGCACCTGTTTGTTGCGGGGGTTTCCAAAGGGGGCAGCGCCCCATTTGGCAC
>JAXFOY010000004.1:0-43932 GCA_034180045.1 Eubacterium sp.
GTGCATGCCTGGAGATAACGTAATCATGGAGATAGAGCTAATCACTCCGATTGCAATAGAAGAAGGCCTAAGATTCGCTATCAGAGAAGGTGGCAGAACAGTAGGTTCAGGTGTAGTAACAGAAATCATCGAGTAGTTGAACTCATAAAAGAACCGGATTTTCCGGTTCTTTTTTTGCATCTTTAGAAGCGGTTCATCAAGCAAAAGTGAGACGAACAATAAACCACAGGTTATGCCGACGGTTATGATTAAAATAAATATTTTTGCTGAATGTTAGAATTAAATAGGAATAAAAAATCTATTAAAATTCTAACATGTTGCAATTACTGAACTTGAGCAGTTAGAAATACAATTTAATATAGCAAAAACTAAAAAATGAGTTAGAGTTTTAGTTATGATTTTTATTCCACGTGGAGATTTCTCCACATAGTTATAACTATAACTCTAACTTTTACTTTATCTGTAGAAAAGAGAGAGTTATATATCTTATATAGTCTAAGGGGAAAAATAAGGCGAAAATGAAATACTATTACTTTAGGTTCATCGACACATTTTTTAAGCAGAGCGTAATTAGACAGATGAAGCACATACCAATTTTTGGATATCACTTCATAGTAATCTATTTGGAATTATGCGCTCTTGCAACAGAGGAGCACGGTATTTTGAAAGTCCCCATAATTGGGGAAGTCCCATATGTAACGACTCTCGCAAAAGATATTGGCGAAGACCCAGAAGTGCTAGGACAAGCCTTTACATACTTTATACAAAAAGGACTGGTTGAAAAAGTAGAAGATGATTATATGGTAAATCTCATTATACCATATGTCATTAATAACACAGGAAAAGGTAGCACTCAGGCTGATAAAAAGAGGCTCGAATATACACAGATGAAACAAAGGTTATTAGGTGCTGATATGGAATACAGGCAGTATGGACTATGTAAGAAGGTGAGTTTAACGACAAGCGAATATGAGAGCCTTAAAAGCAAAAATAGCAATCTAAAGGAACTCATAGAGAAACTTGATCTTGAAAAAGCTATGGGAAAAGAATTTGCGCTATCTGATTACGATTTACTCAAAAAAATGTCAAATGAAGATTAAGCGAAAGGGTGAATAAGATGAATAAGTATTTTAGTTTGGAGAACAGAAAAAAGTTAAAGTTTCTTTTAGGGGAAGGATTTTCGATAACTCTAATACAAAAGAAACTGAGCATCACAAGGACAAGTATGTATACGGAGCTTAAGAAAGGCTTGACGGAAGATGAGTATACTAATAGGCAGTATGTAAAATATGATTACATACGAGCAATCGAAAAGGATGTTGAAAAATATATTGGGGCTGAAAGTTTAAAAGAATTGAAGGAAAGATACAATGCTTAGGGAAATAGATGAGCTTGCCGTAGCGCAGATAAGAGCATATTACAGACTAAGCGAGCTGCTTGATGAGATGAAAGATAATGCTCTAAGCATTGCGGTGAAAATAGGGGATAATGTATCAAGCACAAAGGCTATAGTCGGCAATGCAAGGTATCAAAATAAGGTGGATGATTATATTGAATTTGAAAATCTGTTAAACGAAAAGCTTGTTGCTGTGAAAGCTGCTATGCAAAAGCTTGATGATGATGTAGCGGAGGCTGCTATCAAAAGTATTGCAACAGGTAAATATGTACCTTGTATATCAGCTCGGGAATTGGCGGAAGCAGAAGCAGCGCTTATAAATAATGTTGCGGTTAATCTGTTAGGTAGCTCGCTGTATGAAAAGATACACAGAAGTTAAAGAGATATACTAAAAGGGTGCAATGATGAAAAATGTAAAATTAAGTAAGAGAGTCAAAGCAATCGTAAAGAATTTTGCAAAGTCATATCCACAATTTAAGGGGTGCGTTGAATCGTTTGAAGATTGGGAGAAGCTGCAAAGATTTATTGACGATGGGAAGAGAAAAGAATATTTACTGCGAAAAAAACATCTATTGACGATTGAGGAAACTTTTAAGCAGACGGTAAAAATAAGTGAACAGGAAAAAATTTGGAACTATTTTTATAACAAAGCAAAGGTAGAGGAGTATGAACGACAGATGATAGATGCGGAAATTGATAAGTGGTTTTGTAGTTTGGCGGAAGAACTTGGTATAACAAAATTAGAGGGGATGGAAAAATGAAAACAAAGGTAATATCCATAATTAACTATAAAGGTGGAGTTGGTAAATCAACAGTTACATTTAACCTGGGAGCTGAACTTTCCGCAAAAGGCAAAAATGTGCTGCTTATCGATTTTGACGGACAAGGTAATCTAACTAAGTTTAGCGGGATTGAGGAAAATATGAAAATTAAGGCAAATATCGTCGATATGCTAAGTGGCATAATTGCAAAAACCGAATTAACGGCAGACCCTATATATGCCGTAAGCGATAACCTTGATATTATCGCTTGCGATATCCGTAAGGAAAACTGGAGCATAAGGGCACTGTCGGAACTGGCAAGGGAAACTATATTAAAAAGATATTTAGAGGGGCTAAAGGAAAGATATAGCTATGACTATATATTGATTGATAATGCGCCTTCGGTGAATCTTGATTTTCAGAATGCTCTTGTGGCATCGGATGAATATTTAATTGTCACAGAGCCTGAGATCGCAAGCTCAGATGGGATATATACGATAAATAATATCATAAAGGATATTAGACAGTGTTTTAATAAAGACTTAAAGGCTACCGGCGTTGTTATAAACAAAGTGCAGGAACGCACGAACTTCCATAAACTCATGGAAGAGGTTATAAAGGCGGTATGGGGTAGTGATGTATATATATTTAAGACCGTCATACCAAAGGCAATATGTATCCCGGAAAGCGAATTTGAATCGATGTCCATAGGTAAATATGCACCTAAGAGCAAGGCGGCATGTGCGTTTAGCAGCTTAGCTGAAGAGTTGCTTGCAAAAGAAAGCTGTTAAATTTAAGAAGTAAAGGAGTATAGGCATGGCACTTAAAACAGGCAAATCTATAGAAGATATAAAAGAGATTGCGGCAAGAAGAACAAGGTTGCTTGAGCAGGGAGATATAACCGATAGATATAGCGAGCTACTCATAAATGTAACGCCTGATGATTTGGGCAGCGTGAGAAAAGATAATACGGCTGCCTTTGACAGTATACTTGATAGGGCAAAGGATAAGGTAGTTGAGCTTGATATAAAGAGTCTGTCGGAATCGCCGAAAAACCACTTTTCGAAAGTTAGTGGCGAAAAGCGAGAAGAGATGATAGGATCGCTAAGAAGCTACGGGCAGATTAATCCGATTATAGTAAGACCAAGGGAGTGCGTTGAGCATTACCAAGACCTTATAGCAAATGACTTTGAAATACTCGTTGGACATACAAGAGTTGACTGTTTAAGAGAAATTGGCAGCGAAAAGGTCAAGGCTATCATAGTAAAGTGTGATGATATAGAGGCAACGCTGCTCATAAATCAGTCGAATATACAAAGAGAAAAGGTAACAGACCTTGAGCTTGCAAGAGCATATAAGGCGACATATGATGCACTTGTTCAAGACAAAAACAATAATCTCAGAGTTGGAGATAATAAAAATAAGAATGTTGATATTTCAACAGATTTCCCGAAGTGTCAAAGTGACACTTCGGGGCGAACGGATGAGGAAGTTGCAAAAAGATATGGTATTTCTGCAAGGACTTTGACAAGAAAAATGGCACTTGCTAATTGTACTGATAGCATAGTAAAGCTATATAACCGCAGCAAGATTACGCAAGAGGAAATTCAGCATTTGTCAAAGCTGCCTGATGCGGTGCAGGAACAGGTGTGTGAAATATTAAAATCAGAAAATCAAGAGATGACAAAGGATATTGCTAAGGAGCTACTTGCTACATATAACAAGGTGCAGAAAAACCCGCCTCTTAGAGCAAGCTTTTCATGGAATATTTTAAGAAATGTAATTGCTGAAGGGCAAGAGGAAAAAATAGAGGAAAAAAGAAAGCCTAAGGGAAAAGTGAAAAAAGCAGGTACGGAGAAAGTATATAAGGTTAAGGATGAGCTTTTCCCGAGCAAGCTAAAGGAAACGGAAAGGCAAAGATATATAGAGCAGGCACTACAATATATCTTAAGTCACAATATAGATATACTTAATTTATCCATCAAAAAAGAAAGGTAGGAAATATGTTAAATATGAATTCACAGATTACGATAATTGTATTTGGTATAGGAATATTAATTAACATGGTTATACTCTCTTTTCATTTAACAAAGGTACGCATGATAGTTGAGGATGAAAGGAAAGAGATTAAGGCTATATACTTAAACACAGAAGCTATAATAGAAAATCATAATAAAATAACAAGAAGGCTTGATATAGCTAGGGATGAAAATAAATATGAAAAATGAGAGATTAAAGACTTTAACTAAAAGGCTTTTATTAAGGACATAAATCAGTTGTGTTACATTAAGTATAGTATATATTCTCGCATTTAGTAAAACCCATGACTATCGTATATGGTTTTATAAATTTTACCTTGTTATCATACACCAATTTTAATAGACTTATCTAAAGTGATGTTTGTTGTCGAATTTGATAAAATTACATTTTCATCAAATTTACAAAATGGTAAATGTCAATTTGCTCAAAAAATGGTTATGTAGAAAATAGAGGTTTTTTGTTAATTTTGCTTATGTAAAAATTAGGCATAAAAAGTCATAAGATATATGGTATGATGATAGTATGAAAAAGTATAAATAAGGCTTAAAGACAGTTTAAGCCGAAAAAATATCAGCATTATGATGCCAATTGAAATTTTTACAGAAAAGCAAAAGTATATAATTGTTGAAATATCAACAGTTGTTAAGCTAAGCAAATTGGCCAAACTCTTATTTAAGACAGTTAAATAAGGAGCTGTGCA
The DNA here is from genome assembly GCA_034180045.1 of Eubacterium sp. GTDB lineage: Bacteria > Bacillota > Clostridia > Peptostreptococcales > Anaerovoracaceae > Eubacterium_B. The sequence continues at coordinate 4,898 of JAXFOY010000004.1, forward strand.
ATTTGCGTATACAAGATATACCTATCATGCCCACCTGCGGTAGTCAGATAGGATATATCCGACCGTGCGGTCGCTCGAAGACAGTTCGAGTTGCCAGCAGGGGCGCTGCCCCCTTTGGATTACCCCCGAGCATAAAGGCTTGCCTTTATGCTAAGGGAAAAGCCTTGCGGCTTTTCTCACTTCGTGAAATTTATCATTTGAGAGGAAAAAATGAGACTGGTAGAAGGCTTGATAGAAGGATTAATACATTCGTCAAATATTAGATTTTATGCTATAATCATTATACTTATTGCGTTATTTATCCGGCACATGATTAAGTTAAGGCGGCATAAAAGGCTTTGCCGAGTATCACCTGAAGATATATATAAATATCTTTATGAACTTGAGATAGGTTTATCAAACGGGGATGTGATAAAGGTGATGGCTTATTCCGATTACAAATATCACAGCTGTGAAAGTTTTATTAAAAATTACAAAGGTATTTATGACGAATCTTTATATTATAGCTTGTGGCATAATGGCGGAAGAATTAAGATTATAAAAAAACATATATCTTTTGAAAGAATAAAGATTATAGGGGAAAGAGAAAATGGCTGCTAATCAAAAGTTTAACATGCAGGCTATATATAACCAGCTTAAGCATGTAGCAAGAGAAATTAAATACCCTAAAAACATCGATATAGATAAAAATAGAACTCATCTTAATTACAGCCTTCATCCAAATCGTAATATGACAGAGCTTGAGTATCTTAAGAAGAGGCTTAGCGAAATACATATACATAGCGACAGGCAAAACATAAACTATATGAGCGGCTGGGTTATAACTAAGCCTAAGGACTTATCTGATGAATACGAAGAAAGATTTTTTAAGGCTTGCTATGAATTTTTGATTAAAAGATACGGCGGAGAGCAAAATGTAGTAAGCGCAGATGTGCATAAAGATGAATCCGGAGAACCACATTTACATTTTTGCTTTATTCCGGTTACCGAAAATACGCCCAATGAAAACTTAGTTAAAGTAGTAAATTATTTCAAAAAAAATCCGGATGCAAATAATACAAAGGCTGCGGCAGACCTTGGCATAAGTAGGAAAACCATAAGACGATATAGGAACTGCACTGATAGCGATATAAAGGCGGAAAAATTATCCGCTAAAAGCGTAATTAACAAGACTGACTTACAAACCTTCCATCAGGATCTGCAGCACTATCTTGACAAGAGGAAGATACCCGCGAATGTATATACAGGTATAACAAAGGCACAAGGCGGCAACATGACAGTTGAACAGCTGAAAATGCAGCGTAATTATTTACTTGAACATGGCGGTAATGTCAAAGAAATAGTTAAAACTATAGATAATATAGTAAATGAGATAGAAAATCTTGTTGAGATATAGAATATAGTTAGTCTGAATGAACCTGCTTTACAAGAACAGAAAAAAGAGGATGTTAGAAACATAAAATTTTAATTAAAGGAAGGGTTAAGGTTATGAAGCTTATTAAGAAAGTGAAATTAAACAAGAAAAATATAATTGTAGCTACGGTTATAATTATAGTAATTATTGCTATCGCAGCGGCTTATGGACTTAGAAAAAAAAGTGATAGCATAAATACAGGAAAAGCTAAGGCGGTAAGCACAGAGCAAAAAAAGGAAGCTAAAAAGACAAATACAGGGGCGAATAAAAAAGATATAGCAGAAAATAGCGAAACTAAGGCTAAGAGCGAGGATAAGGCTGAAACCGAGAAAAAGGATGACAACGATGAAAAAACAGCTAAAAGCGAAAATAAAGCTTCAAAATCATTATCTGGGAATACAGGAACATCAAATTCAAATGGCAGTTCATCTGTGAGTCAAGGAAGTTCAAGCAGTACAGCAAGTTCAGGTAGCAGTTCTCAACCTAAGCGGTGGGTAGTGGATAAACCTGCTTGGGATGAAGTTGTTACTAAATATAGAACTGAAATCGTAACTAAATATTATTGTGGTGGAAGATATTTTGAAACATATGAAGAAGGATATGCATATTATTTAGAGGCAGGGGCAGATGCAGGTTCACTTTCGCCTGTAAATGTTGAGGTACAAGTTCCATATACAGAAACAATACACCACGATGAAGTAGGACACTGGGAATAGTCACTATATAAATAATATTGTTAAATCAAGAGCATAGAAATATGCTCTTTTTAATTTTAAAAAGAAGTGCAGATAAAGTTAGAAAGAAGTGGTTTAATATGTCAAATGTAAATAAATATAAGTTCACTGTGGAAAAACATGCAAGAAAATGGTCACAAATAATTGTGCATTATAATAGCGGTAAAGATGGAAAAGCAAAGGTATTAAAAGAAACCGTTGCTGATATTCCAGCAGGGGAAACAGTAATTCGTGATGGTAAGTTGAATGTTCAAAGGAATGCATATGGTACAACTGTCGAGCTGATTATTTTATCATCTGAAGAAGTAATAAATGAAAAGGCAGCAGAGAAAGAAGCTTTTATAAATAGATGGTGGGGATATTTTCTTGATAGCTATAAAGAAGGTCGTTTTTATGAAAGAGCAGTTAAAGAACTTCATAAAATAGATTTTCATGATAAGGATGAAGAAATTCAGGAAATGAAACGCACACTTTTTGTAAACAAATGGTGGGGGTATTTCTTAAATAACTATAATGAAGGGAGATTTTATAACAGGGCAGTTGAAGAACTTCATAAAATAGATTTTCATGATAAGGATAAAGAAATTGAAAAATGCAGAGAGGAAATAGAAAATATACGATTGAAACGAGAATCTCAGTATAAAAAATTTGCTTTTGCCGCAGCAAATGGATTTTACGGGAAACCATCAAAAGGAGAGTTGTTTGTTGAAAATAATACGCCTTACGAGGTTATTTCAAGCTATTATCACAAAGATGATGGATGGAGCTTTGGGGTTATGTCAGAAGAATGGTATTCTGTAAAAGCCAAAGATATATCTGATACAGAGTATGGTAGGAAATATCTTGAAAAATATTTAGAGAATAGAAAATGGAATGAATTAAAATCAAGTGCTATGACACAAAAAAATATAGCATATAAATCTCTTGTTAATGAAATTATGAACAATGGAGAAAGATACGCAGGCGAGAATATTTCATTAAATAAAATTAAGGGCAACGATATTATAAACACCGTAGATATTTATGGTGGCGGTTATATTATAAGAGTGTCTGATGATAAGGTGTGGTATATTGTCGAGAATGGTATGGATGGTGATGATTGGAGTCTAAATAATATTAGTACAGGTGGTGCAGGTGCATACGGATTTTTTGCCGAATATGATAAAGTGAAAGGAAAAATCGAGGATTACATTAAATCGAAAGAAGAATATGAGAATATAATAAATAACATTGAAAAAAATGCAGAAGAACAGAAAAAAGATGAGTTTGAACTTTAAATAGTTAATCAAAGGCATTTAAAGTTTTATGCTCTTTTTTTATATATAAATTTGGGAGAGGAGATAAAAAATGAAAAGATATGTAATACCGCCATAGGAAGCAGACAGTAGATCAGTTATTACTAAGAATTAATATTAATAAGGGAATAATTTAACATGTTAAAAAAACTAAAACTACGTCAAATTTTAATAAGCACTATAGTTGCAATAATGGTGCTTATACCCGCAGTTGTAAATGCCGATACTGCGAATGTTAATGTGAGCGGAAGTACCGGCGGAAGCTTTACATTTGAATGGACATACGGTTCATACTTTTCGCCGGTAGGCGTACCATCACAAGGCAACCTAAATTTACATAGTGCGAGCGATTTTAGCGGTAATGTGTTTTGCATGAATCCATATGCCGCTTTTTACGGGGGAATAAAGACAGTATTACCAATTAGAAGCTACTATACTAATTTATCGCAGTATGATGTTAATTACCTTGCAGCAGGTGTAGACTACATACTAAACCGTGCAGGAATAGGGGCTTATGCTACAAAAAACGCTATAGCACAGGTTTGGATATGGACATATGTATCGGGCAAGACTACTGTAAATATTACATCATATAACTATACCGGCACAGGATCAGAACTTTTTGCGGGAGTCAAAGTACAAGCGGATAATTGGGCAGCTGCAAATGCGGCTACTTGTACAGGAGCAGGGTATGTTTATGTAGGTGCTAATGATGGGCTGAGTATGGATCACAGTAAAGGTCAAGTATCAGCAAGATTTACAGTAAGTTATGGTGGGTATTTAACCCTAACAAAAGTTACAGCAAGTAATTCTGAACTTGTAAAACTTTGCCCTGAAAACTATTCGCTTGAAGGTGCTACATATAGAATTTCAGCAAGCCCCGATTTTAGCAACAATGCAGGGGAACTTGTGGTTAATGCTGACGGTACAGCAAATACAATATATATTCCTCAAGCAGGCAGATACTACGCAAAGGAGATTGTAGCTCCAAAAGGATATAAGTTAGATTCTAGGATATATGAGATTGATGTTGTTTCCGGACAGACTGCAACATTAAGGGTTTCTGACGAACCGCTTTTTGACCCATTAACTCTAAAGGTACAAAAAAAAGCAGCTGAAGGAGTAGATAAAAACCTTAGTCTTGAGGGAGCTGAGTATACAGTTAAATATTACAAAGAATACATAACAGAAGAACAAGCTAAAACTGCAACACCATTTAGAACTTGGATATTTGCTACTAAAACAGATTCTAAAGGTAATACATATTTTCAATATAATGATAAATGGAAAGTCGGAGGTGACGAACTGTTCAAATTAGAAAATGGTATACCTGTCGGATTATTAGGCACATATACTGTAGAAGAAACAAAAGCACCGCGAGGATTTGCTAGAACCGAAGGTATTATTTCACTACAGCATGTAAAAGTTGGCAACACCTTTGATACAGTAACAGTACTTAAAGATGTAGTAGATACTGAAAAAGAGCAGACAGTATCTATTGAAATAAACAAGAAGGATGCTGAGACAGGCGAAAATAAGCCGCAAGGAAAAGAGCTTGGCGGAAGCCTTGCAGGTGCCAAATACGATGTGTTTTATTATGATGCCTTAACTAATGAGATGGTAAAGGCAGGAACTATAACAACAGATGAAAAGGGATACGGTAAACTTCAAGGGCTTAAGCCTCGTATATACAAAGTCGTTGAGACAATAGCTTCAGCAGGATATCTTGTAGATAAGACTGAAAAAGAAATTAAGGCAGGAATTAAAGAACCTAATACAGCTAATTTTAACTATGTTGTAGAAAGTCTTGAAAAGCCTATTACAGTAGAAGTTGAAAAAACAGGACTTAATGAGCAGGGCGTTAAAAGTAAAATAGCAGGTGCAAAGTTGCAGCTCAAGAAGGCTGATGGTACAGCACTATCTACTTGGACTACAGAAAAGGATAAAAGCCGTATTTTTAAGGGGCTTCCAAAAGGCAACTATATCTTACATGAGGTAGAAGCTCCAAAGGGTTATGCAAAGGCAGCTGATATAACTTTTGAAGTTAGTGAAACTGAGGACGTGCAAAAAGTAAGCATGCACGATGATCACACAAAGGTTAAAATATCAAAGCAAGATATAACAACGGGAAAAGAACTTCCCGGAGCTGAGCTTGAAATAGTTGATGAACATGGAAATACTTATGATAAGTGGATATCAACAGATAAGCCTCATTTCATCGAACGTATGCCGGTTGGCAAGTATATACTTAAGGAAAAAGTACATCCGGATGGATATCTATTTGCAAGTGAGATTCAATTTGAGGTAAAAGAAACAGGTGAAGTGCAGACAGTTACTATGAAGGATGACTATACAAAAATTGATATATCAAAGCAGGATATCACAAACGGTAAAGAACTACCGGGGGCTAAGCTTAAGGTAGTGGATCAGGACGGTAAAACAGTTGATGAATGGACATCAGGAAGTGAACCACATAGAATAAACCGTTTAAAGACAGGAAAGTATACCCTCATCGAAGAGCTTGCTCCAAAGGGTTATGTGACAGCAACAAATATAACATTTGAAGTTAAGGAAACAGGTGAAGTTCAGAAAGTCGTTATGAAAGATGATATTACAAGGACAGAGTTTACTAAAACTGATGCCAAGACGGGTAAGCTTCTTGTAGGTGCTACTATGCAGATACTTGATGATAAGGGAAAGGTAGTAAAAGAGTGGGTATCTGAAGATAAGCCTACTAAGTTTGAAAAACTTCCGGTTGGCAAGTATACACTACATGAAGCAAAGGCTCCTTTAAGATATGATCTTGCACCTGACATATCTTTTGAAGTGAAAGACACCGCAGACGTGCAAAGCTATACTATGGCGGATAAAGTGAAGATTGGTAAAATTATTATAGATGATAAATTTAGGCTAGGAGTTAATACTGGCGATTTCAGCTATTTTTATATGTATATCATGGTTCTTATTGCTGCGGCATCTATTTTTGTAACAGCTAAACTTTACCAAAGAAACAATAAATAAAATTAACACATGGCAGGGGCATTGTCCCTGCCATGTATTATAAAGAAAGGAAATATCTATTGAATAAGATAATATTTATCGGGAGATTAACAAAAGACCCTACCTTTAGGCAGGGCGACACTACAGCTATTGCAAATTTTTCAATCGCTATCGATAGACAGATTAAAGCAGGAGAAGAAAAGCAAGCGGATTTTCCAAGGATTACCGTTTTCGGAAAACAGGCGGAGAATGCTGAGAAATATCTCAAGAAAGGACAGCTTGTATGTGTGGAAGGTAGCGTAAGAACCGGGCAGTTTGAAAATAAGAAAGGTGAAAGGGTATATACAACAGACTTTATCGCTGATAAGGTTGAATATTTATCTTGGAAAGAAGATAAGGAAGATAAGGAGATAAAGTCATAGTAACTACCTTTACAAATTAATAACATTTCCATGAAATTTTAGAAGATGTTGTATATGCAAGGCTTATAAAACACGCTTAAATCGAGTTTTAGAGCCTTCTTTTTATGCGAAAGGAGATTTGAATGAATATAGTTATAAAAGACTTAAAGGAGCTTAAAACTATAGTGGAAAATATGGAAGAAAATGAAGTTATAAGCTTGGATTTAGGTGGTATCGATGGAAGAAAAGAATAAGCTTAATGTAGTTAGGGTTAGGCTTGCACCTGATATGCCGCTATATAGCGATAAATCAGTAGATTCAGTAAAGGCTGCCATAGAAATTCTTAAAAAAGAGCTAAGCACATATGATAGAGAGGTTTTTGGAATATTAAATATAAATACGGCAGGTAAGCCTATAAATTTTAACATTGTAAGCATAGGAACTCTATCAGCCTCTCTTGTACATCCAAGGGAAACCTTTAAGGCAAGCATTTTATCAAATGCAAATTCATTTATTGCTATCCATAATCACCCGAGTGGAATTGCAGAGCCAAGCTTTGAGGATTTAGCACTAACAAAGAGGCTTTATGATGCCGGAAAGCTTTTAGGTATAAAAATGATAGATCATATTATAGTTGGAAATGATGAGGTTTTCAGCTTTGCAGAGCATGATATTTTAGGAGTAAGTGTAGATCAAGCCGAAAAAATTATAGGCGTAAGAGAAGAACCTTTAGAATATAACAAAGACGTTTTTAGAAATAAGAATGGCAGCATATATGCTGTAATTGCAAGCAACAATAAGGATGCGCTACTTAAAAATCAAAGGACAGGAGATTATGTTATAGCTTGTGATTTAGATAGAGATTCCGGTGAATGGGAACACGGTATTTACTATGGTAATACACCTGATCAGCTTGCTTTTGCATCGTTAGAGTTCAACGAAAGGTGTGAAGTAAATCCAAATTTTGGAGAGAAAGTCTTTGAAATACTTAGATATGAAGAAATCTTTAACGGACTAATGAGCATTGAATTTAATCAGTGGAATAAACTTGAAGAGAAAAGCAAAGAACGTATATACCAAGATTTTTTCTCAGATGACAATATGATGCTGATAGATCAAAGTTTGTTTGATAAAGTGGAATCAAGTATTGATAAAGAACTTAAAATGAGAAATGTGGTTAATGAAGCATTAAACAAAAATATTATGGAAAGAGGTGATGATTTTGAGTTTTGAAAAGAACGTAAACATAGATAGTAAACAGCAGTTTAATTCGGGACAGATGGAGCAAATTAGGCTTGGGCTTAAGGATAAGCTAGATGTTAGCAAGTTTGCTGATCCTAAGTTTGATGAGGGGGAAATGAATGAAATTAGACTTGGGCTTAAGGATAACTTAGATGTTAGCAAGTTTGCTGATCCTAAGTTTAATTGGGAGCAAATGCAAGAAATTAGGCTTGGGCTTAAGGATAAGCTGGATGTTAGCAAGTGTGCTAATCCTAAATTTAATTACATGCAGATGGAGGAGATTAGACTTGGGCTTAAGGATAACTTAGATGTTAGTTTGTTCGCTGATCCTAAGTTTAATTGCTGGCAGATGTATCAGATAAGGATGGGACTCAGGGATAACTTAGATGTTAGTCTGTTCGCTGATTCTAAGTTTAATTGCTGGCAGATGTATCAGATAAGGATGGGACTCAGGGATAACTTAGATGTTAGTTTGTTTGCTGAGCCTAAGTTTGATGATGCGCAAATGCAAGAGATTAGGCTTGGGCTTATGTATAACCTGGATGTTAGCAAATTTGATGAGCCTAAGTTTAATTACTTGCAGATGGAGGAGATTAGGCTTGGACTTAAGGATAAGAAAAAAGAAATGGAATTTTAGTCATTTGAAAGGAAAGAAAGGATGTAAAATGGGGAAAATGAAAAAGGCAGCGTGCTTTGTACTTATAACAATGGTTGTTATATCGCAAGCTTTGCCAAGTTACGCAGCTGAAAATGACGAGGGGAAAATCATAAGAAGCTATACTTACACGGCAGCGACAAAAAATGAAAAAAGTGAGTGTATAAAGGATAGTATTACAAAGGGTGGCGATAAGTATGTGCTTAAAGACATCGAATATAAGGCGGAGAGTCTATCGCTTAAGCAGTCGGTTTCTCTAAAGGATGTTAAGGAGCTAAAAAAGAGCATTAAATCTAAGGTTGACGGTAAAGACTATACTTTTGCGGCAAGCGATGACATCAGATGGGAAAAAAAAGCTGAAAGAAAAACACTTACAGATAGTATCGAGTATCGGCAAAAAGAAGAAGTGCCGCAAACTGTAACAAAGGAAAGCTATACCTTAAGCTTACAAAATATAGAAGAAAAGAGCAGAACGGAAAGTTTTACCGCACCTGCTCTTTTTATTTCCTACGCTGAAGATGCAAGTGAGTACATCTTTAACGGGAAAAAAATATCTATAAAAGATGAGCCTGTTTGGACAGGATATGAAGCTGATGTTGCCGCATATCTTGGCGTAAACGGTGCAAGCTATGCCATTACGGGAGCAAGCTTTACAAGCGCAAATACCTACTCCGAAAGCGCGGACGGACATTTTGAGCGTACCGCAATATTTACCGGGACAAGACGGATACCGTATTACCTAGCGACCTTTAGCTATGAGGGTGAGGATAAGGAAAGCACCACATATAACGCGGATGTAAGCTATATAGCTAAAGACGGCTTTAAGGTTACAGCTAAGGCGATATATGAAAAAGAGGGTGTCCCCCTATATAAAAAAGTCATAACATTTGGCGGCGGAATATTGCTTATATGTATTGCAACTGCAATAGTGATATATATGGCAAAAAGAAAGACAAAAAATGAATCTAAAGAAGTTAAATAATGTGATGATGAAAGGAAATAGAAAAAATGCAAGGATTAGTAAATGGAATATATAAAATAACTAGTGACCTACAACCTGTAACGCTCGCAGTATTAATACTCATGCTTGCGATTGCCGGTATAACTACAATCATAGGTGGCGAAGAGAGCAGAGGTTTTATCAAGGATAAGTTCAAGTATATTATACTGGGCTCTGCGATTGCCTTTGGAGCAATGGCAATAGGCAAAGAAATTGCAGCATGGTTTATGTAAATTTATTGGGGATAGCTTTTGTTATCCCCATACATTTTGAAGGTGAAAAATATGAAAAAGCAAAAGAATAAATCCATGACAAGGGTTAGTAAGGATGGCGTTTTATCGCTGATTCCAATCAGAAAATATGACTATGATTTAAATGCTTTTGTATTAACTGATGGAATGTATATGGGCATTGAAAAAATCATAGCAAGAGATATAGAGAATATGAGTGATGATGAGCTTGATATGGAGCTTCTCAATCTCATTAAGATATATAAGACTGCTCTTTTTGACATCAAATTTGTATCCCTAAACTTTCCGCTTAATACTCAAAAGCAAAAGGATGTACTTTTGCGGCATAAGGAAAAGGCGGCTGATAGTGTAAAGATAAAGTGGATTGATCGTCAGATAGAAGAACTTTCAAGAGCTGAAAGCGGAGTACTCACAAGAGAATTTTATATATTTTATTTTGGAAAAAATAAAAGTGCTTACGAAAAAAATAATGAGCTTTTATCAAGGTATATGGGAAGCGGTCATCTTAAACTTACGGAAAGCCTTACTCTTAACGAAAAAATACAGATATTAAATAAACTATCGAATATGAATACAACGCTAAGCAGGGTGCAAGATGGTAAACATATAGAAAATATTATTGAAAAGGGGAAAAATAAGGAAGAGTTTGATACAGCTTTGTTTGAAAAAATACAGCCTAAAGGCGGTGTATCCTTTAAGGACCCGTCATATGTAAGGTTTGGTGATGGATATGCAAGCTGCCTTCACGTATACGCGTTGCCGTCATATATAAGCGAGTTTTGGATTATAAATCTATTTAATATCCCCGGATGCATATGTACATTTGATGTAACGAGCAAAAATAGAAATGTCGTGAAAAAAAACATAACAAAAAGCATCTCTGAGGAAAAGAGCAGGATTGGCGAAGCAAAGGACTATGAAGAGTATTACGAGGCAAGTAAGAGAAAAGCCGAGCTTGAAGAGCTTTATGACAATATAAGCAGGCTCGGTGAGGTTATAAAGCTTGTCGACTTTCGAATATTTGTTAAGGCTAAAACCCTTAAAAAGCTTGATGAAAAAACAGCTGAGGTTTTAGAAAATCTTGATGGAGACGGATACCTTGCAACAATTATGCTTAACGAGCAGAGAAAAGAATGGCAAAGTTTATTTGAGCCTTATGAAATCACACACAGTAAGGCTGCTACGCTGAAGGGCTTGACACTAACAAGTGAGCAGCTCGCTATGGGATTTCCTTTTTGCTATAGTGAGCTTCTTGATGATGAGGGGGTGCTGCTCGGATTTTCTAAAGCAGGTGGCGTTATACTTTATGATCCTTTCGCTAAAACTAAAAAAAGAAGTCACTATAACTCCATCGTGTGCGGAAATATGGGCAGCGGAAAATCAACTCATCTTAAAAAGCTTTTTAAGCACAGTGCAAGTATAGGTAATTTTATCCGGGTATTTGACGTTTCCGGAGAATTTGCATCACTTACTAACGAATTTGGTGGCAAAATAATAAGGTGCAGTGGCAGAGAAGGTATGCTCAATCCGCTTGAAATACTAAAAGCAGGCGAAAACGACGAAGTAAGCTATGCAAACCATATAAGCAAGCTTCAAACTTTTTTTAAGTGCATTATTCCTTCGATGGATGACATGCTGCGTCAGGAACTTGCAAACCAGCTTAGAGCATTTTATGCAGCATATGATTTAACCCCGGAAAACGAAAACAAAATAACAGGAAGAGCCGCAACAGAATATCCTATTTTATCTGATTTTAAGAACTACCTTATTAATATGATTAATAAAATAAAAAGCGCTGATGAGCTTGCGCTCACAGATGTCGAAACCAACCTCAACATCGAGAAGGCAAAAAATCTGTCAAGCCTTCTTGGTGCTGTAGAAAATTTAATCAATAATTACGGAAGCATCTTTAACGGACATAGCGCAATTAATAATATTACAAACGAACAGATTGTTTGTTTCGATATATCCGCAATAAAAGACCTTGGAGATATATTTGCAGCTCAAATGCAAATCCTTGTATCGCTGTGCTGGGATAATGCGGTGAGTAACGGTACAAAAATGAAGGACAAATGGGAAAATGAAGATGAGGTTGAGAGCACCGATATAACTAAGTTTTTGGTACTTATTGACGAAAGCCACAGGTGGATAAACACATTGATGCCGCAAATTCTTGATATGATTCTAAGATATATGAGAGAGGCAAGAAAGTATTTCGCAGGAATTGTGCTTGCATCTCAGTCTGTACGTGATTTTATGCCGGAAAGCACAGGTGAAAATATTGAAAAGATAAAGCAACTCTTTGAGCTTTCGCAGTATAAATTTATGTTTAAGCAGGACAGTAGTGTTAAGGAGCATATAAAAAACAAGTTTTCATTTGAACTTACAATGTCGCAGGTAGACAGAATACCTGTGCTTGAAGTTGGTGAAACCATACTTGCAATCACAGGTGATTGCAGCATCGAATTTAAGGAGTGGCTGTCTAAAGATTATGAGGAAAGGCTTTTTGCAGGAGGCAGGTAATGAATAACTTAGGTAAAAAGGCTGTTAAAACAACAGGTAAAAAGGGACTTAAGGTAGGACGAAAAATATTAGCAAAGATAATAGGACTAATTGGAATTCCTATGCTTGTAGGGGGGCTTTGTCTTGTAGTTATGATAAGCGGCTTAAGCTCTCAAGTTTCAAAGGTAAGTGCGCTTAGTTCTATAGGTTTAAACGATAAAAGATTTCCTGAAGCTAATCTTGAAAAAGGCAAAGCCACTTATGTAGGAGTTGACGATACAGATACCGAATTTTCGAAAAAAATACTTGCACAGACAAGTAAATATAGTAACAGCTATAACCCATATTATTATGGCTATACTAATTTATGTCAGAAGTTTTGTGGAGATATGTATAGAAAAGCAGGAGTGCCTTATCAGGGAACATGCTGCGCTTTTAGGCACTCTACCACTGCTAAAAAAACAGGCAAAATTCCAAAAGGTGCTTTAGTTTATTCGGGAAGAAAGCCGGATGGCAGCTTTTATGAGAATAACCATGTTCCCGGGACTTACTGCACTGTCTGCAACTCATGGGCAGGACACATAGGTATCTACGTTGGTAATGGTATTATTGTAGGTAGTCAAATACCATATGCTATGAGTGTTGATGCGTGGATTGAAATGTGCGGATATGGCGGATACAGTACGTATTAAAGGGGGGTTTTTAATGAAAACAATAAAGAGAATCACTGCAATCTTATTTGGTATTGCAATTAATCTGCTTCTTGTCAGTGCATCATATGCTGCTGACGTGTCATGGCAGGTAAGAAATGCAGCGATTCTATCGAATAATTCGGTAGCAGGTGACGGGTTTAGATATGTAGGATGGGGCATTACTAAGCTTTTTGCAGGTCTTGGGGATATAGCAGAATCCCTATATAACAAAACTTTTGGTATGATAGATGTAACAAAATATCCGGCAATCGAAGCTTTGATAAAGCAATTTTACCCAGTGCTTGTTGCGCTTATAGTATTATGTATAGTGGGGCTTGGAATTTCGTATATAATCTTACAGGCAAAAAAGCCTATAGTAAGAAATATACTTTTAGTCGGACTTGTATTAAGCTCAAGTGTCTACATGTTTACTACCGCAAACGGGCTTATATCAAGCTTTAAGAGTGCAGTTTTAGATGAGGGGAATAAAAGCTCTGTATATGAAATAGTAAATAACAACCTAATTGACCTTGTCGGAGTTGATAAGGCAGGTAATATATCGGGCTTGGATTACAGCAAGGGGAAAGGGATTGTTCATAACAGCGATATAAAAAATAGGAATTCTATGAATGCTATTGACATAAACGAAGTCATTAACTATAGCGACAAAGATTCCGGACAAAAATTATATGGCTGGAGTGATGCCTTTAATGAATATATGAAATATAAAGCAATTAATATTAATGGGAAGTATGTACCTGAAGAAATATATGATGGAGTTCTCTCAACAACTATAGGTAATAATTTTTATTATAGATACAGCTTTGATTTCTGGACAGCATTTCTTGAGCTTGCAACCATAATCCTTTTATATTTTGCCATGGCGTATAAAAATGTCAGGATAGCATATGAGCTTGTTGTTTCAAGATTTATGGCATTTTTTTTTGCAACAGATATAGGAAACGGAGAGCGGCTTAAACAAATACTATACTTTATCAGAGATACATATATAGCACTTTGCATATCTATTATGTCAATAAAAATTTTTTTGATTATGACGGAAGCTATGCCGTCGCTTGGAATAACAGGGCTCACAAAAGGGATTGTATCTTTATTTATAGCCTTTGTAGTAATTGATGGACCTAACCTTTCTGAGAGAGTTCTTGGCATTGATGCCGGGCTAAACTCATCCTTCGCAAGAACTATGGCGATATTCGGCATGGCAAGAACTGCTGCTAATTTTGGAAGAAGCGGTGTAAAAAGTGCTGCAAGCAGCGCAGGTAAAACAGCTATGGCAGCTAAGACAGGAAAAACAGCTCAGGAGAGAAAACAGGATAGCAACTATGCGAGCATGGGTGAACGTATAGGCAAAAAAATAAATAGCAAGTTCGAGGGAAAAAAGGAAAATAAATCTGATGAAAAAGGAAGTGGAGAAAAATCAGCATATAAAGAGCAGTCTTTTATGAACGAAGGTAAAGCTAATGCGAATGATAAAGTGGAAAATCTTGCGACAAGTTCAAAAGTAGGAAGTGGTTATGCCGCTACTGCTTTTATGAATGATGGTAAAACATCTAAAACAAATCAAAATGATTTTGTGAGCAGCAATTCTTTGAACTCAAAGACTGAAGGTGCTACTAAGGAAGCCCAAATGGGTAAAACAAGATATACAAATCCGGAGTTTGCTAAGAAAGTTAAGGAACTTGCTCCGGGTAAAGATGCAAGTGCAGGAGAAAGAAGAGATTTTAACAGGCAGGTGAATAATATAGTAAGGGGAGATCATAAAGCTATTAAACCTGACGAAAAATCAAGAGCTGAATACAAAGAAACCAACTATATAAAGGCTCAAACTTTAGAAAGAGCATATCATAGCAAGGAAGGAGATAAAGATGGCTCAAAGTAATGTTATTACAAACATCGAAAGTAAGACTAAAGTTAATAAATTCTTTTCCTTGAAAAGTCTTTTTTTCTTTGTGATTTGGATGGTATTAAGCCATATTTTCAGTGGCAATGTACTTTCAATTCTATATATACCGTATATGATATTCAGTATGTTAATGTGTATGTACTTTTTAATGCCATCTGTTTATAACAAGGGAAGAAATAACCTTGAAAGTATATACATAATGCTTTTTGCAGATAACTATTTATATAAGCCGTATTATGCCAGTGATGAAGGAGAAGATGGCGATGAATGAAAAATTAGAAAGTGTAATATCAAAAATAAAGCATATCAAAAATAGGAAAAGCGACAGAAGCCTTAAAATTATGCTTATAATTTGTATTCTTGGATTTGCATTTTTCTTTTCAAGCAGATATATCTTTCCTAAAGTATATAGAGGAATAGATATAGCAATTCCCGGAGATGTAGTAGATATGGAAAACTATATTTTTACTCTTGATTCATGGGACTATGCGGTAGATGATAAAGCATTTGAGATAATATTATCTGTGCAGAATCTGACACTTAACAAAAACCCTAAATATGACTTTGTGCTAAAAGCAGACAATGATGTTATAAATACTAAAGTTTACAGAATCATTAAAGACGAACGGATTGTTTTAAGAGCATATAACGTGCCGAGAAGGTGGACAGAGGTTACACTTTCGATTTCAGCAGGAAGATACAACAGCCATATAGGCATGAATGACAAAGAGGTACATAAGACTGATAAGCTTAGAAGCTTATCAAACAAAGATTATGAGATTAAAGCAAGTAAAGCTCTTATGGATGGGCTGAAGGTAAAAATTATAAAGGAAGAAAGAGAGATAAAAAAAATAGATGAAAAAATTAACTATGCTTATGATAAGCTTGTAAAGCTAGAAGAGAAAAAAGAGCAGCAAACGGAAAAAGAAAAGGAACAGACTAATGCAAGTAAATCTCAAATCGCAAATGAGATGGAGCGCCTCAAAGGAGAACTTGATGTTAAGATGGCGGAATATAATGAGCATAAGGCAAAATTCCTAAAAGAGGCGCAACGTGTCGATAAGCTGCAAAGTGAATAGAATGTATAGCAAGGCTTATAAAACACGCTTAAAAACGAGTTTTAAGCCTTGTTTTTATGTGAAAGGATATAGGTATGACAAATTTTCAAAATTATATACTTGCAAGCCTAACTACGCAGGCTATGACCTTTAATGATGATGACAGAGTAAACTGCCTGATAAATCACTATGAGGAAAATATTGAGCTTTATGAAAATGTTGTGGCACAAGGTCTTGTACATAGCCCTGCGGAAATAGTAGATACAGATTACTATAACATCGACCTAATCTTTTTTGATAAGGACGATAATGTTGATATGAAAAAGATCGAAGAAGTCAGGGAGTATTTTCCGGCAGATGAAATATATTTTGCCACGGACAGCGCCAACGGAGATAAATACCTATACTCACTGACGCTGCCCATAACTAAAAATTTTACAAAAGATGAACTGCTTGCAAGAGAAATAGAAGAAGCTGAGGAGTTTGAGTTTTAATGGTAATACTTGTTGGAAATAAATATCGCTTAGGTGCTATGGCGGATGTTATAACTAAAAGGCTTGGTGAGGAGCTTATATATCTTGATGAGAATATCAGTATAAAAGCGCAGGAAAATGATATTTTAGCTTGTGGCAAAGCTGATTTTATTATATATGATATGGATCAGTATTTTAATGAAGCTGAGGAACTTATAGATGTTATAAAGCGTATACAAAGGGTAAATTCGGCAAAGCCGATACTTTATGTTGCAACAGATAATCCTAAAAGTGAGCTAATTAAAGTTGCGGTTGCTGCATCAATAAAAGGATTTATAAACGAGAGCCGCGGGCTTGGAGAACAGAAAGATCAGCTCGAAAAAATCATAAACGGATTTTATGAGGTATATGAGCGTGAAGATATAGTGGCAGCGGAAAGAGAAATCGAAAAAGAGCATAAAACCTTAAATGCCTTTGTTGGCGAGCTTTACGATGCTAAGCAAAGAGAAATTGAAAAAGAGCATACTATAATCGTAAATAAAAAGGGCGAACTTGAGGTCGTATTTGAGACAGCTAAAATTATCTTAAAATTTATATTTGCTGTGATTACAATTGCTCTTATTACTATAGCTTTAATTACCCTTGTTTACACAGATACAAGGATGGCACTATTTAAGGTATTAGATAATATATTTAACGAGATGTTATCTATGATTAGATGATAGGCAAGGCTTATAAAACACGCGGTGTTTTGAGCCTTGTTTTTATGTGAAAGGAGCAGATGATGAATAAAGAAAAGGATTATAACGAGGAAGTTTATTTTATTGATACTGAAACTATAACTGAAAATGAAATGCAGCAGGGGGATATATACGATGGAAATGATGAATAAAAAGAAAACGGAGTATCGTGATGAAGTCGCAGATATGTTTATTAAGGCACTTTCGGAAGAACCGATTGAATTTATCCGGGGTTGGAATTTTTCTATGACCGGCATGCCGGAAAACGCTTATACGGATAAGCAGTATAACGGTATAAATAAGCTCTATCTAAAAATTATGGAAGTAAAAAAAGGATATGGTGATAACAGATGGCTTACATTTAAGCAGATTAAAGAAAACGGTTATCACTTGCAAAAAGGAGCTAAAGGAGAAAAAGTAGAATACTATATACCTTATGACTACAAAAAAGGAAGATGGGTAAGTTTTAATGAATATAACGAATATATGCAAAGAGAAGATGCTGAAGATGATAGGTATCGCTTGAAGCAAAGACTTTTTACAGTATTTAATGCGGCTTTGGTAGATGGTATAGACAAAAAACCCGCAAGATATGATATGAATAATATAAAGGAAGAAGAAGTAATCGAAAGAATCTCTAAGAGTCTTGGCGTAGCGATAAATGAAAGAAGGAACTCAGCAAGCGCCTTTTATAGCCCACAAGAAGATATAGTAGTTATGCCGGAAAAAACTCAGTTTAAGACTCAGGGCGATTATGTACGTACTGCACTGCATGAGCTTGCGCACGCTACAGGTAGCAAAGAAAGACTTAACAGAAATCAAAGTTCAAAATTTGGAAGCCGTAATTATGCTTATGAAGAGCTTATAGCTGAAATTACATGCTCATTTCTTGGTGAATATATTAAAGAACCTATGACTGAAGATATACTCAATCAGCATAAGGCATATATACAAAGCTGGACAAAAGAGATTAGAGATAATAAAAACTTTCTTTTTAAGGCAGTAAAAGAAGCGGAAAAGGCGGCAGACTATATAATAGAAAAGGCGCAGCTTCAGGAATTAAAAAACGAGCATAAATCCGTCAGGGATTATTGGATCGTAGAACATAACGAACATTCCGACTTGATTAGTAAGGACTATAAAGGAGAGATTGTAACAAGAAAGCTTCTTGATGAGATAAAAAAACTTGATGAAGATGTATATTTTAATAACACAATTTCTGAACATGCTGAGTATATGGGAAAGGAGGTAGAAGGGATTGGATGTTACAAATTCTATTTTGATCATATTGTTGATGGGAAGGCTATAGATCATCTAAGAATAGATGTTGGCGATGGCGGGGAAGTAAATAATACATATTTTGACTCAATAAAAGAGAAGCTTCCTAATGAAGAAGTAAAGCCTGAAGAACAAAGCAAGAAACCAAAGCTTTCTTTTACTAAAGATATAGAGGTGGAAATGGAGTTTTGAAATGAATGATTTTCTGGTGCCATTGCTTTGGAAAGCGTGTATATTTATGATACTATTATTTATAGTATTGCTTACCAGTAAGCTTATTTACTATAAAATAACTAAAAAATCTATGGCATTTGGTAAAAGCACAGCGAACACCATAAAAGGAAGCGGCTTAAAAAAATCTAAGAACGGTGAAGGTTTTATATTTGGTTTGCAAGGAAAAAATGAGGTGTATCTTGAGAACTCAAAAGAAGGGCATATCACGGTTTTTGGCGGTTCAGGACTTGGTAAGACATCTGCGCTTTTAATTCCATCGCTGAGGAAGTGGAATGCACCATTTTTTGCAATAGATATATCCGGGGATATATCTAAAAATGTAAAAGTCGCTAAGGAGAAAATGATTATAATCGAGCCGGAAAATCCATATGAAAGCGCTGCATATAATATATTTTACCTGATTGATAGAGCAAAGGAAGAGGCGGAAAAGAGACTCAGGCTCGAGCAGTTGGTAATGCAGATTATCGAGATTCCCCAAAATACAAATGATACCAACCTGTATTTTCTAGAGACGGCACGCAAGATACTGCTTGCAGCATTTATTGCTTTTTATGATATCGGTATGGACTTTACGGAAATTTGTAAAACCGTTTTCTTCAGCAGTATAGCAGACTTAGTTAATATCATAGCGGAAACCGATAATGAGCTTGCCATGGGATATATTAAGCCGCTGCTAAGCGAAAATGAAAAAAATATCTCAGGAGCTAAGGGAACTCTTAACAACAAAATTAAGATTTTTGCAGATAACGAAAATATGGAGATAATTTTAAGGCGAAGTTGTGGAAGCAGCAGAAACTTTTTTTACCCGGAGATGCTTGAGGAAAAAAGAGTTTTTCTTAAAGTCTCTGATAAAAAGCAGGAATATTATGCACCATTTGTGCATATTGTAGTTGCGCAAATCTTAGAGTATATCAGCGGCAGAACTTACGAAAAGGGAAGGAATGAGCGAATCCTTTTAGCCCTCGATGAATTTGTCTCGATGGGCTATTTTGATGTGCTTGCACCGTTTCGCAAATTCAGGAAAAACGGCTGTAACCTATGTATTTTAACTCAGTCGCTTGCTGACATCGACCTCGTGTACAGCGAAAAGGAGCGTAAGGTTATACTCGATAATTCTAGGTATATTGCAGTACTGTCTGCAACAGATAACAGCACAAGAGAGTATTTTTCAAATCTCATCGGAAAGCAGGAAGTGAAAAAGAAAAGCACATCTACAGGTAAAGGTGGAAGCAGCACCAGCATTAGCAGCAGCAAAGAATATATCATAGAACCGGAAGAATGGAAGAACTTAGGCGAGGAGCTTATAGTGATACATCAGAGCGGGTTTTTGAGACTTAAGAAGAACTACTATTACAAGTGAAAAAGAAGAGAAAATAAAAATGTGTAAAATGAAACAAAAAGACAAACTTAAGATGATTAAGGCTAAGGAAGTTGAAGTTATAACGGAAGATAACGAAAAGGTCATAGGAAGGCTTGGCGTGGTTAAGTATAAAGGTAAGGAGTATATAAGCTATACCTTGGGCATTCCGGAAGGGATATATGGGCATATCTTTAGCTTTGACGAACGAGAAAGGCTATATAACGGAGAAGAGCTTTTTATAGAGGGCTTATCTGACGCAGAAGATACCTTTTCCGCCTTTGTAAGATTTGATGAAAGGGCTGCGAAAATCGTTATCCGGGACAAAAAACAATAGAGGCAAGTATAGAGCAAGGCTTAAAAACCGCTTAAAATGGCATTTTGAGCCTTGTTTTTATTTGAAAGGAAAGAGAAAAATGAATAAAAAATATATCGAGCCTAATTTAGTTAAAATAGCGGCAGAGCAGGATGTTTTTGATATTTTAACGCGAGGCGGCGTGCCGATGAAGCGGACAGGCGGTGTATATAGGCACAGGGAACACGATAGCCTTGTTATAAGCAAAGGAGAAGGCTTTTACTGGTTTTCACAGGGCTACGGCTCTAAAAACCCGATTGATTATTATGTTAAGGTCGAAAACATGCCATTTGTTCAGGCGGCTTACAAAGTACTCGAAGTTATGAACTATGACTACAGCCGCAAAGATGTTGTCTTAGCTGATAATATCAGCGTAAATCCTAACTATATACAAGGAAGCTTTGAGCTGCCCGAAAAAGCGGATACTAACAAAAACGCCTATGCCTATCTTGTAAAGACAAGAGGGCTTGACGGGGGACTTATAGCAAGCCTAATTGATAACGGGCTTATATATCAGGACAGGAAATTTAACAATGCGGTATTTATCGGCAAGGATTTTGATGGTAATATTGTAAGCGCTTTTAAGCGAAGCACAAAAACAAATGTATCTGCTTCAACTTGGACAAAAGGGGATGCTTCCGGAAGTCATAAGGAGTATCGCTTTCGGATAGAAAATCCGACGAATAAAACTGTAAATATTTTTGAAAGTGAAATCGACTTATTATCATATATCAGTATGCAGCCTGAGATTGCAAGAAACGAAAACTATATATCCCTTGGCGGAGTCAGTGAAAGGGCAGCTATATGCTTTTTAGAGCATAACGAGCATATTGAGCATCTTAATATCTGTACCGATAATGATGAGGCGGGACACAAATTTTGCACGAGGCTGTCGGAGCAGCTTGGAAAAGACTACTATATAACAAGAGAGATTTCAAGAGGTAAGGACTTTAATGAGGACTTGCTGAACGGATATAAAGGCGAGCGAAACCGCATTGATGTAATGGTGTTTGATGCTTCGACAAAGGAAATGACAAAAAGGGAAAAGATAAAATATATCAATGAGCTTTTTAGCAGTAAATATCAAGGTATGAAAATTGAATTACCTATAGGAACAAATGATTTAGTTAATACTGAAGCATATATTAATCAAATAACGCGGAAAGGGTATAGAATTAGAGATAATATAGAAAATGCAAAAGCGTATTCAAATAGGTTGAATTTAGGGGTTGAAAAAGACATTGCAAATTTAATTGAAACATCAGCATATGTAAAAACAAAGGAAGAGGTTAAGGCGGAACAAAATTCTATCCATAAAGCAACAGCCAAGTGGCACTATTTCAATAAACCGCTTGTTATTGATAATAACATATTTAATTTCATAGTAGATGTTAGGGAAAATCATAAGAAAGAAGCATATATTTATAAAATTAGATTGAAGGAGATTGATTTTGAGGAAATACACGAAAGCGGCGAGTCCTCACAAACCCCCCGACAGGGAGTTTTAACTCGTGAAAGACCGCCGCTAAATATATATAATATTAACAGCAATCCTGTCCAAAGTCAAGGAAAAGAAGAGAAAAAAGCGGGCACGGAAGAAAAAAAGACTTTTTCCTTTTCAAAAGATGAAGATTTTGAGTTTTAGCAGGCAATGGCGTATGTGAGAACCTTCTCACATACGCCATATTTTTACGTTTTTGAAGAATTTATCATAATAATAAGAAGATCGAGCTTGAAATAACTTTTCTTAAAACATAGATTTTAGCCTTAAGAATAATTCTTTATATATGAACAACTTGGCTAAGAGACTTTAGTCTCTTAGCCTGTAATTGCAGTGTAAACAAGATTTTTAATTTTTGATTTAAGTTAAAATTTTTTTATATATAATATATGCAAAGGGGATTGTAGATATTGTATGAGAAAGTTTAAGCACTTAGATTATTACAAAAGACGGCAGCTTGAAAATATGCTGAAACATAATTATCCTGTTTCTGAGATTGCTTGTTGTTTAGACGTTGCATTAAGCACTGTTTATCTTGAGATTAAGCGTGGCAAGTGCGAGCAAATGAAATCTGATTTAACCAAGGTATATAGGTATAGTGCAGATTATGCACAGCATAAATATTTAGAAGCTTTAAAACGCAAAGGAAAAACTTCAAAAATATTAAAAGATGATAAGTTAAATAAGTATATAGGGCGACTTATCGGTAAGAAAAAATATTCTCCGGAAGCGGTTATTTACAAACTCAAAAATAGCGAAGAGGAGTTTTTATATGAAATAAAGTCGTATACAACAATATATACCGCTATAAAAAAAGGATATATACGAGGGGTTAAACTAAAAGATTTGCCACGAGGTAAGTATAGGAAACTGAAGCATAAAGATAAAAAATATAAAAAAGAATTACCCGGAAAAAGCATTGAGGAAAGACCTGAGATTGTGAATGCGCGAACTGAGTTCGGACATTGGGAGATGGACAGCGTAATCGGCATGCAAACAAATAGAAATACTCTGCTTGTATTGACGGAACGAAAGACGCGGCAAGAGATTATAGAGAAGATGAAAGCCCATACTATGCAAGAAGTAGTAAAAGCCTTAAATCGAATTGAAAAGCGATTTAAGGGCGCTTTTTACGATGTGTTTAAGAGTATTACTGTTGATAACGGCAGCGAATTTCAGGATTGTGCCGGCATGGAAAAGGCGTTATATCGAGTTGGAAAGCGTACAGAAATATATTATTGCCACCCTTATTCTCCCGGAGAAAGAGGGAGTAACGAGAACTGTAATTTACTAATCAGGAGATTTCTCCACAAGGGTATGGATTTCGACAAATATCTTACAACTAAAAAGGCTAAAGAAATCGAACAATGGATAAACAGATACCCAAGAAGAATCCACCGCGGGAAATCATCGGAAGAATTATTTAAGCAAGAGCTTGAGAATCTTGGTTTAGACTACTATTACCTATGCTGAAGGGAAATAATCTATAGGAAACAGCGATGCTTTTGTATAGATGTAACTTTACAAAGGTTATATTTTGATACCCAAAATTCCGCATTCAATTTATGTATTTATTATATGCAAAATATGTTAATATCAAATAGATATCTTATACATATTCATGCTGAGTTTTATACAAATGTATAGAGGTGCAATTACATATGTATAAAACCCTTGTTGTAAATTTTGCATAAATTCAATAAAAATTTTTTCCTATTTAGTATTGACATTCCCAAATAAATATTTTTTGACAAAAGCGGAAAAAAAGTGTTGACAAGTGATTCCATAGCTGATATATTTATCACATTAATACTTTAATGTGATAAAGAAATAAAGTGAGGATGTAGAAATGAATGTGAAAAAGAGCATGCGCTTTGAACAAAACTCAATTAAAAAGATAGGCATATTGGCATTGATGTTAACACTAATCGCTACTTTTGCACTTACCGGCTGTGCGGATAAGAATGACAAAAGCGAAGTTGATAAGGATAAAATCGTAATAGGTCTTGATGATTCGTTTGCACCTATGGGATTTCGTGATGCAGGCGGTGATTTGGTGGGTTTTGATATAGACCTCGCAAAGGCTGTAGGGAAAAAACTTAAGGTCAAGGTTGAATTTAAGCCTATAGATTGGAATGCTAAGGAGCTGGAACTCAAAGCGGGAACTATAGACTGCGTATGGAACGGCATGTCGGTGACCCCGGAGAGAAAAGAAAAGATGGCGCTGTCTTCCAAATATCTGAATAACAAAATAGTGCTTATGTCACTTAGTACTTCGAACTTTGATGTCAAGGATTCAAAGGAACTTGCCAACATGAAAGTTGGAACGCAAGTGGATTCGTCAGCACTTGAAATGATTAAAGCTGACGCAAATTATAAAAGCTTCAGTGAAAATGTAACGGAATACGATACATATGACGCCGCAATTATGGATCTAAAGGCGGGACGCATAGATGTTATCGCGGTTGACCAAGTTCTGGGTGAGTATACAAACAAAAATCTGAAAGGTGAGATGAAAGAATGCGGCTATTCTTTTGGTGATGACTTTTATGTAATCGGATTTGCTAAAGACAATGTAAAACTAAGGGATAAGGTGAATCAGGCGCTTAAAGAACTGAAAGACGACGGCACCGCAGCAAAGATAAGCGAAAAGTGGTTCGGTAAGGATATAGTGGTATTTGAACCGCTTGAAAAGTAAAGTATGGATAAAATTATAGAATATATGCCGTTTCTGCTGAGCGGGACGATAGTTACAATTAAAATATTTGTTTTGACACTTTTGCTGTCACTTCCCTTGGGGCTTCCGTTTGCACTTGCAAGCAATAGTAAAATCCTGCCTCTTAAATGGTTCAGCAAAATATATATATGGATTTTTAGAGGGACACCGCTAATATTACAGCTATATTTTTTCTATTACTTTTTCCCTATATGTTTAGAGGTAAATATAAACCCGTTTGTTGCGGTAATTTTGACCTTTGTTCTAAATTACGCAGCCTATTTTGCCGAAATATATAGAGGTGGAATTGCCGGTGTGGACAAAGGGCAGTATGAGGCGGCGAGAACTCTTGGAATATCAAAGTCGGCGACAATGAAAGACATAATTTTGCCACAAACCATGAAAACTGTGCTTCCGCCGATTGTAAATGAAGCAATTACACTGGTGAAGGATTCGGCGCTCGCATCTACCATCGGAACAGTTGTTGATTTGATGAGGGCTACAAGTACCACGGTAAATAGATTGACAGATATGTCACCTTTCTTTATGGCGGCGCTTATATACTTGATGATGACTGCGGTTCTGACGATGGTAGCAGGAAAAATAGAGAAACGATTTGCCAGATATGATGCGTAGAAGAGACAAATTGACAGGATTTGAGAAAAGATGAAAGAATACATACTACAAGCAACAAATATATATAAGGATTTTGCAGGCACTTCAGCGGTTAACGGCGTTAGTCTGAATGTCAAAAAAGGAGAGACTATAGCGATTATAGGGCCTTCGGGCTCGGGGAAAAGCACCTTTCTCAGGTGTCTCAACGGACTGGAACAAATGAGTTCGGGGCAGCTTAATTTTGACGGCGAAAGTGGCATGGTGTTTCAGAACTTCAACCTTTTCCCTCATATGACATGTTTACAGAACATATGCTATGCACCGATTAAGGTAAAAAAAATGAGCCGAAAGGCAGCCGAAGAAAAAGCCCTGGGACTTCTGGACATGGTAGGTCTTAAGGATAAGGCGGACTCATATCCCGCGCATCTTTCCGGAGGACAAAAGCAAAGAGTTGCTATCGCAAGGGCTCTTGCGATGGAACCTGATTTAATGCTTTTTGATGAACCTACATCAGCGCTAGACCCGGAAATTACCGGCGAGGTGCTGTCGGTGATGAAAGATTTATCAAACCGAAATATGACCATGGTGGTAGTTACTCATGAGATGGGTTTTGCAAAAGAGGTTGCAGACCGCGTGATATTCATGGATAAGGGCAGAATCGTCGAAGAGGGGAGTCCTGAGGAAATCTTCGAAAAACCGAAGAGCGGAAGATTATCCGACTTCCTCGGCGCCATGCTTAATTTCAGAGAATATCAAAACTGATGAGCGCTTGTGCCGCCTTGATTTCAGCTGACATTAATTTACGGACATACGATTTGCTAAAGATTGAGCCTTCACCTTTTTCCTTTAGGCTTTTGGCAATGAGTATGACCGTATTTTTTTTATTTAATTGCCTTAGAAGGGTTTTGACGGTATTGGCGCTTAAGTCGGTTTCCTTTAACGCCTGGTGTTCTTTGCTGTTTTCGATGATGGCATCCAGTAATCGGGAAGTAAAGTTCTTTTTGTTGTAGAGAATGAGAGGGTCAAATTCGAAGAAATATGCGAGCTTATCGATGCCGTCAAGCAATCGAGCCTTAAATTCCTTTTTTACAAATGCGTAATACTTTCCCTCGTAGACGCCGAAAGCTTTCATCGCATCCAAATAACCAAGCCTGAGAATATGAGCGGAATTTTCAGGATCGAATACAAGAAATGAACCTAAATCCCATTCAGGGCAAATAAGGGTAATATTATCGGATACGGAAAGTTCCTTGGCGGCATCAAAGCGACCGGCAGCTTTCAGGTAAACCGCTATAATGTTAGAGGCGCCGTTTTCTACAGCCATGTGAATAGGCATGTTATTTTCAAATCCGCCGTCGATATAATTTTTACCGTCTATGGAATATGTCTGCACAGCCGGAAATGCAGAGGCGCTCGCAGCTATATAATCACCGAGTTTTCCCGGCGGAATATCCTTCTTCCAGAGATAATGAGGCTTCATACTTGGGAATTCAACGGTCAAAAGTCCGTAGTCGATTTCGCTTTTTCTGACATAGTCCTCATCTAAGAAATTTTGAATTAAACTCTGAAGACCGCTGCTGCCGGCACCTCCGTTTTTGAAAAATTCAATAGCAAATTCGCTGAGCTGTGCGTCAGGCTTCACATCAAATACCTTGTCCGTAGCAAGTTTTCGCCAAAGACCGGCAGAGAGAAACTGATCACCCTGTACGACCATGGCACCGTTAAGCGCACCTACGGAGACCCCTACAACCATATCAACGGTAATTCCCAGCTCATTCATAGCCTGCCAAACTCCACACTGATATGCACCGCGGGAGCCGCCGCCGCTAAGAACAAGCGCTGTTTTTACGTTGGATTTTAATCTTGTCTGTTTAGTGTTTGAAACAGCATCAATTATCTTTTTCATGTTAACATACACCTCAAAACATGGTATAATATATTTTAAGTTTAGTACTTCAAAGAAATCGTATGAAATTATATTATTTTTAAGTATAGTAACATATAAATGACATTTTATAAAGGAGACGATATGGATCCAAGGCTAAAAAGTCTGGTAGACAAGAGTCAAAAAATAGTTTTCTTTGGCGGTGCAGGTGTATCAACCGAAAGTAATATCCCGGATTTTCGATCCGAAAGCGGAATTTACCATGCGAGGAATGCGTATGGATATTCTCCGGAATCGATAGTATCTGCGGATTTTTATTTTAACAAAAATGAAGTTTTCTACAAATTTTATAAAGAAAACTTGGTTTACGCTGATGCTGAACCTAATGATGCACACAAGGCATTGGCAAAGCTGGAAAAAGAAGGTAAAATATCAGCTGTTGTAACTCAAAATATTGATGGATTACACCAAAAAGCGGGTAATAGTAATGTGTTTGAACTGCACGGAAGCGTTGCGAGAAACTACTGCGAAAAATGCGGCAAATTCTATGACCTTGAATATATTATGAATGAAAATAACTGCCGCAAGGGAGTTCCTTATTGCAGCTGCTCCGGACGAATCAAGCCCGATGTGGTTTTATTCGGTGAGATGCTCAACGACGAAGTTATCGCCGGCGCGATTAAGGCTATTTCAGAGGCGGATCTTCTGATAGTAGGCGGTACTTCTTTGGCAGTCTACCCGGCAGCGGGGCTTATCAACTATTATCGCGGCAAAGACTTGGTTTTGATAAATAAGACCGAAACTCCGTTCGACGATAGAGCAAGTTTAGTTATTTATGACTCAATCGGAAAGGTACTGAAATATTGATGAATTTTTTACTTGTCAATGACGACGGCATTGAAGCCGAAGGGATTAAAGCTTTGGCGAGCGCTTTGGCAAAGCAGGGAAACGTATATGTTTGTGCGCCTAATACACAGCAAAGCGGAAAAAGTCATTCTATTACATTGGAAGAAAAAATAATTGTGAAACAAGTTGAATTCCCCGATGCACAACTCGCATGGATTACATCGGGAACCCCATCGGACTGCACGAAGGTCGGGCTTCAGATGTGCGAAAAAAATTGTATAGATGTCGATATGGTCTTTTCAGGAATTAACATGGGGAGTAATCTAGGTACTGATACGATATACTCTGGAACGGTAGGCGCAGCAATGGAAGCTGCAATGAAAGGCTATAAGGCGGTGGCGGTTTCCGTAAACGGTCATCATGCGAAACACTTTGACGGTGCATGCAAGGTGGCGACAGACATAATCGATTATATAAAAAAAGAAGTTCCAAGCAATATAATAATTAATATAAACTCGCCGGATAAGCCCTTAGGAGAAATAAAAGGCGTAAAGGCAGCGAGGCTGGGAACCGGATTTTTCGAAGACAAGTTTGTTAATGTGGGCGGTGAGCAGTATAAGCTGAAAGGTGTAATTCCGAACCATAAAGAAGCTGGCGATGAACTTGATTTGTTCCATAATGCTCACGATTATATAACGCTTACACCGCTGCGATTTGATTTCACGGACTATGAGTATTTAGACAGAGTAAAGGATTGGAGAATAGATTTATGAGTATATTTAGCCACACTTTCGAAGCACCGGAAGATGGAGATAAGGCTATATTACTGAAATATTTTGATGGATATAACTATAGAGGTGCAAGCTACACATATATTGCCAATTATATATGGAGAAGAAGCTACTGTTTATGCTGGGAAATAATTGAGGGATATTTGTGTATGGCGGGAGGTAATTGTGCAGGAGATGGCAGTGATTCCGTTATTTCCATGCCTTTGACAGCCGTCGGAAGCTATGATATAGATAATTTGCGCAAGGCTATACTCGAGTGTAAAAAGAGATTTGATGCAAGGAATATAAACTTTGAAATAATCGCTATACCTGAGCATATGGTGAAGTTCTTGGAAGAAGCCTTTGGAGATAAAATCGAAGTCTTTGCAGATAGAGATGCAGATGAATATGTTTACCTCAAAGATAAACTCATAAGTTTATCCGGAAGAGCTTTGCATAAGAAAAAAAATCATATGAATTACTTCCTCAAAAACTTTGAATATGAGGTTAGACCGATAACTTTAGATATGCGGGATGAGGTGCTTCAGTTTACAAAGGAGCAAAAACAAAATAAAGAAGCCGATGAGCAAATTGAAACTTTGGAAAGTGAGCTTGATGCTATCGGACAAATCCTAAGGTTGGTGGATATGCCTAATGTATATTCTACAGCAATATATATAAACGATAAACTTGAAGGATTTGCTGTAGGTGAGCTGATTTCCGACGAGATGGCGGTGGAACACTTCGAAAAGGCAAATGACAGTTTTCGGGGTATTTATCAGATTGTATGTCGAGAATTTTGTAAGCAATTACCCGAAAGTGTTAAATATGTAAATCGTGAAGAGGATATGGGTTTGGAAAATTTAAGACAGGCAAAAGAAGCTCTGAAGCCGGAGTATATGGAAAAACGTTTCTATGCGACTCTAAAGATATAAAAATCTTATAGATAAATTTTCACTTTAGTATTGACTATTATTTAACAATGTTGTAAAGTGAGAATATCCAGTTATTGTAATTATATTTTTTTAAGGATGCGAAAGAGTTCGCAGGCAGTATGCAACAATTAGGAGGTACTTACAATGAGAGAAGTAGTAATCGTAAGCGCTGTAAGAACAGCGATTGGTGGCTATGGCGGCACACTGAAAAATGTACCGGCAAGAAAGCTTGGTGCTGTTGTTATCAAGGAAGCGCTTAACAGAGCCGGAGTTAAACCTGAAATGGTTGACGAAGTAATAATGGGTAATGTTCTTCAGGCAGGGCTGGGACAGAACGTAGCAAGACAGATGATGATAGATGCAGGTCTGCCACAGGAAGTTCCGGCTATGACAATCAACAAGGTTTGCGGAAGCGGACTTAGAGCTGTAGAACTTGCTGCACAGATTATCAAAGCAGAAGATGCTGACATCATCGTAGCAGGTGGTGCAGAAAACATGTCACTGGCTCCATATGTAGTTCCATCAGCAAGATGGGGAGCAAGAATGTTTGATGCAAAATTCATCGATGCTATGGTTAAAGATGGTCTTTGGGATGCATTCAACGACTACCACATGGGTGTAACAGCAGAAAATGTTGCTGAGCAGTGGGGTGTAACAAGAGAAGAAATGGATGCATTTGCTCTTGATTCACAGCTAAAGGCTGAAGCAGCAGTTAAGTCCGGCAGATTCAAAGACGAAATCGTTCCAATCGAACTTCCTCAGAAAAAGGGAGATCCAATAGTATTTGATACAGATGAACATCCTAAGTTCGGTTCAACAATAGAAAAAATCAGCAAGCTGAAACCTGCATTCAAGAAGGATGGCGGCGGAGTTACAGCAGGTAACGCTTCCGGTATCAATGACTCAGGTGCTGCTGTTGTAGTAATGTCAGCTGATAAGGCAAAGGAACTAGGACTAACACCACTTGTAAAAATCGTTTCATACGCATCAGCAGGTGTTGACCCTAAGATCATGGGAACAGGCCCTATCCCATCATCAAGAAAGGCTCTTGAAAAAGCAGGTCTATCAATTGATGATATGGACTTAATTGAAGCAAATGAAGCTTTCGCAGCTCAGGCATTGGCAGTTGGTAAAGATCTTGGAATCGATCCTGCTAAGCTAAATGTAAACGGCGGAGCTATCGCACTTGGTCACCCTATCGGAGCATCAGGTTGTCGTATTCTCGTAACTCTAATCCATGAGATGCTAAAGAGAGAAGATGCTAAGAAGGGTCTTGCTACACTTTGCATCGGCGGAGGAATGGGAACCGCTTTGGTTGTAGAAAAATAGCCCTCAAGCTATATAAACAATATAACTAAAATCATTAACCTGGATTTGGCTTAGCTGAATCCAGGTTAATTATTAGGAAAGCTGAAATCGAATGAAAGAGCAATTTTTTGATATATCAAATGAAAAATATGGAGTCCTTCTCAAGGCTATTGAAAGGCTTATGTCAAGTGCAAACGCCTATGAAAAGAATTCACCGAAAAAGACAGATGCCATAATAATTGCTATAGACGGAAACTGCTGTGCAGGGAAAACTACTCTTGCAAATGCATTGGGGTTAAAGTATGGAGCAAGTGTATTTCATATGGACGATTTTTTTCTTCGGAAAGAACAGAGAACGAAAGAAAGATATTTGCAGCCGGGCGGTAATGTCGACCGAGAACGCTTTGAAAAAGAGATACTCAAAAAGTTAAAGAATAAACAGAGCGTGAACTATAGCCGATTTGACTGCAAAAAAATGGAACTTACAGATTCTATTTTGATAGATTATAAAAATAGAAACATAGTTGAGGGCGCATACAGCACGCACCCTGACTTAATAAGCTACTATGATTTAACGGTTTTTATGAAGATGGACCCGGTTACACAAAGGGAGAGAATTTTAATGCGTAACGGCATTGAGAATGCCGGAGTGTTTTTTGATAGATGGATTCCGCTGGAGAATATGGCGTTCAAAACATTTGACAGCGAGAATAGGTGTGATATTATTATCGATGAGAGTAAAGATTGGAGAAACGATGGCTAACAGAAAGACGAAGAATACAAGAACCTTTGATATTATCGCAGCGGGCGTTTGTCTTGCGCTTTGCATGGTGCTTCCTTTTGTTACCGGACAGATTCCGAAGTTCGGTTCCATGCTATGTCCTATGCATATTCCTGTGCTTATCGCCGGTTTTGTATGCGGACCTTGGTTGGCTATGCTTGTAGGAGCTCTTGCCCCTATCCTGCGTTTTTTTATTTTCAGTATGCCGCCGCTTATGCCTGTGGGTTTGGCTATGTGCCTTGAACTTGCGAGCTACGGTTTGATAGCGGGTTTGCTGTACAGCCAGCTGCCCAAAAGGACCGTAAATATCTATGTGTCACTGATAATTGCGATGATTATAGGTAGAATAGTCTGGGGCGGAAGCATGATGCTGATTATGGGATATATGGGAGCAAAATTCACTTATCCTATGTTTATGTCGGCAGCGTTTACAAATGCAATTCCGGGCATGATTCTTCATATTGTCATGATTCCGGCAGTTGTTGTCGCATTAGATAAATTTAATTTGATTAACAAAAGAAGATGACAGAAATGAGGTAGAGCTATGATTTATTTTAGATCCGACTATAGCCAAGGGGCACATCCTAAGGTTCTTGAGGCGCTCCAAAAAACAAATCTGGAACATACCGACGGATACGGTCTTGACAGACACTGTGAGAATGCTGCGCAGATGATTAAGAAGTTAATTGGCAGAGAAGACTGTGAGATACATATGATGGTCGGTGGAACTTCATGCAATATAACGGTTATTTCAGCTTGCCTCAGACCATATGAAGCGGTTGTTGCTCCGAGAACGGGGCATATATATGTTCATGAAACCGGAGGGGTAGAAGCTACCGGTCATAGAGTAATAGCTATGCCTGACGAAGATGGAAAACTCACTGCAAAAAATCTGGAAATGGCGTGGGATGAATATGAAGACGAGCATACGGTGATTCCAAAGATGGCATATATCTCACAGCCGACAGAAAGCGGATCGCTTTATTCAAAAAAAGAACTGAAAGCGCTCTATGAAGTATGTAAAAAGCGTAATATGTATCTATACATTGACGGCGCGAGGATGGCTTCGGCTTTGACAAGTGAGCATTGTGATATAAGGCTTGAGGAACTGGCTGAGCTATGCGATGCTTTTTATCTTGGGGCAACAAAGAACGGTGCGCTTTTCGGAGAAGCTTTAGTCATATCAAATCCTAAGATGAACGAGCACTTTCGCTGGATGATAAAACAAAACTGCGGATTGCTTGCTAAAGGCAGGCTCATAGGGGTTCAATTTGAAGCTTTGCTTGAAGGAGGAGAAGACTCCATATACTTTGAGATGGCAAGGCATGCAAACAGGCTTGCATCAAAACTAAGAAAAGGGCTTGAAAAATTGGGATGCAGATTTCTGGGTACATCTCAAACAAACCAGGTGTTCCCTTATCTTCCGGTTGCGGTGGTAAAGGAACTCGAAAAGAATTTTTTCTTCTATGAATGGACACCTGAAAAGAATGGCGAGATTGTCGCGCGCTTTGTCACAGCATGGGGGACAACGAATGAAGATGTAGATACGCTTCTAAGAACAATTGAAACCCTTTTGCAGAAAGACTTTTATTAATCAAAACAAGGCTTGGCATTGAAAAAGGTTCATATTTTGTATATAATAAAATATAACTATTTTATTGATAGAAAGGAAATTTTATGGCAACTGAAGTTGGAATAGATTTGGGAACGGCCAATGTGCTGGTTTATATAAAAAATAAGGGAATCGTCTTAGAGGAACCGTCTGTGGTGGCTGTCAACCAGGACACCGACGAAATACTTGCAGTTGGTGAAGAAGCAA
Source organism: Eubacterium sp. (assembly GCA_034180045.1). Classification (GTDB taxonomy): domain Bacteria; phylum Bacillota; class Clostridia; order Peptostreptococcales; family Anaerovoracaceae; genus Eubacterium_B. The sequence continues at coordinate 38,679 of JAXFOY010000004.1, forward strand.
GACAGATGCTTGGAAGAACACCTGCTAATATTGTTGCAGTTAAGCCTCTGAGAGATGGTGTTATTTCTGACTATGATATTACGGAGAAGATGCTCAAGTATTTTATTCGTAAAGCCTGCGGAAGCGGTTTTTTCTTCAAGCCGAGAATTATGGTATGCGTACCGAGCGGTGTGACTGAAGTAGAAAAACGTGCGGTTCGTGAAGCGGCTACACAGGCGGGGGGAAAGAATGTTTACCTTATAGAAGAACCTGTAGCTGCTGCCATAGGAGCAGGTCTGGATATTGCTAAGCCTGACGGAGTAATGGTAATAGACGTAGGCGGAGGAACGACCGACATAGCGGTTATTGCGCTTGGAGGTATCGTTGCCAGTGCTTCTGTTAAGGTTGCAGGTGACAAGTTTGACGAATATATCGTAAGATACATGAGACGAAATCACAAGCTATACATAGGGGAGAGAACCAGCGAAGAACTAAAGAAGAAGCTTGGTACGGCATCTCCTAGAGAAGAAACCGTGGTTGCAGAGTGCAGAGGAAGAGATTTGGTCAGCGGTCTGCCAAAGGTGGTGGAGGTAACCTCGGAAGAAATTATGGAAGCTCTTGAAGAACCGCTATATACAATATGTGAAGCTGTTCATAGCGTACTTGAGCAAACACCGCCTGAACTGGCAGCAGATATCACCGGCTCGGGCATAGTGCTGACAGGCGGAGGCGCATACCTATACGGATTGGACAAGAGATTACAGGCAAGAACCGGCATGAATGTGAGAATTGCCGAAAATCCTGAGCAGTGCGTTGCAATAGGAACCGGTAAGGCTTTGAATGTGATAGAATCAATAGAAAGTAATAAACTTAACAGGAAAGAGCCTTATCTTTAAGGCTCTTTTTTGTAATGAGAAACGCGGCGCTTGATGTGGGGTTCAGTGTACGGTTCGGGTTGGTTGTTATCGCAATGGAATCTAACATATTCTGTTTGCCGAGAACAAATATGTAAAACGGTTTATTAAAAATTTGGAAAGGTTTAATATGAAGATGAAGAATTTTCGAGAAAAATGGAAAAAGCTTAACCGGATTGCTCGCATAGCATATATATTAGTGGGAATTTTGTTTTTGATTATACCGATTGAGGGACTTATTTTTGAATCATTCAACATGACGCTCGTAGATTATAACACCGTATTAGGATTATACATTTTGACCATTATTATTTCGCTATTTTCAAAACAATGGAAACTTGCTTTGGTTGCCGCAGTAGGAGGAATGGTTATTTTCGCTGCTACGATTGGTTTGTCAGAAGTTTTGTGGTATTACTTGAAGCAATGGTTTGGAATAGATATTTCATATAGATAATTCAGCATTAGATTTTTAATTATGCAAATAAGAGATTTTATGTGTATAAGGTTAATGATAGGTTCCGGCGAAAAAAACAGGTGCAGGCGATGTTGCCCGCACCTGTTTTGTGTTAAAATAATAGAGAATTTGAAAATCCATTGAATCTACCTGCCATAGACGGGGAATGAACTGAACAGGAGAAAATAATGAAATATGAACTTATCGCCACGGCGACCTTCGGTCTTGAAGCAGTTGTAAGGCGTGAAATAGAGCACTTGGGATATAAGGTCCTAAAAACGGAAGACGGAAAAGTAAGTTTTGAAGGTGATGAGCGAGCTATAGTAAGGAGTAATCTTTGGCTGCGAACTGCGGACAGGGTGCTGCTGAAAATGGCTGAGTTCAAGGCGGAGACTTTTGAGGAACTTTTTCAGCAGACTAAAGCGCTTATGTGGGAAGCTTTGATTCCGCCTGACGGAAAGTTTACGGTAACAGGCAGCTCGGTAAAATCTAAGTTGCATAGTGTACCTGCTTGCCAGGGAATTTGTAAAAAAGCAATAGTCTCAAAATTGGGAGAGGCATATCTTATGGAAAACTTGCCTGAAACGGGTGCAGAGTATACGGTAAAAGTTACAATTCTAAAGGATAGAGTTACTTTGACCGTGGATACGAGCGGAACAGGACTTCATAAGAGAGGTTATAGAGTGAAAAATGTATCTGCGCCGATTAAAGAAACCCTGGCGGCAGCAATGATAGAACTTTCGTTTTGGAATGCGGGCAGACTTTTGCTTGATCCATGCTGCGGTTCCGGAACGATAGCCATTGAGGCGGCTATGATCGCCAAGAATATAGCACCGGGACTCTCCAGGGGCTTTGCGTGTGAAAAATGGGAGATAATTGAGCCTAAGATATGGAAGGAAGAACGAAAAGCTGCATTTGACGGCATAGATCAGGAGACAAAACTCAATATCGTTGCGGTGGATATTGACAAAAAGGCTATTGAGGCAGCAAAGGAAAATGCTGTAGAGGCAGGTGTTGATGAAGACATAAGATTTATAAATGCAGATATGGCAAGGATAAAGGCAACGCAGCATTCAGGAATAATCATAACAAACCCGCCGTATGGGGAGAGAATAGGAGAGCAGAAACAAATTGCGGCGATATATAATAAATATCGTAAGTTCTTTGCTGAAAACCCGAGCTGGTCTCTGTTTATGATAACAACAGATAAGGATGTAGAAGATAAAATTTTTGGTAAAGAGGCAAATCGAAGGCGTAAACTGTATAACGGAAGGCTCGAAGTTTGTTATTACCAGTTCCATGGCAAGAAACCGGAGAGTAATGAATAATCAATCTGAACTAAAAAAAGAAAGAAATATATGCGAACTTCTTGCTCCGGCAGGCAGCAAGGAAGCTTTTATTGCGGCAGTCGAAAACGGTGCTGATGCGATTTATGCAGGAGGCAGCCTGTTTAATGCGCGAATGAATGCGGATAATTTTGATATGAAAGAGCTGGCAGAAGCTGTAAAATTTGCACACAAAAGAAAGGTTAAAGTATACATTACCATAAATGTTCTTATTAAAGATGAGGAGCTTTGCAGTGCGCTTGAATATGCAAATAAGTTATATGAAATAGGTGTGGATGCGGTTATCGTCCAGGATATAGGTTTTGCTAATCTGCTTAGAGAACATTTGCCGAATCTTGAACTGCATATGTCTACGCAGGCAACTGTGTATGATAAGTACGGCGTTATACAAGCTTCCGAACTGGGATTTCACAGGGTGGTTCCGGCAAGAGAACTTTCGTTGGAAGAAATAAGGGTTTTGTGCCGAGAAACCGATACCGAAATAGAAGTGTTTTGCCACGGTGCAATCTGTGTTTGTTATTCAGGACAGTGTCAAATGAGCCGACATATAGGTGGACGCAGCGGAAACAGGGGGGAATGTGCACAGCCGTGCAGATTGTCGTATAAAAGCGCGGATAAGAACGGTAAGATAAGGCAAAGTGCTTTGCTTAGCCCGAGCGATATGTCGATGGTGGACAATTTGGATAAGTTGTGTGAAGCGGGGGTTCGGTCTCTAAAAATAGAGGGACGCATGAAGTCGCCGGAATATGTTGCAATCGTAACGTCAATATATCGAAAATATCTTGATATCTACGCTGAGAGAGGAAGTTACGAGGTAAGCGCTGAAGACCGACTGGCACTGAAGCAAATTTTTAATAGAGGTTTTACAAGTGCTTATCTTAGTGAAGCAAAGCCGAAAAACTTTATGTCCGGAGAATTATCGAAGCATAAAGGGGTGAAAATCGGCAAGGTTATAAACCCGAACGCAGGCAGGAACCTGATTAAAATAAGAAGCGAAGAAGACCTTAAGCTTGGAGACGGCGTGGAGATACGCAATGAAAAATCAAAAACCGGTAACATAGTGACATATTTGAAAGACGACGGCGATGGAGTTGTGACAATAGGCGATATAAAAGAACCTGTTGAAAAGGGCAGTGATGTTTTCAGAATAAGCAGCAAAGAACAAATGGAAGCGGCGGCACAAAGTTACCGGAACAAAGATTGGCATTCAGGCAAGTTTTTACGCCGTCTAAAAATCAAAATGAGATGCAGTGCGGATAAAAACGGGATGATAAACTTAAGCGTAAGTGACGAAAGCGGAAAAATAAATGTGAAAAATTCAGGCGGGCCGTTTGAATGCGCACAGTTAAATGCAAGTGACAGAGTAATAAAAGCACTGAAGAAAACAGGAACTACACCTTTTGACGTATGTAAAATTGACTTGCACGGCGATTTTTACCTTGCAGTGCAAATCTCAAAACTTAACGAGTTAAGACGCGATACCCTGGATTTATTTGAAATGGAGCTATGCAAAAGACGGGTAGAGGAGGCTGAAATTAAAATAGAGTCCTTTTCGCCCGGCATAAATCTTATGAATCAGGCGGATAATAAAGCACTGGAACTGTATTTTTATAACTTATCCGCGTTCAATCGTTTTGATGCGGTTTCTGCCAAGAGCGAATGTGATGAACTTGGCGTAGAGATACGCTTTGTTCTGCCGGCGGCACAAATGCTTAAAAGCGAAGAGACCTTTGATGAAAACCTCAACATAATTCCATATATAAGTAATGTTTCTAAAGGCACTGAAATGAAAATTCTTAATGAAAACAAAACAGAGTTGCGAGAGCTTATAGTGAGAAAGGGAATATACATAGGTAATATTGGGCAGCTGAAATTTTTGGAGAATCTATTTACAGGCGAAAAGGAGAACGGGAAAGCTATATCAAACTTGAGTATCTTTGCTGATTACGGACTTAATATCTACAACGAACAAAGCAAAATCTTGATGAAGAAACTCGGAATAAACCGAACTGTTGAGTCACTTGAGGCATCCGGAGTTCACTTTGGGGCGATACCGCTCATGACAAGTCAGCATAATTGGGAGGAAATTTCATTTCTGGACAGAAAAGATAAAAAATATATGATAATCAAAAGAGACTTTTCGGACCAGGATATAATTGCAGCCGAAGAATATGCGGATGTATGCGAATGTGCCGCTATGGCTGAAGGTAAGAATAAGACGGTGAGAATATACGTGATTTAATCCTTATTCCTATCTCAAAAAAAGAATAAATTATTTGCAAAAAAATGCTGAAAAGGAATTGACAAGAAAGTAAAAGCTGTGTTAATATAGTCAAGCTGTCGGATATGACAGCAACATCATTCTAAAAATTCTAAAAAAAGAATAAATAGTTCTTGACAATAGAATTTAGAAATGATAGTATTGATAAGCTGTCACGCGAAAGCGTGTGGCGAAAACCATTTGAAAAAGTTAGAAAAAGAATGAAAAAGTTCTTGACATAACAGAGTAAAAATGGTAATATGATTAAGCTGTCAAACAAGGCAGCGAGAACCTAGAAAAC